>JAHHGR010000068.1 GCA_019359725.1 Aphanocapsa lilacina HA4352-LM1 | reverse complement strand
GGTAATGATCCGCGGCGGTCGCGTCAAGGACTTGCCCGGCGTCCGCTATCACATCATCCGCGGCACCCTCGACACTGCCGGGGTCAAAAACCGTATGCAGAGCCGCTCCAAATACGGAACCAAGCGTCCCAAACCGGGACAGCCTGCCGCTCCCGCCGGTAAGAAACGTTAATCTTTCCACAACCACCAAAACCTATGTCCCGCCGTACCCGCGCCATACTGCGTCCTGTCACCGCCGATCCGCTCTACGCATCCAGGCTGGTGACGATGATGACCAACAAGCTAATGAAGGAAGGCAAAAAGGCCACCGCCGAGCGCATCCTCTACTCGGCGCTCGAACGCGTGCAGGAGCGCACCGGGCGCGAGCCGCTCGATGTGTTTAACCAGGCGGTGCTCAACTGCACCCCCCGCATCGAGGTCAAGGCCCGCCGCGTCGGTGGGGCGACTTACCAGGTGCCCATGGAGGTGCGCCAGGAGCGCGGCACTTCCCTTGCCCTGCGCTGGTTGGTGCAGTTCTCCCGCAAGCGCTCGGGCAAGAGCATGGTCGACAAGCTTTCCAACGAGCTGATGGACGCCGCCAACGACACCGGCTCGGCGGTGCGCAAGCGCGAAGAAACGCACCGCATGGCCGAGGCCAACAAAGCCTTTGCCCACTATCGTTACTAACCGGTAAGCGGCGGCGGTTCGCTGTGCAAGCGACGCCAATGGTGTGGGCAGTTGGGCTAGGATTGTTACAGAACTTTTCGAACTCGCGATGAATGCGAGGAGGTAACCGTGGCACGCAACATTCCCCTGGAGCGGGTACGCAACATCGGCATCGCGGCACACATCGATGCTGGCAAGACTACCACGACCGAGCGCATTCTGTTCTACTCCGGGGTGATCCACAAGATTGGCGAGGTGCACGAGGGCAACACCGTCACCGACTGGATGGCCCAGGAGCGCGAGCGCGGCATCACGATCACCGCGGCGGCGATCACCACCGCCTGGACCCGCCGCGACCCCGAAAATCCCACCCAGCCGCTGCCCGGTGCCCTCGAGCACAAGATCAATATCATCGACACCCCCGGTCACGTCGACTTCACCATCGAAGTCGAGCGCTCGATGCGTGTGCTGGATGGAGTGATCACCGTACTGTGCTCGGTGGGTGGCGTGCAACCCCAGACCGAGACCGTCTGGCGCCAGGCCAACCGCTACAACGTGCCGCGCTTTATCTTCGTCAACAAGATGGACCGTACTGGCGCCAATTTCTACAAGGTCTACAGCCAGGTGCGCGACCGGCTGCGGGCCAATGCCGTGCCCATTCAGTTACCCATCGGCGCCGAGGATACCCTGAGCGGCATTGTCGATCTGGTGGGCATGAAGGCCTACGTCTACGGCAACGATATCGGCACCGACATTCGGGTCGAAGCGATCCCCGCAGACATGGAGGAACTGGTGCAGGAGTACCGCGCCAAGCTCATCGAAGCGGTTTCGGAGACCGACGATGTGTTGCTTGAGAAGTACTTTGGCGGCGAAGAGCTTACCGAAGCTGAGATCAAAGCCGCTCTGCGCAAAGGCACCGTCGCCAACACGATCGTGCCGATGCTCTGCGGCTCGGCTTTCAAGAACAAAGGCGTGCAGCAGATGCTCGATGCGGTGCTCGACTATCTGCCCTCGCCCATCGACATCCCGCCCATCAAAGGCCTGCTGCCCAACGGCACCGAGGTCGAGCGCAGCGCCGACGACAGCCAGCCGCTCTCGGCCCTGGCCTTCAAGATCATGGCCGACCCCTACGGACGGCTCACCTTCGTGCGCGTCTACTCGGGTGTGCTGCAAAAAGGCAGCTACGCCCTCAACGCCAGCAAGGACAAGAAAGAGCGCATCTCGCGGCTCATCGTGCTGAAGGCCGACGATCGCATCGAGGTGGACGAGTTACGCGCGGGCGACCTTGGCGCGGTGGTCGGCCTCAAGGACACCTTCACCGGCGACACGCTGTGCACCGAAGATTCGCCGGTCATCCTCGAATCGCTGTTTATTCCGGAACCGGTCATCTCGGTGGCCATCGAGCCCAAGACCAAGGCCGACCTCGACAAGCTCTCCAAGGCGCTGCAGTCGCTCTCCGAAGAAGACCCGACCTTCCGGGTGCACGTCGACCAGGAGACCAACCAGACGATTATCGCGGGGATGGGCGAACTGCACCTTGAGATCCTAGTGGACCGCATGCTGCGCGAATTCAAGGTCGAGGCCAACGTCGGCGCGCCGCAGGTGGCCTACCGCGAGACGATCCGCAAAGCGGTCAACAATGTCGAGGGCCTCTACAAGCGTCAGACCGGCGGCAAGGGTCAGTACGGCCACGTCGTCATCAACCTCGAACCGGGTGAGCCGGGTACGGGTTTCGAGTTCGTCTCGAAGATTGTCGGCGGCGTGGTGCCCAAGGAGTACATCGGTCCGGCCGAGCAGGGTATGAAGGAGCGCTGCGAGTCGGGGGTGATCGCAGGCTACCCGCTCATCGATGTGAAAGTGACGATGGTGGACGGCTCCTACCACGACGTCGATTCCTCCGAAATGGCCTTTAAGATCGCCGGTTCGCTGGCGCTGCGGGAAGCGGCTCAAAAGGCGCAGCCTGTGCTGCTCGAACCGATGATGAAAGTCGAGGTCGAAGTGTCCGGCGACTTTCTGGGCGATGTGATGGGCGATCTCAACGCCCGCCGCGGTCAGATCGAATCGATGGACACCGAAGGAGGCGTCTCGAAGGTCACCTCCCGGGTGCCCCTGGCCGAGATGTTCGGTTATGCCACTGACATCCGCTCCAAGACCCAGGGTCGTGGTACTTTCTCGATGGAGTTTAGCCATTACGAGGAAGTGCCGCGCAACGTCGCCGAGACGATCATCGCCAAAAACAAAGGGAACGCTTAACTAGAGGAAAGGAAACCCATGGCTCGCGCTAAGTTCGAACGGAATAAACCGCACGTCAACATCGGGACCATTGGTCACGTCGACCATGGCAAGACGACGCTGACGGCGGCCATCACCATGACGCTGGCCGCGCTCGGCCGCGCCAAGGCCAAGAAGTACGACGAAATTGACCAGGCCCCCGAAGAAAAGGCCCGCGGCATCACGATCAACACCGCCCACGTCGAGTACGAGACCGAGAAGCGCCACTACGCCCACGTGGACTGCCCCGGTCACGCCGACTACGTCAAGAACATGATCACCGGCGCCGCCCAGATGGATGGTGCCATCCTGGTGGTCTCGGCGGCGGACGGTCCGATGCCCCAAACCCGCGAGCACATCCTGCTTGCCCGTCAGGTCGGCGTGCCCAATATCGTCGTCTTCTTGAACAAAAAAGACCAGCTCGACGACCCCGAATTGCTGGAACTGGTCGAACTGGAAGTGCGCGAGCTGCTCTCCAAGTACGACTTTCCTGGCGATGATATCCCGATTGTGGCGGGCTCGGCCCTGATGGCCCTCGAGAAGATGGCCTCCGAGCCAAAGCTCATCCGCGGCAAGGACGATTGGGTCGATTGCATCTATTCGCTGATGGACGCGGTCGATGCCTACATCCCGACTCCCGAGCGGGCGATTGACAAGCCGTTCTTGATGGCGGTCGAAGACGTCTTCTCGATCACCGGCCGCGGCACCGTCGCCACCGGCCGTATCGAGCGCGGCAAGGTCAAAGTCGGCGAAACTATCGAACTGGTGGGTATCCGCGGGACCCGCTCCACCACCGTCACCGGTCTGGAGATGTTCCAGAAGTCCCTCGATGAGGGCCTGGCGGGCGACAACATCGGCGTACTCCTGCGCGGGATCAAAAAAGAGGACGTGGAGCGCGGCATGGTGCTTGCCAAGCCCGGCTCGATCACCCCGCACACCCAGTTCGAGGGCGAGGTCTACATCCTCAGCAAAGAAGAAGGCGGCCGCCATACCCCCTTCTTCGCCGGCTACCGCCCGCAGTTCTACGTGCGCACCACCGACGTGACCGGCACGATCGTCACCTTCACCGACGACGAAGGTAAGTCCGCCGAGATGGTGATGCCCGGCGACCGCATCAAGATGACCGTTGAACTGATCAACCCGATCGCCATCGAGGACGGCATGCGCTTTGCCATCCGCGAGGGCGGCCGCACCGTGGGTGCGGGCGTTGTCTCCAAGATCCTGAAGTAAAGTAGATTCACCCGCAAAGGGTGGGGCGATTCCGCCCCACCCTTTGCCCTGAGGATTCCAAGCCATGGCGCTCACCCAGCAAAAAATCCGCATTCGCCTGCAGGCGTTCGATCACGGCCTGCTCGATCAATCCTGTTCAAAGATCGTCGATACGGCCAACCGCACCAACGCCGCCGCCGTGGGACCGATTCCGCTGCCCACGCGCATCCGCCGTTACTGCGTTCTCAGATCGCCGCACGTCGACAAAGATTCGCGCGAGCACTTTGAGACGCGCACCCACCGCCGGATCATCGACATTTACCAACCCTCGGCAAAGACGATCGACGCGCTGATGCGCCTCGATTTGCCGGCGGGCGTCGACATCGAAGTCAAGCTTTAATTTTTAGCGGCAGAGATTCGAGGCCGGGATGGTCGGCCCCGAATCTGCATAGCTTCAATCTGCCACCCTTGCCAAAATGGGGCTATCCGGCACTTCGAGGTTCCCACGGTGCAGTACGACCCGCTTGTTGAGCATCTGCCTTCTTCTGCGGAACTGCCAGATTCCGATGAGACTCCCGTGGATAATGAACTACAGGATGCTGTCCCTACCCTGTTGAAGATCATCCTGGCTTCCCTGTGGAAGCACCGCGAAGACTGGTTTTTCGGCATCGACATGGCCGTCTACTACGCTCCGGACGAACCCCCAATCGTGCCGGACGGCTTTCTGTGCGTGGGCGTGTCGAGATTCAAAGGGGAGAACGGTCGACCCAGCTATGTGCTGTGGGAAGAAGGTGAGGTTGTCCCGGTTCTGGTTTTGGAAGTCGTCTCCAGAACCTATCGCAGTGAATACAACCGAAAGCTCAAAGACTATGCAGAACTTGGTGTCCGATATTATGCCATCTACAATCCAAATCTTCGGCGCAAACGCGAACCGCTCGAAATCTATGAATTGAATCAGGGTACCTTCGCGCGCCTTCCGGGGGAGCCCGTTTGGCTGGAGGGTATCGGGCTGAGTTTGGGACGGGGGCGTGGACAGTTCAATGGCTGGGAGCGCGAATGGTTGTACTGGTTTGGCGAAGACGGGCAAAGGTTCCCTTCCCCCGAAGAAAGAGCGGAACGCTTGGCGGCATACCTTCGCAATCAAGGTGTCGATCCTGACAAAATTTGATCGTCCAATCAAACAAGTTCCGAGGCAACCAGCATGCTGCCGATACCCTGATCGGTAAGGACCTCCAGCAGGAGCGCATGCATCTGCCGACCATCGACGATGTGGGCGGCGCGAACCCCCTGGGCGAGGGCGCGCACGCAGCACTGGACTTTGGGGATCATGCCCCCGTCCACGACGCCTTCGGCGATCAGTTTGCGGGCCTGGTAGATGTCCAGTTTTCGAATCAGCGACCTGGGATGGTCTTTGTCCAGCAAAATCCCCGGGGTATCGGTGAGCAGAATCAATTTCTCGGCATCGAGGGCCGCTGCGAGTTCCCCGGCGGCAGTGTCGGCGTTGATGTTGTAGGCTTGGCCGTTCTCGTCGCTCGCCACACTCGAAAGCACCGGGATGTGACCTTCTTTGAGCAGCGACTGAATCAGTTTGGGGTTGACGCTCTGGATGTCGCCCACAAAGCCGATGTCCGGCTGCAGTTGGGCGCTCTTGTGGGGACGCGCCTCGATAATCGAGCCGTCGCGACCGCAAAGCCCCACCGCCGAGCCGCCCGCCTGGTTGATCATCTGAACGATCGATTTATTCACCTTGCCAGCGAGGACCATCTCCACCACTTCCATGGTGATCTTGTCGGTCACCCGCAAGCCGCCGACAAATTGCACCGGAATGTTGAGCCGCTCCAGCCAGCTGTTAATCTCAGGTCCGCCGCCGTGGACGACCACCGGCTTGATGCCGACGGTGGCTAGAAACACGATGTCGCGAATGACTAGGTCGCGCAGGTTTTCTTTGACCATCGCCGCACCGCCGTACTTGACGACGATCGTCTTGCCGGCAAAGCGCTGAATGTAGGGCAGAGCCTCGGCCAGCACCTGCACGCGGTCGGCCGGGGAGATGATGGCGGTAAAACAGCTCGGGGCATCCTGGGACACCGCCTGCAGGGGATCTCCGGTCTTTTCGATCACGGCTCGAACAACCTCAAAATCCCCCCCACCATACGCCATCTGGCGGTCGATAGCTGAAAGCACCCGGTTTCTGGCGCGGGCCGATGCGAGGCAGCGGCAGGCCAGTGCGGCCACATCAGCACGGTGGATGGTCCCGCCCACCCGCGGATCTTCGGTGAGCACGCCGTTGCCGGTGGCCGGTTCGGACTTGAGGCCGCCCGGCCGAAGGATCGTGTACGAGAGACCGCTGCGGATGAGGTGCTGCTCGGCTTTGTCTTTTTCGAGCAGCACCGCTCCCAGGGTCTGCAGCACCTGGGCGGGCAGGGCGATGGCACTGTTTGGTCACCGTTCACCCTGGAAACACCAGTCTTCTATGATAATTCGATGGGCTTGTAGGGCAAAATTAGCGCACCGAGCGCAACAGGATATTGAGCCCCTGCTGGATCAATACGCCTTCGAGGCTCTGGGGACGGCCGTAGACGTTGCCGTAGCGCCCATAGTTGCTGTAACCGGAGCGGTTGTAGCCGGAGGAGGAATAGCCGTAGCGCGAGTACTGCCCGGAGGAGCGAGCACCGCCGGCGCAATCCTCGTAGCGGCCGCAGCGGTAACCGTCGTTATAGCCCTGGCTGTACTGGTTATTGCTGCCGTTGTAGTAGCCCTGGTCGTACTGGTAGCCCGGACCGTAGTCGGGAGGATAGTACTGCGCCTGAGCAGGCAGAGCAAAAGTGCCAACAGCCAGGGCGCCGAGCACAAGCAGTTTTTTCATGATCCAGTGGGGGTATGGGGAGAACGGGCATCGGTGCGATCCATCGCACTCCACCATGGTAATCATTCCCGGACGGCATCGGTCTCCCTCGTCAGGTGGAAGCGGCTGCACTACAATCGTTTGTAAACACATGTTCATGACAACCCTGAGCTACTTGCCGGTTGATCCAGATTTAGTGCCCCTGTAGGATAATGACCTGTGCCCATAGTGTCTCGCCATGCAGTACGTCAATCTCCACACCCATAGCGACTACAGTTTGCTGGATGGTGCCAGCCAGGTGCCGGACCTCATCGAGCGGGCGAAGGGCCTGGAGATGCCGGCCATCGCCATCACCGATCACGGGGTGATGTACGGGGCCATCGAGCTGATTAAAAAGTGCCGCGCCGCCGGGCTCAAGCCGATCGTGGGCACCGAAGGGTACGTGATTAATGGCGACATCCGCGACAAGAGCCGCCGCTACCGGCGCTACCACCAGATCCTGCTGGCTAAGAACCTCACCGGCTACCAGAACCTCGTCAAGCTGGTGACGATCTCACATCTGGACGGAGTGCAGGGCAAAGGGATCTTCTCGCGGCCCTGCATGAACAAGGAGATGCTCGTTCAATACCACGAGGGGATCATCTGCACCTCCGCCTGTCTAGGGGGCGAAATCCCGCAGCTCATCCTGGCCGGCCAGTTCGAGCAGGCCCGCCGTACCACCCAATGGTACAAAGACCTTTTTGGTGACGATTTTTATTTGGAGATTCAGGATCACGGCCAGCGCGAGGACCGCGTCGTCAACGTCGCCGTCGTCCACCTTGGGCGCGAACTGGGCATCAAGGTGATCGCCACCAACGACTCGCACTTTACTTCCTGCGAGGATGTCGATGCCCACGACGCGCTGCTGTGCATCCAGACGGGCAAGCTGGTGGTCGAAGAGAACCGCATGCGCTACACCGGCACCGAGTTTCTCAAAAGTGCCGAGCAGATGGCGAGCATGTTTCGCGACCACCTGAGCGACGAGGTGATCGCCCAGGCGCTCACCACCACCCTCGAGATCGCCGAAAAAGTCGAAAAGTATGACCGCGAACTATTGGGGGATTCGCGCCTGCCGCGCTTTCCGATCCCCCACGGCCATACCGCCGAGAGCTACCTGGAGCAGGTAACCTGGCAGGGCATGCGCGAGCGCTTCGGCAGCGACATTGCCCCGGACTACCGCGAACGGCTCAAGTACGAACTGGGCATCATCGAGCAGATGGGTTTTGCCACCTACTTTCTGGTGGTCTGGGACTACATCAAGTACGCCCGCGATCACGGCATCGCCGTGGGTCCGGGTAGGGGCAGCGCGGCCGGGTCCCTGGTGGCTTATGCGCTTCGCATCACCAACATCGACCCGGTGCGCTACAACCTGCTTTTTGAGCGCTTCCTCAATCCGGAGCGCAAGTCGATGCCCGACATCGACACCGACTTTTGCATCGAGCGGCGCGACGAACTGATTCGCTACGTCACCGAGAAGTACGGCGAGCAGTACGTGGCGCAGATCATCACCTTCAACCGCCTCACCTCCAAAGCGGTGCTCAAGGACGTCGCCAGAGTGCTTGATATTTCCTACGGCGAGGCGGACAAGCTCGCCAAGCTCATCCCGGTCGTGCGCGGCAAACCCGTCCCGCTCAAGAAGATGATCTCCGAGGAAACCCCTGCCCCCGAGTTCAAGCAGTCCTACGAGGGCGACGAGCGGGTCAGAAAATGGGTGGAACTCGCCATGCGCATCGAGGGCACCAACAAAACCTTCGGCGTGCACGCCGCCGGGGTGGTGATTTCGAGTGTGCCCCTCGACGAGTTGGTGCCTGTGCAGCGCAACAACGACGGCCAGGTGATTACCCAGTACTACATGGAGGACATCGCCGATCTGGGCCTGCTCAAGATGGACTTTCTGGGGCTGAGAAACCTGACGATGATCCATCGCGCCCAGGAGTTGATCGAGCGTTACCGGGGGGTCCGCATCGACCTGGACAATTTGCCGCTGGAAGATTCCGGAACCTACGCACTACTGAGTAAGGCAGATCTGGAGGGAATTTTTCAACTTGAATCCTCAGGAATGAAAGCGATCGTGCGCGATCTACGTCCTTCAAATATTGAGGATATTTCTTCAATTCTTGCTCTTTATCGTCCGGGTCCACTGGACGCCGGGCTTATCCCGGAATTTATCAACCGAAAACATGGCCGCAAAAAAATAGAATATTTGCATCCACTGCTGGAACCCATACTGAAAGAGACTTATGGCGTTCTATGCTATCAAGAACAGATTATGAAAGTCGCCCAGGAATTGGGTGGTTATACCCTCGGTCAAGCCGACCTTCTCCGGAGGGCAATGGGCAAGAAAAAGCGCGAAGAGATGGAGAAGCATCGCTCCATTTTCGTGGATGGATCTGCCAAAAACGGCGTACATAGTCGCGTGGCGGATGAGTTGTTTGAGCAGATGGTTGTGTTCGCGGAGTACTGTTTCAATAAATCCCATTCTGCTGCCTACGGTTATGTTACTTTCCAAACGGCGTACTTAAAAGCGCACTACCCGGTCGAGTACATGGCCGCGCTGCTCAGTTCGGTCAAAGGCGATCAGGACAAGGTACAAAAATATATCGCCAGCTGCATGGGCATGGGCATTGGCATTGAACCGCCGGATATCAATCGTTCGGATTTCGACTTTACGCCCCAGGAGAAGAGCATTCTGTTTGGATTGGGAGCGGTCAAAAACGTTGGTGAAGGAGCGATCCAGGCGTTGCTCGACGCTCGCGACAGTCAGGGGCCATTCGAGAACCTCGCGAATCTTTGCGATCGGGTGGACATGCGGGTAATCAACAAGCGCGCCCTCGAATCGCTCATCAAAGCCGGGGCGTTCGATGCATTTTCGTCCAATCGGGGACAGTTGATTGCCGACATGGAAAAGGTAGTGGACTGGGCACAGGATCGTGCCCGCGACCGCGCCCTTGGCCAGTTCAATCTTTTTGATGCACTCTCAGGCAGCGGGGATCGTCACCCGACCGGCTATCAGAGCGCTCCCAGCGCTCAGCCCACGCCGGATCTGCCGCCTGCGGACAAGCTCAAGTTCGAGCGGGAACTATTAGGCTTCTATATTTCCGATCACCCCCTCAAGGCCGTGCGCGAGAGTGCGCGCCTGCTTGCCCCGATCAACCTCGCGGACCTGGCCGACTGCCGGGCCGAGAGTACTGTGAGCGCCATCGCCCTGGTGCTGGATGTCAAAAATGTCGTCACCAAAAAAGGCGACCGCATGGCGATCGTCCAGATTGAAGATCTGACCGGCTCGACGGAGGCGGTGGTGTTTCCGAAGACCTACGAGCGGGTGGGCAGTTACTTTGTCTCCGACGCGCGGCTGATGCTCTGGGCCAAGCTGGACGTGCGCGACGACCGGCCGCAACTGATCATCCAGGACGCGGAGCCGATCGCAGAAGTCCGCATGGTGGTCATCGACCTCGAACCGCGCGCCGACCTGCAAACCTGGCACCAGATCCGCGACGTATTGCAGGCGCACCAGAACGAGAGCGCCCACATCCCGGTCATTGCCTCGGTCAAGACCGACCTCCGCCACAAACTGGTGCGCTTCGGTCCCCAGTTTCGGGTCAGCAACGACAGTTCGCTGATTCAGGCCCTCCAGCGCAAGGGCTTCTCGGCGCGCACGACCCGGATTGTCGGGGGATAGAACGTCTGCCGGGCAGGGGCAGTACCCGTTTGTAGGACTCAGGGCGATAAGTCCCTCGACACAACAAAAAGAAATATCAGCCATTGGGCTCAGCAAGCCCACATCGAAGGTGACAGCGCTTAACGTCCCAATCTTCCATGGACATAGAACCCTAGGCTTCCTAAAGTCGAATTGCTAGGGTTTTTGCGCAAGGAGCTTTCATCATGACCCACTCGGTACTATTTCAATCCTTGATTGACCTGCTGCAACAAGCGCGCCGGGCCAATTGCAAAGCGGCGGGTCGAGCGATGCCAATTTGTCAAGGGGATTTTCGGATGTCCCGCCGTGGCTTTATCGTTTTCGCCACGGCGGCAGGGGTTCTCTCGGCGGCCTCGACAGGAGGAGCGGCCCCGGACTTCGCCCAAAATCAGTCGCCAAGTATCGCTATTGTCGGCGGCGGAATCGCCGGACTCAATGCGGCCTACCAGCTCAAAAAATTGGGGCTCAAGGCCGATGTCTACGAAGCCAAGGCTTTTGTCGGCGGGCGCATTCAATCGAACAAGAACGCCGTCGGCCCAGGGCTTATCGTCGAACTGGGGGGTGCATTCATCAATTCCAACCATCGGGATCTGTTGACTTTGGCTCAAGAATTCAACTTGCCCTTGTTCAATCGGGCGAAGGACGCGCAGAAGTTCCCCTTCCCGGAGACCGGTTACTATTTTGACGGTCAGAATCGCCCCGAATCCGAAGTGGCCGAAAAGTTGCGTCCCCTCGCCGAGCAGATTGCAAAGGATGCAGCTTTGCTCGATGAGGATTTCGACACGTTTGCCCCCCGCTTCGACCGATTGTCTGTGACCCAGTACCTGGATATCCACGCCGATAAGATTGCTGATCCCTTCATTCGCACACTGATCGAAAATTCGATCCGCACGGAGTACGGGGTCGAACCGCAGGAATCTTCCGCGCTGCAACTATTGTTCAATTTGCCCGTAGTGGACGGCGAGGACGTCGAAGTGCTCGGCTCCAGCGACGAAATCTTTGTCGTGGAAGGCGGGAGCGAACGGCTGATCGACAGCCTTGCTGCATTCCTGCCGGGTCAGATCCACGCCCGGATGGCCCTCACCCGGCTTGCAAAAATCGGGCAAAAGTACCGTTTGAGCTTTGCCGGTGGTCAAACGCGCGAGGTGGATTTTGTGATCGTTGCCATCCCGGTCAATGGACTCAAAAAGATCGATTTCCAGGTGCCGCTGCCACCCGCCTTCAGGCGCTTCATCGAGGAAGTGAGCTTGGGCTTCAACGAAAAACTCTTCGCCGGGTTCTCCGAGCGCGTCTGGCGCCAGGAAGAAGGGTTTATCGCTGAAGTGTGGACGGATTTAGGTTTCTCGACAGTTTGGGAGGACACCCAGCGCCAACCGGCCAGCAGCGATGCGGCATTGACCTTCTTCATGGGTGGCCGGGAAGTTGTTGCCACCCAGCCGCTTGGAGCGCAAACTTTGGGCAGCGCCTTTTTGCAGCGCTTCGAGGCGGTGGTGGGCGGTGCCCAGGCGGCAGCAAACGGTCAGTTCTCGCGCACCCGGTGGAATCAAGATCCCTGGATCGGCGGCGGCTACACTAACTTCAAACCGGGACAACTCACAGAGTTCGGCGGTTTTCTCTACATCGAATCGGTGATCCCCGCTTTCCGGCAAGATGTCAACTTCGGCAACCTCATCTTTGCCGGGGAGCACCTGAGCGATGAGTTCTACGGTTTTATGAACGGAGCGGCCCAGACCGGCCGACTGGCGACCCAGGTGCTCCTGCGTCGGCTGTGGGAAAGTCGACGGGTAAGCGAAGCACCGATCCTGCAGGTGTCAGTCTGAAAACCGCTGCAGGCTGACAGTTGGTTTGGAATGGGGGTCTGTGGATTTTTGCTGGGCACGCGGGTCTGTGGGTGCGAGAGGGAGACCCGAAGGGGGTCTCCCTCTCGCGCTCTCCCTTCCCCGCGTCGGGGGGATGCCACCCCCCCGGACTTAGGGGCGTGATTGGGAACGAGACCTGGTGGGTGGGATGGGTTTATTTTGAGAGGGCCTGCACGCGTTGCGTGGCGACTACGACGGAGATCTGAGGGTGCGAAGTGCCAGAAAGTATGTTTGTCACTTGAGATAAGCTCTCCGGTGTTCTCTGGCACCGGATAACTCCATCAGGTCGATTTTGATCCGAATAATTGCACTACGGCTGGCTTGGTAACTTTCCCCATCGCGTTGCGAGGTAGTTCTTCGACCGTCAGGATGCGGGTCGGCACTTTGTAAGCTGCCAGGCGTGCTTTTGCCCAGTTGCGCAAAGGTTCCAAGGCCAAATTGCAGCCCGATTTGAGCACCAATGCCCCGCAGACCCGCTCTCCCCACTCCAGATCGGCCACTCCGACCACGGCGCACTCCTGGATGTCGGGATGGGTGCGCAGGACTTCTTCGATTTCCAGAGCCGAAACTTTGTAGCCTCCGGTTTTGATGATGTCGACGCTGATCCGACCCAGAATGCGATAACAATCTTGCTCGACGACGGCGAGATCGCCTGTGCAGAACCAGCCGTCTTGAAAGGCTTTGGCGGTTGCATCCGGCTTGCGCCAGTATTCCCAAAATACCCCCGGACCCTTCACCTGGATTTCTCCGGGCGTTTCTGCCGCAACGGGAGCGCCGCTTTCATCGACCAATCGCACGTCCACCTGGGGCAACGGCACCCCGACATAGCCTGCCCGCCGTTGGCCGTAAAGCGGATTTGAAAGGGCCATGCCGATCTCAGTCATGCCGTAGCGCTCCAGCAGCAAGTGGCCACTGATGGTCTGCCAACGTTGCAGCACTTGAACGGGTAGAGCCGCCGAGCCGCTCACCATCAACCGCATCCCGGCGCAGCCTTTGGAGATGGCCATTTGCCGGGCGCTGGCAGCTTTTTCCCAGGATGCGATCAATTTGGCGTAGATAGTGGGAACCGCCATAAACAGCGTCAAGTTTCCCGCGCAGATGCGATCCCAGACGAGATCGGCATCGAATTTGTCCATCATGTGGCACTCGGCTCCGGCCCATAGCGCACAGGTCAACACATTGACGATGCCGTGAATGTGATGCAAAGGCAAAACATGCAAGATGCGATCGCCCGCGGTCCACTCCCACGCTTCAACCAGGCTGGTGACCTGCGCCTGGATATTGGCGTGGGCGGTCACGACTCCCTTGGGTTTTCCGGTGGTGCCGCTGGTGTAGAGAATCAGGGCGCGTCTGGAAATCTCGACTTGCGGGAGCTGAACTACGTCAGAGAGTGGGGGGTCGCAGGTGAGGATAAACCGCAGTCGATGGTCCTCGGCGATTGGGCGCAGTAGGGCTTCAAAACTGGGATGGGCAACCACAATGGACGCATCCGAATTGGTAGCTACATATTCCAGCTCGGGGCGGGGATGGGAGACACACAAGGGCACAGCGATGCCGCCTGCCCGCCAGATGCCCCACTGGGTCGCGACGTACTCAAAACCCGGTGGAACCAGAAAGGCAACCCGTGCTTCGCGCAGATCGTCGGCACCATCGAGAAGCCGGGTTGCGATCCGACCGGAAAGACCAAGCAGATCCTGGTAGGAAAACTGCCCGTCAGCGGTGACGATTGCAGTTCTCTTGCTGTGTTGCTGGGCACGAGTAACCAGGGGAAGATTCACTTTGGTTGACCGGCGCAAGATAGATACAGACCGACTACAGAGAGCATAGCGGATGATCATCGCCAGTCCGGCCTATGGGGGCGTGGCTCCCTCGGCTGTGTCCGTTCCGCCTCTAACCGCAAACTGCCCGAAGCGCAAGGGATGCCTGGATGACATCCCTTGCAAAACAATTCAAAACCTTACTCCTGGGCTGCGACCGGTTGGGGTTTGAGGGCCGCTTCCAGGTCGCTCAGGGCCTTGGAGTCGATTTTGGTTTGCATCGGGCAGAACTTGGGACCGCACATCGAGCAGAATTCGGCGGATTTGTAGATGTCCGCCGGCAAGGTCTCGTCGTGGTACTCGCGGGCGCGCTCAGGATCGAGGGCCAGCTCGAACTGGCGGTTCCAGTCGAAGTTGTAGCGCGCGCGCGATAGTTCGTCGTCGCGATCGCGCGCCCCCGGACGGCCGCGGGCGATGTCGGCGGCGTGGGCAGCGATCTTGTAGGCGATAAGCCCCGTGCGCACGTCCTCGGCGTTGGGCAGGCCCAGGTGCTCTTTAGGCGTCACGTAGCAGAGCATGGCGGTGCCGTACCAGCCCGCGAGGGCGGCGCCGATGGCGCTGGTGATGTGGTCGTAGCCGGGGGCGATGTCGGTGACCAGGGGGCCCAGCACGTAAAAGGGCGCTTCGGAGCACTCCTGCATCTGCTTGCGCACGTTCATTTCGATCTGATGCATCGGCACGTGGCCGGGACCTTCGACCATCACCTGCACGTCGTGCGCCCAGGCGCGGCGGGTGAGTTCTCCCAAAGTCTTCAGCTCGGCAAACTGGGCGGCGTCGCTCGCGTCGTGCTGACAGCCGGGCCGGAGCGAATCGCCCAGGCTGAAGGAGACGTCGTACTTCTTGAAGATATTGATAATCTCGTCGAAGTGGGTGTAGAGCGGGTTTTGTTTGTGGTGGGCAAGCATCCAGCGCGCCAGGATGCCGCCGCCGCGCGAGACGATGCCGGTAAGGCGACCCTGGGTCAAAGGCAAATGCTCAATCAAGATGCCCGCGTGGATGGTCATGTAATCGACCCCCTGCTTGGCGTGCTTTTCGATCACATCCAGGATGTGCTCGGGGGTAAGCTTCTCGACGTTGCCGTGGACCACTTCAAGGGCCTGGTACATCGGCACCGTGCCGATGGGCACCGGGCTCGCCTGGATGATGGCACTGCGAATCGCGTCTAGATCGCCGCCGCCGGT
Source organism: Aphanocapsa lilacina HA4352-LM1 (assembly GCA_019359725.1). Classification (GTDB taxonomy): domain Bacteria; phylum Cyanobacteriota; class Cyanobacteriia; order Gloeobacterales; family Gloeobacteraceae; genus Gloeobacter; species Gloeobacter lilacinus. The sequence goes on along the minus strand of JAHHGR010000068.1, from coordinate 5,335 downwards.
GGACAGGTCCATCACCGTGTCGGCGCCGTACTTGACGGCCAGTTCCAGTTTGGCCACTTCCTCGCCCAGGTTCGAAGCGTTCGGCGAAGCGCCGATGTTGGCGTTGACTTTGCAGCGGGTGGCGATGCCGATACCCATCGGCTCCAGGTTGGGGTGGTGGATGTTGGCGGGGATAATTAGCCGACCGCGCGCCACCTCGGAGCGGACGAGTTCGGGCTCAAGATTTTCGCGGCGGGCGACGTAGGCTATCTCCTCGGTGACGAGCCCCTGGCGAGCGTAGTACATCTGCGAGACATTGGCGTGCCCGTGCCGGCGCGCGATCCATTCGGTGCGTAGCATAGTGACTCCTTTTGCTTCCCTCTCGCCGGTGCGAACCGGATCAGGTTCAAGGGGTGTGATCTCAGCGAAGCGATCGTGCGGACCGTCCGCACCCCCAGCGTGAACAAATCGTACTCGCACACCCTGCCTACCGGCAAATGCTAAACAAATCGTGAGAGACCGGCGGCGCGTTCTATCCGCTGCCTAGACTGGGACTGAAGAAAGGAAGCGACTTCTATGGAAACATCGGCTCTGCAATCCGGCGCGCAGGCGACCCCCGAAAAACCCAGCATCGGGCTGGTTGGCCTTGCGGTGATGGGCGAGAACCTGGCGCTTAACATTGCCAACCACGGATTTGCGATCTCGGTCTATAATCGCACCACCGCCAAGACCAAAGAACTGGCCGAAGGCCGCGCCCGTGGTAAGGCGCTCTATCCGACTTTCACCATGGAAGAATTCGTCGCCTCCATGGAGCGCCCCCGCAAAATCATCATCCTGGTCAAAGCTGGCGCTCCGGTTGACGCGGTGATCGGTCATCTCAAGCCACTGCTCGAAAAAGACGACGTGATCATCGACGGCGGCAATTCGCTGTTTACCGACACCGAGAAGCGCTCCGGCGAGATCGAAGCGCTCGGACTGCGCTTCGTAGGGATGGGCGTCTCGGGCGGCGAAGAGGGTGCCCTCAACGGTCCCAGCTTGATGCCCGGCGGACCGAGGACCGCCTACGACGATCTGGCTCCGATTCTCACCAAGATTGCCGCCCAGGTGGACGACGGCCCCTGTGTCACCTATATCGGCCCGCGCGGCGCCGGCCACTACGTGAAGATGGTCCACAACGGCATCGAGTACGGCGATATGCAACTCATCGCCGAAGCCTACGACCTGCTGCGCCAGACCCTGGGTCTGGGGGCCGCCGAGTTGCACGACATTTTTGCCCAGTGGAACGAAGGGGAACTCAAATCGTTTTTGATTGAGATCACCGCCGACATCTTCACCAAGATCGACCCGGAGACCGGCAAACCGCTGGTGGATTTGATCCTCGATAAAGCGGGCCAAAAAGGTACCGGCAAGTGGACCAGCCAGAACGCCTACGACCTGGGCATTCCGATTCCGACGATTAACGCCGCGGTCGAATCGCGCATCCTCTCGGCCTACAAAAGCGAGCGGGTGGCCGCCTCCAAGATCCTGAGCGGACCGGAGCGGCCGGCGTTTACGGGCGATAAGCAGCAATTTATCGGCGCGGTCCGCGACGCGCTCTACTGCGCCAAGATCTGCTCCTACGCCCAGGGCATGGCGCTACTGAAGGCCGCCTCCCACGAGTACGACTACCACCTCAACCTCTCGGAACTGGCGCGCATCTGGAAGGGCGGCTGCATCATCCGCGCCATCTTCCTGGATAAGATCAAAAACGCTTTCCTGCGCGACCCGGCCCTCACCAACTTGCTCATCGACAGCGAATTTAGCGGCGACATCCAGGCGCGGCAGGCCAACTGGCGCTACGCGGTGCAGACAGCCGCCCAACTGGGAATCCCGGCCTACGCCACGGGTGCGTCGCTCGCTTACTACGACGCCTACCGCACGGCCCAACTGCCCCTCAACCTCACCCAGGCCCAGCGCGACTACTTCGGCGCCCACACCTACGAGCGCATCGACAAAGAGGGGGCCTTCCACACCGAGTGGTTCAGCTGACCCATGGTACATGCGTTGAAATCGGGACAATCGCTGGGCGATTGCCCCGATTTTATTGTTCTTCCCAACGTGAATGTGCAGTGGCGCTAAGGCAAGCGCCACCATGGACGGCTCCAGGGAATAGCCGCCAAGATCAGCAAGGCCGCAGACGTGTAGCACACCACCGACCATAGCCAACTGCCAGCGCTCGTCTTCGCTTTTCTTGAACGGGTTGAGCCCAGGTGGGCGAGGGCAATGGCCACAAACATCTGCAGAGGATGTTCGAGGGCAAATAGACGCAGTTGGCGGTTTTTCATCGTTTCGCCCAAATTGCCAAGGGCGTTGCGGGCGAGGCCCGACGGGTCCAGAAACAGCCCCAGTCCCAGGACAAACTGCAGCGAGGCAAGATTGGCGAACCAGGCTCCCGGCCGCTGATCTTCCGGCTGCCACTTGCGGCGGCTCAAAAAGCCAAACCAGCTCCAGCCGAGCGCCAAGGCCATCGCAGCGAGCAATAGCCAGCGGGTGAGGTTGTGGGCGATCAAAAACCAGTCGTACATCGGTAGGCACTATCCTGCATTGCAACCATGCCACCGATCGGGGCCGGGTCGCCATAGACCTTTTGTCATACGCACCCATGCGCCGCAGTACCGATTCGCGGCGTAATTCAGCTATAGGGGGCGACCCGGTTCGACTCTCCGGTAGTTTATACTTTTGTAAAGGAGTGAAGTGGGTACACGATGATCGAACGCACGGTGGAAGTGGATGTGGCCGCTTCGGTGGCGCAGGTGTATGCGATCTGGGCGGACATGGAGAATCTGCCGCGCTGGATGCGCTTTGTGCAGGAGGTCAAAATTCTGCCGGGTGCAGGAGATCTTTCGCGCTGGAAATTTGGCCTGGCTGCACCGCTGGTGGTGGAATGGACCTCGCGGATCACCCGACGCATTCCCCTCAGGTTTATCGGCTGGGAATCGGTCTCGGGTCTATCCAACCGCGGCTCGGCGGAATTTTTTCCTAGCGAGCGGGGCTGCCGCCTGCAGCTCACCCTCGCCTTCGACACGCCCAGCGGGATGGTGGGGGCCTTTCTCGACCGCGTCGGGGTGCAGCGCTGGGTCGATGAAAATCTGGTAGAAGATCTTGAGCGCTTCCAGCAGATGGTGGAGGCGGATAGGCTCGGTCAGCCTGGGGAGATTTGAGCAAAGATGCTGTTGGCGAATTCGATAGTCCCTATGTCGAAAAGAGATCTTGATGAGGGGGTGGCCCTGCCCATCCCGGCCCGGCTTCCACTGCGTGCTGGCCTGCCCGGCTGGGCAGCGGGCGCTCTGGTGGTGCCCATCAATCTCGAGGGCGGTGTTTGTCAGAATGCAAGATGAGCTGCTTGCCCGCGATGCCTTCGGCCAAATAGGCCCGAGAGAGCACTTGAGCAGCCAGTTCGGCCGACTCCTGCTCATAGACCTCCCAGTCCACAATCTTACGACTAAAAACGTCCGTGGATACTGCGCGTGGTGGTGCTGCGCACTAAGATGGGTCCATTCCGGGGTTTTGCCATGGTCCATCCTCATTCCCGATTGCCCACCGCCGACGAACTGCCCGATTCGGACGACACCCCTGTGGACAACGAACTGCAAGACCTGATTCCCGGTCTGTTGAAATTACTCCTGGCAACTATTTGGGCCGAGCGGCAGGATTGGTTTTGGGGAACGGACATGGCCGTCTACTTTGATCCCGAAGACGAGCCGATCGTCCCCGACGGCTTCCTCGCCCTGGGAGTGCCCCGAATTAAAGACGAGAACCTGCGAAGGAGCTATGTGCTCTGGGAAGAAAAGGTGGTCCCGGTTCTGACCCTGGAAGTGGTTTCACGCAAGCGACGGAACGAGTATCGCCAGAAGAAGCTGGACTATGCTGCGCTGGGCGTTGGCTACTACGTGATATACAACGCTTTGCGGCAAGTCAAAGAAAGCCTCGAAGTCTACCGCCTTGAACAAGGAGAGTACATTCCCATGTCCGGGAACCCGGTCTGGCTGCCCGATGTCGGCCTGGCCATCGGCCGCGAACGGAACGTGTACCAGGGAGTCGAGCGGGAATGGCTATACTGGTACGATCAGGCGGGCGAGCGCTACCTGACCCCGGAAGAGCGGGCCACAGAGGCTGCACGACAGGCTGCAGAGGCCGAGCGGCGGGCTGCAGAGGCCGAGCGGCGGGTTCTGGAAGAAGCATCGGCCCGCAAAAAAGCGGAAGTGCAACTGGAGTTGCTCCGCCAACAACTGCGGGATCAAGGGCTCGAGCCCGGTGCGTGAGTTTCTATGTCAACATGAAGCTGATTTTGCCACGGGAGATTGCCGAGCGGATCGGGCCGCAACTGCCTGCGGCGGTGCAGGTGGTGCACCTGCAGGACGATGAGGCGGACGGCGATCTTGCAGACGCCAAAGCCCATCTGTACTGGTGGTCGCAGCGGCGCTCGGAACTGCTGGGTCGAATTCTGGCCGCCGCTCCGGCTTTGCGCTGGGTGCAGCTGCAAGCTGAACACGCGTAATCGTCTTGGGCCCAAAAACAGGTGAGTACATGGCTACCGTTCCTCTGAATCAAATGATCGCGTACACGGGTTCAACCGCGCACGAAGCAGTAGCCGGCCGCACAGAAACCGGCAACAATGACGAACCGCCGAACCAGTTCAGGTTCCAGCCTGTGGGCAAACAGCGCTCCAGTGTAACTTCCGAATACTATTCCTGCCATCGTCACCAGAGCTTGTGGCCAGGCGATGACCTGAGCAACGAGAAAGGTCGTCACCGCAATTCCGTCGATGCATGCCATCTGCAACGTTTTCAGCGCGTTCAAATGGTGAATATTCTTGTTGCCCGTAAGCCCAGAAGTGTTGAACGCTAGGAATTGGGGTTACAAAAAGAAGCCCAAAATCGTGTAGACTTTGGGCTAAGTGAAATAATTATTGTTGAGCTGATGCTACTCGATTTTCCGCAACTTGTCAAAACCTTTCTGTCCGCTTTGCCCAATGACGATTTTCCTGTCCTCGATACCCGGCTCTTTTTCAGTTGCTGGCTGGCCCTCGTCATGGACAAAAGCACCCTCAGCATGCAGGACCTGTTCAAACGTCTCAACCACACCGGTATCTCCGTCGATATCTCCACTTTTTCTAAAGCCTGTAAGTCCCGTTCTCTTTCTACGTTTGAGCAGCTGTACCGGGATTTGCTTGTCCGGCTCAGGCGAGAGTTCGCCGATTCAAAAATGAAGTGCAACGCTTGAGAGCCTTCCGCTGAGGGACTCATAGAGGTATCCTGACGTTTACTACGACAAACAGGAACCCCTATGAGCTTCAGCCAGCTTACCCTACCAGAGC
>JAHHGR010000003.1 GCA_019359725.1 Aphanocapsa lilacina HA4352-LM1 | reverse complement strand
AGCAGGTGCAAAGGGCAATGGACATGATCAATGACCGCCCGCGAAAAGTGCTTGGTTATCGGACACCACGGGAGGTATTCTTAGCTCAGTCAGGTGCTGTTGCACTTCAAACTTGAATGGGCCACTTTCAGCCGCGAGTTTCCCAGAAGACCGACCCAAACTCTCGACAAGTACATCAACGACACGGCTGCCGCCGTGCTCGCTGAGGTGAGTGCGACGGACTTGCAAGCGCGTCTTAAACCCGGCGGGTTCGCCGATTGGTCGCTCGAAGGGTTGGAGCTGGCCACCAAAGTCGCCTACCCCGCCCCACCGGTGCTCGAACGCGGCAAAAAGCCGTCCCCCACTTACCGGGAGGCGGTTTTCGAGGCGGCGAAACCCGCGGCGGTGCTTGCCGGTTTGCGCCTGGGGGACATGCTCAACCGCTCGCTGGTGCCGTCCACGCCATCGGGGCCTCCGGACGGGGGAATTGAGCGCGACCTGGTTTGCTAATCCAAGATTGCCGCCAGGACTCGCTCGGTGTCGCTTAGATCCAAAAAGAGATGATCGGGGCGGTGCGAGGCCAGTTGTGCTTGATCAAAGCGGCCCGTGGCCACGGCGATCGACTTCACCCCCAGATGGCGACCGCAGGCGACATCGTTGGGGGTATCGCCGATGATCACGATCTCCTTGCCCCTGAAATGGCGATCGGTGAGTTTGCGGGCGTTCTCGACGGCGATCTCGGGCAGCAGGCAGCGCTCCGGGGCGGCGTCGCCGAAGGCTCCCAGCCAGAACGGCTCGGCAAGGTTCACCCGCCGCAGTTTCAGCCAGGCGGCCGGTTCGACGTTGCCGGTAAGCAAACCGATCACCACACCGTCACGGGCTCCCAGCGCCGCCAACAGCGGCACGATTCCGGCGTAGACGTGGGGACGGCAAGCCGCGAGAGCCGGCGTAAAGCGCTCCAGATAATTTTTCCAAACCCGCGGCAGTACCGGCGGCACCTCCCCCGGCCAGCCGCCGGTGCACTCAAGCAGTTCGACCACAATCTGGGTGTCGGTCTTGCCGCTCATCGAGTAGCCGACCGGGTCGATTTGCCGTTCGAACACGGCCTCCATCGCCGCGAGCAACGCCCGCGAACCAACCCCATGGACGTTCAGGATCGTCCCGTCGATGTCGAACAGCACCAGTCTTTCCACAGCCGCCTATCGTGCCACACTGCAGCGCTGGGGGGCAAGCGCTCGCAGGTGCGGCACGATCGTTGAAACTGAAAATAGAGAAGCGACACCGCCCCCAGGAGGTCCGGCCATGGCCGACACTTACTATCTGCACCCCAAAGACCCGCAGCCCGAACGCCTCGGACGGATTGTGCAGGCACTGCGCGCTGGGGCCGTCCTGCTCTATCCCACCGACACCACCTACGCCATCGGCTGCGATTTGCTCCACAAGGGCGCCATCGAGCGGGTGCAGCGCATCAAGCGCCTCAGCAACGACAAACCGCTCACCTTTTTGTGCCCGTCGCTTTCGAATGTGGCCACCTACGCCCGGGTTGGCGACGACGCCTACCGCCTGATGCGCCACTTGATCCCCGGTCCCTATACCTTTTTGCTGCCCGCCACCCGCGCTCTGCCGAAGCTGGTGCTCGATCCCAAACGCCGCACCACCGGCATCCGGGTACCCGACCACCCGCTCTGCCAGGCGCTGCTTGTGGGATTGAGCAACCCGCTCATCTCCACTTCCGCCCGCTCGGCAGAGGGAGCCGAAATCCGCTACGAATACGAACTATTCGAAGCGCTCGCCCCGGTGGTCGATGGGATCGTCGAATTGGACCCCTCGGCCCAGGACGGCCTGCTCCTCACCCAGGTCTCGACGGTGATCGACCTGAGCGGGCCGCAACCCGCCGTCGTGCGGCGGGGGCTCGGCTGGGAGCGGGCGGCCACTTTTTTGCAGCGGGCCGGGTACGCCCCTGAGCCCGCCTGAGGGCATTCGGAGAGGATTTCGTTTTACAGCCGGAGCCCCGGGGGCTATGCTCTAAAGTTGGCATGGTGCCTGAGTGGTGTTGTGAGGAGTATGGCAAATAGCGATCCCCCCTGGCTGCAGTCCGTGGCCGATGCCTTCGAGTTGGGCCGGCCTCTGCGTCTGGCCCGGTTGCAGATTGGTCAAATTCAGCAGACCTGGCGGCTGGAGACGACTGGCGGCTGCTACATCTGCCAGAGCCTCCATCCGGCTTTCGCCAAAGCGGTGACCGAGGACGCCCAGACGGTCAGCGCCTACCTACGGCGCCAGGGATTTGTGATTCCCAAGTTTCTGGCCACCCGCACGGGCGAGCTGCACTTCGAGGGCGAAGGCGGACGCTGGCGGGTGATGACCTGTCTGCCCGGCATCTCCCATCGCACCGCTCCTGACCCGGCCTACCTGCGTCAGGCGGGCCAGGCCGCCGGAAAGATGCACCGGCTGTTGGCCGGCTTCGAGCATCGCTTTCAGTTTCAGTTGCCCAACTTCCACAACACCCCCCAGATTCACCGGCAGCTGCAGGCGTGCCCGTGCGACAGCAAAGTCGAAGCGGAGTGGGCCTATCTGCTCGAAAGCGTACCGGCGCTGCTGTTGCCCGCCGGTTTGCCCAGGCAGATCATCCACGGCGATCTGAAGCTGACCAATTTTCTGTTCGATGAGCGCGGAGGGGTGGTGGGCATCGTCGACCTCGACACGTTCATGTACCACAACCTTTATGTGGAGCTGGGCGACGCGCTGCGCTCGTGGTGCACCGCCGGAGAAACCTTCGACCTGCAGTTGCTCGAAGCGAGCCTGAGCGGTTATGCCCAATCGGGCGCCTTCGAGGCGCTCGACAGCACCTACCTGGTGGCCGCCGTCAAGCTCATCACCCTCGAACTGGCGATGCGCTACTTGAATGATTACTTCGACGATTGCTACTTCCAGTGGGATCCCACAGCGTATCCGAATCGCCGCGCGCACAATCTGGCGCGCTGCCGCCGGCAAATCGCCGTCTACCGGGATCTGCTGGATAAAGAAGGGCTCGTGCACCGAATCGTCCAGCGGTTGCTCGACAGCGCCTCGGGCGGCGTCCGCGCCGCCCTGCACCAGGGTGCGTAAATTACGGTATTGCGGAAATACACGTATGAGTAGATTTCGCAGTTTTTTCGACCGGGTTGCCCCTGTTGCCCTGGCCGGCATCGCAAGGTCCTCTCTGGGCGGACGCACGACTAAGATCCTCTCCTGGCAGAGATCTTATCAATAGCGGCCAGACTTGTAAGCCACCGATTTTTCGGCGAAGCAGACGGTCAGTTCACCAATATGGTGGAAGAGTGGCTCGACGATTGGGCGCTATGCTGCACCCGCATCCCTCCACCGGCCGGCCGGCTACCCAGGGTTCGCACGGTTTTGCGCGTCGGCCCACCCACCTTCCACCCAATCAAGCATTTATCGAGGCGTCCCTGCTCCGTGGGGACGTGTGAATTTTTGGCGACAGGAGGTGATCTTCACCCCGGTCGGCCCATTTTCGGTGAACCCGGCCTCCGGCCCGGCGCGCCGATTTCGCTTAGCCACATTACTACGCTGAGGATCTAGCCATGGGCACGGTTCGAGAATTTTCGCGGCGCACGGGTTTGCGATGGTCGCTGGTGTGTGTGCTTTTCTGGGTGGCACTTTGCGCACCGGCGTTCAGCCAGACCGGCGATGTGACTTTAAAACAACTGGACTACAACGGAGCTAAACGCAGTTATTACGAGCACGTTCCATCCTCCTACGACAGTTCTTCCAGCAGCGTTCCGCTGGTCATCTTCCTGCACGGTTCGGTCAACGGCCGCACCGCCACGGTGGAAGGGGCCGCCAAACTCTCCGGCTGGACCACCCGTTCCGACGAAAAAGGCTTCATCGCCGTCTATCCGGTCGGGGGCATCGCCGTCGCCAACGGCACCAGTTCCCCCGGCTACAAATGGAACACCTACGTATTTGACGGCAAGACCCCGGACGACGTCGGCTATCTGCTCGCGGTTATCAATCAACTGAAGAACACCTACCGCATCGACGCCAACCGGATCTACATGACCGGGCATTCCAGCGGCGGGGCGATGGTCAACACCTTCATCGGCAACGGTCACGCTTCGCTGATCGCCGCCTCAGCCCCGGTCTCCGGTCCCTGGATCACTACCTTTCGCAAGTCCGAATCGTTGATGGAACCCGGTGGGCCAATTCCGGTCTGGATCTGGCGCGGCGAAGAAGAAGATCAGATCACCGGCACGATCCCACGGGACATCCAGGATGAGGACCAGAAACAGTTTTGGATCCAGTACAACCAGACCGACCAATCCCAGAGGACGGTCAGCGGCTCGTACGTCACCGATGTGTTCACCGGCGGCAATGCAGAGGTGCGCTTTACGGAGGTCACCGGCGCCGGCCACCTCAACGATGACGATTACAGTCTCAAGATTTGGAACGAATTTTTTAGCCGCCTGACGCTTGCCGATCGCAACTGAACCAAGCCACAGCGCAACCGGTCAAAAGTCGCGCTGGATGAAGTGCCAAGTGCCAGTCATCCCTTCTGGCACCCGGCACCTTTTGCCGGCCTGACTGCTCATATGGATTTGTAGCACTCATGTCTGGCGCTCGAGCCATTCGCGCAGCAACTGTGCCACCAATTCGGAATACTCAAGATCCGCTTTGATGAGTGCGATTTTGACTTGCTGGTGCAGCTGAGCCGGAATGTAAGCGGAGGCAAGTACGTAGGTGGGGTCTGAACGCTTGCCCTGCGGTCGGCCCCGTTTGCGTGCTGTACCCCGCGGCGGCGTCTCGGGCGGCTCCACCGGGTCTAAAGGCCCAAGACCGCCGGGAGCGGAGGGCGGCTTGTCTTCGTCGCGTGCATGGTTTTCAGATTCGTATGGATTAGCTGACACATCTTGAAACCTGGTATGTCGGTGCGGACAAGACGGCCTGCAATCGCGATTTTCGCTCGCTGGCTCGCACCTAAAAATCCCCCGTGCAGGGTGTTGCAATGCAGCAGGAACACAAAATCAACGCAAGGGGCTCGCCGCCGCGTCGAAAACCAAGGCCAATTATCCGGTAAACTACTCGGCTTGTCGTACTTGGTTGCTCCTGATGTTTGCACAACCACCACGAAAATGCAAGTTTACGCTCAGACGGGCGGCTGCCCCAAACCCCACAGTACCAGAGCGGTGGCACCCAGAAAAGCGAGACCCATCGCTCCTGCCAGGGGTTTGCCTCCGAAGCCGGTCACCCAGGTGGCGGTTGTGCCGGTGGGCACAGCCAGGGTGTGGGTATCGATGAGGGTGATTCCCCAGACCCAGCCGGCGTGCAGACCCCAGGCCAGATGGATGCTGCCGCCGCTGAGCAGCCGGGCGAGCACCAGCACCAGACCCATGGCAAACAGGCCGGGCAGTTCGCGCGCCGCCCCCTGCCAGTCGTCGAGCTGCCAAATGAGGTGCAAGGCAGCAAAGATGAGGCTGCTCATCACCGCCGCCCAGCCCGGGCCGTAGGGCAGGAGCGTCTCGTAGACGAAGCCCCGAAAAAGCACCTCCTCCACCGCGCCCACAAACAAGCCGACCGCAAGCGGTGCGAAGAGCGCCCCACTGCTGAGGCGGACGGGTTGTAGGCGCAGCCAGCCAGCCCGCATCTCGACAGCGAAAAGAATCGCGAGGCCAAGCGCTCCCAGACCGAGACCGGCCGCCAATTGCCCCCAACCTGCCAAGCCACCGCGCAGGCCCCAGCGCCCGCAGGGCACCCCAAGCCAGGCGCCCGTCGCCCAGAGCACCAGGGCAATGACCAGGTACAGGCTCAAGATGAGCTGAAGTTTGCCCGAGAAGGCTAGGGGCCGCCCCGGTCGCCAGCCGATGCGCAGCAGCTGTGGGATCGCCACCGGCAGCCACAGCAGGGTGCAGCCGAGGGCAAACAGGGCAAGCACCAGGGGCGGCGTCAAAGCCAAAGCGCCGCCCTAGAGATGCGCTTCGAGGTCCGCCCGGCCCTTGCGCAGGCAAAAATCGCCGAAGCTTTCCCCCGGGGCGCGCTCGCACTTGAAGTAGCTGAACAGCGGCCCGAGCACCGCCAGGATGTCCTCGCGCCTGACCCGCTCGCGGAAGATCCAGTTGAGCCGCGTCGAGGCGAGGTTGCCCCCCAGGTAGAGGTTATAGGCACCGGGAGCGCTGCCCACAAAGCCAATTTCGCCCATATAGGGGCGGGCACAACCGTTCGGGCAGCCGGTCATACGAATCGAAATCTGCTCGTCGGCGAGGTCCAGCTCGGTGAGTTGCGCCTCGATCTCGGCGATGATCCCGGGCAGGGCGCGCTCCGACTCGGTGAGGGCCAGACCGCAGGTGGGCCAGGCGGGACAGGCCATCGCGTAGCGCTCGGCGTTGGATATAGCTTGGACCGGCCGCACCCCGGCGCTTTGCAAAATCGCGTCGATGGGTGCACGCGCCTCCGGGGCGATATCCACCAGCAGCACATTCTGCGTCGGGGTCAAGATCAAATCCACCCCATAGCGCTCGACGATCTCGCGCAGGGCCGATTTGAGCTGAAAGTCTCCCGCGTCTTTGATCCGGCCATTCTCGATCCAGATTCCCAGGCAGTAGCGGCCGTCACCCTGGGGATGCCAGCCCAGGTAATCGCAAAAGACCCACGGCGCCAGGGCCCGCCACGGCTGCAGGGGTTTGCCCAGGTAAGTTTCCACCTGGGTGCGGAACCAGTCCAGGCCCCGGTCGTGGATGAGATATTTCAGCCGGGCGTGGCGACGGTTGTAGCGGTCGCCGTAGTCGCGCTGCACCAGCACCACCGCTTTGACCGCCTCCAGCATGTCCTCGGAGGGGACAAAACCCAGGTGGTCCGCCTGGCGCGGAAAGGTCTCGGGTTTGGCGTGGGTCATGCCGAGGCCGCCCCCGACGGTGAGGTTGTAGCCCAACAGGCGCTCGCCGTCCTCGAACACCGGGATCACCCCCAGATCCTGGGTGTAGATGTCCACGGAGTTGTCGCCTTCGACGGCGACGGCAATCTTGAACTTGCGCGGCAGGTAAGTCTTGCCGTAGATGGGCTCGACTTCCGGTTCTCCCGAATGGACCAGCGCTTCGTCCTGCCACACCTCAAAGTAGGCACCCGTGCGCGGGGTGAGCAAATCGGCGATCGCCGCCGCCGCCTCGCGCGCCACGGTGTAGGGGCGGGCGGTGAAGGGCGCCGGGGGGGCCATGACGTTGCGGTTGATATCGCCGCAGGCTCCCAGGGTCGAACCGAGTTGGGCGCTAATCGTGGCAATCGCCTCGCGCAGGTTGTGTTTGCGGATGCCGTGCAACTGCAGGCCCTGGCGGGTGGTCACCCGCAGGGTGGCGCTACCGAGGGCATCGGCCAGGCGGTCCATCGCCAGGTAAAAGGCCGCTGGGGCGTAGCCGCCCGGATTTTTGGTGCGCACCATAAACGCATAATCGGGCGCAAGGCCCGCATCCTTGCGCGCCTTGCGCCCGTCGCGGTCGTCCTGCTGGTAGATGCCGTGGAACTTGAGCAGCTGCACCGACTCCTCAGCAAAGTGCGTCGTCTCGGGCTGCTGCAACTCTTCGCGCAGCCGGCCGCGCAGATTGTGGCTGTTCTCTTTGATTTGCTCGACTTTCGAGCGCCGCATTGTATCGGTCATCGCCTTGTCTGGTATCTCTATCGAGACTTAGCAATTATTTGGGCGTTTGTCATGTGAAACTGCTCACGCCCCATGCAAAAACAGGATAAGCCTTGCGGCGGAACGTTGTGGCGTTTCCGGCGTCTTTATCTGGCATCTCACCCCTGCGACAACCACGATGAAGATCCGTCCTGCCCTTGCTGCCTTGGCTGTAGCTGCGCTCCCGTTGAATTTTCCTGCTGCCCTCCTCGCCTTCGATCCGGAGGAGACGACGACCATCGACGTCTACGACCGGGCGAGTCAGGCCGTGGTCAGTATCCGCACCTCCGGCGGCATCGGCGCCGGGGCGATTATCGACCCGCGCGGGGTGGTGATTACCAACAACCACGTGGTGCGCGGCAGCACCCGGGTCCAGGTGCAGACCGCCGACGGGCGGGTGTATCCGGGGGCGGTGCGCGCCCTCGACCGGCGCAACGACCTGGCGATTGTCGACATCCGTGCGGAGCGGCCTTTGCCGAGCATCGACCTGGCGCGCTCCTCGGCCAGGGTCGGCCAGCGCGTCTACGCCATCGGCAACCCCTTCGGCCTTGAGCGCACCTTGACGGTGGGCATCTTGAGCCGCATCGCCGCCAACGGCGACCTGCAGACCGACGCCGCCCTCAACCCGGGCAACTCGGGGGGGCCGCTGCTCAATTCCGATGGTGAAATCATCGGCATCAACAAAGCGATCCTGAGCCGCACCGGCGGCAACGTCGGGATTGGTTTTGCCACCCCCACCGCTGCGGTGCGCTCGTTAGTCGCAGCCAGCGCAAACCCGGATAGCGGCCGGGTGGCCGCCCGGCCGGCGCCGCGGCGCGGCCTGGGCGTAGTGCTCGACGCTCAGTCATTAACGATCATCGAGGTCCAGCCGGGTTCCGCCGCCGAGCGCGCCGGGCTGCTCCCGGGAGATCAACTGCTCGGGGTGGGCGATGCCGGCCTCGAAAACTCTGCCCAACTGCAGCAGATTCTGCAGCGCAGTCCGGGCACACTGGTACTGACCGTTGTCCGCGACCGGCAGGTCGGCAGGATCCGGGTCCAGTTGTAGTGCTGTGGTCTGTCGAACGCGATGCAGAAAGTCTGGTGGCTGGCGGTGGCGCTGGCCTGCTTGGGGGGATCGGTAGGAGCCGCCGCGGCGCCCATCGGGGCCGCACCGGTGGCCGGGCGGGTGGAGGTGCCGACATTCATCCAGATGCGCGAGGCGAATTTGCGCTTTGGCTTTAAATTGCTCAGTCTGATCAACGAAGTGCCCCTGCGGGGGAATCGAGAGCGCTCCCCGCTGGCGGTCGAACGCAACGTACTCCTTTCGCCCCTGGGGCTGGGGATCACCCTGGGCCGGTTGCTGCCCAGTTTGCCCGAGCCCGCGCAGCGGGCGGTGGCCAGCTCCCTCGAATGGCCCAACGACGGACTCATCGAACCGCAGGCGGCGACGGCGCTACTGGCTGCCCAGTTGACGGGGGCCGATCCCCAGGTACAGCCGGTACACGCCGGATTGTACTGGGTGGAGCCAGGCACGCCCGTGAAGCTGGGACGGGATCTCAGCGGCAACCGGGTGCTGGAGAGTGCCTTTGAAGGCGGGGCGGCTCCCCCTGAAATCAACCGCTGGATCGCCGCCGCCACCGGCGGCCAGATTGGCGAAGCGCTCACCCCCGGCCCCCGCCGGCCTGGCCCGCTGGTGGTGGTCGATGCGACCGTCTTCGAAGGAATCTGGAGCCGGGCTTTCGACCCCCAGAGCAGCCTCCAGGCTCCTTTTACCCGCTTGGACGGCAAGCGGACAACTGTCTGGCAGATGAGCCGGACGGGCAGTTTTCGTTACTACGAGACGGCTGGTTTTCAGGCGGTCCAGTTGCCCTTCGGCGGCGACGGCGAGTGGAGCATGGCGGTGTTTGTGCCCGCCGCCGGGGTGCCTTTGCGGTCGTTTGTGCGCAACTTGAGCGACGAGAAATGGCGGCTGTGGTTCGAGCAATTTCGGATGCGCGACGGTAGCGTGACCCTGCCCCGCCTGCGCCTGCGCTACGGCCAGGATTTGCGCCGGGTGCTTCGAGCCCTCGGGATGCGGCCCGCCTTTACCCGCTCGGAGGGCGAGGAGAGCCTGGATGCAGCGGGGTTGCTCATCGACGCGGTCGATCAGCAGACCGCTTTTACGGTCTCTGAAACGGGGATCACCCGCCCGACTGCTGCCGCGGGCAGCGAGCGGTTCGTGCTGCCCCTGCGTCCGGGCGAGGCACCTTTTACCTTCAACGCCGATCGGCCGTTTATGTTCGCCGTGGTGAACACTTACTCCGGCTTCGTAGCGATGCTGGGCACCGTCATCGATCCGACCCAGCCCTGAGCAAAGAATTGCTTAATTGTGGCCGGGCTTGGGACGCTTCCCCTGCACAATGGAATCAATGCGACAGGTGCCTATGTCCGCTGAACGGCAAGTCTGGCTCTCCTGGGCACCCCAACTGGTAGGGGTGCTGATTCTGGCGTTTTTGCTGATCAATCTCAATCCGGTGCGCTTCGTAGGCAACGGCGAAAATCTGGTGGTCTTCTCCTGGTTCGGCGGCATCCAGAAGGAGCCGCTGCAGCCGGGCGGCCATTTGATCTTGCCGGTAGTGAGCGAGACGATTCCCTTTGATATTAAGACGCAGGCGCTGACCTGGAAGGACGGCGGCGACAGTTACGGTCCGCGCATCGTTGCTCTGACCCGCGACGGCCAGGAAATCGGTGCGGAGGTGACGCTGCAGTTTGTGGTGGCCGATCCCCCCAAGGTCTACGAAACCCTGGGGACCGAATATGTCGATCGCATCGCACCGATTGTCCGCTCGGTGATCTCTTCGGAGACCAGTGGCTTCTCGGCGCAAGATCTCTATTCCACCAAGCGGCCGGTCCTGCAGGCGCAGATCCGCGAGCGGGTGGCAGGGGATCTAAGCCAGTACGGCATCAATGTGCTCGATCTTTTGCTGCGCGATGTGAATTTCAGCAAGGATTTCGTCGCCGCCATCGAGGCCAAGACCATCTCTGAAAATCAACTCGCCCGCAAAGCCTACGAAATCGACCAGGCCACCCAGGACGCCAAGACGTTGATTTCCGAAGCCCAGGCGGAGGCGGGCCGCCTCGGCGCCAAAGCCGACGCCCTCACCAAAAATCCCGAGTACTTGCGGGTGGTGCAGTCGGGGGTGTTGGGCGAGACCCTCGACACGCTGATCAACCGCTGATCTTCGCAAAAGGTGTTCGATGTGACCACAGTAGAAGATAAGCAACTTCCCCTTCGCCTGTTCGCGGGCGGCCTGCTCGTGGCGGGCATTGTCGCTGTATTTTTGTTGTTGTTTCATCCGTTTTTGTACGTCACCGAGCCGGGGAACGCGACGGTGATGTTCAACACGTTCACCGGCATCGAGAAGGGCCGTATCGAGCGGCCGGGGGCGACTTTTGTGGTGCCGGGGGTCGATGGCCCGATTACCTACAATGTCCGCACGCGGGTCTTCCAGTTCACCAACAGCACCTCGGTCCCCAACCAGGCGGGTAGCGCCATCACCATCACCACCGCCGACGGCCAGGCCTTTTCGACCGATGTCTTCGTCGCCCTGCGCCCCAACCAGGTCGTGCTCGATCAGTTGCACGCGAACGTCGGCACCCGCTATATGGAAAACATCGTCGTGCCGACGGTGCGCTCGAAAGTGCGCGATGTGGCGGCCAACTACACCTCCGGCGATTTTTACAACAAGACCCGCCGCGCCGAGATGGAGCAGAAGATGACCGCCCTGATCGGCCGGGACATGCCCCAGGGTGTGCTGGAGAACAAGAAGGCGCCGCTGATTTTTATCGAGGATGTCTACCTGGGCACCGCCGAATTTCCAGAAGCACTAAAAGCTTCGCTGGAGCAAAAGCAGGTGGCCTCGATCACCGCCCAGACGGCGGCGGTCAAAGCCCAGATCCAACAAAAAGAGACCACCCGCAAACTCATCCTGGCCGACGCCAACCGCAAAGCGATTGAACTGCAGGGCCAGGCCGCGGCCAGGAACGCCAAACTGGCCGATCTGCTCTTTTACGAAAAGCTCAAAGAGCGCATCGACATCGCCCGCGAAAAAGGCGCCGATATCCCGGTCAAGGTCATCCGCGTCGAGGGGGCCGAAAAATCGACGGTCTTCTTGAATGTCGATCCCCAGCGCGCCGCGGCAACCGCCGCTCCCTGAAGCGGCCTCCCAATGCCCGCAATTTGCTTTGTGAACTTGCCCGGGCTTTGTGGACACACCCTGGAGAGAGGTTCGTCTGCCTTCGGAAGATCTTTGCTGGCCTTCTCGAGTTTTTCACTATCGCCTTTTACGCTCAAAAGTGTTCTTCAAGCTCTTGATCAACGGGCGGAGGCCAGTTCGCAGGTGGTATCCATTCCTAGCGTTTCCCTTCCGCAATAGACAATTGCCAGTTTTTAGACAGCAGCGCCGCCCTCGCCCTTCCCCCCGACGGTCCCCTTCATCCAGCCACTTCGATGTCGGCAGAATTGATCACCAATCGGCCTGCTGGCGCCCGGTTCCGCACTTTGGGAACCGGGCTTTTTTGGCGGCTTGGGATAGGCCTGCCAAGGTGCTTCCCGGGTTTTTCACCTTTGTTGCTTAGCTTCGATGGTGAGCCCGGACAGGCACTTTCCCATCGCAGGAGGCCTCTTTTGATGCAGCCGCCCCCTACCCAAACACCGCCGGATATGCCGCTGGAGGAGCCGAGTGCCGCCCCCAGCGCCGAGGCTTTGCGCCAGGCCATCGTCGATAACCTCCGCTATGTTCTGGGCAAAGATCCCTCCCAGGCCCGCGCCCAGGATTTTTTGGCCGCCCTCGCCCATACCGTGCGCGAGCCGCTGTTGCATCGCTGGCGCAATACCCGCCAGACTTACTTCGATTGCGGAGCGCGGGTGGTGTGTTATTTGGCCTCGCAATACCGCCCGGGACCGCAACTGGTAGCCCATTTGGTGAGCGCAGACCTCTACGCGCGCTCCGTTGAGGCGCTCGCCGGGCTCGGTGTGCATCTGGAGGATCTGCTGGCGCTGGAGCGCGAGCCGCAGCTGGGGCGGCGGGAGGGTTCTCGGCAGGCAGCGAGCCTTGCCGAGGCGCTCGCCACCCAGCAAATGCCCGCGATTGGCTACGGCCTGCGCTACGAATTCGGCTCAGAGCAGGTGATCCGCGATGGCTGGCCCTGCGGGCGCCCCGCCCCCTGGCGCTTCTCTGGCGACCCCTGGGAGATCCCCCGGCCTGAGTATCGGGTGGAAGTTCCCCTGGGTGGGCGGACCGAGGCCTATATCGACGGTGAGCACCGCTACCGGGTGCGCTGGCTGCCCGAATGCACGGTGATGGGCGAACCTTACGACCGGCTGGTACCCGGCTACCGCACCCACACCGTCAACACCCTGCGCCTCTGGAGCGCCCGGGCCAGCGAGCAGTTCGATTCGCCGGTGGCCGATTCGGAAGCGTACGCCCGCGCCATCGAAGCGAAACTCGACTGCGAGCTGATCACCCGGGTACCCTACCCGGTGGGAGACAATTCCCACCAGCAGCGGCTACGCCTGCACCAGCAGTATCTGCTCGCCTGCTGCTCTGTGCACGACATAGTGCGGCTTTTTGCCCAGACGGGCCGACCGATCGGCGAGCTGCCCGAGCGCGCGGCCATCCACATCGACGACTCCCACCCGCCCATCGCCATTGCCGAATGGATGCGGATCTTGCTCGATCGCCACGACCTGGGGTGGGAGGCAGCCTGGGAGATGACCGGCCGGATGTTTTCAGCTACCGCCCATACCTGGGCGGTGGAGACGCTTGAGTGTTGGCCGGTGGCGCTGCTGGAGCGCTGGCTGCCCCGGCACCTGGAGATTTTGCGCGAGATCGACCGCCGATTTCGCCTGGAGTTGCAGGCACATCTGCTGGGTGAAGCACAAATTGCCCGCCTGGCGCTTTTGGCAGACGATCAGGTGCGTCTGGCCCACCTGGCCTGCGTGGCCTGCCACACGGTCGTCGGCACCTCCGAGAGTACCACCGGGCGGCTGGTGCAGAGCGTACTTGCCGATTTTTACCGGCTCCGGCCGCAAAAATTCCAGACCATCGGCGCGGGCGTCTCGACCCGGCGCTGGTTGGTGCTGGCCAATCCGCCCCTCGCCCGGCTCATCGGCGAGCGGATCGGCCCCCACTGGCTGACGCACCCTGAGGGGCTCGACGCCTTCAAACTCATCCACGCCGTCGGCGCAATCGTCAACGCCGATCCGGTCGTGGCCGGGCGACTGCGGGTGGTCTTCGTGCCCGAACCGACCGTCGCCCTGACCCAAAAAATCTTCGCCGCGGCGGATCTAGCCGAGCAGGACGCCCTGCCGGGCTTTCAGGCCGGCGACACCAGCAGCCTGTGCGCAGCCCTCAACGGCGCCCTGCTGTTGGGCAGCCCCGACGGGATCAACCTCGAAATCGAACGGCTCGTCGGCCGCGAGCGCTTCTTCGAGTTCGGCCTGAGTACCGGCGAGGGTCAAGCGCTCAAACTCACCGAGTACCACCCGATGGCTTTCTACCACAGCAACCCGCTCCTGCGGCAGGTAGTCGATCAGATCGCCACCGGCTACTTCAGCCATGGCGACAGCGAACAGTTCAAACCGATTGTCGCGGCCCTGGTAGAGGATGACGAAGCGCTGAATCTGGTCGATTACCAGTCCTATATCGACGGTCAAGGGAGCGTCGATGCCGCCTACCGAGACCCGGCCCTGTGGACACAACTCTCCATCGGGAGCGTCCGCCGCCTCGGAGCCGTCTCCTGTGACTGGACGGCGCGGGAGTACTGCAACCGCATCTGGCGGCTGCAACCGGTCACAGTCCACCTCGATGCCTACAGTCAGCAGGTGATCGCCCTCAAGGGGCGCGAGCACCTTTAAGTTCTATTCCCAGCGGAGCCTCAGATGACTACCCCAACCCTCCACACCACCAGGAAAATCGCCCACGCTGCCGATAGCCGACCGGTTTGCTCGATCGGCTGTTCCCATTGCGGTTCGCCTATCGCCTGGCACCGCGACGGCACCGTCTGGCACGGCCACTGTATGCAGTGCACCCGGACCCTGCGCGGCCGGCTCGGCGACAGCGGCTGCATCGAGGCGATCTATCTGCCCCAGGATGATTTCTACTTGAGTGTCCGCGGCTGCTGAATAGAGGGATTCCCGAGTTTTTCACCGGCAAGGTCTAGCCTGAATGCACCTGCAGACGCTCATCTTGAGGAACGCGCCGCCATGAACAAAATCGAAGCGATCATCCAACCTTCCAGGCTCGATGCCGTCGAGCAGGCCCTGGCGGCCATTGGTGTGCAGGGCATGACCGTCAGCCGGGTTGAAGGCTTCGGCCGGCAGCGCGGCCATTCGGTGATCTTTCGGGGATTCAGAAGGGCCGCGCAGTTTCTTGCCAAGCTCAAACTCGAAATCGTCGTACCTGACGAATTCACCGAGACGGTTGTCGAGCGAATCGTACAGGCGGCACGCACCGGCAGCGTCGGCGACGGCAAAAATTTTGTGCTGCCTGTCACCCAGGCGGTGCGGGTGCGCACCGGCGAGTGCGGCCTGGAGGCGGTCCGCTTCGAGAGTCCGGCTGTCCTGATTCACTGAGCGCCCGGCCCAAAAAGGCGCAGAAGAAGCGCACCGTGCTTTCCACTCAGTGTCAAGCGACCCGCCGCCTGGGCGAGGGTGCGTTGCTCCCGGCTTTTCCCGCGGCGACGGCCAGGCCGAGCAAGACCCTGGCGTCGGCCTGAAACCAGCCGCCCACATCGACAACCCAGCATTCGTGGAGGGCACCATGTTCACAAAAATCCTCGTCGCCCTAGATCAGTCTTCCAGCAACGAACTGGTCTTCGAGAAAGCCTTTGCCCTCGCCCGCCTCGGCGGCGGATCGCTGATGCTGATGCACGTGCTGTCGGGGGACGAAGACAACAGCCCCGGTCTGGTCGTTCCGGCGATCACCGACTTCCACCCGCTCAGTTTCGACGAGCAGACCCTGGCGTTTTATCGCCGGGAGTGGGAGCGCTACGAGCAGTTGGGGCGGGCGATGCTCCAGATGTTTGCCGAGCGGGCCGCCGCCGTCGGGGTCATTGCCGAATTTAGCCAGAGCGCCGGCAGCCCCGGCCCGCAGATCTGCCAGTTGGCCCGCGCCTGGGGCGCCGATTTGATCGTCACCGGGCGGCGGGGACGGCGCGGCATCAGCGAGATGCTTCTAGGCAGCATCAGCAACTACGTTCTGCACCACGCCCCCTGCTCGGTGCTGGTGGTTACCGGTGCGGAGGATGAGGACGAACCATTGCCTATTGAGGCCGGTCTGCAGAAGCCTGCCACTCGTCGGGGGCGAGCGCCCTGAGCGACAGGGCGTGAATTGCGCTTTCCATCTCGGTGGCGAGCGCTTCGTAGACCAGCCGGTGGCGGCGGATCGCAGGCACACCGGCGAAGCGCTCCGAGACGATGAGCACGTTGTAGTGCCCACCGCCCCCGGCCGCCCCGGCGTGTCCGGCGTGGCGATCACTATGGTCCTCGATTTCGACCACCGAGGCGTGAAGCCGGCTTTTGAGGAGCGCCGCAATTTTTTGGGCGGTGTTCATGGGTGTCACTGTCCTGCAACTTTGTGGGGAGGCCCCACCGGATGTGCCGTCAGTGCTGGGGGAAGTGCTGCTCGAATCGTCATGCCCTGCCGGGTTTGCGCAACGGTCCTATGCTAGCTGTCCGGCCCCCGGGGGCGGATCCCCAACTTCGGCCGGAAGGTTAGAATGCAGAAATAATTATTTACGCAAGTGTCTATTCACCTGGATGTAGCAGGATGCCCCGGGCGTGCGTCTTTACCCTTTACCCGTCGCCACCTGGAGGTTTGTCTACAGCAACTATTAAGCGTCCACCGGGCGCCCTTTGTGCGGATGTCGAGTCGGCGATTGGCTTGCCGGCTTGATCTGTAGCATCCGTGTATGCAAGCAACCTACCGCCAGAGTTGAGGAACCTTCCCGTGCCAAATCAGCACCGCAGCACCCGCAACGACACGCTTCGGGCGACGGGTTTGCCCGTCAAAAATCTCCGCTGGGAGCAGCAGCGTCTCTACGTGATCGACCGCTGCAACAAAGTCCACGTCGCTCAGATGTTTCCGCACCTGTATCAGGAGTGCCTGCAGGAGGCGGCGATGATGCTCAATCGCCTCGAACTGGAGCGCAAGCGACTCATTCACCCGGATCGGTGGGGACCGGGCCTCAGCAACGAGAACGCCGATTATCCGATTTTGAGCCGGCTGCTGCGGCTTGGCTATACTCTGCAGCGCGCCTGAAGAGTTACCTCAGGCGTGCCTGGCGCCTGACATTTGGCGGTTGGTTTGGCACGCGGGTCTGTGGGTGCGAGAGGTGGAACCCCCTTCGCGCTTCCCCTCTCGCGCTCTCCTCCTCCCCGCCTCGCGGGGCTGCCAGCCCCCCGACACCCCCCGGACTCAATGGCGAGGTAGGCGGGAGGGTCGGCGGATGGGAAGGGCTTATCTTTCCAGGGCCTGCACGATGCGTGTCGACTGCGGCGAAAGGGATGGTTGGTCGTTGAGCTGCTCGTGGTTTGAGATGCTGACGCATCAGGTTTTTGATGTGATAGCATCTGTTGTGTGCAATAGCTTTGGGTATATTTCGGAGCAACGCAGGCGATGCGGACGACCCTCGATCTTGAAGAGGATGTGCTGCTTGCAGCTAAGGAAATTGCTCGGCAGCGGGGGGTTTCCCTTGGAAAAGTTTTTTCGGAGCTGGCCCGGCAGGCATTGTCGGGCTCCTCGGCTGTATCGGTTCGCAATGGTGTACCGCTCTTTCCCGTGCGCGAGCAATCCGGTATTGCCACGCTCGAACTGATCAACCGGCTGCGCGACGACGTGCCTTGATGACCTACCTTCTGGATGTGAATGTGTTGCTTTCTTTGAGCGACCCGATGCACGTGCACCATGAAGCGGCTCACCGCTGGTTTGCCGCCCGGGGGCGATCCGCCTGGGCAACCTGTCCAATCACCGAAAACGGCTTTATCCGCGTTGCCAGCCATCCCGGCTATCCGAACCGGCCAGGAGATATACCTGTGGTGATGGGTATCTTGCGTCAGTTTTGCGCGGCGCAGGGCCATCACTTTTGGGGCGCAAATGTCAGCCTTCTTTCTATGTTGCACACCGGTATAGTCCTTACACATTCTCAGATTACAGATATCTTTCTGCTTGGCCTGGCCGCTCACCAAGGCGGCAAACTGGCCACCTTCGACAGGCGAATTGCTGTCGATACGGTTCACGGTGGCAGTAAAGCGTTGGAACTGATTGTTCCTTAGAGCGGGTGCCAGGCGGGAAGCCGTTGCCCACGCAGGGTGCTGCCGGCCGGGACACCTGACACCCGATACCTCTCTAACTACGCACCAGCGGCCGGGCGGAGCCCGGTCGGCTTCGGATAGGTTGGCCGGTGAGCAGTTGTGCTACGTCCATGCCGTTGCCGATCACCCCCGGCACGCTCGGGTAGCCGGCGCTGGCTCCGACTAGAAACAAATTCGACAACTCCGTGCGGTAACCCAGGCGGTGCAGGCCCACCTGGCTGGGGATGAGCTTGGCGCCGTAGATGTTGCCCTCGGGTTGGCCGAGGTAGAACTCACTGGTGGTGGGGGTGCCGAAGATTTTCATCCGCACGTATTTGTCGAGGTCGGGGATCAAGTCACGGGTGCTTTGCATCACCTGCCGGTAGACCTCGCGCTTGCGCGCCTTGTACGCCTCGGGCTTGGTCTCGCGCAGTTGCTTGAACGGCGCGTAGGCGCAGACGGTAGCGATTTCCAGCACATGGTTGCCCGACGGGGCCATGCCCGGTTCGTGCGATTTGAGCGTCGGACAGGACAGGAAGATCCAGGGCCGCTCAAGGTCGTCCGCCAGTTGGCGGCGGTAGGCGCCGTTGAGATCCCCGTCCGGGTAGTACCAGATGTTCCAGTTGCCGATGCCGTAGCGGCTTGGGTCGAAGGTTTTATCCAGACCCAGATAGACATTGAAGGCACTCGCCGAGTACTCGTAGCCGGTCAGCCGCTGCCGCTCCCGTTCGCTCAGGGCGGTGGGATCATCCATCAGCCGCACCGTGAGCTTCGGATCGAGATCGCTGATGTAGACGCCGGCCCGGTAGAGCTTTCCGGCGGCCACCACCCCGTCCACGCGGTGATCTTTGATGTGGATCTGCTCGACGGGTGTCCGGTAGTGCACCGCCCCGCCGCCCTCGACAATCGCCGATACGATCGTATCGACGAAGCGCTTGAAGTGGTGCCGGGGGTAATAGGCGCCTTCGGCGTAGTCGCGCACCAGTGAGGTATGGGTATAGAGGGCTATCTCTGCGGGCGGCAGGGCGTAATCGCCGCTCTGGCCCGCCAGGATCGCCTGCAACTTTGGCGAAAGACCCACTTCGTCGTAAAGATCCTGCAGCGTCCAGTGGCGTCTGGCGAACAAATTCCAGTATTTGGGCAGCTTCAACCAGTCGGACCATTTTTGATCGAACCAGTTGACTTCGCGCAGCAGTGCGCGCATCTCCTCGTGCAACCCGCTAATCGCATCGCAGTAGCGACGGATGGCGGCGGTCTCCTCGGGAAAGGTCGCAATGAGCCGCTCGCGCAACCGCTCCCAACCGAGGGGAATGGCAAAGTCGGCCTCCGGCGTCACCACGCGGTCGATGCACTCGGGATCGAGGGAGTTAAATTCGATTTGCCGGTCGATATGGCGCAGAAACTGACCGATGGTCTGCCCCGGAGCGCACTGGGAAACATAGTGCACATCGGCACAAAAGCGGTAGTCCCCGTAGTCGAAGGTGTGACAGCAGCCGCCGGGTAGATAGTGTTGTTCGAGGACGGCGACGCGGTATCCCTGGCGGGTAAGGCAGGCGGCCGCCGAGAGTCCTCCTAGCCCCGCTCCGAGTACGACAAAATCGAAATTTTCCATCGCTACCTCCATTGACCTGAGGCAGAGATTACGCGCACAATCCGTTCCTATCCCCGGCACCACTGGCGGGCGATTTGGATTCAAAAATGAGTTTATTTCGACGCGGTATAGACAGTGCTATTTTCTGTCTTGAATCCGGGTCGTCCGGTGCGATCAATTCTAGCGCGGACTATTCATTTAGCTCGACATCAACCCCACAGGTTTTCCAGATATCGCGGCAGTACTCGCCCATGCTGCGGTCGGCAGAGCCACTTGCTCCACAGAGTTGACGTCATTGTAGTAGTTGGCTGCCGACAGCGGGGAAAAGCGGCGAGCGCACGGGATAAAAAATACGAACGTTCGTGCTATTCTGGTCCACAGAAGTACTATTTAGCGATCGAGGCCGCACCCATGCAGACCCAAAAACCGCTCATCGATGCCTCCGCAGTGCCACCGCCGCTCGCTCCAAAGCGGCGGCCCCCGTGGCGTACGGGTGCCTGGCTTGTCGGGATAGCTCTGACCCTATTGGTGCTCGGAGGTGCTATCGGCATCCGGCAGTTCCTCCAGCCCGCGCCCGCCCCGGCAGTTCGGCCACAGGTGCCCGCTGCCCCGAAAGCCGTGACATCCCTGGGACGGCTGGAACCCGAGGGGCAGGTGATTGCCCTCTCGGCGCCGACCTTTTTGGAGGGGGCGCGTGTGGCGCAAGTGCGGGTCGAGGAGGGGCAGCAGGTACGCCGGGGCCAGGTGGTGGCTGTGCTCGACAGGCGCGATCGGCTCGCGGCGGCCCTTGCCCAGACCTCCCGGCAGGTGCAGGTGGCCCAGGCCCGCCTAGCCCAGGTACAGGCCGGAGCGAAAGCGGGAGATCTAGGCGCGCAGCGCTCGGCGATTGCCCGGCTGGCGGCGGAGCTGCGCATTGCCCAAAGGGAGTTGCAGCGCTTCGAGGCCCTTCACGACACCGGGGCGATTTCCGCTTCGCAGCTTGACGACAAACGCCTGGTGGTCGAGACCCTGAACGGGCAACTGCAGCAGGCCCGCTCGGCCCTGGTCGCCATCGCCGAGGTGCGCCCGACGGATCTGCGCGCCGCTGCTGCCGAAATTGCGGCGGCGCGGGCAGCTGAGGCGCGCGCGCGCGCCGAACTGGATACCGCCTACGTGCGGGCCCTGCAGGACGGCCGCATTCTCAAAATCCGTACCCGCCCCGGCGAAATGGTAAGCGGCGAGCCTATCGCCGAGATGGGGCGCACCGAGCGGATGGAGGCGGTGGCCGAGGTTTACGAGGACGACCTGTCCCGCCTGCGGATCGGCCAAAAGGCTAGCGTCCGCAGTCTCAATGGCGCCTTTTTCGGCCGATTGCAAGGAACGGTCTACCGGATCGCGCCGCTCATCGGCAAAAAAGACGTTCTCGACACCGACCCGGCCGCCGATGTCGACGCGCGGGTGGCGGAGGTGCGCATTCGTCTGGACCCGGCCGACAGCGGCCGGGTGGCGGATCTGACCAACCTCAAAATCGAGGTGGCCATCGATGGTTAGGATCCGGATGCCTCTGGCCTGGCTGCAACTGCGGCGCGAACGCACCCGCCTGCTGGTGGGCGTCTCGGGGATCACCTTCGCCGTGGTGCTGATGTTTATGCAGATGGGCTTTCGCTCCGCCCTGTTCGACTCGGCGGTCGGCATGCATAGCGGCCTGCAGGGCGAAATCATCCTGATTAGCCCGCGCTCGGTGGCGCTGATTGCCATGGAGCAATTTTCGGAGCGCACGCTATACCAGGCTCTGGGGACTCAGGGGGTGGCCTCCGTCAGCCCCGTCTACGTCGAATCCGCCCTCTGGCGCAATCCCGAAACACGCATCACCCGCAATATCCGAGTTTACGGCTTTAATCCGAGCGAGCCCGTCTTTGCCCTTCCCGGCGTGGCCGAGCAGCGCACGTTGCTCAAACAACCGGACACGGTTTTGTTCGACCGGGGGTCGCGCTCGGAATATGGACCGGTCCCCAGGCTTATCGAGCGGCGGGGCGCAGTGGTGACCGAGGTGGACGAGCGGCGGGTCACCGTGCGCGGCCTGGTCACCCTGGGGGTCACCTTCGGCTCGGACGGCCACCTCATCACCAGCGACCAGAACTTCCTGCGCATCTTCGGCAAGCGCCGCACCAAAGGGCTCATCGATATCGGTCTTATCCGACTGGTGCCGGGTGCCGACACCGCCCGGGTACTCGCGGATCTGCGCGCGCGCCTGCCGGGGAACGTGCGGGTGCTCACCAAGCAGGAGTACAAAGACTTTGAAGTGAACTACTGGAACACCAGCACGCCCATTGGCTTCACTTTTACTCTGGGGGCGATCATGGGTTTTGTGGTGGGCTCGATCATTGTCTATCAGGTGCTCTACACCGACGTCGCCGAGCACCTGGCCGAGTACGCCACCCTCAAGGCGATCGGCTACGGCGACGGCTACTTTCTAGGGGTGGTCTTTCAGTCGGCTTTGATCCTGGCGGCCCTGGGCTTTGTGCCGGGACTCGCCATTGCCTGGGGACTTTACGAACTGACCCGCAGCGCTACATTGCTGCCGTTGTTTATGGTGGTGGACAGAAGCCTGCTGGTTTTGGGGCTCACCTTCGCAATGTGCTTTTTATCCGGAGCCATCGCCGTGCGCAAGTTGCGCGATGCCGATCCGGCCGATATTTTCTAGAGCAGGTGTCAGGATAAAAACGGCTGCCCGGCAAAGTTTTCAGCCGAACGGCGGTTTCGAGGCAACCAACAAGCGCTTTAGGAGCAACGCCCGTGGCAGCCGACAAAGGGAACGCCGCTTTCTCCCACAAACGAGCCACGGCCCGTGGGGAAAAGACGCGCGAAGAGATTTTGCACACTGCGGCGCAACTCGCTTCGGTGGAGGGACTGGAAAATCTTTCGATTGGCCACCTTGCCGCCGAACTGGGCCGCAGCAAGAGCGGACTGTTTGCCCACTTCGGCTCGCTCACCAAACTGCAACTGGCGATTATCGAGCAGGCGCGGGCGATTTTCTCAGCCGAAGTGCTGGAGCGCCTCTCGCCCGAAAGCCGGGGGCTGGCCGCCCTGGAGCAACTGTGCGACGCCTGGCTGGGCTATATCGAGCGCAGGGTGTTTGCGGGGGGCTGCTTTTTTATGGCGATCTCAACTGAGTTCGACAGCCGCCCCGGCCCTGTGCGCGAGAAGCTGGCGCTGTTTATGGGCTACTGGCTTGGGAATTTGGAGCGGCGGATCCGCGAAGCGCAGGAGCTGGGCGAACTGCCTGCCGACCTTGAACCGGCGCAACTGGCCTTTGAGATCCACGCCCTCGGCATGGGTGCCAACTGGGCCTTTCAGCTGTTTGATGATCCAAAAGCTCTGCAAAGAGCCAGGCTCGCCATCCGGGAGCGCATGGCACAGCTTGCCAGCGGACCAATCGATCTCCAGCGCTGAGTGCAAGTATCCTCTGGACGGATCGCGGTGTTCGGTTTGTCCGCAACCGCCGGTATCATCAACTGGTGGCTACAACCCGTTGCCAGCGATTACCTGGCCTCGGGCTGCGGGCGTCAGAGTCGCCTTGCAGCGGCGGAGTCGTTCCTGTTCGAAGCGCTGGAACTGGTTGGTTTTGGTATTCGGTGGCTGGAGCGCTTCTGCGCCCGCCTCAGGTGCCCACCTTGCTCAGGTACTGATGAATAAACTGCACGGCGATCGAGCCTTCGCCCACCCCGGAAGCCACCCGCTTGACCGATTTGCAGCGCACGTCGCCCGCCACGAAGATGCCCGGCACGCTGGTCTCAAGCAAAAACGGGTCGCGATCGAGCGTCCAGCCGCGCGGGCGGCGCCGCTCGCGCACCAGCTCAGGGCCAGCCAGGATAAATCCGCGCTCGTCGCGCTCGACGACACCGGCGAGCCAGTCGGTGTTGGGGGCCGCTCCAATAAAGATAAATAGCGAATTGGAACTCAGCGTCTGGGTTTCGCCGGTGGCGTCGTCGTGGATGGTAATCGCCTCCAGGTTCGCTTCGCCCTTGACGGCCGTGACGCTGGTGCGGGTGCGCACGGCAATATTTTCGGTCTGGGCGATTTGCTCGATGAGGTACTGCGACATGCTCGCGGTGAGCGATTCGCCACGCACCAGCATCGTCACCTGCCTCGCGTAGCGCGCGAAGTAGACAGCGGCCTGGCCGGCGGAGTTGGCCCCGCCCACGACAAAGACATCTTCATTGCTGCAGGCGAGCGCCTCGGTCTGGGCGGCTCCGTAGTAAACCCCGGCCCCGGTGAGCGCCTCTGCCCCCGGCACCTCCAGTTTGCGGTAGGACACCCCGGTGGCGATCAAAAGGGCGTGGCAGCTCACTTCGCTGCCGTCCGCCAGGGTGACCACCCGGTAGGGCGGTTCGATGCGGATGCTGGTCGCCTCCTGGGGAGTGAGAATCTCGACGCCGAAGCGGCGCGCCTGCGCCACCGCCCGCCGGGCCAGATCCGCGCCGCTCAGGCCCACCGGAAAGCCCAAATAATTCTCGATGCGCGAGCTGGACCCCGCCTGCCCCCCCGGCGCCTGGCGCTCGACCATCACGGTGCTGAGGCCCTCCGAAGCGCCGTAGACCGCCGCCGCGAGCCCCGCCGGACCACCCCCCACGATCATCAGGTCATAAAAAGGCCGCTCCGCCCGGGTGCGCAGCCCTAATTTCTGAGCAATCTCGGCGTTGGTTGGCTGCGCCAGGCGCGAGCCGTCCGCAAAGACCACCAGCGGCAGGTGCACCTGATCGTCCCCGGCGGCGGCGAGCAACTGCTGTGCCTCCGGTTGGATTTCGAGATCGAGCCACTGGTAGGGCACCTGCTGGCGGGCCAGAAAATCTTTGACCCGGTGGGACTGGGGCGACCAGCGGTTGCCCACGACCCGGATGCCTTCGAAGGGCGGCTTGTGGTTGGCAAGCCAGTCATCGAGCAAGTCGTCGAGCACCGGGTAGAGCCTTTCCTCGGGCGGATCCCAGGGTTTGAGCAGATAGTAGTCGGTGCGCACGCTGTTGATGGCGCGGATGGCGGCGTCGGTGTCGGCGTAGGCGGTGAGCAACACCCGCTTCGCTTCCGGAAATAGCGGCAGCGCCTGTTCGAGAAATTCGACACCGCTCATCTGGGGCATGCGCTGGTCGACCAGAAACAGCGCCACCGGCTGGTTGCGCAGTTGCAGCTGTTTGAGCGTGGCCAGAGCCGAGGCGCCCGAATCGGCCCGCAATACCCGAAACCGGCCGCCATATTTGCTTTGCAGGTCGCGCCCCACCGCCTGCAAAACCTCAGGATCGTCGTCGATCGTCAGCATTGCCGGTTTAGCCATGAGCTCCTCGCGCCCCCGAAAGTTGTCATGTGAATCTAGATTCTCATTTTAAGAGCTGAGGGCCCAAACCTCCGGTAAAGTCGAGGCGAGCGGGTACCATGCGGCACCAACTCTCGGTCCCTGTTTTTCGGGAAAGGGAGTGCGCGTCACCGGGCCGGGCCGTCAAAACGGTACGGCGGGCGCAGCGCAGTTTTAAGAGCCAGCAGCGGCGTAGGTCTTCACCGCATCTTTCATCGGGAGCATCAGGGTCAGGGGCTCGACTGGCGATGCGAGAAAACCGCGTCGCAGATAGAAATCTCCAGCACGCTCCGAGATCGCATGCACGAGAATGGCACGTACCCCAATCACCTCACTGACCTGGATGACACGCAGCACGGCGTCTTTGACGAGACCCTTGCCGTACCCCTGACCTTCGAGTTTTCGATCCACAGCGAGTCTGCCGATCACGGCCACGGGAATGGGGTCGGGCATGTTGCGACGGACTTTTCCTGGCGCAATGCTCAGGCTCACCGCACCCATGGCCAGGCAGTAGTAGGCGAGGATCCGGTTTTCGCGACAGACGACAAAGGTCCGGGAGGCACCCGCCTCGTGGTTTTTCATCGCGTGCTGCTTGAGCCAGGTGTTCAATTGCGGCTCAGCGCAGTCGAATTCTTCGAGTCGGTGATGCGCCGCGAGCAGTTGCGGCGCACTCGGCTTGCTTTGGTTCACTGGGGTGACTCTGTGCGTACCTTGGTGCTACTCCCAGGGAGCCTTCGCGCTCAGGGTGGTGAGCAGGCGTTCGTTGACCTGGGGCGGACCTTCCAGGGCCGCGATGAACTGAGCATAGGCGGCTTCGTCGAGATGGAAAAAGAGCCGCTCCAACAAGACCGTTTCAGCGGCACGCAAGGAACTTTCGATCATGAAATCGGAGCGGCTCTTGCCGAGCGCTGCCGCCGCCTGATCGATCAATTCGCGTTGGCTCTGCTTGGCCCGTAAATTGATCACGATGTCCTTGGACGGGGTGGGGCGATCTGCGGTTGCCATGGCCGTCTCCTGCCGGTTGGGTGAACTACGCACTGTTGCATGCTCAACGTACACACAAAACAGGGTGGCGTCAACCGTCGGGCTCCGTTGCAAAAACCGGTTGTGCTTGAGGGTTCCGTCGCAAAAACGGCGTTGCACAACGGAGCAATGATGGCGGGTAGCAGATCCTTGCAAGACAGCTCCACATACGCAAGCCAGTCAACGAGCTCTGCTTCAAATCATCGCTCCGTTGTGCAACGCCGTCGATTGAGTCCATCGATTCCGGTGAAGCCCGACTCTGCCCGTTTGAGCGCAGGGGCTTTTTGCCGCAGAACCGCTGTGGCATCGCGGGTGGACCGGTAAAATGATCTGACGGCCGCGAAACGTCAACTTTGGACGGACCCCATCATGACCCATCCGTTTTTGGAACTGCTGCGCCACAAGATCGTTGTCTTCGACGGGGCTATGGGCACCTCGATCCAAAAGATGGGCCTGGGGCCGGAGGACTTCGGCGGCGCCCACCTCGAAGGGTGCAACGAATATCTGGTGCTCTCCAAACCGGAGGCCATCGAGCAGGTGCACGCGAGCTTTCTGGAGGCCGGGGCCGATGTGATCGAGACCGATACGTTCGGCTGCAGCACAATCGTCCTGGCCGAATACGGCATCGAAGCGATGGCTTATGAGCTGTCGAAGGCGGCGGCGGCCCTGGCCCGGCGGGTGGCCGATCGCTACTGCACCCCGGATAAGCCGCGCTTCGTCGCAGGCTCGATCGGTCCCGGCACCAAGATTGCCACCCTCGGCCAGACCGATTACGACGCGCTCAAAGAAGCCTATCTGGACAATGTGCGCGGACTCATCGACGGCGGGGCGGACGTGCTGATGATCGAGACCTGCCAGGATCTGCTGCAGATCAAGGCCGTGCTCGCGGCGGCGGAGATAGTCTTCGACGAGCGGGGGGTGCGCCTGCCGGTGCTCACCTCGGTGACCCTGGAGCGCGACGACCGCAACGTGGCGGACAAGATGCTGGTGGGTTCGGACATCGCCACGGTGGTGAGCGCCCTGCAGCCTTACACCATCGACGTACTGGGCCTCAACTGCGCTACCGGCCCCGACTTGATGAGCGAGAACATTCGCTATCTGTCGCACAACTCGCCTTTTTATATCTCGGTCATCCCCAACGCCGGCTTGCCGGAGAATATCGGCGGCCACGCCCACTATCACCTCACCCCCGGAGAACTGGTGCGCTCCGTGCGCCACTACGTGGACGAACTGGGGATCAATATCGTGGGCGGCTGCTGCGGCACCACCCCAGACCACATCCGGGCATTGGCGACGGCGGTTTCGGGCGTCAAACCCCGCAATCGCTCCGTGGAAGTGGTGCCCCAGGTCAGTTCGCTCTACAGCGCGGTGCCGATGCGCATGGATCCGGCGCCGTTGCTGGTGGGTGAGCGCCTGAACGCCAACGGCTCCAAAAAATTTCGCGAATTGCTGCTGGCCGAAGACTGGGACGGCATCGCCGGGATGGCCCGCGAGCAGGAGCGCGAGGGGGCGCATGTGCTCGATGTGTGCGTCGATTACGTGGGGCGCAACGGCGTGCGCGACATGGGCGAGGTGATCTCCCGCCTCAAGACCCGCTCGACGCTGCCCCTGATGATCGATTCGACCGAGGTACCGGTCATCCACACCGCCCTCAAGCAACTGGGCGGACGGGCCATGGTCAATTCGATCAACCTCGAAGACGGCGAGGCGCGTTTACAGAAGCTGCTGCCTTTGTGCCGTGAATTCGGCTCGGCGGTAGTAGCGCTCACCATCGACGAAGGGGAGGGCATGGCCCGCACGGCGGAGCGCAAGCTGGAGGTGGCCCGGCGCATCCACGATCTGACCGTGCACAAGTACGGGATGAAAAGCGAAGATCTGATCTTCGACCCGCTCACCTTCACCCTTGGATCCGGCGATGCCGACTCGCGCCGCCTCGGCATCGAGACCCTCGAAGGCATTCGCCTAATTAAAGAAAACCTGCCCGGCGTGCGCACGATCCTGGGCCTGTCGAACATTTCCTTTGGCCTCAACCCGGGTGCCCGCCAGGCGCTCAATTCGGTCTATCTCTACTACGCGGTCCAAAACGGCCTGGATATGGCCATCGTGCACGCCTCCAAGATTCTGCCCCTCAACCGCATCGACGCAGAGGAGCGCGAATTGCACCGCAAGTTGATCTTTGACGAGCACGACAACGGCGATCCGCTGCAAAATCTGCTCGCCTTCTACGCCAAGCAAGAAGGCGGCGGCAAGGCGCGCAAAGCGGCGGTGGTCGATGCCTCCGCCCCGATCGAGGAGCGTCTGCGGCGGCGGATCATCGACGGCAACCGCGTCGGGCTCGACAAAGATCTCACCGAAGCGCTCCGGATCTACACACCCCTCGACATCATCAACCAGCACCTGCTGGACGGCATGCGGGTGGTGGGCGAACTGTTCGGCAGCGGTCAGATGCAGTTGCCCTTCGTGTTGCAGTCGGCCGAGACGATGAAGGCGGCGGTGGGTTATCTCGAACCGTTCATGGAAAAAAGCGATCATTCCGCCAAGGGCACGGTGGTGATCGCCACCGTCAAGGGTGACGTGCACGACATCGGCAAAAACCTGGTCGATATTATTCTTGCCAACAACGGCTACCGGGTGATCAACCTCGGTATCCGCCAGCCGGTCGAGAACATCATCGCCGCCTTTGGGGAGCACCAGGCCGACTGCATCGCCATGAGCGGCCTGCTGGTCAAATCGACCGCCTTCATGAAAGAAAACCTCGAAATCTTCAACGAGCGCGGCATCACCGCTCCGGTGATTTTGGGCGGAGCGGCCCTGACGCGCCGGTTTGTCGAATCCGACTGCCAGCAGGTCTACAGAGGCAAAGTGATCTACGGCAAGGACGCCTTTGCGGATCTGCACTTTCTGGACGCGCTGGTGGAGGCCAAGGCCAAGAGCGCCTGGCAGGACGGCGAGGGCTTCGTAGACAGCTTCGTACCCGCGGGCGAAGAACTGAAGCGCCTGATGGCAAGCTCCGAGGGCGCCGCGACCGCCGCACCTGCCGCCCCGACCCGTTTGCGCTCCAGCGAAGCGCTCGTCCAGCCTCCAGGGGACGACCCCATTGTTCGCTCTCGGGTGGCCATTGATGTGCCGCGCCCGCGCCCGCCCTTTTGGGGCACCCGCATCCTGGGAGGGTCGGATGGACCGGCTCTAAGCGAAGTGTTCCGGTATCTGGATCTCAACGCCCTGTTCGCCGGGCAGTGGAACTACCGCAAAAGCCCGGATCAAAGCCGCGCCGAGTACGAAGCGAAGCGCGACACCGAGATGGGGCCGGTGCTCGAACGGCTCAAGTGCGAGGTGATCGAACAGCAACTGTTGCACCCGCAGGTGGCCTACGGCTACTTCCCTTGCCAGGCGCATGGCAACAGCCTGCGCATCTACAGTCTCGAATCGTTCGAGAGGTTCCAACAAACCGGCGACCCGGCGGATCTGTCGGTGTACGCCAGTCTTGCCTTCCCGCGCCAGAAGGGGCAGGACCACCTGTGCATTGCCGATTACTTCGCCGATGCAGCAAGCGGACAGATCGACGCCCTTGCCCTGCAGGCGGTGACCGTGGGCCATGTCGCGAGCGAGCACGGCCGGAAGCTCTTTAAAGCCGACCGCTACAGCGAGTACCTCTACTACTACGGTCTATCGGTGCAGACCGCCGAGGCCTTAGCCGACTGGACCCACGCCCGCATCCGGCGCGAACTGGGCATCGACGGCAAGGACTCAGCCGAGATGCGCAGGCTCGTTGCCGGGGGCTATCAGGGGGCGCGCTTCAGCTACGGCTACCCGGCCTGCCCCAACCTCGAAGACCAGGCGATCCTGCTCGAATTAGTGGGCGCCCGCCGCATCGACCTGGCTATGGAGGAGAGCCACCAGCTGTTGCCGGAGCAGTCGACCACCGCCATCGTCTGCCACCACCCCGAAGCTCGCTACTTCGCGGTCTAGTGCAGGTTTCAGTTGCCAGGTGTCAGGGTTGAAACAATTGTCCGTTGGGGTTTTCGGCTGGCCGGCTGTTGGTTGTGCAACTAAAAACCATCCTAAGCCAACCGCCGCCGCTCGCCTGCAAGTGCAATTTAGTGCGTGGAGTTCGAGCAGACGTTGACTACGCCAAGCCCCAGGCGTAAGCAGCTGTCAACCTGTCTGCATCCGCTCCAGCGACCGAAACTGCAATGCCTCGGCGATGTGCGCGGGAGCGATCTGGTCTGAGCCCGCCAGGTCTGCGAGGGTGCGGGCGACTTTGAGCACGCGCTCGGCGGATCGGGCCGACAGGTGCAATCCCCGAATCGCCCCTTCGAGTAAGCGCCGTGCACTTTCGTCGAGAGTACAGAACAGCCGCAGGTGAATTGTCTGCATGTGGGCGTTACAGCGCACCCGCGGATGGTCCGCGAAGCGTGTTTTCTGGCGTTCGCGCGCGGCGATGACCCGCTTGCGCACCGCTGCGGAGGGTTCGCCGGGGACAAGGTGGGCAATTTCTTCGGGTTTGGGGCGGCCTACGAGGATTTGCAAGTCGATGCGATCGAGCAGTGGTCCTGATAGCTTTGCCCAGTAGCGCACCCGCTCGCGCACGGTGCAGCGGCAGGGGCGCAGCGTATCGCCAAAGTAGCCGCAGGGGCAGGGGTTGGCGGCGAGCACGACGGCAAAGCGGGCCGGGAAGGTGAGCGACTGGCGGGTGCGGGAGATGAGCACCTGGCCGTCTTCGAGGGGCTGACGCAGCGATTCGAGAACGGGTCTGGCAAATTCGGTGGCTTCATCCAGGAAAAGTACCCCGTTATGAGCGAGGCTCACTTCGCCCGGTTTTGGTATCCCGCCACCTCCGACTAGAGCGGCGGCGGAGATCGAGTGATGTGGCGCTCGGAAGGGGCGTCCAGTCACCAGGCAATCGCGGCGGCTGAGCAAACCCGCTACCGAGTGGATGCGGGTCGATTCGAGCGCCTCCTCGAAGCCGAGGGCCGGCAAGATTCCCGGTAGACGGCGCGCGAGCATCGTCTTGCCGGAGCCGGGAGGGCCGAGCAATAACAAATTGTGCCCGCCGCTTGCCGCCACCTCCAGTGCCCGTCGCGCAAGCGGCTGCCCGCGGACGTCCTGCAAATCGGGCTCGTCCGCAGCAGGCGGACGTTCGAGAAGTGAAAGCAAGTCGCCCGCGAGCGGCTCGAACCTGCCTGGCTCGGCCAAAAACTGCGCCACCTCCTGCAAGCCGCGTAGCGCGTAAACGGCGATCCCGTCCACCAGCGCCGCCTCAGGACCGTTCGCCTCCGGCACGACGATCCCGCAAAGCCCCATCTGCCGGGCACCCAGAGCCAGGCACATCGCCCCGGTGACCGGCCGCAGGCTGCCGTCGAGGGACAACTCGCCCACAAACAAAAAATCCCCCAGCGCTTTGGCTTGCAGTTGTTCGGAGGCGGCAAGCACGCCCAGGGCGATGGGCAGATCGAAGCTCGGCCCCGCTTTTTTGAGATCGCCGGGGGCAAGGTTGACGATGAT
This sequence comes from Aphanocapsa lilacina HA4352-LM1, assembly GCA_019359725.1. Lineage (GTDB taxonomy): Bacteria > Cyanobacteriota > Cyanobacteriia > Gloeobacterales > Gloeobacteraceae > Gloeobacter > Gloeobacter lilacinus. The sequence goes on along the minus strand of JAHHGR010000003.1, from coordinate 113,723 downwards.
CCGCCGCATCGGAAAGACGAAACCGGCGTTTTGCAGCGCCGCTTTGATCCGCTCGCGCGACTCCTGCACCGCCGCGTCGGGCAGACCCACCAGGGTCGTCTGGGGCAGGCCGAAGCCGACATCGACTTCGACAGTCACCCCCAGCGCATCGATGCCCGCAAGGGCGGCACTTCGAACACAGGCGAGCATGGCGATCTTGTCGCGACATCACTGAAGGTAAGTGAAACCCTGTCGCCTCGACCACGGAGGGAACAGTATACCCGGCGAAACTTTGACCGGACGTGCGGCAGCTACGCACCGTTGTGTTCCTTAGAGAGGGCCAAAATTGGGCGGGTGTCTACCGGATGCCCTATAACCGGGCCATTCCATGTCTGTCTATAGTGCATCGAAGACAGACCAGATGGTGGGCAAGTGGGTGGCTGGGATGTCGGAGGTAGACAGGGGATCAAGTGGAGAGGCACAACAGATTTACCATGCCAAATCCTCATACTTTCCGGATAGGCTGCAAAAAGTGCTCCCCAGGTTAGATGGCGATGGGGGCGCTCCCTGTACTGTAATGGGGATGCCCGCCTCTGCAAGGGGGTGGCGCACGTATGTGTATTATTGACGGTGCACCCTGTCTGGCGCCGCCTTCTGCCGTCCCATGCTCCAATCTGCCGAACGCATCTTAGTTGTCGACGATCTGCCTGACAATATCGCCCTGGTCCAGTTTCTGCTGGCCAGTGAAGGCTATGAAATCGAAACGGCAAGTTCCGGTGCCGAGTGCCTCGACCGGGTCTACAAAAATTCTCCGGATTTGGTGCTGCTCGATGTGATGATGCCCGGAATGGACGGCTATGAAGTCACCCGCCGCCTGAAGGCCGACGGGCACCTGCCCTTTTTGCCGATTTTGCTGGTGACTGCCTCCGACCGTCCGAGTGCAGCCCTGGGCCTCGATGCAGGGGCGGACGAGTTTATCCGCAAGCCGATCGAGCCGGACGAATTGCTCGCCCGGGTGCGTTCACTGCTGCGTCTCAAGCGTTCGATCAGCGAACGCGACAGCATCGCCCGCCAGCGCGAAGATTTCGTGGCCCGCCTTGCCCACGACCTGCGCACCCCCCTAGTGGCCGCCGACCGCATGTTCAACCTGCTGGGTCAGGGAGCGCTCGGACCGATGCAGCCCTCGATGGCCGAGGCAATAGAAATCATGGCCCGCTCCAACAGTAACCTGCTGGCACTGGTGCGCACTTTGCTCGATGTCTACCGCTACGAGGCCGGGGCCAAAAAGCTGCATTTTCAGCCGGTCGATGTCATCGAGTTGATGCAGCAGGTGTGCGACGAACTGGCGCCGCTTGCGGCTGAGAAGCATCTGGAATTGTCTGCCCAACTGGAGACGGCCCCCAAGGTGCTGGCCGATCGTCTGGAACTGCGGCGGGTGCTTACCAATTTGCTCGGCAACGCCCTCAAATTCACCGACCAGGGTGGCGTCACCGTGCGCAGCCGCCTGGGGGACGGGGGCTGCGTCCATCTCGATTTTTGCGACACCGGACCGGGGATCGCCGCCGAGGAGCAGGCGTATCTGTTTCGCCGTTTTGCCCAGGGCCGCCACAGCAAAGAAGGCAGTGGCATGGGTCTGCATTTGAGCCGCCAGATTGTTGAAGCCCACGGCGGCACCCTCAGTCTCACCAGTGCTCCCGGCACAGGCAGTATCTTCACGGTGACATTACCGGCTGCGAGGTGATCGCCTATTGGTTTTGGGGAGCAAACACCTGGCCGAGGGGCCGCGGCGGGGTAGAAAGCAGCGCGTAGGCCCGCCGCGAATCGAGGCTGACATCGCTCGGCCGCGGCGGGGTCGAAGGGTAGTCTCTTCCCGAAGCAGCCAGGATCAAGCGCGTATCCCAGCCGAAGTGATCCGCCAGCAGCATCCCCAGGGCGTGGCGCGACAGGCGCTCAGGCCCACCCAGGTGCAGCAGCCCGGATTGTCCCGCCTCCACCAGTTCGAGCAGGGCCGCAGCCAGGTCCGGAGCGTACACCGGCGAGCGAAATTCGTCTGTAAACAAGTGCGCCCGTTTGCCGGCGGCCAGTTGGGCTCCCAGGCGCTCCTCGACGCTGCGCGCCCCCGACGGGCTTGGTCCCAGCAGCAGCGAAGTGCGAAGGACCAACGCCCCCCCGCCCCCCAGTTTCAGCACTCGCTCTTCAGCCGCCATCTTGGTGCGGCCGTAGCAGCCGAGTGGACTGGGGAGGCTTTCTTCGCAGTAGGGAGCGCCCCGGCCGTCGAAGACCAGGTCGGTAGAGATGAACATGAAGCGGCAGCCTATCCGGTCGGCCGCGAGCGCGAGCGCTTCGGTCGCTGCGACATTGACGCGCAAGGCCGCGGTGGGATTGGCTTCGCACTGGGCCGCCTCGCTCATCGCCGCGCAATGGACGAGGGCGTCGGGGCGGTACCGTCCCACGAAAGCTGCAAGCCCCGAAAGATCCTCCGAGGCCAGGTCCAACTGCGGTTGCTCGATAGGTAGCGGACAGCGATGGCGGCTTATCGTACCCACCACTTCCCAGGCGCTTTGCAGCGCCCGGGAGGCGACTTGAAAACCGAGCAGGCCGCTAGCGCCCGTGATCAGCAGGCGCTTCGGCACCGGTGCTCACCCGCGAGACGGGCGTGGCGGTCCGCACCTGCTGCAGCGACGGGGTGGCCCGCAGCGAGGTGTCGGCGAGGCTGATCAGCGGCGGGAACAAGATGCCCAGCACGACGGTGGCGACCGTCGTAATCAACATGCCGGCTTTGAGGGTCTGGATACCGTCTTGATCGCCCGCCTCGGAATAACCGAGCACCTGGGGAGACGGTTCCTTGACCAGCATCAGCTTGACGACGCGCACGTAGTAATAAATCGAAGCCACCGAGGTGACCAGACCAAAGAAAACGAGCGTGTAGGCCTGTGACTGCACCGCCGCCCAAAACAAGTACAACTTGCCGAAAAAGCCCGCGAGCGGCGGAATGCCCGCCAGAGAAAGCAAACACAAACTGAGCACCAGCGTGAGAAACGGATCTTTCTGGTAGAGGCCGCTGTAGGCGGTGATCTCGTCGGTGCCGGTGCGCAGGCTGAAGAGCACCACCGCCATGAACGCCCCCAGGTTCATAAACAAGTAGGTGCCGATGTAGAGGATCATGCTGCTGTAGCCTTCCTGGGTGCCGATGGCAAGGCCGATCATCACGTAACCGGCCTGGGCGATCGACGAGTAGGCGAGCATGCGCTTCATGCTGGTCTGGGCGATGGCCACCACGTTGCCGAGCACCATGCTGAGGATGGCCAGCAGCACGAAGAGCGTCTGCCACTGCTCAGAAAAGCCCGGGTAGGCCGAGGTCATAAAGCGGATGGCCAGGGCGAAACCGGCGGCCTTCGAACCGACCGATAAAAAGGCAACCACCGGCGTGGGCGATCCTTCGTACACATCGGGGGTCCACTGGTGGAAGGGCACAGCCGAGAGCTTAAAGCAGATGCCCGCCACCACCAGGACCAGCGACAGCAAGGCCGGAAAACCCAGATCCACGATGCGCGGAGCAATCTCGGTCAGCTGCGTCTGGCCGCCGGAAAACCCATACAGCAGCGACATGCCGTACAGGAAAATACCGGAACTGGCCGCACCGATGAGCAAATACTTGAGCGAAGCTTCGTTGGAGCGCTTGTCGAGCTTGGCGTAGCCCGAGAGCAAATAACTGGTGATACTGAGCAACTCCAGAGCCACGAAGATCATTGCCATCTCCGAGGAACCCGACAGCAGCATTGCCCCGAGGGTCGCCCCGAGCAGCAGCACATAAAATTCGGCCGTCGCCAGACTCGACTGGTTGATGTAGCGCACCGACATCAGCACCGTGAGGGCGGCTGAGATCAAAATAAAGGCGCGAAAGACGACGCTCAGCGGATCGGCGGTGAAGCTGCCCAGAAAGCTCACCGGATTTTCGAGAATCCACATCGGCAGCAGCGTGGCGGTGGCAATCCCCAACCCCAAAAGCGTCAGATAAGGAAGCGACCAGGAAGCCTTGCGGCCCGAGATCAAATCCACCAGCAACACCACAACCAGGGTGATGGTGACGATGTATTCGGGCCAGAGTGCCCCGGCGTTGAGTGCGGCCAGATCGATGTTCATGGGCAGAGTTTGCGCCTGTTGCGGAAGCTGTCACCTGTCATCGTACTTTACGTTGGCGGCAACCCACAGGAGCCCTGTGCGCCGTGGGCGCCGGGATGTGTTAAAGTGATGGCGACCGGGACAAGCGTCCACCACTCGCGGCAGGTTGACCATGGCGATCATCTCCTCCCGTCCTTCCGGAGCCGAGGGCGAACCGGCCAAATCGCGCACCGCCCCCGCCGAACCCGCCCAGCGCTCCCGCGCGGCGGTGCAGTCCGAGCGCGCCCACGAGGACCAGCACGAGGAGAGCCTCAGGCCCAAGAGTCTTGGCGACTATGCCGGTCAAAAAGATCTCAAAGCCGTCCTGGGCATCGCCGTGGCCGCCGCCAAAAGTCGCGGCGAATCGCTCGATCACCTGCTGTTTTACGGACCGCCGGGGCTGGGCAAGACTAGCATTTCGCTGATTCTGGCCCGCGAGATGAACGTGCAGATTCACCTCACCACTGCCCCCGCCCTCGAGCGACCCCGCGACATCGCGGGTCTGCTCGTCAAACTCCAGCGCGGCGACATTTTGTTCATCGACGAAATTCACCGCCTGCCCCGGATTACCGAGGAGATTCTCTACCCGGCCATGGAGGATTACCGCCTCGACATCACCATCGGCAAGGGACAAAACGCCCGCATCACCAGCGTGCCGCTGCCGCGCTTCACGCTCATCGGGGCCACCACCCGCGTGGGCGCCCTCAGTTCGCCCCTGCGCGATCGCTTCGGTCTTATCCAGCGCTTGCGCTTTTACGATGTCGAAGAACTCGCAGGCATCGTCATCCGCAATGCTGTCCTGTTGAATATTCCAATAGATGAACCCGGGGCCGCCGAGATCGCCCGCCGCGCCCGGGGCACCCCGCGCATCGCCAACCGGCTGCTCAAGCGCGTGCGCGACTACGCCCAGGTTGAAGGGGACGGGCGGATCACCGAGCCGGTTGCCTGTGCGGCGCTGGAATTATTCGAAGTGGACCCGCGCGGCCTCGACTGGACCGACCGCCGCCTGCTTGCGACCTTAATCGAGCATTACAACGGCGGCCCGGTGGGCGTCGAGTCCCTTGCCGCCGCCACCGGCGAAGACACCCAGACCATCGAAGAGGTCTACGAGCCCTATCTGATGCAAATCGGCTACCTGCTGCGCACCGCCCGCGGCCGGATGGCCTCCCCCGCCGCCTACCGCCACCTGGGCTATGCGCCGCCCCAGCGCTTCGAGCAGGTGAGTCTGCTGGACAGCATTGACTCCGCGCACGGGCGCAACTGACCGGTCAAAATAGAAAGACACCGAAGATCCCGGCGATGATCGATCCCAGCGAGGCCAAAGCCATTATTGAGAAGTACTTCGCCGAGGTCACAGGCGAACAGTTCGAGCACGATCTCCGTCAATGGTGCCCAGAAGTGTTTGATGAGCGCTACTTTACCTCAGAATCGACCTTCGCATCCATCATGTTCGAATCATTGCAAAGACAAACAAGGGGAGCCAGCCTAATGACTCAATCGGCACCGCCACCCTCGCCAAAAGACCACTTACCCACCATGTACGACCTGCCGAGCGAAGCGTTAGAGGAGCCAGGCTTGCCCGACGAATTTCATATTCTCCAACCGCAACTGCTCTCAGCAACCTTTCAGCCGACAGCTTGCCCACAGGAAGAGATTTTTACCGCCAGCGACCTGAATTTCTACTACGACCTGCGCCACCTGCTCTGGTACAAACGTCCGGACTGGTTTGCGGTGATCGGTGTGCCTAGCCTTTACGAAGAGCGGGAACTGCGGCGCAGCTACGTGTTATGGCAAGAAGGGATCGCCCCAACGGTTGTCATTGAGTTTCTTTCACCAAGTACAGAAGCGGAGGATCTTGGCCGGTCGAGCCGCGGGGCGGACGAACCGCCGACCAAGTGGCAGGTCTACGAGCGCATCCTGCGGGTGCCCTACTACATCGTCTTTGACGGGGATGTCGGTCGAATGCGGCTATTTCAACTGCTCGGCATCCGTTATCAGGAGGTGACGCTCGCTGAGCCCCGCTTCTGGTTCGAGGAGTTGGGGATTGGGATTGGTCTGTGGCGGGGCTTCTGGCTCAAGCTCGAACGGCCCTGGTTGCGCTGGTTTGACGAGCGGGGCCAATGGATCGCGACTCCCGAGGAGCAGCAGCGGCATCGAGCCGAGCAGGCCGAGCAAGAGGCCGAGCAGTTGCGCGAGCAGATGGAGCGGCTGAAGGTGCAATTGCGCTCGCTCGGTCTGCAGCCGGACTGCGGACCGGCTGCCTAAAGGACCTGTTTGAAGTTGGCGGTGCAGCCCGGGCATGCAAAACCTACATTTTTTTGCCTGCGTTCATCGGTGCCCCCTCCTCCAGGCGATGGCATTCCCCACGATAGATCACCCCCCGCGTCAGGCCGGAAAAATGTTCTCCCGACGCTGCAATAGTGGCATGACAAGGCTTACAAGCGCCGTGGGCCGACGGGGAACCGCAGGGGGGTGGTCCGCTGCCACTGAATAGAATGTATAATTCACTACAGCATAGAAGACCGTTTTAACAGGTTCGACGGGTTCGAGGTATATGGCACAGGCTGTCCGATTCTCTATTGACTACATCCGCAGCGAAGTGCGCCACCGGCTCGAGGCCGGCAAGGTGCTGCGTTCCCAGCCGGTCTCGGCGCTCGGCGCTTTTTATGCGCCCGCCGAATGGAAGGCAATGTGCGAGGAGCTGGAATTGCTCGATGTACGGCTTTGCGACCCCCTGGCCGAGTTGCTGGGCCGCGAGGAATGGGCCAACGACTAGAATGCCTACAGTCGAGATTGGGCATTATTCGTGGTTCCACCTGTCAAGCATCGTCTGTCGGAGCGCGCCCTCGCGGTTGTTCCCTCGCTGATTCGTGACGCCTCGCGCTACTGCGACGAACTCGGGGCACTGAATTTGGCCCAGGGATTGCCGGATTTTGCGGCCCCCGCCTTTTTGAAGGAGGCGGCCCAGCGGGCGATCGCCGCCGACTGCAACCAGTACTGTGACCCGTGGGGCCTCGCGCAACTGCGCGAAGCGATCGCCGCCAAGTGTGCCAGAGACAACGCTCTGGCGGTCGATCCGGCCACACAGGTGACGGTCTGTTGCGGAGCGACCGAGGGGATTAATCTGGCGCTGATGGCATTGCTCGACCCGGGCGACGAAGTTGTGGTCTTCTCGCCTTTTTACGAGAACTACCGGCCGAATCTGGCCACAGTCGAGGCAAAGCCCCGCTATGTGCCGCTCAGTGCCCCGGATTGGCGTGTCGATGAGGCGGTGCTCGAACGGGCCTTTGCCGGTACTGCGCCCCGGGTGGTGATTGTCAACAACCCCGCCAATCCGACCGGCAAAGTCTGGTCGCGCCAGGAACTGGAACTGGTGGCCCGCTACTGCGAGCGCTACGACGCCTACGCGATCACCGACGAGATTTACGAGTACATCCTCTACGACGGGGCGGAGCACATCTCGCTGGCCGCGCTCGCGGGGATGGCCGAGCGCACGGTGACAGTCAGCGGGCTGTCGAAGACTTTTTGTGTGACCGGCTGGAGGCTAGGTTATGTGATCGCCTCCGAGCCCTTGACCGCCGCCATCCGCAGGCTGCACGACTTTTTGACCATCTGCGCTCCGGCCCCGATGCAGCATGCTGCCGTCGCGGCCCTCGAAGCGCCTGCCGACTACTACGCCGATTTGCGCCGCCTCTACCAGGCCAAGCGCGACCGGTTGGTGATGGCGCTGTACCGCAGCGGGTTTGAGCCGGTACGACCGGCTGGGGCTTATTATGTCTGGACCGATGCCGGCGTGCTCGGGGTCAAAAACGCCCTGGAGGCGGCCGGACGCCTCGCCGTCGAAGCGGGGATCGCGGCGGTGCCCGGGGATTGTTTTTTGCCGCCGGGTCATCCCAACTGCAATTTGCGCTTTTGCTATGCCAAGAGCGACCAGACCCTGGCCGCCGCCGTCGAACGGCTCGACCGCTGGAGCGGCCATGGCTGAGCGGCGGGGGCGCTATACCAAGTCCAACCTGCCCAGCAAAATCTGTGCGGTCTGCGGTTTGCCTTTTGAATGGCGGCGCAAGTGGGCCGACTGTTGGGACGAGGTGAAGTACTGCTCCGAACGCTGTCGCCGCGGCCGAGCGCGCTAGGGCGGCGCTTCGGGCGTGGGCAGCCACCGCCTATGATGGAATAGATCCGCTCGATTACATCGAAACGCTATGGAATATCGGGACTACTACGAGATACTGGGCGTTCCTAAATCTGCCGATGAGCAGCAGATCAAAAGCACCTACCGCAAACTGGCTCGGCAGTTCCATCCCGACCTCAATCCGGGCGACAAGCAGGCGGAAGAAAAATTCAAGACGATCTCCGAAGCCTACGAGGTGCTCTCCGACCCGAGCAAGCGCAGCCGCTACGATCAATACGGCCGCTACTGGCAACAGGCGGGCCGCTCCGGCGGCACCCCGGCGGGGGGTACCGCCCCGGCTGGGGCAGGCGGGGGGGGCTTCGAGGGATTCGACTTTGACTTCAGCCGCTTCGGCAGCTTCGACGAATTTATCGATTCGCTGATGGGCAATCTGCGCGGAAGCGGCGGCGAGCGCACGGCTCGTGCGAACGTGCGCACCACCCAGCGCCCAGGCCGCAGTGAAGATGTCGAGATGCCCCTCGAACTGACGCTCGAAGAAGCGTTGAACGGCACCAAAAAGCGTGTGCGCACCGCCACGGGCAAAGTGGTCGAGGTCAACATCCCCGCCGGGGTCCACGAAGGCACCAAGGTGCGGGTGGCGGGCGAGGGCAGCGGCCGGGGCGATTTGTTTCTGGTCATCAAGCTCAAGGCCCACCCGTTTTTTACGGTCGATGGCGACGATTTGCTCTGTGAAGTGCCCCTGACCCCCGCCGAGGCGGCCCTCGGCACCAAAGTCGAAGTGCCGACCCTCACCGGCCGCGTGCGGGTGACGATCCCAGCCGGCACCTCCACCGGCCGCACCTTGCGCCTCGCGGGCCGCGGTCTGCCGCGCCGGGGGGGCAGCCGGGGCGATCAGTTGGTCAAAATCCGCATCGAGGTGCCGACGGCACTGTCCTCGGAGGAGCGCGACCTGTACGAGAAGCTCTCCCGCGCCGAGTCCTTTCGTCCCCGCGCCCGCTTCGACAGCCCGTAAACCATGCCTCCCAAGCTCTCCTCGCCCCCGGATCCCCGCTCGCCCGTCTACCGCGCCCTGCGCGACAAGATCAACTTTGCCCTGCACGTGGGCGTCTTTGCCGCCGTCAACTCGGGGGTGGCGTTTTTCGCGCGCTTCTACAACGCCGAGTGGCCCTGGCAGGGGTGGCTTTTGGGATTGTGGGCGCTCGCCCTGGCGGCCCACGGCATCTACGTCTTCGGAATTGCGCGCTACAGCGAGACTTGAGGATTGCCGCCTTAGAATGGGTCTTGGTTAACGAGGTTTCGCAACACCCATGACCCGCATCCTTGCTCTCAATCCCGGCGGCATCGGGGACCAGGTGCTCTTTTTTCCGACCCTGCGGGGACTGCGCGAGCGCTTCGCCCAGTCGCGCATCGAGGTTGTCGTCGAACCCCGTTCGCAGGGCGCCTACCGGGTGTGCCCGAGTGTCAACGAAACGCTGACCTTCGACTTTAAGGCCGACCCGAGTCTGGCGGACTGGATGAATCTGATCGGCATCCTGCGCGATCGGCGCTACGACGCGGTGCTCTCGGTGGGCAGTTCCAGCCTTGTCGCTCTGCTGTTGTGGATGACCGGCATCCCGAAGCGGGTGGGCTACAGCGCCTGGATCACCGAACGGTTTTTGACCGACTCGGTGCCGCTAAACCGCGATCAGTACGCGGCGCACATGTACCACGACCTGCTGCAGGGTTTTGGCATCCAGCGCGCCTTCACCCCGCCCCAGGCTGCAGTCAACTCCGAGGACGAGCGCTGGGCCACCCAGGCCCTCGCCTCGCTGGGCGGGCGCAAGCCCCTGTTGTTGCACCCGGGGGCCAGCAAGCTCGCCGAACTAAAGGGTATCCGCAAGCTCTACCCCGCCGCCCAATGGGCGCAGGTGGTGCAGAAACTGCTTGCCAAAGAAGCGGACCTGCCGTTCTATGTCGTCCAGGGGCCGGACGACAGCGAACTGGTGACGGCCATCAAGGGGGAACTGGCGGATCAGGCCCGCTTTATCCAGCCCCCGGACGTCGGGAAGCTCACCGCCCTCATCGAGCGCTCGCGCCTGCTGTTGTGCGTCGACTCGGCGCCGATGCATCTGGCGGTGGCCACCGGCACGCCCCTGGTGGCTCTATTTGGCCCCACCCTGCCCACCAAGCTGCTGCCGGAGGAGCCCAAGTACGTCGCACTCGTTTCGACCGAGCGCGACAAAGTCGAGCGCATCCCGGTCGAAACGGTTGCCGCGGCGGCCATCAAGCTCTTGGCCAAAACGCCGGTCGCCTGAAAGCCAATTGGGGGTGGACAATGGAGCTAAGCGGGCTCGAACCGCTGACCTCCGCAATGCCATTGCGGCGCTCTACCAGCTGAGCTATAGCCCCAGACGTGCATTTTTCATACTTACACAGACGCCAATGGGCCGTCAACGTCCAACCGCCACCCGCTTCTGCCCGATGATCACCATTGCACCCGCCGACTACCGGGCCAACGTGCTCTGCACCCTGCAGATGACCCCGACCATCTGGTCGATTTACCTGGCGCTCGAAGGAAAGGCGTCCTTTCAGTTCTTGCCCGGCCAGGCGGTCTGGCCGCGCTTCGAGCGCGAGGGCCGCATCTTCACCAAGATTTATTCGATTGCCTCCACTCCCGCGCTGGTGCCGGAGATTGAACTGTGCATCTCCCGGGTGGGCTGGGCCTCCAATTTTATGTGCCAGCTCAAACCCGGCGATACTATCGAGTTGCGCGGTCCCTACGGCATGATGACCCTCGAATCGGTGCCCGAGCGCGATGTGGTCTACGTCGCCGAGGGCTCGGGGATCGCACCCATCAAGTCCCATATCGAGTGGCTGTTTGCGCAGGAAGACCCTCCCAACGTCTGGCTTTTTTATGGCGGCAACGACCCGGGCGAGATTGCCTACCATGCGCTCTGGAAGGACCTGGCTGCCCACAATCTCAAGTTTCGCTATATTCCGACGGTACGCACCGGGGCCGGCGAAGAATTCGAGCCGGGCAGCGCCGAGGCGGCCGTAGCCGCCTTTATCAAACGCCCCGAGGCGCTCCAGGTCGATATTTGCGCCGTCGAAGACCGGGTGGACGAAATCAAACGGGCACTTCTGGAGCAGGGCTTTGACCCGGCCCACCTGCGCACCGAGCGATTCTGCTCTTACTGAGAATCTATCCGGGAAGTAGCAGCTGCCATAAACTACTCTTGAGCAACTTCTTCTGTTCGTTGAAGGGGATCGGATGCCTGGGGAGCCGCCAACCGCGCCTATCAACCTGCGATAGGTTCGAGCCGATTGGCGCGGGCGGCTGCCCCCTCACTATGGGAAGGAGAAGCCGGATTCCGGCCACGGCTATATAGCCGTGGCGAACAGCCCATGACCCTCTTGAAGGCTGTGGCTGAAGGCGCTTTCGGATTCGTAGCCGAGCGCCAGGGCGATGACGGAAACGGGATCGCTGGAATTCGCCAGCCTGTCCCCAGCGAGCAGCATTCGCCAGCGCGTCAGGTATGCCATGGGTGACGCCCCAACCGTCTCTTTGAATTTCAGGGCAAAGGTCGATCGCGACACGCCAGCACGCTCCGCCAGCTCCTGTAATGTCCAGCGATAGGCCGGATCGTCGTGCATAGAGTTGATCGCCGCGCCCATCTGTTCATCTGCCAGGGCGAAGAGCCACCCGACGCCGCCTCTCAACCCTTCCGCCAGATGCAGCCGCAGGGCCTGAACCAGCATCCTATCCCTGATCTGTCATATTGAGACTTTTCAACGAAGGCAGGGCGTTTCAGCCCACGAGACATTAACGTTTCATCCATGTCTGACAGATCAGGGCTAAAGTAATATCCAAATTCCACCTCAAAGTGATGTGCAAGGGAGCAAATGTCCATGTTTAAAAATATACTACATCGAGAAACGCAGGACTGGGAGCGAACGTAGCAGCGCGCCGCAGATTGGTACCGATTGGTGTAGGATGCCTGCAAGGAGCAGGATCCAGCACACTTGAACGTCCGCATCGTCCTGGTGGCAACGCAGGGAGCACGGAACCTGGGGGCTATCGCCCGGGTGATGAAAAATTTTGATCTCTCCGGGTTGTGGCTGGTGGCTCCCGAGTGCTCGCCTGAGGACGAAGAGGCGCGCCATATGGCTGTGCACGCGGCGGATGTGCTGGAAGGTGCCCGCATCGTGCCAACGCTCTCGCAGGCTGTGGCAAATTGCACGCGGGTGGTCGGCACCACGGCCCGTACCCGCACAGTGAGTGACCTGCCTCTTTCCCCTGCCGAGGGCGCGCGCTGGTTGGGCGCGGGCGAAGGCATGGCAGCTTACGTGTTCGGTCCTGAAGATCGCGGTCTCAGCAACGAAGAACTTGCTTACTGTCAGCGCACCGTGCAGATTCCCACCGGTGCGGCTTACTCCTCGCTCAATCTGGCGCAAGCCGTGGGAATCTGTGCCTATGCGCTTTTTTTAGACAGCGAGCCTCCCCCGCCTGTCCTCCAGAGCGAGCCGATGCCTGAAGCGGAGGCGCTGAAAGGTTTTTATGCTCATCTGGAGAGGACGCTTTTGGGGATTGGGTATTTGCAGCCGCACACTGCGCAGCGCAAACTCGAAAAGTTTCGCCGCCTATTTAATCGCGCAAACCTCACCGCCCAGGAAGTCGCCCTGCTGCGTGGCGTGCTCAGACAGATCGACTGGGCTAGCGCCCTAAACCCCGATCGCCAACTTCCCCTGACACCTGATCCCTGATCCCTGTACCATAGTCCGGATGTTAACCCCGTGGAACCGCCGCGACCTGTTGCGCTCGGGCCTGCTCATTGCGCCGCTGTTGGCAGGCTGCAGCCGCGCACCTTCGCCGTACTTCGGCAAAACCGCACCGCCTGCTGACGATCGGGTGCGCATCGGCAACGCCGCCGAGCCGCGCTCGCTCGATCCGCACAAAGTCGAAGGGGCGCTGGGCGAAGTGAATCTGTGCATGGCCCTATTTGAAGGGCTCACCGAATACCATCCGCGCACCCTCCGCCCGCTGCCGGCCCTGGCGCTGCGCTGGCGCTCCGAGGATAACGCGCTGATTTGGATATTTCATTTGCGCCCGGGGGCGCGCTGGAGCGACGGCCGCCCCTGCACGGCGGCGGACTTTATCTACAGCTGGCAGCGGGCGCTCGATCCGAACACTGGCTGTCCCTACGCCAACGTGCTCTACTACCTCAAGAACGCCCGGGCGATCAACGAGGACAAATTGCCCTTGGATGCGCTTGGGGTGAGCGCGCCGGACCCATTGACGCTGCGCATCGAAATGGAAGGGCCGACGGCCTTCTTTCCGCTGTTGTCAGCCTTTTTTGTCTACCGGCCGGTGCCCGCCCAGGCGATCACCCGCCACGGCGAGCGGTGGTCGCGACCGGGAAACATGGTCACCAACGGTGCTTTTGTACTGGCGGCCCACCGCCCCTACGACGAAATTCGGGTGGTGCGATCACAGACGTATTGGGATCGATCGCGGGTGCGCCTTGCCGAAGCGTCGTTTTTGCCCATCGTGGATGGCTCGCAGAACATCAATCTCTACCAGGCGGGCGAACTGGACGTGACGGTGGGAGGGGTGTTGCCCCGGCCGCTATTGCCGGCCCTGCGCCAGTACCGCGACTACCACACTGACGGCCGCTTCATCACCTATTACTTGAGCTTCAACTGCAGCCGCAAGCCGTTCGACCGCCCGGGGGTGCGCACCACCTTGAGCAAGGCCATTGAGCGCGAGGATCTGGCGCTGCGCTATCTCAAAGGCGACGCTGTGCCTGCGCTCACTTTCGTGCCACCGGGGATTCCGGGTTATCGCGGTCCCGCGCCCCCGCGCCCGGCAGGCAACATCAACCCTCCCGAACGCTTTATGATCCACAGCGCCAACCGCGAACCGGACCGGACGGTGGCCGCCGTGCTGCAGAGCGTCTGGAAGCGGCGTCTGGGGGTGGCTCCGGCGGTGAGTACCGAGGAATTGCAGACTTTTCTAGCACGCATCCGTCGCCACGACTACGACGTCGCCGTATCGCGCTGGGGCGGCGATTACTTGGATCCGACGACGTTTCTCGATCTTTACGACGGACCGACGCCCAAGAACTATCCCAACTGGCTCGACCCGTTCTATCAACTGCTGCTGGCCCGCGCCCGCCGCGAGGGAGACCCGACCCGCCGCTACCGGCTCCTGGCCCAGGCTGAGGAGCGACTGCTCAGCGAGGCTCCGATCGCACCGCTGTTTCATACAGGCCTGGAGTACCTGCAAAAGCCCTGGCTGGTAGGCTGGGAACCGAACTTGCAGGATCTCCACCCGCTCAAGTACGTGGCTATTGACCGGCGCTGGCGGGGATAAAAGGCCAATTGCTCCTACCCTGTTGGAGGGATTTGTAGCTGACTGCCGGGGAACAGCGTGTGCACGGACCATCTCTTTTTGCGCCTGTTTCAGGCCTTTCCAGCAAACCCTGTTCGAACTAATCGCCGTCGAGCCGCCGCCGTCGAACCGCTACAGTTTCCAGTCTGTAGAAGTCGTGGATAGCAGCTCAACAAACGTGGTTCAAAACGTCGAGCAAAATGCTCCGTTCCCATCGAAGTACGCCGCCACCAGGATGCCCATGGTAACCGACCAGCAGGTGCGGCCGTCGCTATCGACAGCGATGGCGGCAAAGTCGCGCCCGCGCGCCTCAGCTTCGGCAAAAGATCGCTCGAACGCCTGCGGAAGGCTCATCCCATCGCCTACCCGGATGGCGATGCGCGCTGCGAGCGCTTCGTCCAGGATGTCCTCGCCGTGGCCGGTGCAACTCACCGCACAGCGGTCGGTGGCGTAGTTGCCCGCCGGGGTGCACGAATCGCTCACCCGCCCCACCCCGGCCATAAAGCGTCCGCCGGTAGAGGTGGCGGCGGCCAGTCCGCCTTCGCCGTCTACTGCCGCCGCCCCCACCGTGCCATGGGTACCGGCGTACTGCGCCTCGAAGCGTTGGTCCGCCCACCGCCGAATCACCTCCGGCAGGGCCGGTTCGTACACCGCTTCACCCAGAGAACGGGCGAGCAGTTCGGCACCGTGCGGATCGAGTAACCGGTCGGTGCGGCTTTGCAGCTGCTCAGCCAGGCGGATTGGGTTCTTGAGGTAGCGGGCGTTGACCAGACCGCTGAAGCGTTGCTCCCTGCCGTCCATCAGCGCACAACTGAGGCGGATCTGGCCGTCGCGCTGGATGGTGGCGCCGGTCCCGGCATTAAAGAGCGGACAATCTTCAAGCAATGCGCAGGCGCGCACCACCGCCTCACGGGCACCGCCTTTTTTGAGCACCCCATTGGCGGCTTTGAGAATCTCCAGCAGGGCCTCGCGGCGTACCTGCCGACTCGCTTCATCCGCCTCGCTCGCTCCAAGTCCACCGTGAATAATCAGTCCAGGTCGCGGCATCTTCACTCCTTCGCGCTTCGCTTATCTTACGGGCTGGGCATCCCGGGCTGCAGCCGCGGCGGCGCCTGTGGCCGCTGCCTGCGGTAGCGCCGGACGCCCGGTGCGAGGAGCGGGGCTTACGGCGGTCATACTTTGCTTGCGGGCGCTAGATGTAGAGTAAGATGGCGACCGGAAACGAAGGCCCGGCCCCATGACCTCATCTGAACTCGATCTGCGCATCGAAGAGCGCCTGCCGCCCCAAAATATCGATGCGGAGGAGACGATTCTGGGGGGCCTGATGATGGACCCGGAGGCGCTCACCCGCGTCGTCGAACACCTGCGCCCCGAGGCGTTCTACGTCGAGTCGCACCAGATTATCTACCGGGCGGCCCTGGCTCTCCACGCCCAGGGCAGGCCCACCGACCTGCTCACCCTGGGTGCCTGGCTTGAAGACAACAAACTTACCGAAAAAATCGGGGGCCGCGCCTACCTGCGCCGCCTCACCGACGCCGCCATCAACACGATCAACATCGACGGCTACGGCCGCCTGGTCTCGGACAAGTACGCCCTGCGCATGCTGATTCGTGCCGGCCAGGAAATTGCCGCCCTCGGTTTCGACACTGCCACCGAGATTCCCAAATTGCTCGATCAAGCCGAGCAGACGCTCTTTGCCGTCACCCAGGAGCGGGTGCAGCGCTCGCTGGTGCCCGCCTCCGAAGTGCTCATGAACATCTTCGAGCAACTGGAGACCCGCTACCAGGACGGCAGCAACGTCTTCGGCATCCCCACCCATTTCTATGACCTCGACAACTACACCCAGGGCCTGCAGCCGTCGGATCTGATTATTGTTGCGGGCCGCCCCGGTATGGGCAAGTGCTGCGCGGCCGATACCCCTATCGCTGATCCGACCACCGGCGCGCTCGTCACCATCGAAGACATTTACCGCCGCGGTGAGGCCGGAAAATTGGTAGAAGTGCTGACGCTATTGGGCGACGGCAAACTGGCCTGTGTCGAACCGAGTCACTTCGTAGATGACGGCATCAAGCCGGTCTACCGCGTGCGCACCGGCCTCGGCCGTGAGGTGAAGACGACCCTGGCCCATCCCTACCTGACGCCAACCGGTTGGAAGCCCCTCGCCGAAATCGCCGCCGGGGCGCGCATCGCCGTACCCTGCCGCATCCCGATTTTCGGCAGCGAGAGCCTGCCGCCCCAAGAAATTGCGCTGTTGTGCAGCCGGGCCACCCGGGATAACCGTATCCCCGACCCGGTTTTTCGGCTGCCGAGGGCGCAACTGGTCGCTTTTTTGAAGCAGCTTTGCATCACCGCCGATTCCGCCCGGGTGAGCGACCGGACCGTCGAATTTACTTCACCCGCCAAGTCTTTTTGCCACCAACTGCAGCATCTGCTGTTGCGCCTCGGGGTGCTCTCCGCTCTGCACGAGGTGTCCGGGATGTTTTATTTAAATATCAAACCTGCCATCGAAGCACCGATCAAATCCACCAGTTTCTGGAGCCAGGATCTCGAGCCCCTTCGCGACCTCTACTGGGATGAAATTGCGTCCATCGAATATGTGGGCAACGAGCAGGTCTACGACCTGACGGTGCCTGTCACCCATAATTTTGTCGCGGCCGACATCTGTCTGCACAACACCGCCTTCTCCCTATCGATCGCCCAGCGTATCGCTCAGAAAGCCGGATTGCCGGCGGTGGTCTTCAGTCTGGAAATGTCCAAAGAACAACTCGTCCAGCGCCTGCTGTGCTCGGAAGCGGGCGTCGAAAGCCATCGGCTGCGGGCGGCCCGCATCAGCGAGAACGAATGGCAACGCATCGGTCAAGCCATCGGTGAACTGGCCAGTATTCCTCTTTACATCGACGATTCGCCAAACGCAACCGTCACTGAAATCCGCTCCAAGGCCCGCCGATTGCAGGCCGAGCAGGGTGGGCGATTGGGACTGGTGATGATCGATTACTTGCAGCTGATGGAAGGGGCAGGATCCGACAACCGCGTTCAGGAGCTATCTAAAATCACCCGCGGCCTCAAGGGCCTTGCCCGCGAGTTGCGCGTGCCGGTAATGGCCCTCTCGCAGCTGTCGCGCAGCGTCGAAGCGCGCACGAATAAGCGGCCCATGTTGTCAGACTTAAGAGAATCGGGGTCCATAGAACAAGATGCCGATATTGTCTTAATGCTCTACCGCGACGACTACTACAATCCCGACTCGCCGGATCGCAACATTGCAGAAGTCAACATCGTTAAACACCGCAACGGCCCTACCGGCACAGTTAGATTGCTCTTCGAAAATCAGTTCACCCGATTTTTGAACCTGACTTCCGGAAACCACTAACAGCCTAACGGCGTGCGTGGCGAACCTGCTGCTCAGGCACGACCGCTGGAAACTGGTGGGCGGGGCAGTGCCCGAAACCGGTGCTGGAGCTGACGCGCAGGCCCAAAGACGGTTTGCGGGTCACTTTGGCAGGCGTTAGAAATGCGTTGCTGCGGGGCACCCTGAACTTGTCGCAACCGGAGTACTTTCCATGGCATCCCAGCGCGCCCCCCGGGGCTTTACCCTGATTGAACTGTTGGTGGTCGTGATCATCGTCGGCATCCTCGCCGCCGTCGCTCTGCCCAACTTTCTAGGCCAGACCGGCAAAGCGAAGACCACCGAGGCGACCGTCGCCATCGACGCCGGCAAAACCGCCCAGGAAGCTTATCTCAACGAAACCGGCGCCTACTACACCGCCGGCACGATGGGTGCCGGCGGTGTACCCACCGCCAACGCCGATACCCTGGGGGGCACCCTGGTCCAGACGGGTGTGGACCTCAGCGACCTGCAGGCTGCGATCCAGGTGGGCCACGACGCCACCCGCTTTGTGAGCGCCGCCCCCGCCGACGGCACCAAGTGGGCCGTCGCCCACCAGGCGGGCGGCCAGACGGCAGTAGCCAACAGCAATACCGACTTTGCCATCAACGTCGACGGCGGAGCGGCCTCCGCCGCCGGCACCCAGGTGCGCGGGCTGGCGGCTTCCTACCTCAAGTCCGCCGCCAAAATCGTCATCGACGCCAACCCGACCCGCTAAGCCGGGCCATGGCGAACACGCTTCGCGCCCTGGGCGCCGGCGCGGTTTGCTGCGCGCTCATGCTCGCTTTGCAGGCGGACAGGCTCGCAGCAAACCGCGCCGTCCCCCGGGCGTTCCGGGCGGACTCCCCTCCGCTGCCGGCTTTCGGTCACCGCAATCTCGCCGCCGATTGGCTGTGGCTGCGCTTCGTACAGTACCTAGGCGACCACCGGATGCGCCGGCGCCTGGGCTACACCGATAGTTACACTTTTATCGAGTCCATCAACCGCTTGAATCCCCATTTTGAGCCCGCCTATCTGCTTGCCAATCTATCGGTAGCCTACGGCATGGGCAGACCCGACCTGGCGGAGAGGCTTCTGGCCCGGGGCCTGCGGCACAACCCCGACAGCATTGCCCTTTGGCAGTCTCGCGGTTTTGTTCACTTTCTGTACTCCGGTAATCACCCCCTTGCCGCCAACTGCTTGCGCCGCGCGGCGGGTCTGGCCGCCGTCCGCTTGGGTGCGGCCGGGCAGCTCCCCGCCAACCAGTGGTGGGCGCTGGCGAAGCACCTCGAATCGGCACCGGCCATCAACTGGACCCGGCGGACTATTTGGCAAGAAATCTATGCCAATGCCGGTGACGAACCCACCCGCCGAACGGCTCTCGCCCAGTTGAGCACGCTCGGTGTTGTACCCACCGCCGATGGTCGACTGCGGGCGCGATATTCCCTCTATCCACCCACTGGTTACCTCAAATCCTTGGCAAACGGTCCACCGGCTCCGTAACTCACCATTCGATTGCGCGTGGAGGCGAGTGGATTCCCCATTTTTATAGGATACACTTGCACCATCCTTGCACCACTCGATGGAAGTTCGACCTCCACGGCGGGTGTCGCTCATTCTGATGTAAAGCGCTGTCTATTTCTGGGAATTCCTAGGGAAAAAGGCCGTCAGTGATCGCAAGTGTCGGCAATTTGCAGCCGACGCGATTGTAAGCCACCATCCGCACGCAAAGGAGCGCGCGAGCCGCTATGCTCACCCTTGGCCAACTCGTCTACACCAGCGTCGCCGGACAGGGCTTTCAGTTATTCGCCAGTGCCGGGGTGCCGCCGGCGGTGCGCATGGTGTTTTTGGAGCAGGTGGTCGAGCGCCACTGGAATCCTTACGAGCTGCCCCAGCAGGGTTATCGCTCGGTCTACCTGCACCAGGCCAGCTCCGCTCACCAGCTGTTCGGGTGGCTGTACGACGACGGCGGCGATGAATTTGGCCGCGGCCATGTACCATATTTTTTGTGCTACTACCTCGAAGACACCCTCGATGCGGCGAAGCTGGAGAACATCTTCACCTGTCTGCAGCGGGGTCCGGCCGCGATCGTCGATCGCCGCCGGTTGCCCGAGCGCATCGAAGCTGTGCCCGCACCAGACCTGTGGAGCTACCGGTCCGAGCGTCCCGGGGTGATGATTCCGGCGCACGCGCGCACCGCCGGTCACCAGCTGCTGGAGGAGGGACATCTAGTCCACCTGTACATCCCCGCGCCGCCGGAGGCTCTGGTACCGGCGCCTTCCTTGCAGACCGAGGCCGTCTCGCCTGCGTCGGCCGGGCGCCGGCCATGGACCTTACCCCGCCTCGGGCTGGCGGTGGGGGTCGTGGGTCTG
Organism: Aphanocapsa lilacina HA4352-LM1; assembly: GCA_019359725.1. Classification (GTDB taxonomy): domain Bacteria; phylum Cyanobacteriota; class Cyanobacteriia; order Gloeobacterales; family Gloeobacteraceae; genus Gloeobacter; species Gloeobacter lilacinus. The sequence continues at coordinate 93,348 of JAHHGR010000003.1, read as the reverse complement.
CTGGGGCTGGGGGGGGCCGGGGCGGCGCGCTACTGGCAGGACCGGCCGGCCGAGCCCCAGGCCAGGAGCGCCGGTGCACTGCCCGAACGGCTGGCTCGGGTGAACGCGCCGCCGCCCGCGGTGCCGCCGATGCCGGCCGCCCCCCCCGTCCAAAAGAGCGAGCCTGTGCCTCCTACCCCACCGCCGGTGCAAAAGTCCCACTCCGCAAGCCCCGCAAAAGTGGACGCAACTCGCCGCGGGGCTGCCGCCAAGTCCGCCCGCCCGTCCCCGGTGCTGCGCAAACGCAACACCGGCTCCAGCCGGAGGGTTGCAGCCTCCCCGGACCGGGCGCGCAAAAAAGTGGTCCTCAAGTCGGAGCCCTCCCCGGTCACCAACGCCCGACGGGATGCACCGCGCACCACTACCCGCACACGGCGCAGCGCCTACCTGGCCCGCGACGAAGCGCGGGCGGTGCGCCGGACAGAGTTGGAGTACGGACCTTCCCAGGCGCTCGAAATGTATCTGGCCCGGGAGCGCGCCCAGGCTGCCGCCGACGCTGAGCGGATGTACGGCCTGTGGCGCAAAAATCGCAAGCGCTAAGACGGTTATGGGCTTCCGATGCCAGATGCCAGGGGGCGCTTGCCAGTCGTGCGTGCACACGGGACAATACCGGTTAGTTGCTGGTAAATCTTTGTGAAGCACATTGCCCTGCTCGGCTCCACCGGCTCGATCGGTACTCAAACGCTCGATATTGTCGCCGAGTACCCGGAGCGCTTCGCTGTAACCGGCATGACCGCCCACAGCAACATGCCGTTGTTGGCCGAGCAGATTCGCCGCTTCCGGCCGCAGGTGGTGGCGGTGGGCAGCGAGGCGAAGCGCGCGGAGCTGGTCGCTTTGCTGGAGAGTGTCGATGGGGCTCTCGAAATTCTCGTCGGCGAAAAAGGCTGCTGTGCGGTCGCTGCCCAGGCGCCTGCTGAAGTGGTGGTCACCGGTATCGTCGGGTGCGCCGGGTTGATGCCTACCCTGGCGGCCATCGACGCGGGTCGGGATCTGGCCCTTGCCAACAAAGAGACGCTGGTGGCCGGTGGACCGGTGGTGATGCCGCGCATCCGTGCGCGGGGGGTGAAGCTGCTGCCGGTCGATTCGGAGCACTCGGCAATTTTCCAGTGTCTGCAGGGGGTGCCCGAGGGCGCTCTCAAGCGCATCTTGCTCACCGCCTCAGGCGGTGCCTTTCGCGACTGGCCGGTGGAGAAGCTGGCCGAGGCGACCACAGCGGACGCCCTCAAGCACCCCAATTGGGTGATGGGAGCCAAGATCACCGTCGATTCGGCCACCTTGATGAACAAGGGGCTCGAGGTGATCGAGGCGCACTGGCTGTTTGGGCTCGACTACGACCACATCGAGATTGTGATCCATCCCCAGAGCATCATTCACTCGCTAGTCGAATTGGCCGACACCTCGGTCATCGCCCAACTGGGCTGGCCGGATATGCGCCTGCCGATTCTCTATGCGCTCAGTTGGCCCGAGCGCACACCCACCCCCTGGAAGCCCCTAGATCTCGCCCGGGTTGGCACCCTCACCTTCAAGGAGCCCGACCACGATCGCTATCCCAATATGCAGCTGGCCTACCGGGCCGGACGGGCCGGCGGTACCTACCCGACGGTGCTCAACGCCGCCAACGAAGAAGCCGTCGCCCAGTTTCTCCAGCAAAAGGTCCGGTTTCTAGAGATGCCGCGCCTGCTCGAAGCTACCCTTGAAGCCCACAAAAGCGTCGGTCAACCCGACCTGGGCGATGTGTGCGGAGCCGATCGCTGGGCGCGCGAGCACGTGCGCTGGCTGGTGGAGCGCTCGCCAGCCCGGGTACTGATTTAAAGCTTGCCGATTTCCCGCCGGGAGACCACGACGGTGTGCTCCCAGCCGTCCACCTGAACGGTGATGCCGCCGAAGGCGCCGAAGCCGACGACGGTCGCGGTCTTGCCCACCAGGGCGCGGCCGAAACCGCGCGCTGGGCGTCCCGGAGGCGTCGGATTGGGGTCGATGCAGCGAACGCGATCGCCGATGGTCAGTAGAATCTTCATACGGTGCGGCCCGGTGTCAGACATTGTGGAACACATCCTAGCGGCAGTTCGCCGCTGTGAGCCCAGGCTCTTTGCGCCGATTTTAGCTTTGTCCGCCCCATTTCCCCATCGCCGCAGGCTCGCGATCCCATAAAACATCCGCTCAGCTACCGAACCTCGTTACGGTGAAAGTTCGGTGCCTTGGTTCGACCGATAGTGCATTGGCTTACGAGTCGAGTGAAGACTGCCGCAAGATGCTGACCCCCGAGCCCCTCGCTGCTCCTCGAGCTTCAGTGCCGTCCAGACGGCCCTTGACATCACCTGGCACCTCGACGATCTACAAAAAGGGCTAGCATCGGGGCGGACCACCAAACAGTGGCCTACGGTGCAAGAGTATATAGATGCCTGATCGGCGGCTGGAGTTTGATGTGCTGCTTGCGCAGCTGCAGCGGGAGCAGGCACGCGGCAAGCTCAAGGTGTTTTTCGGGGCGGCGGCGGGGGTGGGCAAGACCTGCGCCATGTTGCGCTCCGCCCGCGAGTTGCAGGCGGGCGGTCTCGATGTGGTAGTGGGCCACGTCGAGACCCACGGCCGCGCCGAGACCGCTGACCTGCTTGCCGGTCTGGAGCGGTTGCCGCCCCGCATTGTCGAGTACCGAAAAGCCCGGTTGACCGAATTCGACCTGGACGCCACCCTCGTGCGCCGACCGCAGCTGGTTCTGGTGGATGAGTTGGCCCACACCAACGCACCCGGACTGCGCCATCCCAAGCGCTGGCAGGACATCGAGGATTTGTTGGCCGAGGGCATCGATGTCTTCACCACCGTCAACGTCCAGCACCTGGAAAGCCTTAACGATGTCGTCGCCCAGATCACGGGCGTCGCAGTGCGCGAGACGGTGCCCGACCGGCTCATCGAGCAGGCCGACGAAGTCGAGCTTATCGACTTGCCCCCCGACGACCTTATCGAGCGGCTCAAAGAGGGCAAAATCTACAGCCGTGAGCAGGCCGAGCGGGCGCTTGCGCACTTTTTTCGTAAAGGCAATCTCATCGCCTTGCGGGAACTAGCGCTCAGACGCACTGCCGAGCGCGTCGACGCGCAGATGCAAGATTGGCGGCGGCGCAACGCCATCGCCGACACCTGGCCCGCGGCGGAGCGGATCCTCGTATGTGTCAGCCCCAGCCCCCTAGCCCGCAGGCTGGTGCGGGCAGCAAGGCGCATGGCGGCCGGTTTGCGGGCCGAGTGGCTGGTGGTCTACGTCGAAACGCCCGCCACCCTCGCCGCGGGCGAGGCCGCCCGGGGCCGGGTGAACGCCACGCTGAGACTCGCCGAGCAACTTGGGGCGCAGGCGGTGACCTTGAGCGGTCAGGATCCCGTCGAGGAGATCCTCGCTTTCGCCCGGGAGCGCAACGTCTCGAAGATCGTGGTGGGCAAACCGGCCCGGCCCCGCTGGAAGGAGGTGCTGTTCGGATCAGTGGTCGACGAATTGGTGCGCCGCAGCGGCCCGATCGACGTGTACGTGATCAGCGGCGACGCCGAAGAGCAGCGCCCTCAGCCGAAGCCGTCGCTCAGTCCGGGTGTGGATTGGTCCGCCTACGGCTTTTGCCTGGCGGTGGTTTTTGTCTGCACGCTCTGTGGCTGGGCGGTATTCGGCCGCTTGGCCCCGGTCAACATTGCCATGGTCTACCTGCTCGGTGTGGTCGTCGTCGCCACCCGCCACGGGCGCGGTCCGGCGACACTTGCCTCGGTGCTGAGCGTGGCTGCTTTCGATTTTTTCTTCGTGCCGCCCCACTTCACCTTCGCCGTCGCCGACACGCAGTACGTGGTCACCTTTGGGGTGATGCTCACGGTGGCCTTGCTCATCAGCGGTCTTACCGACCGCGTCCGGCTCCAGGCGCAGACCGCCCGTTCCCGCGAACGGCGCACCGCCGCGCTCTACGGCTTGAGCCGGGAATTGGCCGCCGCGCGCGACCTCGAAACGCTCGCCGGAGCCGCCGGGCAGCACATCGGCACCGTCGTCAGCTGCGATGTGGCCGTCCTGCTGCCCGGCGCCGACGGCACCCTCGCCTCGCCCCTAGCGCAGACGGGCTTTTTTGCCCCTCCCAACGAACAGACTACCGCCCGCTGGGCCTACGAGCGCGGCCGAGCGGCGGGGGCCCACACCGATTCCTTGCCCGGCGCCGGTGCGACCTACCTGCCGCTGGTCGCTTCGCGCGGCACCGTCGGCGTGCTGGCGGTGCGCGCCGGTGAGGGCATCGTGCGGCTTGCCGACCCGGAGCAGTTTCACCTGATTGAGACTTTCGCAAGCCAGACGGCCGCCGCCATCGAGCGGGTGCAACTGGCCGAGCAGGCCGACCGCGCCCGTCTGCAGGCCGAGACCGAAGCGATGCGCTCGGCATTGCTCAGCTCCGTCTCCCACGATCTGCGCACACCGCTCGCTGTGATCGCCGGAATGACCAGCACGCTGCTTGCTCAGACCGACCCCGCCTGCGACCACCAGCGCGCAGCCCTCCAGGTGGTCTTCGGCGAAGCGGAACACCTCAACCGGTTGGTGGGCAACCTGCTTGAGATGACGCGCCTTGAATCGGGCACCCTGCGGGTGCGCAAGGAGTGGCAGCCGCTGGAGGAGGTGGTCGGGGCGGCGGTGCGCCGCGTGGATGCCGCCCTGGCCGACCATCCGCTCACCATCGCCCTGCCGCCGGATCTGCCGCTCGTTCCCCTCGACGCAGTGCTCATCGAGCAGGTGCTCATCAACCTACTCGAGAACGCCGCCCGCCACACCCCCGCCGGTACGCCCGTGGAACTGTCCGCCCACGCCGCCGATGGCCAGATGATCATCGTCGAGCTCGCCGATCGCGGTCCTGGCTTGCCGCCGGGCGACAGCGCCCGCCTCTTCGAGAAGTTCTATCGGGGGCAGCATCCCGACGGCAGGGGCACGGGGCTTGGTCTAGCCATCGTCCGCGGCATCGTAGAGGCGCACAGCGGCTGGATTAAAGCGATCGACCGGCCCGGCGGCGGTGCGTTGTTTCGCTTCGGATTGCCCCTGGGCGGCTCGGCTCCACAGGTAGAACAGGAGGAAGAACGTTGAAACAGACCGAGGCCCACTCGACCGTTTTAATCGTCGAGGACGAACCGCACATTCGGATGTTCTTGCGAACCACCCTCCTCGACAACGGCTACCAGACCCTCGAAGCGCTCACCGCCCGCCATGGCCTTGCTCTAGTTGCCGAGCGTCACCCGCAGCTTATCTTGTTGGATCTGGGGCTGCCGGATCTCGACGGCATCGAGGTGACCCGCCGGCTGCGCGAATGGTCGGTGGTGCCGATTATCGTGGTCTCGGCGCGTGGGCAGGAGCAGGACAAAGTCGATGCCCTCGACGCCGGTGCCGACGACTATCTGACCAAACCCTTCGGTGTCAAAGAACTGCTTGCGCGCGTGCGCGTCGCCCTGCGCCACGCTGAACGCGCGGCAGTGGAACCTGCCGAGCCGAGCTTTGAGGCTGGTCGGCTGCACATCGATTTTGTGAGCCGTCGGGTGTGTGTCGACGGCCAAGAAGTGCACTTGACACCCAACGAGTACAAGTTGCTGACGACCCTGGCGCGCAATGCCGGAAAAGTACTAACCCATCGTCAGCTTCTCAAAGCCGTTTGGGGACTATCCTATACCAATGAAAATCATTATTTGCGGGTCTATATGGGCCAGCTGCGCCACAAGCTGGAGGTCGATCCCGCCAGACCTGAGTATCTGCTTACCGAATCCGGTGTCGGCTACCGTTTGAAGTCCGATTGAGCGGCGTCGGCAGGCTGCGGCCCGCTTTTGTACGGCCCGCCGATTTTGAGGTTTTCTTTACCGTAAATTCGCTTGTATGGTTGGCGAAATCCGTCGGGCTGCTGCCCGAACACCACCAATTTGGCGCCTCACATGCTCGGCACCTATGCGCCTGCAGACGTCTGGAGCTGGCCGCTGTCCATCGGCATTGCCCTCTATTTATACATTTGGGGTTTTCCAGCGCTGATTGGACAGTTTGCAAAATATCAACAGCACCAAGCGCGTCGGTCTATGGAAAACAAACATCCAGGGTCCGGCCGATAGGGGGCGACTGGCGACTGGCGCAAATCGTTTTGCCCCATCTAGCCCTTGCAGAGGACAAAGCAGATTTGATACTTTCTTGAGCTGGCGCAGATTCCAATAGTAATGCAAGCTTTCGTAGAGAGTTCAAACCGATGGTTACGATGTATCGGGGATGGCAAATTGTAGTTCGTCGCGAGTGGAACGGTATGGCCGGCGATTGCATCGATCCCCAAGGCAACCGGCGCGTCACGCCATTTTGCTTCCGCAGTGAGGAAGAGGCGGTCGCTTACGCCAAAATTTTTATCGACTGGGAGGAATCGGGGGCTGTGGCGGTCAATACGCACGCATCTTGAGGGTTTCTTGATGCAGGGGGCGCTTCAATAAAATTTGCCGCTTCGATAAATGGTGGTACGCAACGGGATGACCGCACTGTTGACTGTTGCGCTTTTCTATCTTGCCTGCCGGTGGTTGCGCCTCGCCTGCTGGTGGCTGCAGCGTAGTGCCGATGCTGACACCGAATGGCTTGGCAGGCACTACAGATCTCGGGTACACGTCACCTTGCAAGGCGCTCCTGCAGACGGCCCCACCGCCACGGTCGGTAAGGCCGTCTTGTCGAGCGTCTCACACCGGATACCCGCCCTGCTGCGCGTGCCCGTCAAGACCGTGGGCAAGTTCGAACTCCGGCGACTGGTGCTGCCACCCAGTTGCGAGATCGTCGCCGTTGCCCGCAGGGGCGAAGTGTTGCTCATCCAGGACTGCCCGGTCATCGAGAGTGACGACGAGGTGCTGGCTTTTGCTCTGATGCCGCGCTACGCACCGTTGCTCAAGGCGATTCTCCAGAAGACATTCGCTTGACTCGAAAAATGACGCAGGCGTCCAGACCCTGCCACCAGCAGGTGGGGAGCAACCGCAGGCCGATAGCTTGAAGGCACAAACCGGGAGACAGTGGTGAGATGCTGGCAGAAGCGTTCGTAGATAATCTCCACCGGTTCCTGCTGGTGCTGCTGATTGCCCTGGCGGTCGCTACGCTGGGGCAACTGGTCCAGCCCTTGCGCCGGGTGCCCTACACGCTGCTGCTGGTCGCAGTCGGCCTGGGGTTGGCAGTGGCGGAAATCCGCCTGGTGACGCTCTCCCCGGAGCTGATTCTGCTCGTACTGCTGCCGCCGCTGCTGTTTCAGGCGGGTTGGCATCTGGACTGGCCGTCTTTGCGGCGGGATTGGCTGTCGGTAGGCCTGTTCGCGGTTCTCGGCGTGCTGATCGCGGTTGCCGGCACAGCCTGGGCGCTCTTCCAGTTCGCCGGCGTACCGTTGCTGTTTGCTGCTCTCGTCGCTGCGAGCCTCGCGGCCACCGACCCGGTGTCGGTGATTGCGTTGTTTCGGGAACTGGGGGCCGGACGGCGTCTGACCACACTGCTGGAGGGGGAGAGCCTTTTCAACGACGGCGTGGCGGTGGTCGTCTTTGGCGTGCTTCTGGGCCTGGTGGCCGGTGATGTGTCCCCGACCCTGCAAAACACGCTCGGACGCTTTGCTGTGGCTATCGGCGTCGGCATCGGCACCGGCTGCCTGGCGGGCTTCGGCGTCTCGTTTCTGGTGCAGCGGTTTCATCTGCCGCTGGTGGAACAGTCCTTGACATTGATCGTGGCCTACGGCGCCTACCTTGCCGCCGAGGATCTGGGTGGTTCCGGGGTGATGGCGGTGGTCTCAGCCAGCATCGTGCTGGGCAACTTCGGTGCCCGTATCGCCATGCAGCCGGTCACCCGGCAGCGGGTGGCCGAGTTCTGGGACTTCTGGGCCTTTCTGGTCAACTCGATTCTCTTTTTGCTGATCGGCAACCAATTGCGCGTGGGCGATCTTTGGCAAAACGCTTTACCTATCGCCGTTGCGGCGGCCGCGCTGGTCATTACCCGCGCTGTCGCTGTCTACGGACTGAGCGGTCTGCTCGGCCGTTTCACCCAGCAGCCGATCCCGCTAGCCGAGCAGACCGTTCTGTGGTGGGGCGGATTGCGGGGATCGATCGCCGTGGCTCTCGCTTTGAGCGTACCGGCCACCGTCGCCGATCGAAGCAGCATCGTCGCCGTTGTCTTCGGCGTGGTACTTTTTACGCTCCTGGTCCAGGGGTTGACGGCCCGCCCGCTGCTTGCCGCCTCGGGGTTGCTCCACTGCGACCCCGGTGTGGAGCAGTATCTAGAGGCTATTGCCCGGCGCGACGTGCTGCGGCGCGTAAACGTCCACCTGGGGGCGCAGGCCGACCGCCATGGCCTTGAGGGGCAGTTGCCCGAAAGCCACACCGGTCCGATTCAATCGGGTATCGCCGAGTTGGAAAAGCAGATAGCACGGCTGCAAGTGGAGCATCCGCATCTGCAGACCCTCGCGGCGCAGAAGCTGCGCACGGAACTTTTCGCGTTGGAGCAGAACCTGTACGCGGAGTACTTGCGCACTGGCCTGGTGTCCCGGCGCCTCACCCCGCTGCTGCCGCGGTTGTTCGAACAAACGACGGACGAGAAAACAAGGAAAATATAGATTCTGCCACCTGGACTTGCTGCGGAGACGCCCATGGACCTTTTGCCCAGACCCCACCGCCGAAGGGCGCGGTCTGGGGGGGGGCAGCGGTCCGATCGATCGGTGGCTGTCGGCATCCCCTATATTCTGCTCAACGCGGTGCTCATCGGCCATTGTCTGGTAGAGGTCGCCACCCACCCGCAACTATTGGGTTCTTGGCAGGCGCTGCTCACTGCCAAAGGCGACCCCCTCATGCTCGTGGTTCTCGCCGCCCTCGCCTTTTCGAAGCTGGCCTTGGGCCTGAGCGGCTTCTACAGCGAAGGCAAAGGTGAGCGCTGGGCGCGGATGAATTCGCGCACGTAAGGTTCGGCCGGCTCATCGAGTAGTGCCTGCAAACTGCCCCGCTGGACAATCCGGCCTTCGCGCATCAGGGCGATGCTGCCCGCAAGATAGGCGGCCTCGCCCATATCGTGGGTGACCAGAATCACGGTTTTGCCGAGCCCGGCGAAGATCGCTTTGAGTTGGGTCTGCAGTTCGCTGCGGGTAATCGGGTCGAGAGCCCCCAGGGGTTCGTCGAGCAGCACGATGGGCGGGTCGTTCATCAGGGCGCGCATCAACCCGACGCGCTGGCGCTGGCCGCCGGAAAGTTCGCGCGGGAAGCGTGCGAGTGCCGTAGCCGGAATCTGCACCAGTTCGGCCAACTCGGTCACCCGCCGCTCGATGGCCACGGGGGATTGTTTGAGATAGCGCGCAAGCAGCGTCACATTGTCGCGGGCGTTCAAGTGCGGAAACAGTCCCCCGTCCTGGATGACGTAGCCCAGATTTTGGCGCAACCTTTCGCTGTTCTGGGCGGTGAGGGTCTCGCCCGCCAGGCTCACGGTGCCGCTGTCGGGAATCACCAACCCGGCGACGACGCGCAGCAGCGTCGATTTGCCGCAGCCGCTCGGGCCAATCAGGGCGGTGGTGCTGCCGGCCTCGCAGGCGATGCTGGTCGGGGCAAGGGCGACTGCCTGACCGTAGCGCTTGGAGACCGCCTGGATGTCGATCATTGCGGATAGGCCACGCGCAGCACCTGGCACGGTTCGGGGCAGGTGACGACGGCGGTGGTGCCGTCGGGCCAGCGCACCTCGACGTATTCGACGCGCCCGACAGTTCCCAGACCGAAGTGGGCGACCGGTTCCATCTGGCAGAGGTAGCCGCTGCCGCCGTCGATGAGGCGGCGGCAGCGGCGCCCACCGGCTGCGAGCGTCACCACCGCCCCCCGGGCCGGGGCACCCTGGCGGGTGAGCGGCAGTACCCGAAGCCAGAGGTTGGCGTTGGCCGGGCTTTTGAACAGTGTCAGCGGTTGGGCTCCCGATTCGCCGTGGCTCACCAGCAATTCCAACAATCCGTCGCCGTCGAAGTCGGCCACCGCCGCACCGGTGCCGAGCCCCGACGGTTCGGCGGCCGCTGCCGGGTCCAGGGAAATCCACTGTCCCTCGCGCCAGCCGAAGAGGCGATTTTCCTGGCCGATATTGTTGAAGAAAAGTTCTTCGTACCCGTCGTTGTCGAAGTCCGCCGCAATCACCGTGCGCACCAGCGACGGACAGGCCATCGCCCTGGGGGTGACGTCCTGGTAAGGTCCGTTTGCTTCGCGCACCATCATCCGGTGAGGACCGTCCCAGTTGCCCCAAACCAGTCCAAAGTCAGCGCCCGCATCGAAGAGCGCCACGCCCCGGCCGTTCTCGCGCGGGTCGGCTACCCCCCATGCCTGTGCTTCTTCAATGAACTGGCCGCCGCCGATGTGGCGAAACAAAAAGTTCGGCCCCCGCTCGTTGGCGGCAAAGACATCCGGTCCCTCGCCCACCAGCGGCCCAGCAACGAGCCCTCTGCCGCCGGTGACAAGAGCCACTCCCGCTTCCCCAGCCGCATCGACCAGCCGTCCATTTTGATCCAGTTCGTACAGTCGCATCGGACCACCGTAGTTAGCCACCAAAAAACCGTAGCCGCCGTCGCCCTTGCGGTCGAGGGCGGCTACCGAGCGACCCGCCGTCAAATTGAGCGCCTCCGCGTTCGCCGCTTCGCCAAATAGATCCCGCCACAAACCGTTCTGGCAGGCGAACAAGCGATCACCAAAGCGCTTGCGGCCGGTAAAAGTATCAGTGTTAAGCACATAAATTTCTTCGCGCCCGTCCCCGTCGATATCCCCCGCCGCCACGCCGATGGCCCGCCGCTCCGGGTCGGCCAAGACCGCATCCGCGACATCGACAAGCTGGGAGCCGTCCCACTTGAGCACCCGGTTGGCCGAGCCGAAACCGGCCACGAACGCTTCAAAAGCCCCATCGCCGTCCACATCGCACACCGCCACCCCGTAATGGAACCGGGCGGGATTGTCGGCGATCCGGTCGCTGTGATCGATAAACATCGCTCTACCAGCCCCAGGTACCGACGCCGCCCTTAAAGGGACCGACGATGTCGCTGGTGATCCAGCCGCCGTAGAAGCCGCCCGGCTGGGGTGTCACCTTCTCCTCGCCCACATAGCACCCGTCCATGCGGTTGGCATAAAACGCCAGATAGCCCTTCATAGGCATAAATTCGGGCGTCGGATTCTCATAGCTCCAGGCCGCATCCTCGGCGGTTTTGAAGCCCGCCTTGACCGTCCAGTAGGTGGCCACCCCTTTAAATTCACAAAATGACGAGCGAGGAGTGCGGATGAGAAATTCCATGGGAATATTTTCGGGAAGCAGGTAGTAGACCGGCGGATGGCTGGTCTCCAAGACCCGGTAGCCATGGGTAGTATCGGCGATCGTCTCGCCGCAAAGGATAACACGCAACCGCTTGGCAACAGGCTCCAGGCGGGGCGGCCGGGGATAGTCCCAGGCAGACTCCTGGTCCGGTTTCGGTTCTATGCGCTGCGGATATACCATTATTTGACGCCCCACAAGACATGGTTGCATCGTAGCGTGAGAATGCAGAGTTATTCTCAAAGCGACACCGCTTTTTTCTCCTGCGCTTCGATATAGGCCAGGATCCGCTCGCGGTAGTTGTGGCGGAAGGTGTCGCAGCGATTGTCGTGTTGCACCGGATCCATGGCGTGGCGGGCGCAGCCTCCCATGCAAACAGGCAATGCGACACAATTCCTGCACTCCTCGTCAGAAAATGGATCATATTTCAGCCACTTCTGGAGTCTACCATTGCAGTCTTGATAGTTGCTAATATGTCCGACAACTTCCAACGGATTGCCAATCGAATTCCAGCATTTGTAGAGTTCGCCTTTGCTGCCTACTACCAATTCATGAGCTCGCACGGCAGTACAACCAGTGCCGATCGGTTTTGGTAGCAAAGGATCGCCAAAGCCATAACGCGACGCGAGTTTAACGAATTCAAGCTGCACTTTCGCAAATTCAATACTGTTAAGACAGCGTGAGCGGTAAGTTGACGAGGGAGTTGCTGCACCATCGTTAACTGCTACAACTTGTGCGAGGTGGACACTCAGCTTGTTTTCCAGGCCTTCAGCCTGTAGTATCTGCAGCAGTTGTTCAGCACCGCTAACATTGTCTGAGTCCACGTTCACGCGAATACTTATATTGAGATAATTGACTGCGTGGTGCAGGTTTTGGAGGATCTTCCAAAAGGTAGGGTCGCCATTTTTTAAAGGGCGCCTACGATCATGAATAAGGGCAGGACCATCTAGACTCACTTGAGCGGACAACACACGTCGAGCACGCAATTCGGCACACGTTTGTTCATCCAACAAAGAACCATTAGTTGTTAGGTCGGCGGCATAAGTAACTCTGAAGCGATCACACCGTTCGATAAATCGATCGGACAAAGCTAATAACTTTGATTTGCCAAGAAGCGGCTCCCCACCTAGCCAGCTGACCTTGAATGACTCAATTTCCGGCAGCTTCTTGTCTATCAACTCCAAGAGGGAATTCACGACTTCAGCACCTATTAAAGAAGGCTGCTTCAGTTCGTAGCAGTATAGACAATCATAGTTGCAACCAAGGCTTGTCACGATGGTCAAAGCGAAGGTATTACGTGCATTGCGGCCCGACAAAAACCTTTGCTCAAGTACGGCTAATTCATTTTGCTCACTTGCTATGAGCATGCGATTTTCAACGAGCTTTTGTAAAACCGAAAAATTCGATTCGCACGAACCATGAACAACAAAATTATCGACTGCTTGACGTTCCTCTACAGTTAGCCGTACTAAGCGACCGCTGAGGGTATTGAAAACATAATAAATCTCTCCAGATTCGACCCAGATGTTGTAACGAGACTGCTGCATTATTTTCTCCTTAATTCAGAACGCAACAGCAGCTTTAAAAACCAGTGCACTATTGCAGTTTTTGCGATGCATCAACAACTAGTATGGCTCATAAGCTCTGCAAAATCCTGGACTTTTCACCGAAATAGTTGATCGCTTCAATGACTCCAGCTCCGACTTTTCAAGGCAAACCGCCAAGGCTTCTAAACGGGTTGTGGCGTTGGCGCTTTTTCTCGCTACGTGAATGTCTTCGCCACTCTTGGCAGAAGCGTTCACTCCAGACATATTCAACCTAGCTTTCTGCATTTCTACTGCCTCCTGAAATGTTGCTTTCTCTAATAGACGAGGTATAAGAATCGCTCTTGCAAGCCTCTTTCAGGCTTGTGTTAAGCTCTTCATTTGCATTAACAAAGGGACAAATCCAGTGGAGAGCAGTACGATTTAGATCTTCGTTGCTGATGTTCCAGTTTTCCCAGATTTCAATCATTCCATTTTCACCAGCTGTTACTATCGCTGATCCATCGAAGCTGAAACGGACGCTATTGATTCCATCGGATGAACCAAGAAGAAGCTTGTAACTGGAACCGCTCTTATTCCATATGCGGGTGGTGCCGTCTGCACTCGCACTGGCAATGTATTGGCCATCAGGACTGAAAGTTAAGCTGCGAATCTCGGCTTCATGAGCGTGAACGGATTTTAAAAGTGTAGCACCAAGATTTGCACTGTCAAAACCCCAAAGTTTTAGGGTGCCGTCGGCGGCGCCGGTAGCAACGAGGCTGCTATCCGGGCTAAAGGCAATGCGCCTAACGGCGCCACTGCTACCTTCAAAATACGTTTTTTTATCGGAAGACAAAGCCCAAAATCGCAATTTTCCATCGCCTCCTACAGAAGCAACCACCTTTCCATCCGGGCTGAAACGCACGTCGTCGCCTATGCCTTGATGATGGCCGATCACACGCCCTGTCCCGTCCAGACTCCAGAAGCGTATACTGCCGTCAATACCGGCCGTGGTTAACGATTGACTGTCAGGGCTAAATGTGACACTAAATACCTGTCCTGTATGGCCCGTGTAAACCTGCAAAGAACTACCTGAAATACTCCAGAGTCGAACGGTTCCGTCACTGCCTGCAGTGGCGACTTTATTTCCATCAGAACTTATGGCAATACTGAACACTCTGCCTTTGTGTCCACGCAAAATCCTTAGAAGTTTTCCATCGCGGTTCCACAAACTTACATTGCCGTCTGTACCTGCTGTAGCAATTGTTTGACCGTCGGGAGTGATTGCAGTACCTAACAACTCGCTGCCATGTGTTTGAAACGCTCCTCTAATTTTATCGAGCTGCCACAGACGGATTGTTGTATCATCGCTGCCAGAAACCAAAGACCGACCGTCGGGACTATAGCTGAGACTGTTTACCGATGCATTATGGCCGTGAATGGTGATCAGAAGCATGCCGTCGAACACTCTCCATAGCCTCACTGTTTTATCTGCGCTTGCTGTAGCCAAAACGTTTCCATCTGGACTGAATGCGGTTTTCATTACCCAACCGGTATGACCAGGCAACTCCCGAAAAAGGCTGCCGTCTAAACGCCATAAACGTGCAACCTTATCGTCTCCGGATGTTGCAAGCATTTGGCCATCAGGGCTGAAGTTCACATCATAAACTTTCCCGGGATGTGAGATGCTGATCTGCGATTCTCCATTGCCCCTCCACATCCGCACCGTTGTATCTGCGCTGGCCGCCGCCACAATGTTTCCATTTGGGTTTATTGCAACTGCACTCAACCACTGACTTTGACCGTTGAAGGTGTTCAGAAGTTTGCCGCTCTTAGGATCCCACAGCCGAACCGTTTTGTCCGCGCTTGCGGTGGCAACTTTTTTGCCGTCAGGGGTAAAATCAATACCCATTATTGCCTTGTCATGTGCTTTGATTGTGATTGCCTCACTACCGTCTGGTTGCCGAAGTATAAGATTTCCAGAGTTGTCGCCTGAGGCAAGAATATTGCCGTCTGGGCTGAAGACTACACTCCTGACATCATTTGTGTGCTCTGTTAAAGTATGGATCAACGTGCCGTCTTTGCGCCAAACTCGAACGGTGCCATCTGCGCTTGCGGAGGCAATTATCTCTCCGTTTGGACTGAATACTACACAGCGAATGTAGTTGCCGTGGCCTACGAGGCGGTTCGACTCTTTTATCATGTGTATCACCTGATGAAGGAGGCTACTGGTTCTGATTTTCAGTTCATCATCAATACCAAGTGTACGTTGAAGTATATTCTGAGCTTTAAGGCTTGCAATTAAGGCTTCAAGTTCTCTATTCGAAGCAAGGTACCCATCAACCGAGGCATTCAAGGCACCGATTTCGCTTCGTCGACTGATCTGTGTCTGCCAGTAGGCCAAACCTCCGAAGCCTAGAGCGCTAACCGCCAGTACCACCATTACTGACGCGACTATCTGAGCCCTGCGCAGTTGGTTTTTATCGCGCTGTTGTTGCTTGTGCTTCTCTTCTAGGCAGGCTTCGATGAAAGTCTGCACTTCCAGTGGCAACTCATCGCTGGGGTGGTTGTAAATTTCTTCTGCCTCGGCCAGGCGCACACCGCGCAGCAAAAAATCCGGCTGTTGGTCCCTTTGCTTCCACAGTCTTGCTGCCTGTTCAATCTGCCGCTGAAGCCTCAGGCGTGCCCGATTTTCTTCGAGCCACCAGCGCAATGTCGACCAGTAGCGGATGAGGACTTCGTGGGCCACCTCGACGCTGACCTGCTGCTTGAGTGCGGCGAGCGGTTCGGGCTCAGCAGCCTGGACACCACCGCGGCTTCGTCCGGTGGGGATGTTCTCGCTGAAGCCCACAACCACCAGCTTGGCTGCCGTCAGCGCCTGCAAAGTGTGAAAGACAAGCTGCTCGGGGTATCTGGCGACAACAAGTTCAGAGCGGGGAACGCGCCTGCGGGTGTCCTCGGTGCCTTCCCCCAGTTGGGTCAGCGACAAAAAGATCCAGCGCGCGCAAGCCTGGCCTTGGGGACTGAGGGCTGTGTAGGTGGCCTGAGCCCTGATCTCCAGCGCCCCTTTGAGGCCGCCGATGGCTTGCTGGTAAGCGTTGAGGGTAAGGTGGCCGTTTTGGCGCTTCTCCCAGAGTTGCTCCAGGACAAATTCCAAAAGCGGCAACTCACCCGGAGACTGGTTGAGTTCTTTCAGCAACACCTCGACCAGTTCCGGTTCGACGGCGAGGCCGACTTTTTGGGCGGGTTTGACGATGAGGTTGCGGTAATCGTCCTCGCCCAGGTAAGGGGGCACCAGAACGCTTGCCGCCTGGACCAGCGGGGCAAGGGTGGCCACCTCCAGGCACGGGGCGATAAAATCCGCCCGCACGGCGATCACCAGTTTGAAGCGGTCGGACGCACAGGCGAGCGCCCCCAACAATACATCCAGAAACACCTGGCGATCGGTGGGCGAAGCGAGGGTGAAAAGTTCTTCAAACTGGTCGACGACCAGCACCACCGTCGGCTCCGACCGCTTGCGCAGCCACTGCACCAGCCCGTCCGCTCTCAGGTGCAACAAGCCTTCGATCTGCTGCTGCTGCCTGTGCCGCTCGTTTTGGTCCGCAGCGTCCGCCAGGCGCCAACTGAGCGCTTCGAGCGGGTGCGCGCCGGGGCGCATGCTCTGGACCCACCAGCTTTGGGAGCCGGGCAACTGCCTGCCCGTGCGCAGTTGGGCGATAAGCCCCGCGTGGACGACCGAGGATTTGCCCGAACCGCTCGCGCCCACCACCGCCAGAAACGAGTCGCCCGCCAGCTGCTTGAGCAACTCTTGAGTCAGGTGCTCGCGGCCGTAAAAGTACGGGGCGTCCTCCTCGCCGAAGGCGCGCAGACCCATGTAGGGGCATACCCCCAGGTCCATCGGAGCCCCCGCACCGGCAGAGGCCAGATTTGCCGGGAACACTTCGATGACCCCGGGCGGTCCGGACAACTCCACCAACAGCTCCGTGCCCGTGCCCGCGAGGGCTTGCTGCAGTTGGGAGGCCCATTTGGCCGCCGACAGGCCGCCCTGGGGCTCGCTGCCCTCCAGGGCATCTAAAAGGGCCCGGCTGAAAGTCTGCGGGTCAGATGCCGCCCCGGCTACCAGGCATTGGGTGCGCTGGGGAGAAACGCGCAAAAGTTCGACCCACTGCTCAAGCAGCTCGACTTTGCCCGGACAATCCAGCACCAGCAGCAGTTGCCCGCCGTTGCGGCTTTGCAGCTGCTGGCGCAACCACAGCAAATTCAAGCGCACCCCGTCGCCCAACACCAGCCGGCTTTCGCCCTCAGCACTGCTCTGCAGGCGCCCGCGCAGATAAATCAACAGCGTTTCGACGCCGGAGACCGGATTCGCCGCCGTCGAGCAAAAACTCAAAGCCGAGCACAACAGTTCGCGCACGGAGGCGGGATCGGCTGGGCCGCGACGGTTCCAATACTTCACCTCAAAGCCGCCTTGCCGAGTGAGCAGTTTGCTGAGGACGAGGGGAGCTTCCTGTTCGCCTGCAAGGCCATCGATGACCAGCGCCCGCCTGCGGCTGAGCGGCTGCGCCTCGGTGGGGCATACTCCCAAAATCAGCTCGCCTACACCCTCGACGATGCGCTTGGGTACCTGCAGGGCGTACTCCGGGTGCAACTCGCCGCCGCGGCGCAGTTTCTGGAGATTTTCAAGCCGCAACTGCTGGTTGATGTTGTCGATATAGCGCAGCGTCTGGTGGTAGACGTAGCGGTACAGCCCATCCATTTCGATGAAGCCGCGGGCGTTGGCCGCCTCGCCGCGCAGACCGCGAATCAAAAAGTACGTGAACACCCCATGGCCCAGGCCCGGAAATTCCCACGACTGCTGGGATTGCTCGCAGGCTAAAAGCGCGTAGAAGCCGCGGCTTTGAGCGGCGCGCTCGCGCAGCAGCTCCTCTATGCCCAGTAACGTTCCCCCTGCGGCAGTCTCCCGGTTGCGCAAACTCAAACCGCCGCTGTGGCAGGCATCGAGCCAGACCAACTGCTGGGCGGCCCGGCAGCGCCCGAGGCTTTCGAGCAACCGCCCCATCGTCAGGCCGGTGCCGCCGAGCTCTTCAAGGCGGGTATCGGCCAGGCACAGCCCCGCCTGGCGGCTCTGGGCGTCGATGGCGCCGTGGCCACAAAAATAAAAGAGCACCGTGTCCTGGGGGCTCGCCTCGGCAACCAACTGCTCCAGGCTCGCGTCGATCGCCTTGCGCACCGGCAGATCGACAGCAAAGTCGTGGTGCCACAACAGCTGCTTGTTCGGAAAGGTGCGGGTCGCTTCGAGCAGCGCTTCGCCGATGCCCTGGCAGTCGGAGGCACAGTAGCGCAACGGCGGCAAAGCCCGGTCCTGGTACTGGTTGACCCCGACAAGCACAAGCCAGAGCTTGCCCTCACCGGTGGTGAGGGCGCGGATGGTGCGGCTGACTCGAATTCCCTGCGGCATGACGAACAGCGATCTTCAATACATCCTTAGCTAGATTTGAACCCATTTATGCACGATGGCCAGCAGTGGCTCCATCGCTGGCTAAACCTTACCATCGCCACGCAAAACCGGCGCCGACAATCGGGATACTCGTCTACGAGATTGCGCGTATCGTACATCCCGCCACCAGGGCGTGCCAGCCGCTTGCATTGACCGCCTCCCCGCTCTATGAGAGGATCTGCCCCCAGACAGAGCAGTTGGGAGGTGGCTGGCAGCAAACTTCCTTCTTGCGGAGGAGTGTATTCATTTCGCCGCAGTGGTAACGATAAGGAGTACGTAGTTTCCCTCTTCACGGAGCTTACTTATGAAGACGCACATCGCCGGACTGCTCGCTCTGGGGCTTCTGCTGTCGGCTGCGCCCGGCATGGCCCAGACGACCACCCCCAGCAACCCGCGTTCCAACCCGACGAACGACACAAGCGGCCCGCGCAGCACCGAGCCGCGCACCGACACCACCCCGAGCGCCGGGACGCCCGCCGCCGAGCGCCCCGCCAGTGCGATGGACCCGATGAAGCCCGACAGCTCGACGAAAAAGCCGAACAAGACCTCCTCGGGCATGGGCAAAAGCTCCGATCGCGTCGATGTCACGCGCACCACTGACCTACCTGAGAGCCAGAGTCGGTCCAACGACGCTGTAATCGCCGATCCGCCCTCCGGTGTCAGCAACACCGACCCGAACTTGCAGCCCAAGAACACCACCCGCCCGGCAGGTGAAGCCAATCCGAAGCCGTAGCGATTAACACAAGCGGCTTGAGCGGGGCATCCCACCTGGGGTGCCCCGTTTGCGTACCCGGGGATTCCGTCTGCACGGGGGGGCACGGCTTTGGAAGCGTGTAGTATTCTGGCAGCACAGGCGCAAAAGCCGAGTCACTCTCACCTCTCCACAGATTTACCGCCGGGGATCTCGCAATGAACCATCTGCCAGCCGTCTTCAAACCGTTTTTGGTCCTAGGTCTTGCTTTGACCCTTACTCCGGTCGCCGGGCTCTGGCTGGCGACCCAGACGCCCTGCCAAGCGACCCGCGCCGTGGCCAAAGCCGTCTCCACCGAATTGCGCGAGACGTTTAACCCGGGTAAGCTGGTGCGCTGGGGCCAGAGCGCCCTGGCCCTGCCCGCCCAGGTGGGCAATTTGTTCAAACCCGAGGAGCCGACGGTGAATGCCGAAGCGCTCGGGGCTTTCAACATGCGCCTCTCCTGGCAGATCCGCCGCTACCACGATCTGTATTTTGATCAGGTAAGTGCCGGGGAGCACACCGTAGTCGCCTACGAAATCGGCGCCGACGGCCACGTATACAACGCCCGCATCGTGCCTGAGTACACTTCGGCGCCCCTCGATACCGCCCAACTGGCCGTCGAGACGGTGCGCAACCTCGACAATCGCCTGCCGTCACTGCCGGCCGACGTGCGCTCGGTGTCGGTGATGGAGCTTTTCTGGCACGGTGGCCGCCTCGATAGCGAAGGCTCGATGGTTGATTACCTGAGCACGCTGCCCGACGGTCGCCTCATCCAACCGCGCACAGGTTCGCTCTAACAGCCGGCCTATCCGGAAACGGCGGTGGCTTGTTTGAGCGTCCAGCCTTGAGAGACAGGCCACAGCAGGTGCCAGTGCCGTGTTTCGAGCTGTTAGCTGACTTTCTTCTCGACACCGAAACCGACCAGTTCCAGTTCCCGCAGCGGCAGGCTGTCGAACTGCGGGCGGCGGAAGTTCTGGATCTGGCGGATGCGCAGGTCCGGCTGGACGAGGGTGATCGAATCGACCGAGACGACGCGGGTGTAGCGCGTCGTCATCCGCAGTTCGGCGCGCTCGGGGTCGTAGCGAAAGTGGGACACCATCGGCCGGGCCTCTTCGTAAGCCCGGTCGCGCAAATAGTCGCCTTCGAGGTATCCGCCCGCCTCGAGCCGGGCCGGCACAAAAAGGATGTTGAGATCCATCGCTACCTTTTCGCCTCGCTCTGAAAGCGTGTCGAAGGCTAGATAAAAGCCGTAGAGCGGTTCCGGGGTATCGGCGGGCCGTTCGTTGTCGGCGAGCACTTTGCACTGGCGTTCGGCGGTGAGGGGGCGGATGTCGTAGTTGGTGTGGGAGCGCTCCACCCGGCCCTCGGCATCGCCCAGGTAGTGATAAGTGCGCTCGATGGACCACTTTCCCAGGCAAGCGCCAAAAAATTCGTCAATCGTCGTCATGATCCGCCCTTCCGTCTGTCGCCCATTTTAGATGGGGTGGAGGACTCTAGGCGATCGTCACGTCCTGGTTGAGATAGACATCCTGGATGGCGTGGAAGATGGCCACACCGTCGGCGAGGGTCTTCTGCTGAAAAGTCTTGCGGCCGCTGATGAGGCCCATGCCGCCGGCGCGCTTGTTGATGACGGCGGTGTGCACCGCCTCGGCGCGGTCGTCACCCTTGCCGGATTCGCCCCCCGAGTTGATCAGACCGATGCGGCCCATATAGCCGTTGGCCACCTGGTAGCGGGTGAGGTCGATGGGGCGAGCGGTGGTCAGTTCGGTGTAGATGCGCCTGTCGAAGCGGCCGTAGCTCGACTGGACGTTGAGCTTTTCGTAGCCGCCGTTGACGGTGGGCAATTTTTGCTTGACGATGTCGGCCTCGATGGTCACCCCGAGGTGATTGGCCTGGCCGGTCAGATCGGCGCTGGTGTGGTAATCGATGCCGTCGATCTTAAACGCGTTGTTGCGCAAATAGCACCAGAGGATCGTGGCCATACCCAGCTCGTGGGCCAACTGGAACGCCTGGGAAATTTCGACAATCTCGCGACCGCTATCTTGTGAGCCAAAATAGATCGTCGCTCCCACGGCCACCGCTCCCATATCGCGGGCCTGTCTGACGCTTGCAAAAAGAATCTGCTCGGACTTGTTGGGGTAGGTGAGTAGTTCGTTGTGGTTGAGCTTGAGGATAAATGGAATTTTGTGGGCGTACTTGCGCGCCACCATCCCCAACACGCCAAGGGTAGAAGCCACGGCGTTGCAGCCGCCTTCGACGGCCAGGCGCACGATGTTCTCAGGGTCGAAGTACATCGGGTTGGGGGCAAAAGATGCCCCCGCCGAGTGCTCGATGCCCTGGTCGACGGGCAAGATCGAAAGGTACCCGGTTCCGCCCAAGCGGCCGTGATCGAGCAGCGCCTGCAGGCTGCGCAACACCGGGATCGGCCGGTCGGAGTGGGTCATGATCCGGTCCACCCAGTCGGCACCGGGCAGATGGAGCTGGTCTTTGACGATGCCTTTGCACTCGTGCGTCAGCAGCTGCTCGGCTTCTTTGCCGAGCAGTTCCTCGATATCGGCGATGGAAAGCATGATAAAAAGCTACTCCCGAGCCTCAAGCTCCTCGTCGGCCATCTCTTCTTCGTCTTCGCCGTAGGTATCGTACCCGCCGCTGCCGTAGTAGACCGAGACGCTGCCGTCGGAGCCGATGTGCACCGACGTGTAGGGTTCCGACTGGGCGTAGGGGCACTCGTACTCTTCGGCGGCCTGTTCCATGGGTACCACATCGATCGCCGCAGAGTCTGTGAGATTGAACAGGTTCAAAAAATGTCCGGCCATCGCCACGTTCATCGCTTGCACAGGAACAGCCAGCAGCAACAGAGCGGCACGCTTCAGCATTGAAGTCTCCTCAAGACGGCGGCAAGTCACTCCCGTTTTAGCACGCGGTCCTACAAAGAATCCCCGGCCAATCGGCCGGGGATCCTGAATTGTCAGGTTTCAGGCATTGGGGTGCACTGCCTGATCAATCGAAGTCGGGCATGCCGCCGCCGCCAGCACCGGCTGGGGTCTTATCGTCCTCGGGCTTGTCGACTACGATGCACTCGGTGGTGAGCACCATCGCAGCGATCGAGGCGGCGTTTTGCAGCGCCGAGCGGGTCACCTTCACCGGGTCGATGATCCCGGCGGCGACCAGGTCCTCGTACTCGTTGGTCATCGCGTTGAAGCCGAAGTTGAACTCCAAGTTGCGCACCTTCTCGGCGATCACCGAGCCTTCGAGGCCGGCGTTCTCGGCGATCTGGCGCAGGGGACCTTCGAGGGCCTTCTGGATGATGCGCGCCCCGATTTTCTCTTCGCCGCTCAGGCTGTCGATGAAATCGCCCATACCGGCCGCCAGGTGCAGCAGCGCCGTACCGCCGCCCGGGACGATCCCCTCGGCGATGGCCGCCTTGGTGGCGTTGACGGCATCCTCGATGCGCAGTTTGCGGTCTTTGAGCTCAGTCTCGGTTGCCGCACCGACTTTGATCACCGCCACACCGCCCGAGAGCTTGGCGAGGCGCTCCTGGAGCTTCTCGCGGTCGTACTCGGAGTCGGTCTCTTCGATCTGCTGCTTGATCTGGGCGCAGCGGGCCTTGACGGCGGCTTCGTTGCCCTCGGCGACGATCGTGGTGTTGTCCTTGGTGATCGTCATTTTGCGGGCCTTGCCGAGCTGGTCGGTGGTGACGTTCTCGAGCTTGATGCCGGTGTCTTCGGAGATCACTTCGCCGTCGGTGAGCACCGCAATATCTTGCAGCATCGCCTTGCGCCGGTCGCCGAAGCCGGGGGCCTTGACGGCAGCCACGTTGAGCACACCGCGCAGCTTGTTGACTACGAGGGTGGCGAGGGCTTCTTTTTCGATGTCCTCGGCAATGATCACCAGCGGCCGGCCGGCGCGAGCCACCTTCTCAAGAATCGGCACCAGATCGGTGATGATCGAGATTTTCTTGTCGGTAATCAGCAAGAAAGGCTCGTCGAAGACCGCCTCCATGCGCTCCTGGTCGGTGACCAGATAGGGTGAGACGTAGCCGCGGTCGAACTGCATGCCCTCGGTCACCTCCAGTTCGGTGGTGAGGGATTTTGATTCCTCGACGGTGATCACGCCTTCTTTGCCGACGGTTTCCATGGCGCGGGCGATCATCTCGCCAATTTCATCGTCGTTGCCGGCGGAGACGGCCGCGACCTGGGCGATGGCCTGGGAGCCTTCGACCGGCTTGGCGACTTTTTCGAGTTCGGCCACCAGGTGGCGGACGGTCTTCTCCATGCCGCGCTTGAGGTTCATCGGGTTGGAACCGGCGGCCACGTTTTTGAGACCCTCCTTGACCAGCGATTGGGCCAGCACGCAGGCGGTGGTGGTGCCGTCGCCCGCCACATCGTTGGTTTTGGAGGCGACTTCTTTGATGAGCTGAGCACCGGTATTTTCGAGCTTGTTCTCAAGCTCGATTTCTTTGGCGATCGTCACACCGTCGTTGATAATCTGCGGCGCGCCGAACTTTTTCTCAAGGACGACGTTGCGGCCCTTGGGGCCGAGGGTGACGCGCACCGCGTTGGCGAGGGCGTCGATGCCGCGCTCGAGGGCGCGACGGGCGGTCTCATCGAATACGACTTGCTTTGCCATGATTGTGCTCTCTCCCCGATTAAGCCACGATTGCCAGAATGTCTTTTTCGGCCACCAGCATGTACTCGGCGTCGCCAAGTTTCAGCTCGGTGCCGGAATATTTGCCGTACAGTACGGTGTCGCCCACCTTCACCTCCGGGTCGACCCGGGTGCCGTCGTCTTTGAGACGGCCCGGCCCCACGGCGACCACTTCACCGGTCTGGGGCTTCTCTTTGGCGGTGTCGGGCAGAAAAATACCCCCGGCGGTCCGCTCCTCCTGCTGTACCACCTTGACCAACACACGGTCCCCCAGGGGGCGCAGTGTCGTCGTAGCCAACGTGATCGTTGCCATGCAAACCTCGCTTACAGCTCACTAAAGTCTGTTCGGTAAGGAACTGTTCCCTTCCAAGAATTGAGTTTAGCACTGAAGGCCCGAGAGTGCTAACCCTTTGCTCCGATGAGTGCTAATTTTTGGGAGTCCGCGGGTGGGAGCGCATCAGCTTCTGCACCTGCTCAGCGTGGTAGGAACTGCGCGTCAGGGGTGAGGAGACCACCTGCAAAAAGCCCATCGCTTCGCCTGCCAGCCGCCAGCGCTCGAAGACGGCCGGTTCGACGAAGGCTTCGACTTTGAGGTGTTTGGGGGTGGGCTGCAGGTACTGGCCGATGGTAAGAATGTCGCAGCAGACGGCCCGCAGATCTGCCATGACCGCGAGCACTTCCGCTTCGCCCTCGCCGAGGCCCGCCATCAGGCCCGACTTGGTATAGATATGGGGCGCCTTGGCGCGCACGCGCTCGAGCAATCGCAAAGAGCGTTCGTAGTCGCCCTGGGGTCTGACCCGCCGGTAGAGCCGGGGGACAGTCTCGGTGTTGTGGTTGATCACTTGCGGATGGGCGGCGATCACGATATCAAGGGCCGCTTCGGAGCCGCAAAAATCGGGGATCAATACTTCGATGGTCGTTTGGGGCATGACCCGGCGCACCGCTTCGATGCAGCAGGCAAACTGCAGAGCGCCCCCGTCGGCCAGATCGTCGCGGTTGACCGAGGTAATCACCACATGGCGCAGGCCCAGCCGCCGCACGGCCTGCGCGAGCCGCTCGGGTTCGGTGGGATCGAGGGCCTTGGGATATTTCTCAAAATCGATGTCGCAGTAGGGGCAAGCCCGCGTGCAGGCCGGTCCCATGATGAGAAACGTCGCCGTCCCGGCTTTGAAACATTCGCCGATATTCGGGCAGGAGGCTTCCTCACAGACGGTGTTGAGCGCCAGATCGCGCAGGATATCTTTGACTGCTCCCACCCGCTCGCGCTGTGGCGCTTTGACCCTGAGCCAGTCCGGTTTGGCGACCATAAAAGTTCGCGGACGACATCTGCGAGTGTAGCGCGCGGACCACCGGCTATCCAAATTGGGCTGGGGCCAGGAGTATGCTCGCTCAATCTGACTGACCCGCTCCAACCACTTCGCAGCTCAAGAGTGCGGTTGTGCAAAATATAACGGCATCCAGTCCCGGTGCAGTTGGCGCTCAGCCCCAATCACCCCGGCAAGCCGGACGAGCGCCTCGACCAGCCGTTTCGGGCGGGCGATCCCGCCATCCTAGCGCGCGGCCAGTTCGACCTGAAGTTCGTTGGTGAGGTAGGTGTAGCCGCTCAAGGAGCGCTCGTAGTGCTGCAGGAGCAACCGCGATTCACTGAGAGTAATGCGCCGCTCCCGCAGGGCCTGCTCGGTCTCGCGGCGGATGCTCTCGAGCATCGCCTCCTGGTCGTACTGGACGTACTTGAGCACCTCGGTCATCGTATCGCCCTTGACGACGTGTTCGAGGCGGTAACTCTGCTCACCCGGGGCGTCGGAGGCCAGGTGGATGTGCACTGTGTTGGTGTCGCCGAACAGGTTGTGCATGTCGCCCAGAATCTCCTGGTAGGCGCCGTTGAGGAACATGCCCAGATAATAGGGTTCCTCCGGCCGCACCGGGTGCAGTTCGAGCACGCCCTTGACATCGCGCAGGTCGATAAACTGGTCGATTTTGCCGTCGCTGTCGCAGGTGAGATCCGCGAGGGTGCCGCGGGCCTTGGGCTCCTCGTCCAACCGGTGGATGGGCATAATTGGAAAGAGCTGGTCGATGGCCCAACTATCGGGGGCGGACTGGAAGACCGAAAAGTTGCAATAGTAGGTCGAAGCCATGTTCTTCTCGAGGTCCGCAAGCTCGTCCGGAATGTAATCCAGTTCGCGCACCAGGCTCAAGATCTTCTCGCAGCAGCCCCAGTAGAGCCGCTCCGCCCGGGCGCGCTCTCCCAAGCTCAAATAGCCCAGAGCAAAGAGGCTGAGGGCTTCTTCCTTGAATTGCGAAGCGTCGTTGAAGGCTTCCTGCACATTGTCCGGGGCGATCTGGGTGTAGGTCTCGTAGAGGTTGCGGATGATCGCATGCTCGTTGCGCGCGGGCGGCTCCGGTTCGCCAAATTGCAGGTGGCTCACCCCCATCACATCGAAGACCAGCACCGACTGGTGGCTGGTGATCGCCCGGCCCGATTCGCTGACCAAAGTCGGCACCGGCACGTTTTTGGTGCGGCAGGCGTCCTGAAAGGCGGCCACCACGTCGTAGGCGTACTCCTGCATATTGTAATTTTTGGAGGCGCGAAAGTTGGTCTTCGAGCCGTCGTAGTCGATGGCAAGCCCCCCGCCCACGTCGCAGTACCGCATAGGAGCGCCCATCTGCGCCAGTTCGACATAGACGCAGGACGCCTCGCGCAGGGCCGTCTTGATCACGTTGATAGCCGAGATTTGCGAGCCGATGTGAAAGTGCAACAGTTGCAGCGAGCTGAGCAAGTCGGCGGCTTTGAGTTGGGCGACCACCTCCACAATCTCCGCGGCGCTCAGGCCGAATTTGGCGCGATCGCCGGTGGAATCGCCCCACCGCCCGATGCCGCGGGCGGTGAGCTTGGCGCGCACGCCAATCAGCGGACGGATGCCGAGCTTCTGGGCCGCCTCGATCAGCAGCGTCAATTCATGAAAGCGCTCGATCACCACGAAGGGCGTATGGCCCAGCCTTTGGGCCAGAAGCGCCGTCTCGATGTATTCGCTGTCTTTGTAGCCGTTGCAGATAATCAGCGCCCCTGGCGTCTTGAGAGTCGCCAGGGCAATCAGCAGTTCGGGTTTGGAACCTGCCTCCAGACCGAACTGGAAGGGACGGCCAAATTCGACCACTTCTTCGACGACGTGGCGCTGCTGGTTGACTTTGACCGGGTAAACGCCTTTGTAGACGCCCGAATAGTCGTACTCACGGATGGCTTCGAGAAAGCACTCGTTGAGCCGGGCGATCCGGTCGGCCAGAATGTCCGAGAAGCGAATCAACAGCGGCATATTCAGGCCGCGCTTCTGGATGTCTTGCACCAGATGGAACAGGTCGATCTCGCCGCCGCCTTCGCCCCGGGGGAGCACGGCGACGTTGCCCTTTTCGTTGATCTTGAAGTAGGGCTCCCCCCAACCGCGGATCTGGTACAGCTCGGCGCTGTCTTCGATGGTCCAATCGTACATTCTGGTCCCTCTCGGCCCGCAAACAAACCCAAAGCATATCCATTATTGTTTATCGGTGGATTAAGTGCGTGGTCGCAGCTGCCCGGGGGCCGGCCCGTTCGCCGTCGATTCCGAATGTCGTTAAGTCATGTGGTCTGTAATCACTGCGGGAATTTCATCGAAAGCCAGCTCCAGCAGGGCCGTTATGTCAGTGCCAGTGAGGTCGTCCGCGACGGCCTCCGCCTGCTCGAAAAGCAGGCAAGCTCACTTGAGCACCTCAAGACGTCTTTGGCCGGTAAGAGTAGCGGATCCGTTGGGATATACTGATGGGCGGTTTGAGAGCGCAGTGTGAAACATACCCTGTCGGTACTGGTGGAAGATGAGGCCGGCGCCCTGACGCGCATCGCCGGCATGTTCGCCCGGCGCGGCTTCAACATCGAGAGTCTGGCGGTCGGCTCCGCGGAGCAGTCGGGCACCACGCGCATCACGATGGTGGTGGCAGGGGACGAGCAGGCGGTCGAGCAGATTAGCAAGCAGCTGCACAAGCTCATCAACGTGCTGCGTGTGCAGAACATCACGACCATTCCCTGCGTCGAGCGCGAACTGATGCTCATCAAAGTCAGCGCCACCACCATCACCCGCAGCGAAATTATCGAACTGGCCACGGTCTTTCGGGCGCGCATCGTCGATGTAGCGGAGGAATCGGTCACTGTCGAAGTGACCGGCGATCCGGGCAAGATGGTCGCCATTATCCAGATGCTCACCCGCTTCGGCATCAAAGAAATTGCCCGCACCGGCAAGATTTCTTTGACGCGCGAGTCGGGGGTGAACACCGAATTTTTGCGCACCCAGCCGCCTGCGGCGACGCGGGTCTGATGGCAGAAGAGCACGTCATCGTCATTGGCGCGGGTCCCGCCGGACTGACCGCCGCCTACGAACTGAGCCGCCTCGGGGTGGGAGCGACCATCCTCGAGCGCAGTGCCCACGTCGGTGGGATCAGCCGCACCGCGAGCTACAAAGGCTTTCGCTTCGACATCGGCGGCCATCGCTTTTTCTCCAAATCCCAAGAAATCGAAGATCTCTGGAGCGAGGTGCTCGGAGCGCGTTTGCTCGATCGCGGCCGCCTTTCGCGCATTTTCTACCGCAACCGCTTTTTTGACTACCCGATTCGGCCGCTCAACGCGCTGGTTAACCTCGGTCCGGCGACCGCCGCTCTGTGCGTGGCAAGCTATCTCAAAGCACGGGTATTGCCGCCGCGGGAGGTGCGCTCCTTTGAAGATTGGACGGTGCGCTCCTTCGGGCGGACCCTGTACGAGATTTTTTTTAAGACCTATACCGAAAAAGTCTGGGGGATGCCCTGCTCGGAGATTTCTGCTGACTGGGCGGCCCAGCGCATCAAGGGGCTTTCGATGGCTTCGCTGATCCGCTCGATGCTCTTGCCCAAACCCAAAGGGCGCGGTGCGGTGATCAAGACCCTCATCGACCGCTTTCGCTATCCCGGCTGCGGTCCGGGGGAGATGTGGGAAACGGTCGCCCGGCTTGTGACCGGGCGCGGCCATCGACTGGTCCTCGAGGCTGCAGTCGAGCGCATCGAGCGGGGAAGTACAGGGCTATCGCGCCTCTGGACGGCGGACGGCCGCTGCTATGCGGGCAGCGATTTTCTTTCCACCATGCCGCTGCGCGAACTGATAAACGCCCTCGACCCGCCCGCGCCGCCCGCGGTTCAAGCCGCCGCCCGCGCCCTGGGCTACCGCGATTTTCTGACCGTGGCGCTGATTATCGACCAGGCTGAGGTCTTTGCGGATAACTGGATTTACATCCACGACCCGACCGTCAAGATGGGCCGCATCCAGAATTTTAAGAACTGGAGCCCCGAGATGGTGCCCGATGCGCGCTACACCTGCCTGGGACTCGAGTACTTCTGCTTTGAAGGGGACGGCCTCTGGAACGCCCCGGACAGCGAACTGGTCGCCCTGGGCCGCGCGGAGCTGGCCCAACTCGGTCTGGTGGACCCGGCGAGGGTGGTGGACGGCACCGTCGTGCGCCAGGCCAAAGCTTACCCGGTCTACGCCGATCAATACCGCGAGAATGTCGAGTGCATCCGCGACTTTTTGGAGCGCGAAGCGCCCAATCTGCAGCTGATCGGCCGCAACGGCATGCACCGCTACAACAACCAGGACCACGCGATGATGACCGGCTTGCTCGCCGCGCGCAATATCGCCGCGGACGGGAAGTACAACCTCTGGGCCGTCAACGCCGACGCCCAATACCAAGAAGAAATCCGCGACGGGGAACTCGACGGCGGTGGGCGCCTGGTGCCCGAACGGCTGAAAACCTGAGCGACGCTCGCCTAAGGCGCTATACTACAGCTATACTACAGGACTCGGCCGAGCCAAGGAGCACACCGATGCATACACTCCCACGCACCTCAACCACCGAAATGGAAGTAACCAGCATCCGCCTGGAGCGTGAACTCAAAGAAAAGCTCAAACAATTCTCAGGCGATCAAGGCTATCAGGCGCTGGTGCGGGAGATCCTCTGGAACTACGTGCGCGAAAAATCCGGTGAGTACAAAGTCCTGGTCGGCCGCGGCGAGATTCGCTCGACTCTGGCGGCCACCGCCCGCCAGGAGCAGCGCTGCGCCCTGAGCGGCAATTCGATCCGCCTCAACGAACCGATTTTGCTGGGCCTCACCGCCCAAGGCAACCTGGTGCCCATCAAAGCCGAGAGCCTGACGGACTAGGACCGGCCTGCTCCCCCAGGGTGGCTAACTGTAGCAATAGCTACCAATGTTGCGTTCTCTGTCGCTCGCTTGGGCCGGGGATCGATGTTTTTGTAACATTGGATACAGCTATTTGCACCGATTCGCCAAGGGGAGAAGCATGGTAGTCAGCCTCAACGCCGCGCCCAGTCCGGCTTATATTTGTCCGAACGACATAGCCTGCTCGAATCTCGATCGCGCCGCCCAGATTTTGCACCTCGATGCGGGGGTGGCCGAGGTGCTGGGTACGCCGCACCGGGTGCTCACCGTGTCGGTGCCGGTGCGCATGGACAACGGCCGCATCCGGGTCTTTGCGGGCCACCGCGTCCAGCACTGCAACGTATTAGGTCCCTACAAAGGCGGCATGCGCTATCACCCGGATGTGACGCTCCGGGAGGTCTCGGCCCTCGCGATGCTGATGACCTGGAAGTGCGCGCTGATGGGGATTCCCTACGGCGGGGCCAAAGGCGGCATCGCCATCAACCCGACGACCCTTTCGGCGGGTGAACTGGAGCGGCTCACCCGCCGCTTTACCACCGAACTGGTGCGCGACATCGGCCCGCAAATCGACATCCCGGCCCCGGATGTCGGCACTGGCCCGCGGGAGATGGCCTGGATGATGGACACCTACTCGATGAGCGTCGGGCACGCTTCACCGGGGGTCGTGACCGGCAAGCCCCTCAGCGTCGGCGGGTCCAAGGGCCGCGATGCGGCCACCGGCAGGGGGGTGGTGATCGCCACGCGCGAGGCGCTCGATACCGCCGGTGTGGCCCTGCGCGGCGCCACGATTGCCATTCAAGGTTTCGGCAAAGTGGGCAAGGCGGCGGCGCTTATCTTCCAGGAGCAAGGTGCAAGGGTAATTGCTATTTCCGACGGCTCCGGGGGCCTCTACCACCCCGAGGGCCTCGACATCGCTCAGGCAGCCGACTTTGTGCGCGACGGCAGTCGGCTGGTACAGTATCCGTTCGCCGCAGCCAAGCCAATCGCCAACGCGGAATTGTTGACCCTGCCGTGCGACGTGCTGGTCCCTGCCGCCCTCGAAAATCAGATCACCGAGGCGAACGCCGCTCGGGTGCGCGCCCGCCTGGTGGTCGAGGCGGCCAACGCCCCGACGACCATGGAGGCCGACCGCCTTTTGGAGGAGCGCGGGGTGACGGTCCTACCGGATATCCTCGCCAACGCCGGGGGTGTCGTGGTGAGCTATCTCGAATGGGTACAGGGCTTGTCGTATCTGTTTTGGGATGAGGAGAAGGTCAACCTCGAACTGGAGAAACTGATGGTGGGCGCCTACGCGCGCGTCCTGCAGCAGGCCGCCCAGTTGCAGTTGCCGCTGCGGCCCGCCGCCTATACCCTTGCGGTCGGGCGGGTGGTGGAGGCGTTCAACCACCGCGGCCTCTACCCGTGACGGTTGTTGCCCTGCGGGGGGTACCCTTTCTGCTAGAGTTGGAAGGGCAAAATCGCGGGGATGCGGGTGGTTTCGGTATTGGGCCTGGACGTGGGCAGCAAGCGCATCGGTGTGGCCGGCTGCGATCCCACCGGTCTGATTGCCGGCGGTCTTGAGACTATCGTGCGCTCCAACCTGGGGGCGGATCTCGATGCGATTCGCCGTTGGGTGGAGTGCCGCCGCGTGCAGACCGTGGTCATCGGTCTGCCGCGCAACATGAACGGTTCGCTCGGCCCCCAGGCCCACCGCATCCAGCACTTCGGCCAGCAGTTGGCCCGGGTGATCGATGTGCCGATCGATTATGTCGACGAGCGCCTTTCCACCGTACAGGCCGGACGGTCGCTCCAGTCGGTTTCCGCCACCCGGCGCAAAGCGCTCATCGATCAGCAGGCCGCTGCGATCATCCTTCAGCAGTGGCTCGACATCCGCCGCTGCCACCATAGCCCTAAGCAGGAACCCTTAGATGAGTGACACATTGACGCTGAAAGACGAAGCCGGCCGCACGCTGGCCTGCGAGCTGGTGACCGAACTGGAGATCGATGGCTCCCAGTACGGGCTGGTGGTGCCCCAGGCGACGCCGGTGCGGCTGATGGCTTGGGAGGCGGCCGAGGGCGACGATACCGAAGAGGAAGATGCGCTTCTAGCCGATCTCGACGACGAGGAGATTGAACGGGTGTTCCAAACGGCTCGAGCGGTCTTGGCCGAGCAAGATCTCAAGCTGGTCGATTCAGCCTATTTGCTGATTGTCGAAGGGGACATCCCCAACGCCGAGGAGGCCGAGGTCTATTCGATCGCCGACGACGAAGACGGCGAGGAGATGGAAGAAGAAGAGTACCAGTTGCTGGAAGAATTTTTCTTCGAAGATCGCCGCTACGGCATCTTTACACCCCTCGATCCGGTGATGCTTTTTGTCGAATTGCCCGAAGGGGGCGAGCCGCGGGTGCTGGAGCCCGAGGAGACCGCGCGCCTGATGCCCAACTTCGAGGAGGCCCTGCTCGACCTGGCCGAGTAGATGCGCGGTCGGTGGCTTTGGGCCTTGCTGCTGGTTTTGGGTCTGGCAGCCGGGGCTTTTTGGGTCAATTCCCCCCCGCCGCTTGCGCAGGCGGTGCGGGTCGTGCTGCCCGCGGGCAGCGGTGGGTTGCGCATCGGCCAGATCCTCGCTGAGGCCGGAGCGATCCGCTCAGCCTGGGCTTTTCTGGCCCTCGTCCGGGTGCGCGGCTGGCAGAACGACCTCAAAGCCGGTACGTACGAGATTCTCCCGGGGCGCTCGCTCGTTGCCGTGGCCGGGCAGGTGCGCCGCGGTGAGACGTTGCGCTTTCGCTATCAGATTATCGAAGGGTGGAATCTAGAGCAGATGGCCCGCTACTTCGAGCAGTTGGGCTACTTTCGCGCCGGGGAATTTCTGGCGCTCACCAGCGGCACCGGCATGATCCGTCCCGCGTGGTTACCGGCGGACCTCGATCGGCTCGAAGGGTTTTTGTTTCCCAGTACCTACGAGCTGCCTGCTGAGACATTGGGGGCGCGCGCCGCCGTCAACCAGATGCTGGCCACGTTTGAGAAAACGGCGCTGCCGCTGTGGCGTGCCCAAACCAAGCCGGCGCGGTCGCTTCGAGAGTGGGTGGCACTTGCGAGCCTGGTTGAAAAGGAAGCCGCCGTGGGCGCAGAGCGCGCCACCATCGCCGGGGTCTTCGCCAACCGCCTGCGCATCGGCATGCCGCTCGCTTCCGATCCGACCGTCGAGTACGCCTTTGGCATCCGCCAGACCGCCGATACGCCCCTGACTTACGCCCAAGTGCGCAAACCCTCGCCTTACAACACCTACCTCAACCCCGGCCTACCGCCCACGCCGATCGCCTCGCCGGGATTGGCGAGTTTTGAAGCCGCCCTCGCACCCGCAGTGACGCCGTATCTGTATTTCGTCGCCCGCTACGACGGCACCCACGTCTTCAGCCGCACCGAGGCCGAGCACGAGCAAGCCAAGCGCCGGATCCGCGCCGAGCGGCGCTCGGGGACCGCCGTCTTTCCGGCCCGATAGCTCTGGTACACTCGGAGAAGTCGAAAGCGCACCATGGCTGGAAAAAACCTGCTCAAACCCGATTTGATCGTAGCCGGTCCGGTGTCGGATGTGAACTTTGCCTGGCTCAAGCAGCGCAACATCGCCGGGCTGATTCTCGATCTCGATGACACGCTGCTTGCCCTGGGCGAGCAGAGCGTCAACACCCGGGTTGTCGAGTGGGTCGCCCGCGCACGCCTCGAATTTCGCCTGTACATCGTTAGCAACAATCCCGACCGGACCTTCATCGAATCGATTGCACTGTCTTTGTCGCTGCCTTTTATCAACCGGGCGGCCAAGCCTTCGCGCCGCGCCCTGCGCCGCGTGCTGCAGCAGATGCAGCTGCCGCCCGAGCGCGTGGCGATCGTGGGTGATCGGTTGCTGACCGATGTGCTGGCCGGCAACCGCCTGGGACTGGTAACGGTCCTGGTCGAGCCGCCGGGACCGAGCCGGGCCTTGCGCGGCAGCTGGCTGCGGGCGGTGGAGCGGTTTTTCTTCCCGGATGTGGTGGTGGCCCGTCCAGGGGATCCCTCCCAGGGTAGATCTTAAATTAAACTAAGTTCCGAATCGTTTTTGGGCATTCGGTCCTACAGTCAAGATGTCATAGAGATGGGGCCGCTTTTTTTGCCCTACACGATAAATCCCTGCTCAATTTTCTCAGGCCAGGTTCTCTCCAAGCGAGGCAACCTGGTTTTTTAATGGCTATTGTGGACTCATGAAACAGCCGCCCAAACGTCGCCCCGAGCGCAAGCGCCCGATGCCGATGCGCCGCTTCGAGGAAGCCGCCGAGACCCTTGCTGAAGAAGAAGGCAAAACGCGCAAGCAGCCCCTCGACGATCCGCTTGCGGATGCCGACTTGCCCCGTTACCTGCGGCGGGACCATCAAAATACCGGTTCCCTGGTGCGCATCTCGCTGGTGGCGACGGGAATTTTGACCGTGGCGATCGTGGCGGTCGCCTTTTTGACCCGACCCGATCCCAGCCCGGAGGTGCCCACGGGTATCAAGCTCGATCGCGGCCTGGCGGTGCTTGCTTCGCCCCGGGGCTACACTGCCACGCTCTATCCGCCCGGAGCTACCAAAAAGTTGCTCAGTCTGCAAGACGGCCAGAGCGGCGACGACAAAGACGGCTTTATCTGGTTTAAAGCCCTGCCTTCGCGCGCCGTACCGGCGGGCAATTACGTGCTGGATATCTCTGCCCCCGGCTACAAAAACCGTCGGTTGCCGGTCACGGTGCAGGCGGGCAAGCCGGTCCGGATCGGTTACAACACCAACACGGCCCTTGAGAAAACGGGGGGCTGATTGAAGCGGGTGCGCGTGCGGGTGCCGGCCACCTCCGCCAACCTCGGACCGGGTTTTGACTGTCTGGGGGTGGCTTTGGATCTGGCCAACGAATTCGATTTTTGCGCAGCGGAGCGCTTCGGGTGCACCGTGTCGAGCACCGTTTCGGCCGCGGACGCCCGGCAGGTGGCCACTGACGAGGGCAACCTGGCCTGGCGGGCGTTCACCCTTCTATTCGAGCACCTGGGTAAGACACCGCCTGTGGCGAAGCTCACCGTGACGATGCACGTACCGCTCGGGCGCGGGCTCGGCAGTTCGGCCACGGCGATCGTGGGCGGCCTGGCCGCCGCCAACCGCTGGCTGGGTTCGCCCCTCACTACCCCTGAATGGCTGCTGCTGGCAAGCCGCCTGGAAGGGCACCCCGACAACGTCGTTCCCGCCGCTTTGGGGGGCTGTCAGCTCTCTATTTTGGGCGAAACACTCATCACCTGCCCGCTTGAATGGCACCCGCGCATTGCCCCGGTGCTCGCGGTGCCCGATTTTGCCCTAGCCACCAGCAAAGCCCGCGCCGCCCTACCTAAAACCGTCCCCCACGCCGACGCGGTTTTCAATGCCGCCCGTGCGGCTCTGCTGGTGCGCGCCCTGGCAACCGGCGACGGCTACTGGCTGGCCTGTGCGCTTCAGGACCGATTGCACCAGTCCTACCGCGGCGAGCTTATTCCTGGCTGGGAGGCTGTGCGCGCCGCTGCCCTGGAAGCGGGCGCCTGGGGAGTGGTGATCAGCGGGGCCGGACCGAGCACGCTTGCCCTCGTCCATCCGGAGTGTGGCGAAGGCGTCCGACAGGCCATGGCATCGGCGTGGCCAAACGCACGCCTCTACTGCCCCGGGCTGGATCCGAACGGCTGTCGGGTCGAAGGCGAAGCAGGCTGAGCTGCCAGTTATGATCCAACCAACCGACGCGCGTGTAATAGGGCACCCGTGCGATGCAAACGCCGACATTTGTGCAGGATGCCTGGATGCGGGCCAGTTGGGAGAGCTTCCTGGCTCTGGCGGACAATCCGGCGCTTGCACGCGCCAAGAAGTACTATCACCTCGGCTGGATGCGCATCGAAATGTCTCCGGTTGGACCGGCTCACGCCGAAGACAAGCACCTGATCGCCCAGGTGGTAGGCATCTTTGCCTTTACGCGGGGGATATGCCTCAAAGGTTATATCAACCTGACTTTGCGCAAGACGGGGCTACAGGAGGCGCAGCCTATCTGGAAGACCAGCCCTCGCGCCCCGCGCGAACCAACGGTCCCGTCGATCTAGAACAGCTCGCACCACCGGCCCTGGCCATCGAAATATCCGCCACGACGCTGGGAGACGATACGGCGAAGAAGCGCGATCTGTGCGCCCAGTTGGGAGTCGGGGAGTACTGGGTGGTGGACGCCGAAAATACCCGGGTGCTTCTGTTCGGCCCAATTTTAGGTATCGACAGTCTGGAGCCGATTGCGGTGTCGCGGGTATTGCCGGGGTTGAGCGCGGCAACGCTTTGCGAAGCGCTGCGGCTCGGGCAAAGCGAAGGGGACGCGGCGGCAATCCGGTACATGCTCGACTTTGAATAAAAGCCAACGGCGCGCCGGCATAAAGCCCGGATGGGTGCGAGCAATCAGCACACTGATCTGGGAACTCGCGTCCCGAGTTGGATCGAACCGAGTGCTCGGCCGAGAGCACGTTGAGACTGCAGCGCCATTAGTAGCTGCTAATTGCTAATAATCTTGAGCGGCGAAGGAATGACCTTGGACCAGCATCAAATGTTCCTGAATTGACCCCTCTGCGCGCGAGTTCTCGCTTAGTTCTACAGAGGCATACCGTAGCTGCATACCATTGCTTCTTAATCCACTAGGAGAGCCAGCATGATTTACCCAATTGATACCAGATTCGGGTTAATTGCGTCCTTGACGGGGTGACAGAGAGCTATGGAAAGTTTTGAGCTAGTTGCTTCTCGTCTTGAGTGTATTTCATTGAAACTGTGTAAGGAGCATACACATGAAGAGCCCTAGAGAGATTGACGACCTTAGGCAAGCGTCTGAGCAAGGCCGAAGACAGGTATTAAATGCAGGAATTTCTACAATGATGATATTTGCTACCGCGCGAAAACAATCCATTTTTGTTGTGCTGCAATCATTTGCCTTAGGGCTTTTTGCAACTTTGAAGCACCTTTCTTGTGTGCTTTTCAAGACAAAGCCGAAACCTAGTAACTTACGACAAGGTGGTTCGCTCTTGTTTCGGCATTCAGCTGTAATCATTTATTTTTTCTCATTGATACTGTGCGCTGAGGCCGTTTACGGTGCGGACATAGCAATACATTCAGCTCTCCAACCTGTTGGGCAGGCATGGAGCAGGCTCCTTGCTGCATCGGGAGACCTTTGCCCTATTCCTTTAAGGGCAGAACCGAAATGTTTAAGTTTCAAGGCCCTTGCTAGTCAGGTTGTAGACGAAGGTGCAACGTCAAAGAAACCCGATCGGAATTTAACGTTGCGCGCCGACATCGCCAAGACATCACAACTTGTCCCCCTGAGGGACGGTAGCTCCTCCTCGCCTAACAACAATCTCCGTCCTTTCGGGTTACTGCCCAAACGACCCCCGGCCTCCCTTCGCAACCGCTCTAGGCTTACGCACTTTGTGCCAAAGAGCATGCCGAAAGTAGTATCCTCCTCACAGGCTGCAAACGCTTTCTATGTCAGTGTCTTCACTGGCTCTAGTACTGCTGTTGTCCAGGCATACGACACAACATCAGGAGAACTGTTGGGTACTCTTAGTGCTCCAGTGATAAGCGGCGACTCTACTGGTTTAGCGTTTGGCCCAAATGGTAATCTCTTTGTAGGCAGTACTACAGGTACAGTTTTGGAATACAGTGCTGCAGACAGCATTTACCAAAAAATTTTTGCGAATAACCCGAGCGGTGTTTCTGACATGTCCTTTGGCCCCGACAACAATCTCTACCTTATTGGGGGCGATTTTGCCATTCAGAAGATTAACGGTTCTACGGGAGCCAACCTAGGTGCATTCGCAAGAGGCTCCGCATTTTTTCCGTCTGGTATGACTTTTGGCCCAGATGGCAATATTTATGTAACCAATCTAACTAGAAATACTGTAGATTTGATTGACAGAATAACCGGACAAATCCAAACTGTTCTCACGGGTATCGCCGCGCCACTGGACTTGACATTCAATGCCAACGGGACACTCTACGTCATTAGCGGTAATGCGGTCCTGTGGTTCAGTCAGACGGAGAGCGGTGTTTTTATATCAACAGGATTGAATGCTCCCATTAGCCTAGCCTTCGGTCCTGATGGCAATCTATACGTCACTGACTCTGGAAACAATACTGTCCAAAAGTTCGATGGTACAAACGGAGCCTTACTTAGAACCTTCAGTATTTCGGGGACTCCCAGATACATAACTTTTGGCTCTGTCACTTCACCGGGGCCGACCTCAGCCCCGACGATTAGCAGTTTCACCCCGACGAGCGGAGCGGTAGGGACCGAGGTAACCCTTACCGGCACAGGTCTCAGCACCGTGTTCTCGGCGACTATTGGCGGAGTGGGAGTCCTAGAAGCTGGGTTCCTCTCTGACACACAGTTGATTTTGTTGGTGCCATCCGGGGCACTCAGCGGCCCCATCACCGTCACCAACCCAAATGGAACGGCCACCAGTGCCACCAGTTTCACCGTCACCGGCGGCGGCAATCCTTCTGCCCCGACGATTAGCAGTTTCACCCCGACGAGCGGAGCGGTAGGGACCGAGGTAACCCTTACCGGCACAGGTCTCAGCACCGTGTTCTCGGCGACTATTGGCGGAGTGGGAGTCCTAGAAGCTGGGTTCCTCTCTGACACACAGTTGATTTTGTTGGTGCCATCCGGGGCACTCAGCGGCCCCATCACCGTCACCAACCCAAATGGAACGGCCACCAGTGCCACCAGTTTCACCGTCACCGGCGGCGGCAATCCTTCTGCCCTGAAGGGCGATTTCAACGCCGACGGCAAAACGGACATCCTGTGGCGCAACAAAGCCACCGGCCAAAACACCGTCTGGCTGATGAACGGCGTCACTCTACTGGAGCCCAAAACGCTCAGCCCCGTCAGCGACCCCAACTGGGAAATCAGAGGTCCGCGGTAAACCTCGCCAGCCAACTAACAGTGCCTCTCTCGATGCGCACACTTCGACAGCATATTCGTTTTACTTTGTGCGCGTTTGAGTGAACTAGCCAAAGTGCCCGTACCTTGACCAGCCTGTTTTTCTCCAGAGCACCCTGATTTAAGGACCCCAACCCAATGAGATCTATAACCTCTTCCTCCCATCCGTCTGCCGTGCTGTCCGGACTAAAGCTGCTGTGCGGCCTGTTGCCGTCGCTGCTCCTGGTTGCACCGCTGAACGCCGAGCCGTTGGCTCCTGAAGCCGTATTCACCAGTACCCGGGCTGCTCGCTTCGATAAATTGATTCCGAAAGCGACCCGCAATGGTTCGCTGCCCGTCATCATCCGGCTCAATATCGATTTTGAGCCCGAAGGCAAACTGGAAGCGAAAGTTGCCGGTCAACAGCGCTCCGCCATTGCCCAAGCCCGAGAAACTCTCCTTTCAAAGCTTTCCCGCTTCCGACCACAGCAGGTCAAACCCTTTGCAGCCATCCCTTATTTTGCTATACGGCTCGGACCGGAAGCTCTCCAGTTTTTGCGCACCCTGCCAGAAGTTGTGACTATTGAGGAAGACCAACTTAACGCTCCCTCGTTGTACGAGTCCGTTCCGCTTGTAGGGGGAACCGGCGCCTTTCAGCAGGGCTTTACCGGTTCCGGTTGGGCCGTGGCGGTGTTGGATTCCGGCGTAGATAAAAATCACCCCTTTCTGAGCGGCAAAGTTGTTTCTGAAGCCTGCTATTCCACTACCGCTTCGAATGGTTCGTCTTACTCCTTGTGCCCAGGGGGTGTCAGCGCCTCTACCAGTCCCGATTCCGGTCTTGACTGTTCTACAAATATAAGCGGCTGCGGCCACGGCACCCATGTCGCCGGAATCGCCGCCGGCAAAAGCAGTGACTTTTCAGGAGTAGCCAAGGACGCCTCACTAATTGCCGTTCAAGTTTTTTCCACTCTTCCAGATCAGGTATCTTGCGACCCCCGCCCTGCTCCGTGCATAGGTGCGTACAATTCCGACATTATTAAAGGTCTTGAGCGGGTTTTGGAGCTGAGTAGCAGTTTTAAGATCGCCGCGGCCAACATGAGCCTTGGAGGCGGGTATTATCAGAGTTATTGCGATATCGAACAGGGCGCATCCAAAGCCGCCATTGATAACTTGCTTTCAGCCGATATTGTCACAGTCATTGCCTCCGGCAACGCTTCTTACATCGATGCCATCGGCTATCCTGCGTGCGTTTCCTCCGCAGTCAGCGTCGGATCGACCACGAAGAGCGATACAGTATCAAGCTTTTCCAACAGCGCTTCGATTTTGACCCTGCTGGCTCCTGGCGAGGCAATCAATTCTTCCGAACCTAACGGTCAGTTTGCCACTAACAGTGGAACCTCCATGGCTGCCCCGCACGTCGCCGGCGCTATGGCCATACTGCGGCAAAAGGCACCCACGGCGGGTGTAGACGCCCTGGTCGAGGCATTGGTAAATTCAGGTGTTCCCATAACCGACCCCCGCAACGGCATTACCAAAAATCGGATTCAAGTGGACTCGGCGCTGAGCCTTCTTTCAGGCAGTATTTCCAGCAACGATAATTTTGCCGATGCACAGCAGCTCAGCGGCGCTTCTGCAACAGTCACCGCCAACTCCGCAAATGCGACCAAGGAAACCGGTGAGCCCGACCATGCAGGTAATCTCGGCGGCAAATCGTTGTGGTGGAGTTGGACCGCTGCCGTCTCGGGTAACGTCACCGTCAGCACTTCCGGCAGCGACTTCGACACACTGTTGGGAGTGTATACAGGTTCTGCAGTCAACGCTCTGGTTGAAGTCGCCTCCAACGACGACGAAAATCTTGGAGCCGATATTTTCACAAGCCTTATCACTTTCAATGCAACTGCCGGCGTTACCTACCGTATTGCCGTCGATGGCTACAGCGCCGATGCCGGCAACATCTCGCTGTCACTCGTCAATAATGGCAGCGGTGGAAATCCTTCAATCCTGAAGGGCGACTTTAACGCCGACGGCAAGGCGGACATTCTTTGGCGCAATAGAGTCACCGGCCAAAATTTGCTCTGGCTCATGAGTAGCACCACTGTCTCTTCATTTGTGTCAATCCCTTTGGCGCCCGATCTCAACTGGATAATCGGCGGGACTGCCGATTATTCGGGCGACGGCAAGACCGACATTCTGTGGCGCAACGGTGCCACCGGCCAAAATTCGATCTGGATCATGAACGACACGACCCTGTCTTCAACAGTGACGATTGATCCCGCCGTGGGCGATCCGAACTGGCAGATCGTCGGCACGGGGGATTTTTCTGACGACGGCAAGCCGGACATTCTTTGGCGCAACAAGGCCACGGGCGCCAATACAATCTGGATCATGGACGGCTTGGCCTACTCTTCGCCGGTGACGGTCAACCCGGTGTCCGATCTCAACTGGGAAATCGGCGGGGCTGCCGATTACTCGGGCGACGGCAAGCCGGACATTCTTTGGCGCAACAAGGCCACGGGCGCCAATACAATCTGGATCATGGACGGCTTGGCCTACTCTTCGCCGGTGACGGTCAACCCAGAGTCCGATCTCAACTGGGAAATTAGGGGTCCGCGCTAAGTCTCATCAATCACAAACCATGTCTTTCTTAACGCGCGTGGCTCAACAGCATCTTTGTTTTCTTTGCACGCATTGGTAACAGCCGTGGATCAAACCTCAGAGCCCAAGAGCCTATTTTGTCCCGAAATTTGCACATGAGAGACTTTCCACGCCAGATACTGCACGAGTTGGTAAAGATTCACAGCCGAAGGCTCTGCTGTCATCCTCGCCTGTGCGAGGCGTTACTGCAGCAGGCTTGCGGACAGTACCGCGAGGAGGTGGATTTGCTGGTCGAAGCTTTGAAGCACAATGTACCTGCGGAGCTGTTGTATGGCGTGGGGGGCAAACCCTGTCCGGCTTACGCACACCTTATCCGCCGTTTGAGCAGCAATGTCGGCCTCGACGCAGCCTCTGCCCGATGGGCGGTCGAATCGTGGGTTTTAGCTTTGGAGCTGCCCCCTTCCCCGCCTTGACACATCTCCAACAACCTGCCACTGTACAAAAAGCCGAGATCCAGAAGCGAGTATATATTACTCTGGAGCGCGAGTCTGGTGCCGGCCCACTTTGGTGGTCTTGGCTGGGGAATGGCCGCATCCAGACAGCCGTTCGCGTGTTTGGATTTCTCCTGGGTCACTGGCCGCATTGCCGTGTGCGGTCCAGGTCACTGGGCTGGTCTTTACCGGGTAGGCAGCGGCTTTGAAGCCGACCGACCGGCATTGCCGCTTCGCAAGCCGCCGATCGATACCCTGTGCCATAGGAGTCCAGACAATGCCGTCTCGTCAACCCAGCAGTGCTATTTGGGCGGTGGCTTCGGACACCGGTTGTATCGGACCGAACATACAGATTCATAGTAGGGTTCTAATCTTACGGAAGTCCTTTACCCTTCCGCCCGTAAGAGGTGCGACCGTGCCGCCCAAAGAAGTGACCACGCTGCTCCACGAGTGGAGCGGAGGCGACCGCCAAGCCCTTGCTGCCCTGACGCCGCTTGTTTACGACGAATTGCACAAACTGGCCATCCATTATGTGCGCCAGGAGCGGGCGGATCACACCCTGCAGCCGACTGCACTGATCAGCGAGGCCTACCTCAAGATGCTCGGCCAGAAGCACGTGCCGCAGTTTCGCGACCGGGCTCATTTTCTGGCCGTGGCCGCCAACAACATGCGCCATATTCTGGTCGACCATGCCCGGGCGCGCCTGACCGCCAAGCGGGGTGGCGGCCTGGTGAAAGTCCCGCTTGAGACGGTCGGGGAGCTTGCCAATCCCGTGGAGGTCGAACCGGACCCGGATGAGCGTTTGATCGCTTTGGACGCCGCCCTCAAGCGGCTCGCCGAGCTCGATCCGCTCAAAAGCCAAATTGTCGAGATGCGTCACTTCGGTGAGATGAAAGTCGAAGAGGTCGCAGAAGTGCTGGGTGTGGGAGAATCCACCGTCAAACGGCACTGGAAACTTGCCTGCGCCTGGCTCGCCCGCGAGATCGGCTCGCGGGCGTAGACGCCGAAAGCCGTGTAAGACTGCCGGAGATGAAGATGGCCTCTTCTCCTGAGACCTGGAAGCGCGTCAACGAACTGTTTCATGCCGCTCTTGAACGGCCCGCCGATGGGCGCACGGCCTTCGTACAGGCTGTCTGCGGCGGCGATGAGGACTTGCAACGGGAGGTGCTCTCGTTGTTGGAGTTCTATGACGGCGACGATGAAGGTACCGGGCAACTGCCCGCCCTTGGAGCGCTCGGCGACGCCCGGCGGATCGGTTCCTATCTGGTGATCGGCAAGGTCGGCGAAGGCGGCATGAGCGAGGTGTACCTGGCGGTGCGTGCCGACGCCCAGTTCGAGCAGCGCGTCTGTCTCAAACTCATTAAACCGGGCATGGACAGCGATTTTATCGTGCGGCGCTTTCTTAGCGAGCGGCAGATCCTCGCGAGCCTCGAACACCCGAACATTGCCCGCCTGCTGGACGGCGGTTCGACCGACCGGGGTTTGCCCTATTTTGTCATGGAGTATGTCGAAGGCCTGCCCATCGACGCTTACTGCGAACAGCAGGCCCTGAATGTCCGCGAACGCCTGCAACTATTTCAAAAAGTTTGTGCGGCGGTACAGTACGCCCACCGCAACCTGGTGGTCCACCGCGACCTCAAACCCGGCAATATCCTGGTGGACGGCAAGGGCGAACCGAAACTCCTCGACTTCGGCATCGCCCGTCTGCTCGATCCCACCCGCTCGCCGATTCACCTCGACACGACGGTGCAGGGGGTACGCCTTTTGACCCTCGCCTACGCCAGCCCGGAGCAGGTGAATCCTTTACCCTCGGCTGGCCGCAAGCTTTCGACGGCCACGGACGTGTACTCGCTGGGGGTGGTGCTGTACGAGCTGCTCACCGGCCGCCGGCCCTACGACACCGACGGTAAATCCACCCAGCAACTGACCGACGCCATTCTTACCCAAGAACCCGCCAAGCCCAGTGAAACCGTCGGTGGGACCGGCCCAAGCCGAAGCGACACCGACTGGCCGCTCCCGCCCGAGGCGGCAAGCCGAACCCGGGGCGGTAACCTCCAGACCCTGCGCCGCGACCTGCGCGGCGATCTCGACTGCATCGTGCTCAAGGCGCTGCGCAAAGAACCCGAGCAGCGCTACAGCTCGGTGGAGCAGTTTGGCGAAGACATCCGCCGCCATCTGGAAGGATTGCCCGTCGAGGCTTACAAAGGAGATTTTCGCTACCGAGTTGGCAAGTTTGTCACCCGCCATCGGGCGGGCGTCGCCGCCGGAACCCTGGTGGCCCTCGCTTTGGTCGCGGGGTTCGCCGGCACCGCCTGGCAGGCAGGTATCGCCCAACGCCGCTTCGATCAGGTGCGCGGGCTCGCCAACGCCCTCATCTACAAGTTCGACGACGCCATCAAAGACCTCAACGGCACAACCCCCGCCCGCAAGCTGCTGGTCGGGGAGGCCCTGGGCTACCTGCGCGGCCTGCAAAAAGAGGCCGCCGGGGATGTGGCGCTCCAGAGCGAACTGGCCGGTGCCTACCAGCGGGTCGGCGATGTGCAGGGAAAACCGAACTACCCAAACCTCGGCGATATGGCCGGGGCGCTGGAGAGTCACACCCAGGCGCTGGCACTGCGCACCCAAGTGGCCGGTTCGCAGCCGGGCTCGGCCACCGCGAAGCTGAAACTGGCCGAATCTCACCTGGATGTCGGTGAATTGCAGGCGGTATTCAAGGGCGATCTGGCTGCAGCCGAGGGGCACTACCGCAAGGCTATCGCGCTGGCCCGTTCGCTTGCCGAG
This sequence comes from Aphanocapsa lilacina HA4352-LM1, assembly GCA_019359725.1. Taxonomy (GTDB): domain Bacteria; phylum Cyanobacteriota; class Cyanobacteriia; order Gloeobacterales; family Gloeobacteraceae; genus Gloeobacter; species Gloeobacter lilacinus. The sequence continues at coordinate 48,598 of JAHHGR010000003.1, read as the reverse complement.
GGCGACTCCAGTAATTTTGACGCACGACGACGGTGGGCCCTTGGTCTGCAAAAGCTCGCCAACCTCCAGGGCAATCCCTACACCGCCAACTTGAAGCGGCCGCAGGAGGCTTTGGCAACCTATCGTCAGGCCGGGCAGTTGTTCGCAGATCTGTCGCGCTCTCAGCCGAACAGTTTCCAGGCGCTGATGGATCTCAATATTTATACAGGTCTCGTCTCGGACACGTTGATGGGTATGGGACGGCCCAAAGAGGCCCTGGCCCAGTCCAGAGAAGCTCTGGGGTACAGCAAACAGGCGCACCTGAGCCAACCGCTGAACGCCATGGCCCTGCGCCAGTACGCCCTGGATTACTCAAAAATCGGCCTGATCCGGCGTGAACTCGGTAACCCGGCTGCGGTGGAGGATCTCCGTCAAGCAGTCGTTTTAAATGAGCAGTTGGTGAAATTGGACCCCAACAACGTGAACGCCCGCCGAGATTTGTTGGTTGCTTATGGGCAGCTTGGCAGAGCTTTTGAAGATAGCGGCGACCTGGAGCAGGCGCTTGCCTATCACCGAAAAGCACTCGGTCTTTCCGAGCAGTTGGCCCGCTTGGAACCGGATAATGCTCAGCTTCAAATCGATCTAGCCGTCAGTTACGCCGTGCTCGGTCGGGCGCACCGCAAGCGCTCCCTGCTTGCCAAAACCGATAATCCGGCTGCGGAACGAGCGGAGGCCTGTCGGTGGTTTGGGCGCGGGCAAGCGGTGTTTGCCGGGCTGCAAAAGCGTGGCCGGCTTTCTGCGGGTGATACAGAACTGGTCAAGAAGCTCGCGGCCCTCGGTGCTGATTGTCCGAGGCAATGACTGCGTTGAATATTGGGCTGCGCGCAACCAATTTCTCGCTTTCCTGAATGGAGGCCATGGAGGTTCTCCGCACAAAGCCTTTAGAGGTACGCACATGCACCGCTCCACATTAACGTTGGCCTTGCTGCTCGGTTGCGGGCTTGGACTGACTCAAGCGTCCGCGATTCAGAAGCACATTACTCAAAACTTCGCGCACTCGGATCTCGTCCCATCTGCGCAAGCGGCAACGCTGCAAAACAAGTTTCAGAAAGCCTACGGCAAACTGCCGTTGAGTTTTGAAGCGAACCTAGGTCAAACCGATCGTCAGGTACGATTTTTATCTCGTGGCAGAGGTTACAGCCTATTTTTGATGCCCACCGAGGCGACCATAGCCCTCAGCAAACCAAAAGGCCTAGGTTCGGACAATTTGGGAACGCGAAGCACAAAGGAGCAAACAGCCCAAACCCAGGCAGTGGTGCGCATGAGCCTTTCGGGAGCAAATCCAGGTGCGGTTCTGTCCGCAGAGCAATCACTTCCCGGTAAAGTCAACCACTTTATTGGAAAGGATCCGAGTCAGGAATATTTCGTTCTATGGGATAGAATAGCTGGAGAACGGGCGTAGCAGGTGTTCGAGTAGGGCAGGCATGGGAGGCTCCAGAGATGAAATTCGGCAAGCCTAGCAAATCGTCCCGCACTGAATGTGCTGTCTGCTACATTTTCGTATGCGTTTGCCCTGCACCTATATATCCTGCCGTGAATCTAGAACGCAAATCTTACAGCCCTTTTCTGTACAAAAAAGTGCATACTTTAATAGGAAATCTAACCTGGCAGGACAATAATGCTTTGCAGTTTATTGATTACGAAAGTACAGTCAACAAAGTTCAGGTAGATCTAAGTTCTGGCATCGATAATGCTCGGATAACAGCCAAGACAGTAGATACAAAAACAATTCCCGGCTTTCGCTAGCACTCACTCCAAAATGAAGAGTACTCAATTACTGTGAAGAGATTAGCTTCATTGTAATTTTTTCCCGAAGGTTCCATTTCCGGAAATGATCTGAGAATTGCGCACGGACTTGCAAGCTTTTGGGCCGCCTGCGTATCCGCGATTCGCACAGCACCACCCGCCACTCCGGGGGCGCTGACTTCAGCAGATTCTCAATCCTCTCTCCGCCGGTAGTGCACCAGCAGCCGGGCAAGCCTACCAAATGTGCAGGACGAAATTATTCCAGCAAGGCCCCAGCTACAGGCGCTTCACGGCAGCGCGCGGGTCAGCCGGCATCGGTGCGGGGCGCAGCAGCGGCGTACTTGAGCAGCACGAACGAGATGTTGTCGTGCCCCAGCTCCAAAAGGGCCATTTCAACGAGCGCAGCGCCCGCAGCTTCGAGACTGCCCCTATCGAGCAATGGCAAAAACGCCTCGCGCCAGTGGCGTTCCACAAAGTCGCCGTCCGAGAGTCCGTCGCTGCACAGCAGCACCAGACAATCTTCCGGAAGCAAAAAGCTTTGGGTGGTGGGCTTGAGGTCATTCGGAGGAATCACCCCAAGCGCCTGGGTCAGCCTGCCGCTGCCGGACTTCCGGTGCAGCGCCCGGCGGGTGGTGCGCGCCAGACTCACCTCCAGATTGAGCACATCGTCATCGACGCTCAATTGCTGGCAGTGCCGCCGGTCGATGAGATAGACGCGACTGTCGCCCACATGCACCGTGTGCAGCAACGGTCCCCTCAAAAAGCAGGCTGCCACGGTCGTACCCATCTGCCGCCGCCCGCTGCGCCCCTGCCGCTGGTTGAGCCGCCATAGCCGCTGGTGGGCCCGCTGCGCCGCATTGGCCAGTTGAGTGCGCAGCTCGGAGGGGGGGAAATCCTGATAGCTCAAGCAGGCAAAGTCCTGCTGAAGCGAAGAGATGGCCAGAAAACTGGCGAGTTTGCCCCCTTCGTGTCCGCCCATGCCGTCGCAGACCACGGCGAAGCGGCCCTGGGGATCGTAAGCTAGACAATCTTCGTTCTGCTCCCGGCGCCCCGGGTGGGTGGCGCTGGTTACCGCCTGCACCCGACAACCGGTGTTCATCTGTGCCGCCAGGACTTCCAGCGCCGCCACCAGTGCGTCCAGTCGATCGAATTTTCCGGCTGCGAGTGCTTGGACCACGGCGCATAGCTCGTCCGCCATCGGTGTGAGCGAGAGCCAGCTTGCCCCCAATGTCTGCAAAGATACCGGTGCCCGGTCGTGCGTGAGATAAAACAGGCGCACCTGCCAGCCCCGCACGCCGATATTGGCCGACGCGAGCAGCGAAGAGACGACCTGCTGCCGGCAACACGGCTCCCAAAGTTGCGCCAGTTGCAACAGCCAGCCCAACTGCCGCAGCGGCTTCGCTGCGGGCCAGACCTGCCCCAAGGTGGGCCAGGGAGCGCCGTCCTCCTCCAGTGGTGCGTTTTCGAGCAACAGGCACCGGCCGGGGGTGATCTGGGTATGCACCTCCGGGATCGCCCAGCGCCATGGGTTGAGGCGTTGGTAAGGCTGAGCCGTGTCCAGCATGGTATCGGGGGGGGTACTTTCGCGCTCCGGGTAAAGGTCGCGCACCACCAGCGGAGAGCGGTTGACGACAGTGTAGCGCTCAGCCAGCGGGCAAGGCAGGCGTTGGCACTCTTCGGTGGCAAGGTAATACATCTTGTGCTGATGGGTGGGATGGGGCGGCTTCGTCCGTGTCCGGCAACCCGACTCCACGGCGCAACCCGCCGCAGGCACTCCAGACGGCGGGCCGTTCGAGGGTCTATTTAGTAAGCGAAATTTTGGGCTCGAAGGTCTCACTGTACGGTTAACTTTTTACCGGGCCACCGCTGCGATTTTTACACCCGCGCAGATTTTAGCCCTCGCGCAGCTTCTCGAGCACCGAGCGATCTTCGAGAGTCGAGGTGTCGCCGGTCAGTTCGCTTCCCGAGGCGAGCGAGCGCAACAGCCGCCGCATGATCTTGCCCGAGCGAGTCTTGGGCAGCGCCTCCGCGTAGCGGATTTCCTCCGGGCGGGCCAGGGCACCGATTTCTTTGACGACGTGGGCGCGCAACTCCTCGAGCAACTGGGGCGTCGTCTCGACCTCCGATTCGACCGTCACAAAAGCGACGATCGCTTCGCCTTTGAGCTCATCGGGGCGGCCGACCACGGCGGCCTCGGCCACCGCCGGGTGGGAGACCAGGGCCGATTCAATCTCCATCGTGCCCAGGCGGTGGCCGGAGACGTTGATCACATCGTCGACGCGGCCCATCACCCAGAAGTAACCCTCTTCGTCGCGGCGGGCGCCGTCGCCTGCGAAGTAGGCGTGGGGAATCTGGCTCCAGTAGTTCTGGCGGTAGCGCTCCGGGTCGCGGTAGACCGTGCGCAGCATCGAGGGCCAGGGCCTGCGAATCACCAGATAGCCGCCCTGGTTGGGAGAACAGCTGTTGCCCTCGCGGTCGACCACATCGGCGACGATGCCCGGAAAAGGCATCGTCGCCGAGCCGGGTTTGGTGGTGGTCGCCCCCGGAAGCGGGGTGATCAGGATCCCACCCGTCTCGGTCTGCCACCAGGTATCGACGATCGGGCAGCGCTCCTGGCCGATCACCCGGTGGTACCACATCCACGCTTCGGGGTTGATCGGTTCGCCCACCGTGCCCAGAAGCCGCAGCGAAGAAAGATCGTAGCGAGCAGGCCAATCGTCGCCCCACTTGATGAAGGTGCGAATGGCGGTCGGGGCGGTATAGAAAATACTGATGCGGTGCTTTTCGATGAGCTGCCAGAAGCGGCCGGGGTCGGGTTGATTGGGGGCACCCTCGAACATAAAGGTCGTCGCCCCGTTCGACAGGGGCCCGTACACCACGTACGAATGGCCCGTGATCCAGCCTACGTCGGCGGTGCACCAGTAGACGTCCTCGTCGTGCAGATCGAAGATCCACTTGCTGGTGATGTGGGTATAGAGGTTATAGCCGCCAGTCGTGTGCACCACACCCTTGGGCTTGCCGGTGGTGCCGCTGGTGTAAAGAATAAACAGCATATCTTCGGAGTCCATCGCCTCGGCCGGACACTCGGCGCTCCGGGAGGCCACCAGTTCGTGCCACCAGTGATCGCGCCCCGGCTGCATGGCCACCTGCTGGCCTGCCCGCTTCAGGCAGATCACATGAGCTACGCCGGGTGCCTGGGCCGCCGCCTCGTCCACCCGCGGCTTAAGGGGAATAATCGCTCCTTTGCGCCAGCCGCCGTCGGCGGTGACCACCACCCTGGCCTGGGCGTCGATGAGCCGGTCGCGCAGAGCGTCGCTCGAGAAGCCTCCGAAGACCACCGTATGGGGTGCCCCGATGCGCGCGCAGCCGAGCATCGCGACCGCCGCCTCCGGCACCAGGGGCATATAGATCGCCACCACGTCGCCCTTGCGGACCCCCAGTTCCTTCAGCGCGCCTGCAAAGCGGCAGACCTCAGCGTGCAGTTCGCGGTAGGTGAGCGAACGCACCTCGCCCGGCTCACCTTCCCAGAGCACGGCAACCTTGTCGCCGCGCGTCTGGAGATGACGGTCAAGGCAGTTATACGCAAGATTGAGTTTGCCGCCCACAAACCAGCGGGCCGTGGGCTCCTGCCAATCGAGTACCTGTTGCCAGGGGGCAAACCAGTGCAGTTCACTGCGGGCAAGATCCGCCCAGAAACCCTCCGGATCGGCCTCAGCCCGCGCGCACAGCTCGCGGTAGTGCTCGAGGCTCCTAATCCAGGCGCGCTCGCCAAACCCTGCGGGCGGGGCGAAGCGGCGGTTTTCGTGCAGGACCGACTCGATTTCGAAGGAAGACATGGCGCTAGCCGGCCTTGGCCTGGGCTTTGGCGAGGGTGGTGCGCAGCGCGGCGTCGAGGCGGGATTTTTTGCGCGCGCCGGTGTTGGTGTGGATGACGCCCGCCTTGATCGCCTTGTCGATGCGGCTGAAGGTCTGGTTCAAAAGCGCCTGCACCTCGGTGAGCACCGCTTCGGAGGGCGATTGGGCGTATTCGCCCAGGCGGGTCATGAACTTTTTGGTGAAGGTTTTGATCATCGATTTGTAGGCGATGTTGCGCTGGCGATTGCGCTCGGCCACATCGACCCGCTTGATGGCAGATTTGATATTCGGCACGGTGTTCTCTTCCTGGCAAATACTTCGGCAGCACACAATTTTAAACCAAAGCGTCGATCTTTGTGACAAGTTCTTGCACGCGCAAAGCAGCTTCCGATGCAGCGGATATACTGACCGGTGCCGAACACAGAGACGGTTCTCGATGGATCTAGAGGCTCTACACAGCAAGCGCGACCTCCTCTACCGCGAAGCCAGAGAAATTCACCAGCAGCGACTTGTGCTCGACCGTAACCTGCGCCGGGTGACCGGTACCGACCCGATGGCTTGCCAGCGCCGGGCGTTATTGCAGGCAGAATTTGACGAATTGACCATCAATTTGCGGACCCTCTCCACCAAGATCCGCGCCCTCAGCCAACAGATCGACGCCCGCCTGACCACCGTCGAAGTTTGGCGCAACGAACACACCGGCTAAGCCTGCCCGGAACGCAGCGCGGGCGCCCGGCGTCTTCGACACAGTGGAGGCGGCCACGGCTTCGGATCGCTAGACTGATCCTACATATCGCCCGCCTGCCCGCCCGCTGGAGCCGATGACCGCCAAGTTTTTTGCGTCCATGGCCGATACCTGGCGCCGCCACCGCCGAGCATGGTTTACCGGCCTTGTCGTCACGATCGCTGGGGCGCTGCTGGGCCTGTGGTTTGCCCTGCTGTGGGATCTGCCCACCGCCCAGCAGGTGCGCCGCTTTACCCCCGAAAACCGGCTCATCGTCAAGGCGATGGACGGGTCGCGCCTCTACAGCGCCGCCCGGGGTCCGGCCAAGCAGGTCAAGTACCGGCAAATACCCGAATATCTGGTCCAGGCGGTCGTCGCCACCGAGGACCGGCGCTTCTACGACCATCCCGGCATCGATCTGATAGGCATCGGTCGGGCGCTGTGGCGCGACGCGGAGGCGGGGGAGGTGCGCGAGGGCGGCTCGACCATCACCCAGCAATTGGCGCGCAACTTGTTCTTGACCCAGGAGCGCACCCTCTGGCGCAAGTTCAAAGAAATCCTGATCGCCGCGCGCATCGAGCAGGAATTGTCCAAAGCAGAAATTCTCACCCTCTACCTCAACCAGATCTACTTCGGCTCCGGCGCCTACGGTGTCGCGGACGCGGCACGTCTATATTTCAGCAAGAACGTCGAGAAGCTCACCCTCACCGAAGCGGCGCTGCTGGCCGGTTTGCCCCAAGCCCCCAGCCGCTACTCGCCGCTAATCGACAGGACCCTAGCGCGCAAGCGCCGCGATGTGGTGCTCAAGAACATGGTCGAGGTGGGATATCTAAATGCACAGCAGTACGCCTCGGCCCGCAAAAAGTCGGTGGTGCTCAGACCCGGCCCCCGCTCCGAAAAAACCCAGGCCGCCTACTTCGTCGATTACGTGCGCTCGCAGCTGGCGAGCCTGCTTGGTACCGGGAGCGTTCCGGGTGGGCTGACCATCGAGACGACCCTCGACCCGCAGATGCAACTAGAAGCCCAAAAAGCGCTCGGCAGCGCACTCGCCGATTATCGCTCCCGGCGCGTCGGCCAGGGAGCGATCGTCACCCTCGACCCAGCCACGGGCGAAATTCGGGCGATGGCAGGCGGCGGCGACTATCAAAAAAGCCAGTTCAACCGCACCGTGCAGGCCCTGCGCCAACCGGGTTCGACGTTCAAAACCTTTGTCTACACCGCCGCTATCGAATCCGGCAGCCGCCCGGAGGACATACTGAGCGACCGGCCGGTCCGCTTCGGCGCCTACCAGGTCAAAAACGCCGACCGGCGCTACTACGGCGAGATGACGCTGGTGAACGCCCTCAAAGAGTCGCGCAATACTGTCGCGGTGCAACTGTTTACGCGCGTGGGCGAGGACAAAGTCGTCGATGTCGCCCGCCGCATGGGGGTGCGCAGCCGCCTGCGCACAGGGGCGGCGATGGCCCTGGGGGCCTCGGAGCTGACGCTGCTCGAACTCACCGGCGCCTACGGCACCCTCGCCAACGGCGGAGTCCATGTGGCACCCACCGCCGTGCGCCGCATCGCCGATGCGGAGGGCAAAGTCCTCTACGCGGCGGTGCCGCGCACCCGAGTGGCTCTTTCTTCGGCGGTCGCCGCCACCGTCACCCGCATGCTGGAGCAGGTCATCGCCAACGGCACCGGCCGCAAAGCGGCCATCGACCGCCCGGCGGCGGGCAAGACCGGCACCAGCGAAAACTACCGCGACTTACTTTTTGTGGGCTACACGCCCCAACTGGTGACGGGCGTCTGGCTGGGCAACGACGACAATCGCCCGACGCGCGGCAGCAGCACCCTGGCAGCCGCTCTCTGGGGCCGGTACATGGGCCGGGTGATGGCAACTTTTCCGGTCAAAGATTTTCCCGCCCTGAAGCAGACCGAGCCGCTCCAAGCCTCGCCGCCGATGGGTGAGGAGTACCCGGCCGAATTGCCGCAAGGTCTGGAGGAGCCTTCCCCCGCGTCCGAGCCGACCGGCGAATGCTCTGAGAGCGATCAAGGTCCACTCGTCTGCCCGAACGAAACCGACGGCGCGGCCCCTCCCGAAACGTCCGAACCGCCACCCGAGGTACCGGATATTCCGGAAGTCCCCGAATCGCCGCAAAATCCAGAAGATCCTGCTGCCACGGACCCTTCCCGGCCCTCGAGCGAACTGAATCGCCCCTTGGCACCGACGCCTTAGACTGCGCTTCACCCTATGCTGGACGGATGAGCCCCGATCGCATCGTCTATTCCACCCACCTGCGCTGCGAACCTCGCTGCGAAACCTGCGGCGAACTGGAAAGTGCGTGCGCGTGCGAGCCGGAATCGATCCCGCCCTATCGGCAGACCGCCCGCCTCGCCCACGACCGCAAGCGCCGACGCGGCAAGGTGGTGACTGTGGTAAGCGGCCTCATTCTGCCCGAGGCCAACCTCGACGAACTAGCCAAACGGCTCAAAAGCGAGTGTGGCGCAGGCGGCACGGTCAAAGACGGCGAAATCGAGATCCAAGGCGAACACCGCGAGAAAGTGGCGGGCATTCTCCAAAAGTTGGGCTTCAAGATTAAACTAGTTGGCGGCTGAGCAAGGTGAAATTCTTGGAAGATCCATACCAGTCCAGTGGGAAAAGCCCGGTTGGCCGCACGGCCCCCGGCGCCGTGGATTCAGATCAAAGACCAATCGACTCCATCACCTTCCGCGGTGAAATCGAAAAGGGCCGCGACTGGGTCGTGTTTGTCCGGCAGATGGTCAGTCGGCTCGATGGACCCGAAGCCTGGATACGCGCTATCGCGATGGGAGTCGGCGCCCTGCTGATGATCTTCCCAAAGGCAGCGTGGTGCGCCCTGGTCAAACTCGGGATCGCCAAGGACAAGGACTGAACGCATTTATGTTTCTCGATACCAAAGATTACCCTTTTGCAGCGCACCTGGAGGCTAACTGGCGGGTCATCCTGGCCGAACTGCAGCAGCTGGACAATCAAAACTTTTTTGCCTGGCCCGAAAAGCAGTACTACGGCGAAGGATGGGACATCTTCGCGCTCTACACCTACGGGGTGCCCCTCGGCAAAAATTGCAAACTTTGTCCGCAAACAGCCGCGCTGGTCAAGAAAATCCCGGGCATGCTGACGGCGGTCTTCTCCCGAATGGCCCCCGGTTTGCACATCGCCCCGCACCGGGGCGAACCGGCGGGGCTATTGCGCTACCACATGGGCCTTCTCATCCCCCCCGGCTGCGGTTTGCGCGTCGGCCCCGAGACGCGCAGCGTCCAAGAAGGCGGCAGCATTGTCTTCGACGACACCACCGAGCACGAGGCCTGGAACCGCAGCGACCGCGAACGCATCGTCCTACTGGTGGATTTTAAATCCCCCAACGCCAGGCAGGGTTTTACCCTCGCCAGCATGTTCCAACGCCTCAGGGGCGGCAAAGGTTAGAGCAGACTTGACCGTTCCGTCAATCAGCTTTCAACCCTGACTACGGCGCTTAGAGAGCGCTTCGCGGGCTTGCTCGCGATCGTCGAAGTGGATCTTTGTCGTACCTAAGATCTGATAGTCCTCGTGGCCCTTGCCGGCGATTACCACGCAGTCGCCTGCTTTGGCTTCAAGCAATGCCTGGAAGATTGCCCGGCGGCGGTCCACTTCCACGGTCGGCGATACCCCCACCGGGATGCCCGCCAGGATGTCATCCAAGATTGCTTCCGGATTCTCGGTGCGGGGATTGTCGGAGGTGACCACCGGCACCTCCGACAACTCGGCGGCGATGCGGCCCATCTGGGGGCGCTTGGTGCGGTCGCGATCCCCGCCGCAGCCGAATACGCAAACCAGCCGCCCGCGCACAAAAGGCCGGGTGGCTTCCAGCAGTTTGCGCAGTCCGTCGGGGGTGTGGGCGTAATCGACGATGACGGCGATGTCGTCGTCCGGGGTACTCACCCGCTCCATGCGACCGGGTACGCCGCCAAAGCCCGATAGCCCCGCCGCGATCGCTTCCAGATTAATCTCCAAAGCCAGAGTGGCCCCGACCGCCGCCAGTAGATTGGCCAGATTGAACTGACCTACCAGCGGACTGGTGAAGGCGGCGCGGCCCACGGGGGTGACGAGGGTGCCGCGGATGCCCGCCGGGGTGAAGACGGCAGCTTCGGGGTAAATATCGGCGCCGGGCTGGAAGCTGTAGGTCCACACCTGGTCGTTGGCGGCTGCAAGGCGCGCGCCCCACGGGTCGTCGGCGTTGATTACCGCTCGCCCGACGCGGTACTCGGGGCTGAACAGGGTCGCCTTCGCCTGGAAGTAACTTTCCATATCTGGGTGGAAGTCGAGGTGGTCCTGGGTGAGGTTGGTGAAGACCGCCGCCTCGAAGCGGCAACCCGCCACCCGCTGCTGGGCCAGGGCGTGGGAACTGACCTCCATCACCCCGTACTGGCAGCCCGCCGCGACCATTCGGGCCAGCAACTTCTGGATCTCAAGAGCAAAGGGCGTGGTATGCCGGGCCTCCTGGCTCTGCCCCGGCCAGCGGCTGTAGAGTGTCCCCACCAGTCCCGCGGGCGCCTGGGCATTTAATAGATGCTCGATCAGATGGGTGGTGGTCGTCTTGCCGTTGGTGCCGGTCACCCCGGCCAGGGTCAGTTTGCGGGCCGGAAAGTCGTAGTAGGCAGACGCGAGCCGGGCGCAGGTGCCCACCACGTCCGGCACCCGGATCACCGGCACCGCCGCCTCCACCCCCCGGGCGTTCTCAGAAATCACCAGACCCGCCGCTCCTCCGGCAATCGCCTGCGGCCAGAATTCGCTGCCATCCACCCGCGTACCCGGAAGACCAATAAACAAATCCCCCGGCTGTACCTGGCGCGAATCGGTGCTCAGGCCAGCAATGTCGATGTCGGGAAGGTTGCGGGTATCCAGCCCGGTGCGGGCAAGCAGTTCGTGCAATCGCATGGCAGGTGTCTTCGTACCCTGGAGGTCGAATTTAGAGTAGCAGCTTTTGTCCGGTTCGCTACTTGATGCGGGCAAGGGCCGTGTCGAGATTTTTGGCGATCGCTTCGAAGCCTGCCTGGACAAGCTGGTCGTAGGCGAAGGTGACGTACTCTTCTGCATCGTTCTGCCGGCCGCGCCCGACAACGTGATCGTCGATGCGCAACTTCGGATCGACCGCAGCAAAGGCTTTGCGCACCCGGGGCAGGCTCGTGGCGGCAAAGCCGACCACGTCGGGAGCGTCCAGATTTTTAAGGCCGATGCGGTAGCGCAGTGCCCAGGCTTCTTCGAGGGCGCGCATCTGCTTGTTGACAAACTTGACAGCCGCAAGGGCGTTCGCCGGAACCGGCGTGCGGCTGTAGATCACCCGGTCGAGGGCCGAGGTGACCCGTCCTGCCTCCTGCAGGTACTGGGCGTAGCCCGGTTTGGTTGCGAGCACCTCACGGGCCTGGGTCAGCGTCTGCACCAATTCGGAGCGGATATCCGCCCGGACCGGCAGAGCCGCGCTCGCAACCAGCAAAGCCGTAAGGAACCAGCGTTTCATGCGAAAACCGGTGGGGACTATCCTACTTCTTGCATATCTCAAGCATCGCTGGCAAGCATCCTCAAGCGACAAAAGCCCGCTCCAGCACGGCCGCCAGTTGGGCGGCCGTGCTGCGGTGGGAGAGGCCTGTCAGGGTGCGGCCGTTCACCTCCAGCACCGGGATGGTGTACTGAAAGTCGGCGAACCATTCGGGATGGATGAGGATGTCGCGCTTCTCGACCGTAAAGCCCAAATCCGGCTGCAACTGCTGCAAGGTGGCTTCCAGCGCGTCGCACAGACAGCAGCCGGGCTTAGAGTAGAAAACGACAATTTTGTCCACGGGCGCTAGACGGCGGAGGCCGCCCCGGAGAAGAGGACCCCTTTTTGCGGGTCGAGGGTGAGCACCACCCCGTCCGGGATGCGGGTGGTGCAATCTTTGACCCCGAGCAGCACCGGCAGGCCGAGACGCAACCCGATAATCGCCGCGTGGGAGGTGAGGCCGCCCTCCTCGGTGACGATGCCGCCCGCGAGCTTGATCGCTTCGATAAAATTGGCGTCGGTGCGCGGGGCAATCAGGATGTCCCCGGGACTCAAGGCCGCCGCTTCGTCGCTGTGGCGCACGACGCGGGCGCGTCCGCTCACGGCATTCTGGCCCAGGCCCAACCCCCGGCCGAGAATCGCTGTCACTACCTCAACTTTGATGAGATCCGTCGAACCGGAGAGCCCCTGGATGGTGCCGGCGGTCATCACCACCAGGTCGCCTTCGAGGACGAGGTTCTCGTCCTGGGCGGCGCTGATCGCCGCTTGAAAGGTCTGGCGGGTCGAAGGCAGATCCAGGACCATCAGCGGGTAGACCCCCCAGACCATCTGCAGTTCGCGCGCCACCGACACACTTGGGGTAATCGCGATAATCGGCACCTTCGGCCGGTACTTGCTGACGTTGCGGGCGGTGGCGCCGGATTTGGTGAGGGTGAGAATCGCCTGGGCGCCCAACTGCTGGGCAACGCTGCCCACCGCCTGGGAGATGGCGTTCGGGATCGAGCGGCCCGTATCTACCCAGGTGCGCTGGGGCATCGAGCGCTCGATGCGATCGGCGATGCGCGCCATCGTCTCGACCGCCAAGATCGGGTGCTCGCCCACGGCGGTCTCGTTGGAGAGCATCACCGCGTCGGTGCCATCCAGGATGGCGTTGGCTACATCGGAAACTTCGGCGCGGGTCGGGCGGCTGTTGCTCACCATCGAATCGAGCATCTGGGTGGCGGTGATCACAGGCTTGCCGGCCCGGTTGGCCGAGGCAATCAGCCGCTTTTGGAGCAAGGGCACCTCCTCGGCGGGCATCTCGACGCCCAGATCGCCGCGGGCCACCATCAGCCCGTCGCAGGCGGCGATCACCGCGTCGAGATTCTCGAAAGCCTCGAATTTTTCGATCTTGGCGATGACCGGCACCCGCTTGCCCGCTTGGGCAATCAGTTCCTTCAGCTCGAGCAAATCGCTCGGGGTGCGCACAAAACTGAGGGCCACCCAATCGACGCCCTGGTTGAGGCCAAAGAGCAAATCCTCGCGGTCCTTTTCGGTCATCGCCGGCACCGAGAGGGTGACGCCGGGAAAGTTGACGCCTTTGCTGTTGGAGAGCTTGCCCCCCCCCACCGTCCGGCAGTGCAGGTACTGCTCGTCCAGGTCCACCCGTTCGACCACCAGTTCCACCCGCCCGTCGTCGAGCAAGATCGTGGCGCCGCTGGGCACTTCCTGGATAAGCCGCGAGTAGGTGATCGGACTGATGTGCTGGTTGGCGGGCACGTTGCGGCTGGTCAGAATGAACGGGTCGCCGTGCTTGAGGACGATCGGTCCGTCGGCAAATTTGCCCAACCGGATCTTGGGGCCTTGCAGATCCTGCAGGATGGCCACCGGCTGGTTGAGTTCAAAGGAAATCTGGCGGATGAGGCCGATGCGGCGGCGGTGCTCCTCCTGGGTGCCGTGGGAGAAATTGAGTCTGAGGGTCGTCGCCCCGGCCTGGATGAGCCGGCGCAGAGCCTGCGGGTCGTCGACAGCGGGACCGATGGTGGCGACAATCTTGGTGCGGCGAAAACGCGCCCGCTCGCTCGGCGCGGCAGTGGTCTGTTGGGCGGTAGCATCTAGAACGAACACATCGGTACCCACGCGCATTTTTGCGCAAATCGTAGCATGCGCTTCTTAAGCCCGATGGGTACCTCGCCTTAGAGGGTGAGCAACTCAAAAAATTCGGCGTCGATGTCGTAACCCAGGGCCTGGGCCAGATAGCGCAGCTCCGAGCGGTTGGCGATTCCTGTGCTGGACAGCCAATCGGCCATCACGAAAATTTTGTGCATCACAAAGATTTCCATTGCTTCGGGGGCAAAGGTGATGCCGTCCTTGGCGCTGAACTGGTGGGGTACGAGCATCGCTGCAAAGCGTGTCAATTCGCCGGAGCGCCAGTCGAGCAGATACGGAAGCCACGGGTAGCGCGCATCGAGACGGATAAAAAATAGCCGCACCTCCTGCACCTCCGGCAATTCGCGCGGATCGGCCTCAGCGAGCGGGTAGTCGATCTCAAAGCAGATCTGGCGGGCGTTGGCGAGTGGGTCCCCCGCCAGCTGCTCTATGTGGGTGCCGACGGCACCGAGGTCGAGGCGGTCGATGGCGCTTTGCTCAATGCGGAGGATAGTGCTCATGGCAGTTCCTGGCCGAATCCTCCCGCATCTTAGGGCCGGGGTAGGTGCATGGCAATCGAAGTTACAATCAAACCCATGTCGACACCGCTCTCTCTTAAAGACAGCCAGCGCGGCGATGTGCGTCTGCAGACGGACCTGCCGCCGCTGGTGAGCTATCTGCGCAAGCCGGATCACTGGATCCCGGTTGGTTTTCGGCCCCTCAAGGTGGAGGCCGCCGCGGGCGCCTACCGTCTGCAACTGCCCGAGTTGGGGGCTCTCGGTTTTCGGGTGGCTCCGCGCATGGCCCTGCGGGTGGTCGAGGAGGACGAACGCCTCTACCGTTTGTACTCGGTTCCCCTGCCGGAGCCGGGCTACGAGGCCGATTTTGCCGGCTTGTTTCGTCTCGATCCAGCGGCCGATAGTGTCGTGGTCTTCTGGGAGGCCAATTTCGGCATTCGCATTGCGCTGCCGGGCTTTTTGGGCATGCTCCCGCAGCCGGTGGTCCAATCGGCCGCCCAGGCGGCGGTGAGCACCATGAACGCCGGTATCTGCCAGTCGCTGGTGGGCAATCTCTGCCGCGACTACCGCGCCCGGATGACCGGTTCGCGCTGAGGGGCGGCTCCCTGGACAACTGTCCAAATTGATTACAATAAAACAGCCTCCAGGAGAACGATCCACATGAGCAAAGGCTTTGGTCCGATGGGCCAGTTCCAGGAAGCGCTCAAGCGCGTCAAGCAGATCCAAGAAGGCAGCGCCAAGCTCCAGGACGAACTGGCTGCACTTTCGATCGAGGGTGTTGCCGGCGGTGGTCTGGTGAAGGTGACTTTAAGCGGCAACCAGGAACCGACCAGCGTCACCATCGACCCGCAGCTCCTCTCGGAGAGCAAAGAAGTCGTCGAAGACCTGCTGCTGACCGCCTACAAAGACGCTTACACCAAGTCCGCCGAGACGATGAGGGCGAAGATGCAGGAATTGACCGGCGGCATGGAGTTTCCCCCAGGTCTCGGCTTCTAGCCAGCCACGCTTTTCTTGGCCGGCGCCGCCCAGAAGCGGCACCGGTTACTTCATACCCGGGATCGCCCATGTACACCCGGCCCCTGGCCCGACTCATCGAACACTTGCAGCGCCTGCCGGGCATCGGCCCCAAGACGGCCCAGCGCCTGGCATTTCATCTTTTGCGCCGCCCCAAGTCCGAAGCATTGCAGCTGGCCCAGGCCCTTGTCGAAGCGACGGAGCAAATCGGCGTGTGCAGCCGCTGTTTTAATCTTTCTGCAGAAGACCCCTGCGACATCTGCCGCCAGTCCGGCCGCCAGGGCGAGATGATTTGCGTGGTGGCCGAGCCGCGCGACTTGGTCGCCATCGAGCGCACCCGCGAGTTCAAGGGGCATTACCACGTGCTGGGCGGGCTCATCAACCCCATGGAAGGCATCGGCCCCGAGCAGTTGCGCATCAAAGAACTGCTCCAGCGCGTCGGGACCGATACGGTCAAAGAGGTGATCCTCGCCATCAACCCGAGCACTGAAGGGGAGATGACGACTATGTATCTGAGCAAATACGTCAAAGTGCTTGGACCGCGCGTGACGCGGATCGCCTTTGGCCTGCCGGTGGGGGGCGATCTCGAATATGCCGACGAGATGACCCTGGCGCGAGCCCTTGAAGGCCGCCGCGAGATCTAGAGCGGTTTAAGGTTGCCCAGACGACCGCAGACCGAGCTTCTGGGGTGTCGCTGGTGCTGGTCCACCCGGCATTGGAGATGACCCAAATACTGGACCGGCGGGAACGGGAAAATCCGGCTGTCTCCTACACTAGCGGAAGTAGAGCAAAAACAGCGACGTCAGGCCCAGGAAGGTAAAAAAGCCAAAGGTGTCGAGCGTCGTGGTCAGCAGCGGTGGGCTCACCAGGGCCGGATCCTGCTTGAAGCGCTTGAGGATGATGGGCAAGAAGGTGCCGAGGCTGGCAGCCACCAGGACGTTCACCGCCATCACCAGCGCCGCCACGATGCCGACCCACTGCTCCTCCGGCCGCGACCAGATGAGCGTCAGCAACCCCAGGACCACTCCCAGAGCTGCGGCATTGACCAGCCCGGCGAGGATCTCCTTGCGCAGAATCTTGAAGACATCGACCGGGTTGACCTCGCCGGTGGCCAGACCGCGCACGGTCACCGAGATGGCCTGGTTGCCGACGTTGCCGCTGGTGTTGGCAAGAATCGGCATGACGATGGCGAGCACCGGAATCAAGCTGATGGTCGATTGAAACGGCGCAATCGCACTCGCCGCACCCATGTAGAGGGCGATGTTGCCGAGCAACCAGGGCAGACGCTTTTTGACCGTCTCGATCGGAGAGGAGAGCGCTTCTTCGTCGCCGCCGATGATCCCGCTCAACTTCTGGATGTCCTCGGTGGCCTCCTCTTCGAGAATGTCCACCACATCGTCCACCGTCACGATGCCCACCAGGCGGCCTTCGAGATCCACCACCGGCATGGCCAGCAGATCGTAGCGCTTCATCAGGCGAGCGACCTCCTCTTGATCGGCGGTGGTCGGTACCGAGATGATCGTTTCGCGAGCGAGCGAGCGCACCGGTGTGTCCGGCTCGGCAAAGAGCAACTGCCGCAGCGAAACGACCCCGAGAAGCTGCCGCTCGGCGTCGGTCAGATAGGCGTAGTAGATCGTTTCTTTGTCCTGGTCCAGCTTGCGGATCTTTTGAATCGCCTGGCTCACAGTCAGATCCTGCCGCAGCCGCACGTACTCGGTGGTCATCACGCGGCCGGCGGTGCCTTCCGGGTAACCCAGAATCAGTGCCGTCGCCTCGCGCTCGGAGGGGCTCAGCTGGGTGAGCAGGCGCTTGACCACGCGGGCGGGCAACTCGTCGAACAATTCCGCCCGGTCGTCCGGGGACATCTGCTCGACAATCGCCTGCACCTCGCGGGCATGGAGGCTCTCGGTGAGCATCTCCTGCACTTCACTTGGTAAGTATTCAAATACCGACGCCGCCCGGCTTTTGGCCAGCAGACGAAAAGCAATGGCTTGATCTTTGGGAGGCAGCGAAGCGATGTAATCGCCCGCGTCCGCCGGATTCATATTGTTCAATTCAGTCTTCAGACTGGCCAGACCCTCGATCGCCAGCAGGGCCTCTCGCCGATCTTGCGTCAACATCGCAGGCCTCCTTCGCTCCCCATCGGAACGAAAGGAAACCCTTCTTTCCTAGAGGAGCAGTGTTATCGGAATGTCAGAGCTATTGCCCAAGGAAAGAACCCTAAATCGACAAGGATGACAGGCCAAAACGCCTTTTCAGGCGAGCGGTCGCAGCTCGTGCGAAGGAGCGCCCCTGCACCACTGGCTTGAGTATAACTAAACGGTGCACTGTGAGCAATCTATCTTCAGGAACGATTTGAGCTATCTCACGCAGCCCGCCAGGGGCGGCTTACCTCACTCAGGCGGTCGACTTCTTCGGGAGCAAGGCTCCAACCGACGGCACCCAGATTTTGCTCCGCCTGGGCGGCGGTTTTGGCCCCCGGAATCGGTATGACACCTTCCTGGGCAACCAGCCAGTTCAGGGCGACCTGGGCCGGGGTGCGCTCGTGCTTTCGGCCCAGGTCGCGCAGCACCTCCAGCACCGGGGCAATGGCCGCCAGACCGCTCGGACTGTAGCGGTTATCGAGGCGGCGGGCTCCCTCGGGCGGCGAGTCGGCGGTGTACTTGCCGGTGAGCAATCCCTGCGCCAGGGGGCTATAGGCCAAAATTTTTACTCCGAGTCTGCGGGCAGTATCGAGCACGCCGTTGGCCTCGATTTCGCGGGTAAGGAGCGAATAGCGCACCTGATTGACCGCCAGCGGCACCCCCTGGGCGGCAAGCAGTCCGTGCGCCTCCTCCATCTGGGCAGCACTGTAATTGCTCACGCCCACCGCTGCGATCCGGCCGCGCTTTACCTCGCGGGCAAGGGCGCCCATGAGTGTGTCGGCACCCATCAAAAAATTGAAAGGCGAATGGACCTGGTACAACTCGACCCGCTCGCGCCCAAGCCGCTGCAAGCTCGCGCTGAGGGCTTCCTCGACCGCTTCGGTGCTCCACCGCCAGGGTAAGGGCAGATACTTGGTGGCAATCTGCACCCTCCGGCCGCTCTCGCGCTCAAAGCGCCCCAGCAGCGTCTCCGATTCCCCGAGACCGTAAATTTCAGCGGTGTCAAAAAACGGTATGCCCCCTGAGACCGCAGCCTCGAAGGCATTGCGCACTTCCGCCGGGCCATAGTCGCTGCCGTAGTTCCAAAAAAGCCGGTCTCCCCAGGCCCAGGTGCCGATTCCCATCTGGGGCACCTCTGGCCCCGAAGGTGTCAAAGCGACGGTCCGCATGCAATTACCCCCTGATAAAATCCCCTTCTCGAGGATATTTCAGAGGCGGTTCCGGCGCCCGAATTCCTCGAAACTAGAAGCGCTCGGTATGATGTCCCCAGGGTTGTGGAGCCGTGAATTTTAGTGCCATGGTTTTTTGTGCCGTTGACTTTGGCCGTCGTCCTGGCTTCAAAGCCGGTCTCAGCCGAGGCGATGGTGGATTTGGGTGCTGTGGCTCCCGGGGTGCAACGCGACATGCGCTACGCCACTGTGGACAATTTCCTCAAAAAGGCGGTCTACCCCGAGGCGCGCTGTCTGCTGCGCCCTGCGGTGGCCGAGCGCCTGGCCCGGGTGCAAAACCGGCTGGCCGGTGAGGGATTTGGCCTGAAAGTCTGGGACTGCTACCGGCCCCTTGCTGTGCAAAAGCAAATGTGGATGCTGGTACCCGACGAGCGCTATGTGGCAAACCCGGCAAAGGGTTCGCGCCACAACCGCGGCGCGGCGGTGGATTTGACGCTTGTCGACAGCCGGGGCAAGGAGCAGGAGATGCCCACCGCCTTCGACGATTTTTCTGCCAAAGCTGGCCGCGACGCCCAGGCCCAGTGGAGCGTAACAGCCAGACGCAACTATGCCGTTTTGCATAAGGCGATGATGGCGGAAGGCTTTGTGCCACTGCCTTCGGAGTGGTGGCACTACGACGCGCCTGGATGGGAGCGGTACCCGGTCGTCGATTTTCCGCTGCGTTAAGGGGCCATTGCTTAAATAATGTTGGATATTCCCCGATCTGAGCGCCCAGGTTGAGTATTTTCGGACCAAAGTTCTAAGCAGGTACGTGTGAGTGAGCAGGGCACTTATCCAGCTTCCCGTCGGTTTGTGCGCGCCCTTTCGCGGCGGCGGGTGCTGGGTCTATTAGCACTGGCGGGGGCTGGGGGCGGTTTGTGGCAATGGCGCCACGTGAAGACCCAACCAACCATCTTTGAGCAGGACACGCTGCAACTGCCCCGCCGCACAGAGCGCCCGCGCCGGGTGGTGGTGGTGGGGGCCGGGCTTGCGGGGCTCGCTTGCGCCTACGAGCTTTCGGCGCGGGGGTTCGCCGTCACCCTCGTCGAGCGCGCCGAGCAGTTGGGGGGCAAGCTGGTGAGCTGGCCCATCGAGGTACTGGGCGAGAAGTTCACCATGGAACACGGCTTCCACGGCTTCTTCTCGCAGTACTACAACCTCAACGGCCTGGTGGCGGAGTTGCAGCTGGCCCAGAATTTTGTCGATCTGAAGACCTACGCGGTACTCTACCGCGACCGGTACGCCCCTGAAATCTTCAAGCCCAGCAGTGCGGCCTTTCCGTGGAATATTGTCGATCTGGCCGTCAGTTCCGCCAATCGGGGCGCCTGGGGGCTCAACCTGGCCAGTTTCGACCACTGGCGGGTCTTCCAGGCGATTACCAGCTTTCATAGCCAGGTTACCCGCCGTCCGCTCGAGGAGCTTTCGGTCAGTGAATGGGTGGCCAAGAACTTTCCACAGGGGCTCTACGACCTGTACTTTCTGCCCTTCGCCAAATCCACCCTCAACGCCCCGGATCTGTTGAGTGTCGGGGAGATGCTCCAGTTTTTTCACTTTTACTTTTTCGGCAACCCGGAGGGTCTGGCCTTTCGGGGCACGCGCCAGGATATGGGCACCAGCCTTATCGACCCGATTGCCGTCGCCTTTGTGCGCAACGGCGGCACGCTGATTGCCGGTGCCCAGGTCGAGCGGGTGCGCTGGCAGGGCGGCCAAGTGGCTTCGCTCACTTACCGGCGCGCCCAGGACAGCCTCGATGTTCCCCTCTGGGTCGAGCGCGACCGGACACTCGCCGGTCCCGACCGCTACTACCGCCAGGGTGAACGGGTATTCGCCGTGCGCGGGGCCGCCCGGGAGGCCGTCTCCCTCAACTGCACCCACCAGGGCTGTACGGTGGACAGGCTTGCAGACGGCAGATTTCGCTGTCCCTGCCACGGGGCGACTTTTGACGGCGAAGGGCGGGTCGTGCAGGGTCCGGCCCGCGCCGATCTGCCCCGGGCGCGCATCGTCGAGCAGACGGCAGCAAAGTTGCGACTTGCAGGCCAAGAGACCCCAACCCAGGGTGGTGAACTGGAGGCCGACTACTTCGTGCTCGCCGCCGACGTGCCCGGTATGCGCCAACTGTTCGAGCGCTCCGAGGGCGAAGTGCCCGAAGGCGTGCGCCGCCAAATCGCGGATCTGGCCATCGCCGATCCGTTTGCGGTGGCCCGCTTCTGGTTCGACCGCGATTTTGAATGGCACTACAGCGATTTCGCCTCGCTTTCAGGCTACAAACTCACCGACAGCATCACCCTCTACCACCACATCCAACAGCAATATATCGATTGGGCGAAGCGCACCGGCGGCAGCGTCGTCGAACTGCACGCCTACTGCTACAAAGAAAAAGAGTTTCCGACCCGCGAGGCGCTACTGGCCACCTTCGAGGCGGAGCTACTCGAGATCGTCCCCACTCTGCGCGAAGCCAAAGTGCTCCACCGCGAACTGCTCAACCAGAAAAACTTCTCCGGCTACCCGCCTGGCAGCTACGCCGGGCGGCCCGGGACGGCGACGGCGGTACCGAACCTGCTCTTTGCAGGCGACTGGGTGAAGATGCCCTTTCCCTGCGGCCTGATGGAGCGAGCCGTCAGTTCCGGCTTCTTAGCTGCCAACGCCATCTTGCAGCGCGAGGGACTCCAGCGCCGGGTGCTGTTGAGCGTCAGCCCCGAGGGTGCCCTGCGGCCTTTCACCCAATGGCTCGAACCGTGATTGACATTCGTTCGCTGGCCGTCGACCCCAACTACTGGTACGCCGTGGCCCAAAGCGCCAAACTGAAGAAGGAACCACGGGCAATCACCCTCTGGGGCGAAGCAATTGCCCTCTTTCGCGGTGCGGACGGGGTAGCCTACGCCGTGGAGGATCGCTGCCCCCATCGCCAGGTCAAGCTCAGCCACGGCCGGGTAGTGGAGGGCGGCTTGCAGTGCGCCTATCACGGTTGGCGCTTCGACAGCGACGGCCGCTGCGCCCACGTACCCTACCGCGAAGGAGCCTTGCCGGGTTGCCGGTTGCGCACCTACCCCGTGCGTGAACACGACGGTTTTGTGTGGCTGTTCGCGGGTGACCCGGAGCGTGCCCACTCCGTTTTCCCCCTGCGCCTACCGGAGTGGAGCCATCTCAACTACATCGCTTCGGTCGCCCCGATGACCTGCAAGGCCCACTACTCCTACCTCATCGAAAACTTGATGGACATGCACCATGGCCATCTGCACGAACGCTTCCAGGCCTGGGGGGCCGCCCACCTCGAAAAACTCGAAGAGCACCCAGGGCGCATCGATGCGCTCTACGAGGCCCAGAGCTATTACCGCATCGACCGGATCTGGTCGGTGGCGCAACTGTTCGTGCCCGCTCTGCGCCGGGCGCATCCCGAAGCGCTGGCGGTGAGCTATATCTATCCCCACTGGTGCGCCCGGCTCGGGGAGGACTTTCGCCTCTACTGCCTGCTGTGCCCCGAAGGGGAGCGCTCCACCCGCGCCTATCTGGTGCACTTCACCTCCCTCGAAGCGTTTCCGGATCTGCACAAACTGCCGGTGCCGTTTCGCCGGTTTGTCAAAGACCGCTGCTTCGGCTCGGCGCAGGGGATGCTCGCGGGCCTGATCCGCCAGGATGTCCAGATGATCGAAGAAGAGCAGCGCGCCCACGACCGCGCTCCCCACCGGCGCAACTGGGAAGTCAACCGGGCTCTTGCGGCGGTGCAGCGGCTATGGCGGCAACAGAAAAAAGCGGACGTTTCGTAAAAGTCGATTCTAAGCTGAGAATAGACAGTCATCCTGGAGAGCAGACAGAAGATGCCAGTGATTACCCTCCTGAGCGACTATGGTTTGGAGAACAGCACCGTCGGCACCATCAAGGGGATGCTTCTCAAGCTTTGCCCACAGGCCACCCTCGTCGATCTCACCCACCAGATTCAGCCGCAGGATCTGCTCTCGGGGCGATTTGAGCTGATGACCGCCTATCGAAGCTTCCCTAAGAACACCGTGTATCTGGCGATTGTCGATCCGGGTGCGGCGATGGGCCAGCGCGCCATCGCCTTTCGCACCGCCGAGTACGCTTTTGTCGGCCCCGACAACGGCCTGTTTGACGGTGTGCTCGACATCGAACCGGCCCACGAAGCGGTGGAACTGAGTCTTCCAAATTCTGCAAACGGGCGACTCTTTCGCGGGCGCGACGTCTTTGCTCCGGCGGCGGCGGCGATTGCCCTGGGTAAACCACTCTCGCACCTGGGCCGGGCGATCGACCCGCAGTCGCTGGCGCGCTTCGAGGTTGATCTTGCCCACCGCCGCGCCGACAGCATCCACGGTCAGATCCAAAAAGTCGATCACTTTGGCAACTTGATCACCAACATTCCCGGCGAATGGGTGGTCGAGCAGCCCTGGGAGATCCGCATCGGCGGCCACCGCTTCAACTTCTCGATCGACAGCTGCGAAATCGCCGCCGGCAAGCTCCAGGCGCAAATCGCCAGCCACGGCTTCGTACAACTGATGTTCGAAGGGGGCGATTGCGCGCGCCGCCTGGGGGTAGGGGTGGGCCAGCTGGTGGTCATGCAGCTGCAGTTGCGCGTCGCCCGTTAGATCACAAATTCGCCCTCTTCGCTCATGGTGGCCTGGCGGCTTCTGGCGTCGTGATAAAGATCTTCAAGCGTAATCCGGTCGAGGGCCGCCTCTACCGAGCGGTGCACCCGGCTCCACAGCGCCATCGTCACCCAATCTTCCGCCTGGGCACCGTCGCACTCGAGCCTGCCTAGGGGCGCCATCCCGTCGCCCACCGCCCGTAAAATCTCCCCGAGGGTAATCTGGGCCGGGGACCGCGCCAGGACGTACCCTCCCTGTACCCCCCGCACCGAACGCACGAAGCCGCTTTGTCTCAGAATGATGAGGAGTTGCTCCAGAAAATGTTTAGAAATGTTCTGTCGATGGGCAATCTGGCGGATCGACTGGGGGGGATCGTGGCGGTGAATGGCCAGATCCAGCATGGCTTTGACGCTGTAGTGCCCACGGGTCGATAGTTTCAGCACTTTGTTAAGTATTGTAAATTGCGTCGAGTCGTCTTCTCGGGCCGGTGTTACATTCATACGGAAAGCGCAATTTATTGCAAGGACTCCGGTCTTATGAGCAAGGTATACGACTGGTTCCAAGAGCGCCTGGAGGTCCAGGCAATCGCGGACGACATCACCAGCAAGTACGTTCCTCCCCACGTGAACATTTTCTATTGTCTGGGCGGGGTGACGCTGATTTGCTTTTTGGTCCAATTTGCCACCGGCTTTGCGATGACCTACTACTACAAGCCGACGGTCGCCGAAGCCTTCAGTTCGGTCAACTACATCATGGACGAGGTGAGCTTCGGCTGGCTTATCCGCTCGATCCATCGCTGGTCGGCCTCGATGATGGTGCTCGCGATGATCCTGCACACCTTTCGGGTCTACTTGACCGGCGGCTTCAAGCGTCCGCGCGAGTTGACCTGGGTCACCGGCGTGCTTTTGGCGTGCCTGACGGTCAGCTTCGGGGTGACCGGCTATTCGCTCCCCTGGGACCAGGTCGGCTATTGGGCGGTCAAGATCGTTACCCAGGTGCCCTCAGCAATCCCGGTAGTGGGCGATTTGATCGTTGAATTTCTGCGCGGCGGCGCCGGGGTCGGCCAGGAGACACTCACCCGTTTCTACAGCGCCCACACCTTTGTGTTACCCTGGCTGACAGTCGTTTTCATGCTGATGCACTTCTTGATGATCCGCAAGCAGGGCATCTCCGGTCCCCTGTAAGTGCTCCACCGTAGATTCTGGACTAAGGAGAGAAAGACATGCCGCTAAAGCGCCCCGAACTGGACGATCCGGAAATCCGTGAGCTTCTTGAGCAAGGCATGGGCCACAACACTTACGGTGAGCCCTTCTGGCCCAACGACATTCTGATTTTCGGCGTCGTGATCCTGGGAACCATCTTCGGCGTCATCGCCCTGGCCGTGCTCGACCCGGCCAAGATGGGCGAACCCGCCGACCCGTTCAACACGCCCCTGCACATCCTGCCGGAGTGGTACTTCTACCCGGTCTTCCAGATCCTGCGCGTCGTTCCCAACAAGTTGCTGGGCGTCGTGCTGATGGCCGCCATCCCGATCGGCCTGGCGCTGGTGCCGTTCATCGAGAACGTCAACAAGTTCCAGAACCCGTTCCGCCGCCCGCTGGCCACCGCCGTCTTCTTGATTGGCACCGTGGTCACTATGTACCTGGGTATCGGTGCGATGATCCCCGACATTCCCAAGTCGCTGACCCTGGGCCTGTTCTAGATTGCCAACCGACTTTCACATCAGGGGCGCAGGAAATTCCTGCGCCCCATTTGACTGGTCTCAAAAGTGCGCCCCGGGCGCATCGAGGCCATAATGGAAGGAAAGCTGATAGTTGACGGACGCTGTCCGCTCGCTTAGGTTAAAAGAAGTTAATAAACTTAACACTCGCGTCCAGGAGGAAGCCGTTCGGTGAATAAGAACTGGCGCAACGCAGGTTTATACGTGCTGCTGGCAATCGTCGTGATTTCGCTGGCGAGCGCATTTTTCAGCGGTCAGCCCCAGGCCCAGCCGGAGCTGCGCTATAGCGAGTTCATTCAGCAGGTGCAGCAGGGTCAGGTCAAGTCGGTGATCGTCAATCAAGAGGGCTCCAACGCCACGGTCACTCTCAAAGACGACTCCAAGGTGCGGGTGAATATTCCGCCCGGCGACCGGCAGCTCTACACGATTCTGGAGAAGAATGGCGTCGAGGCGTCGGTGAACCAGCCGAGCAGCAACAACTTCTGGTTCTCCGCCCTCAGTTCTTTCTTCTTCCCGCTGCTGCTGTTGGGTGGTCTTTTCTTCCTGCTGCGTCGCGCCCAGGGCGGCCCCGGCAACCAGGCGATGAACTTCGGCAAATCCAAAGCCCGCGTGCAGATGGAGCCGCAGACCAAGACCACCTTTACGGACGTAGCCGGGGTCGAGGAGGCGAAGCTCGAACTGCAGGAGGTCGTCGACTTTTTGAAAAATTCGGAGCGCTTCACCGCCGTAGGCGCCAAGATCCCCAAGGGCGTGCTGCTGGTCGGTCCTCCGGGCACCGGCAAAACCCTGCTGGCCAAGGCTGTGGCCGGTGAGGCGGGGGTGCCCTTCTTTTCTATCTCAGGTTCGGAGTTCGTCGAGATGTTCGTGGGCGTGGGGGCTTCCCGCGTGCGCGACCTCTTTGAGCAGGCCAAGAAGAACGCCCCCTGCATCGTGTTCATCGACGAAATCGACGCGGTCGGCCGCCAGCGCGGTGCGGGCCTGGGTGGCGGCAACGACGAGCGCGAGCAGACCCTCAACCAGTTGCTCGTCGAGATGGACGGCTTCGAGGGCAACACCGGCATCATCATCATCGCCGCCACCAACCGCCCCGACGTGCTGGATGCGGCGCTGTTGCGCCCGGGCCGCTTCGACCGGCAGGTGGTGGTCGATCGCCCCGATTTCAAGGGCCGTCTTGAGATCCTCAAAGTCCACGCCCGCGGCAAGACCCTGGGCAAAGATATCGATCTTGAAAAGATCGCCCGCCGCACGCCTGGTTTCACCGGCGCGGACCTGGCCAACCTGCTCAACGAAGCGGCGATCCTCGCCGCCCGCCGCAACCTCACCGAAATCTCGATGGACGAGGTCAACGACGCAGTCGACCGCGTTCTGGCCGGTCCCGAGAAGAAAAACCGCCTGATGACCGAGAAGCGCAAGTGGCTGGTGGCTTACCACGAGGTTGGCCACGCCCTGGTGGGTGCTTTGCTGCCTGAGTACGACCCGGTCCAGAAGATCTCGATCATTCCGCGCGGAATGGCCGGTGGTCTCACCTGGTTTGTGCCCGACGAAGAGCGCGCCGACTCGGGCCTCTACAGCCGCGCCTACATGACAAACATGATGGCCGTCGCCCTGGGCGGTCGCATTGCCGAGGAGATTGTCTACGGCGAGGCGGAAGTGACCACCGGTGCAACCAACGACCTGCAGCAGGTGGCACAGATCGCCCGCAACATGGTGACCCGCTACGGCATGAGCGAGAAGCTCGGCCCGGTGGCCCTCGGTCGCCAGGGCGGCAGCATGTTCCTGGGCCGCGACATCATGACCGAGCGCGACTTCTCCGAGCATACCGCCTCGGTGATCGACGAAGAAATCCGCGAACTGATCGAGAAAGCCTACGCGCTCTCCAAGAGCGTCCTGCTCAGCCACCGCAACTTGATGGATAGAGTCACCGAGGTGCTCGTCCAGAAAGAAACGGTCGATGCCGAAGAGCTGGAACAGCTCATCGAGACCTCGCTGAACAAGGCTGCCGCCTAGGTCGCGATTTGTGCTGCTTTAAGGCCCGCGGCTGTACCCCAGCCGCGGGCTTTGCGCTTCAAGGGCCGGCTTTGGCGACCACCCTGGCCAGGACTTCCTGGTAGGCGCCCTCGACCTCGCCCATATCGAAGCGGAAGCGGTCTTTATCGAGGATGCGGTCCTCCTTTAGAGTCCAGAGTCGGCAGTTGTCCGGACTCAGTTCGTCTCCAAGTTGCAATTGCCCCGCCCCGTCGTAGCCGTACTCCAGTTTGAAGTCCACCAGTCGGATGCCGCACTCGTGGTAGAAAGCGCTCAAAATAGCGTTGACCTGCATAGCCGAGCGGCGCAATTCGGCCAGTTGCAGCGCGTCGACGGTGGCGAGGACTTTGAGAATATGTTCGTCGTTGAGCAGCGGGTCGCCCAGGGCGTCGTTTTTGTAATAGAACTCGACGATCGCTTCGCCCAGCACCGTGCCGCTCGCCAGTCCCGTGCGCTTGACGAGGCTGCCCGCCACGATATTGCGCACTACCACTTCAAGCGGGATCATCTTCAGACGGCGAAACAGCAACTGGTTGGCCGCCGGCTGGTCAATGTAGTGGGTGGGCACACCCGAGCGCTCCAACAGCAAAAACAATTTCGCCGAGACTGTGGCGTTGACGGTACCCTTGCCCGGGATCGTACCGCGTTTTTGGGCGTTGAAGGCGGTGGCGTCGTCTTTGAAGACCGCGAGCACGATCGCCGGGTCAGGGGTGGGGTAGATGATTTTTGCCTTGCCTTCGTAGAGGATATCTGCCACGGCCTGCGCTCCAGGTTGCAAGATCACGTTAGCAGATGCCGGGTGCCGGGAGCCTGCAGCATCCCTGGACTGCGGAACGCACGGCCTGCAATTGCTGGTGGGACACTTGCTTGTTGACTGTCCGGCGCTCGACGGCGTAGACCCCGCACCACCGCGTCGCTGAGCACATCGCCACCGGCGGCGGGTCAGGTGCGCGACGCACCGGTAGCCGCCAGCAATTCCCCCAAAAGCCAGGACACCACGAATGCTCCCAGGGCCAGTAGCAGCCATGTCGGATTGGAGAGCGCTACCGATGGCCGCAAGTAGTGAACCAGACAGTACAACCCAAAACCCAGCGGCATGGCGCGTATCAGCAGGCGCAGCAGCGCCTGCCCCAGACCCGCTCCCCCCAGCACCGGCAACGCCAGTAAACGCGCCAGGCCGTATCCCGCCTGGGCGGCGAGGTCCGCCGTCCGGTACACTAGATTGCTCCCCAGCCTGGTGTCGAGGGAATAGATGATGTCGCGCAACACCAGGACGGTCTGGGAGGCCAGTGCGAACAACACCGGCCGCGGCACATCGGTTCCCAGTTCCTCCGAACCGACGCGATACTCGCTCAGGAAGAACTGTTCGAGTTCGGCAAATGAATTGTACTTTTGCAGGGACTGCCTGGCGAGGGCTACCGCCGCTAGGGCGCTCACGGTGCGATCGAAGTACCCGGTGGCGGGCTCAAAAGTCGGCGGCGTCTGTGGTCGGCGGGGCTTGAGCTTTTGGGCGTTCCAATCGAGTTGTTCGGCAATGGCGTCGTCGAGCACTCTGCGGAAATTTGTCCCCAAAATTTCGCGGTGCCCCATCAAGACCAGTCGCTTCTGAAAGTTCTCCAGCTCAAAATCCGCAAGGCCGTCTTCGGACTCCGCCAGGGCTACGAGGCTGTCTAGCAGTTGCTCTCGCTCGGCCTGGGGCGACTGGCCAAAGGCGCTGTCGACGAATGTCTGGGCCAGATAGTGGCGCAGATCGTCGCGGTGGGGCTCGGGTGATGCGACCCAGCGCTGCAGACGCAGATCGGCTTGTTGCCTGAGAAATGGACGGAAGTGGCCCAGCGCCTCGCGCGTCACGAGCGCCTGCACGATGCGGTTCAGTCCGTCCAGCCGCCCCCAGAGGATATCGTTGGAGCGCCAGGAGCGCTTGAAGAAGCCGCCGAAGGCATACAGCGCGTCACCGGCAAGCTTGCGCTTCCAGTCGCACCGCTCGCCGTAGCCCATCTTCGCGTCATGGGGGCTGATGCGCACCAGTTCGATAGGTTCTTTTTCTTGAAAGTCGGCCAGGTATTCGTAAGGCAGCAGTTCCTCATCCAGATGCCGGTACTCGTCAAAAAGCTGCAGGTATCTGGAGCTCTCTTCAAAGCTGCCTAAGCCGATCAGCTGTGCACTCGCCGCCTCGACAATATGCAAAATGCTGTCTTCAAGATCCACCGGCCGCGGTTCGGTTCCGCCGGAATCGGGCCCCTCCGAGAGTACCCCAAAGGCGAGATCGAACGGCTTGATCCCGCTGCCTTTGGCTTTGAGGGCGTCGTAGGTGTCCTCGAGCGTGCGCGGCGAGAGCCAGACGACTTGCTCGTCACCCCCATCGATATAGGCGCGAGCCGCATTGGTCGCAGCGCCGATCAGCCCTGCGAAGTAGCTCGCTGCCGGATTCGGTGGTTCACCCTGGTTGAGCAAAAAGGCGCGGTGGACGGCGAGCAGATAGGCATACAGCTGCAGGCGGACATTCTCGCGCAGTTCGGCGATGGGCACGTCCTGGTCGACGAGATTGAGAAACTCCGCAGCAATTTCTTCGCGGCTCAACGTGTCCAGTAGCGACGCTTTGATGATTTCGAGCAGTTCGACCTGGCGTCCGAGGGCCCGGGCGAGTCGGCTAAGGCGGTTGTAGTGGGCAGCGGGTAGATCGGCGCCTTGATCGAGATCCCCACAGACGACTTGCAGGATGAAACGGTGCTTGCGCAGGGCGTATTCGACATCGAGGTCGCGCACCTGCACGCTTGCCAGACGAAAGTGCTCCTCGCGCCGGGGCAACGATTCGCGCTCGTCGATAAAACTGGTGAGCAAGTCGGCAGCTTTCTGGAGGGTCTGCTCCTGGGCCTTGGCCTGAGCGGCGGTTTTTTGTTCCTCCAACCTTAAAATCACCGGCAGTACTCGGTCGCGCAGCGTCACCAGGCGGATGCGCCAGTACAGGTAGTTCACTTCCCCGGGCAAGGGCGGCGGCCGCCGGTAGGTCTCGGGCCGGGTCAGCTTCGCTTCGAGCAAATAGCGGTAGCGGCGGACTTTTTCGTTGTAGCGGTTGATGGCCTCCAGGTCCTCACCGATGCTTTCGTAGGTGGGCATGCCGACCAGCGAATCGCCGATGACCGTGAGCAAGTTCGGCCGGGGCATGTTCTTGAAGCGATCCGTTTCGGTGAATAGATCCGGGCTGGGGTCGATGTAGAACATCTTGCGGCAGACCGGGTGGTAGGCGGTGCGGCTGTGGATCTGGCGCAGGGTGTGGGAAAAAGGCCGGTTATCGAGAACCCCGCCGTCAACAAAGTGCAGCCGGTAGCACCGCTCGTTGTTGCCGTTGTCGGGGGGCACATCCGGCAGTTCCCGCTTATCCAGTTTCCCCCACTGCACCAGAAACCGGTCGACCGGATCGACGAGCGGTGCGAGCCTGCCGGTCGGATCGGCGGTGGGCAATTTGACGGTCACCACCGGAAAAGCGACCGGAAAGCAAGAAGTGATCCGGCAGAGTTTGGCCAGGGCCTGCAGGCGGTCGGGTTCGTCGGGATTGAACTCCGCGCGCCGTCCGCGGCGGTGCTTGAGCAGGAACACCGAGCGGTGGTTTTTGACCTCGATGCAGCTTCCTGTATTGTCGAGCGCCTGGGTCACCCGGCCCAACAGGTCGGTGCCGGTGACGAACAAGTCGAGTTCCGCCGTTGGGCTGGGCCACTCGTCGGTGCCGTTTGGGATGGGGCGCGGCCGGCCGACACTTTGGAGCGCCTCGAAGAGCTTTTGCTGATAGTACCCCTCGCCGTCGAGCACCGATTCGATCCGATCGCTGGCCCGCCGCACCTCGGCTTTGCGCAGCAACTTGTCGATGGCGCCGTTCTCGCGCCACAGCCGGGCGAATCCCTCGAAGTCGACGACCCGCTGCTCGTCGCTGTTGGCGAGGGCGTAACCGAGCAGAACGCCGTTGATCCCCCCGGCGGAGGTGCCCGAGACGACGTCGACCGTGATGTCCGAGTCGCTCAGGGCTTTGATGAGTTTGTAGAGCCCCCGGCCGCGCACGGCGTTGTAGAACTCCTGGCACACCCCGTTCATGTAGATGGCCAGGGCGACGCCACCGTAGACAACCAGACCCAACCGGAACTCGCGGCGAAAAGACGGCATAAAGCATCGCAGTGTTGGTTGCCTTTTTCTACACTCGGCAACCGGAGAATATGCACCACCAGGTACTACGCTCGGTCGGCCGCTTCGAGATCGCCGCCGTCGATGAGAAAGGCGCCCTGCTTGAAGCGCACCGCCCAGTAGTTACCGGGCCTGCGATCGAGAATTTGCCCTTCCTGACCCACCTCCAGAAAGGCCGAGGAGCGCAGCATGGGCATGGCGTCGGCGGTTTTGACGTAAGGCGGCACCCGCACCAGACGCACTTTTTGTCCGACTTCCATCCCGGCCATCGCCCCATCCCACGCAATCACTGCCCCTAGTGTACCGCCGCTGCGAATATCGACCTTTCCCCAGGTTTTCCACAGCCCTGTGGAAAAAGTCGGAAAACTTTGGACTTGCTAGGCTGGAGGCCTCCGGGAAGATTATCCATGAAGCTTGTCCGCAGGGCCGCCACCGGGGCCATCCGCTTCTACCAGCGGTTTATTTCGCCTTTGACGCCGCCCACCTGCCGCTTCGTGCCCACCTGCTCGGAGTACACCCGCCAGGCGATCGAGCGATTTGGGGTGGCGGGGGGCATCTGGCTGGGCACTCAACGGTTGTGCCGCTGCCATCCGCTGCATCCGGGCGGTTACGACCCCGTACCCGAGCGCCGGTCGGTCCGTTAGACGACAGACCCGGGCGCTAGAATTAAGAGCGAAGTGGCTCGACCGTTATGACCGTTACGCGCCCAGACTTCGAACAAGAAGACAACCCGCCCGAGACCGACGACGCCCTCGGCTCCAAGGACGAATTTCCGGACGAGGTCGAGATGACCCTGGGGGAGCACCTCGAAGAGTTGCGCACCCGCCTCTTCTGGGCGCTTGGCACCTTTATCGTGGCCACTATCGGCTGTTTTATCTTCGTCAAACCGATCGTCGATCTGCTGCAGAAGCCGGCGGGCACGACGGTCAAATTCATCCAGACCATCCCGGGCGAATTTTTCTTTGTCTCGTTTAAAGTGGCGGCCTACAGCGGTCTGATGGTCGCCGCCCCGATGATTCTCTATCAGATTGTGCGCTTCGTGCTGCCGGGGCTCAGTCGCCGCGAGCGCAAACTCATCCTGCCCATCGTGGTCGGCTCCAGTGTGCTGTTCGTCGTGGGGGTCGTCTTTGCCTTTATGGTCCTGGCTCCGGCCGCTCTCAACTTTTTTGTGAGCTACGGCGACGGCGTCGTCGATCAGACCTGGACGATCGAGCGCTACTTCGACTTGATGTTTGTGATGCTGATCAGTACCGGTATCGTCTTTCAGGTACCGATTTTGCAAGTGCTGCTCGGGGTGACCGGGATCGTCACCTCCGAGCGGATGTTCTCGGTCTGGCGCTACGTGAGCGTCTTTGCGGTGGTGCTGGGGGCCATCGTCACCCCCTCGACCGACCCGCTCACCCAGACTTTTCTGGCCGGGGCGGTGACAATCCTCTATTTTGGCGGCGCGGGCGTGGTCAAACTGATCGGTAAGTAAGCCGGGACTACCCATGGGCATCAATCTCACCCCCGAACAGGAACACTTCATGCTCGGCAAACTCCAGGCCGGGAAGTACCGTTCCGCCGAAGAACTGCTGGAGGTAGCGCTGCGGCTGCTCGAAGCGCACGAGCGCGCCGAGGCGGAGTGGACGGAGCGGGTGCGTGGGAAGATTGATGCCGCCATCGCCGCCTCGGAGCATACCCCCCTATCGATGGTGCAGATTTTGTGGCCCGAACTCGTGTGCTCGCTTCGCTGGCCGGGAAATTTTCAGGGCCGGAATCGTCCGAGGTATGGGAAGAAATTGAGCACTGCCGCCGACAGCAAAATCAGTCGGGGTAAGTGAGTGTAATCCTGGACACCAACGTCGTCAGCGCCAATGCTGCAGATTTCCGGAAAATTGGGGGAGTGCAGATAGAAGACTGGACTGCACCATCCTGAGGACAACCAGCAATCAGCTGTAGTACAGAACGGCCTTTAAAATTGATAGCTGAGCGTTCCCTGCACAGTGAATGGCGTCCCGACGTAGATGCGGGTGTCGCTTTGCACCCCTTCGAAGTAGCGCACATTGAACAGATTCTTGAAGTTGACCGCCGCCCGCCAGCGCTCCCGCTCGTAGTAGACCGCCGCATCGGCCCGCGTGTAGCTGGAAATGGCGAAGGTGTTGTCCAGATCGCCGGCGCGCTCGCCTACATAAAACAGGCCCGCGCCGACGCCGAAGCCCGAGAGCGCTCCTTCGCGCAGGCGATAGGTGGTCCAGAGGCTGGCGGTGTGGAAGGGGGCGTTGGGCAGCCGGTTATTCACCGCGAAGGTGTTGTCGCGGGTAATGCGCGCATCGCTGTAGGCCCAGGAAGCAATGACATTCCAGCCTGTAAGAATTTCGCCTGCGATGTCGAAATCGACGCCGCTACCGCTTTGTTGACCGACCTGGATCGAAAAGCGCGGATTGAAAGGATCCGCTGTCAGGACATTGTCCTTTTCGAGGCGATAAATAGACAACGTCGAGAACAGGCGTCCCTCGGCCAGTTCGGCTTTGACCCCGGCTTCGTAGAGCGTGCCGCGCTCCGGCAAAAAGGCCGTCCCGGACGGATTGAGACCGAACTGGGGCAAAAAAGAACGGTTGTAGGTGGCAAAAAGCGAAACCGGCACGATCGGTTGCCAGATCAGGCCCACCCGGGGCGAAAACGCCTGGGCGCGGGCCAAGGCGTTGAAGCTGTCGTCGCGGTAGTCGTCCTGGTAGTCGAAGCGGTCGAAGCGCCCGCCCAAGAGCAACTTGAGATTGTCGGAAAAAGCGATTTGATCCTGGATGTAGGCGCCGAAGGTGTTGGCGGTCGTCAGGCCATCGAAACCGGAATCGTCGATGCGGTTGGTGTAGTCGAAGCGGTAGACGGGAGTGAAGATATCGATGACATTGCCGTCGTAAAAGCCATTGTTGTTGTAGAAAAACCCGGTTTGTTTGATCCAATCGAAGCCGACCAGCAGCGTGTGCTTGATGGAGCCGGTGTCGAATCTCCAGATGAGGTCGTTCTGCCAGGTGTAAGTTTCGTAGTACTGACCACCCTCGAACCCTCCGAGGGGCAGCGTCCGCCCATCCGCCTGCAGCGGCCCGCTCACCTCGGTGGAGCGGTAGTCCTCGCGGCTGGTGCTCAAGCGCACGAAGCTGCGCAGACGCACATTCTCGGCAAATGCGTGCTCCAGGGTCAGATAGCCGCGCTTTTCGTCGTACCCCTGCCGGCGGGTCGGATCGCCCAGGTAGCGGTTGACCGGCAGACCGACGTCGGCACCGTCGACAAACACCAGGCCCCGATCAATTGGGTAGTTGTCGCTCAGGTATTCCCCTTCGAAGCGCAGGGTGGTCTGGGGAGTGATCTTCCAGGTAAGCGCCGGTGCGACGAAGAAGCGGGCCTTCTGGACAAAATCGCGAAAGCTGTGGGTGTCCTCGTAGGCGATGTTGAGGCGGTAGGCGAGGCTCGCATCGCCGGTGAGCGGACCGCCCAGATCGAGGGTGGTGCGGTAGAAGTCGTAGCTGCCCGCGGTGAAGCGGATGGAAGCCGAGGGGGTCAAAAGGGGTGCTTTGGTGATCAAGTTTATCGTGCCGCCGGGATCGCCCTGGCCAAATAGCACCGAGGCAGGGCCTTTGAGCACCTCCAGGCGCTCGAGATTGGCAACCTCAGGCGAGGTGCGGGCGTTGAAAAAGCTGCCGCCGTTGCGCTCCAGAAAGCCGTTTTTGTAGAGGCTGGCGGTGAACCCGCGGGCGTTGAACTCGGGGGCGCGACCGCCGAAGGAACTGGCGAAGGTCACGCCGCTGACGTTGCGCAGCGCTTCCTCGATGCGCACCGCTCCTTGATCGTCGATTACCTGCCGGGGGATCACCTGAATATTGGCGGGAATGTCCCGGATGGCGGTGTCCGTGCGCGTGCCCGAATCGGCGTTCTTGCGCAGGTAGCCGCGGTTGCCCAGTACCGTCACTTCCTCAAGTTCATCCTCGCTTTTGCCCCCAGGCGTTTGCGTCTGTGCCAGCAGCTGTTGGGCCTCACCGACGGCCAGCAGGTCCAGACGGCGGACGGGCGAGGTCTCTGGAGCAGCGAGCGCTCCCGGTATACCCCACGCTTGCAACAGCGTGCTAAAAAAGCATGCGCAGCCCAAAATCGGTGCGGCAACGCTTTGAGCCGCACGCAAAGCACTTCTCATCAAAATTCCCAACTAAGCAGATCCAGACGGAAAAGATCGGGGGCGAGAAGACCGGAAGCCTTCGCCCCGCCACAGATCACGTCTCAGCTGCAAGCCGTGCCAAGCCTACCGTTATTGAAATTGGATGTCAATAGTAGGGAGCAGCCAGGCTGCGAAAACGCACCAACGACGCGCGGGCGACTTCGACCGGGGCGCTATTGCTTTGCAATAGTGGACACAATTACATCAAATCGATGCTCTGCGCCCACACCCAGCCGCCCATGGCGGTGGCGGCCACCAGTAGGACCATAGGAACCACTCCTTCGGCAAAAAATGGCATCTCCCCCGTCGTCGCCACCCAGAAGAGTGTAAAGCAGGCGAGCAAGGGCACCGACATCCCGGCGGCGCATCCGACAATCTGCAAGTTGTAGAGGCGCTCGCGGCGGGGACGGCTCTGACTGCGCTCGATCCGTACGGCGATTTGCTTCATCATGGGCCAAATCTTCCAGGTAAACCGGGATAGATGGAGTGTCATCGGCTACTAAAGTTAGTTTTTCAGCTGCTCGTAAAACGGCGATGAACCCTGGATGAAGCCTTTCTCATCTCGGGCCTAGAATAGGGGCAACCCGCACCCCGGAGCCTCTGTCATGCTGCAGCGGTACCATTCGTGGCAGTGCCTGCCCTCCGCCGCAGAACTGCTCGATTCCGACGAGACCCCGGTGGACGACGAACTGCAAAATCTTGTCCCCAACCTGCTGGGCGCCATTCTGGCCACGCTCTGGGCGCAGCGGCAGGACTGGTTTTTTGGCGTCGACATGGGTATCTACTACGATCCCGAAAAACCGGCCGTCGTCCCGGACGGCTTCTTGAGCCTGGGTGTCGAACGGTTCGTGGCCGAGAACGGTCGCCTCAGCTATGTGCTTTGGGAGGAGGACAATGTTCTGCCCATCCTTGCCCTGGAAGTGGTCTCGAAGACTTACCGGGGCGAGTACGGCAGCAAGATGAAGAACTACGCGCGGCTTGAAATCTTGTACTACGTCGTCTGCAACCCCAGCCGTCCGAGCCGCAGGCGCAAGCACGACGCGCTCGAAGTGTACAAACTCGTCGACGGCGAATACGTGCGCCTCCCCGGTGAACCGGTGTGGCTGGCGGAAATCGGCCTGGGGATCGGCCGCTCGCCCGGCCGCTACTGCGGCTGGCAGCGCGAATGGTTGTACTGGTTCGACGCCACGGGCAACCGGATTGCCGCGCCCGAAGAACAACTGGAACAGGAGCGCTCGGCTCGGCTTCAAGCCGAGCAACGGGCCTCGCAGGAGCAGCAACGGGCCGATCGCCTCGCCGATTTGCTGCGCGAGCGCGGCATCGACCCAGAGCAATTCTCCTGAACCGGCCTCCTATCTCTGCCAGTCTCTGTTCGCCATCTCCAGTACGTAGTAAGCCACCTGCCGGATCTCCTCGGCGCTCAGTTCGCCCCCAAAGGCGGGCATAGCGCTCTTGCCTCCAGTGACCTGCTTGATAATCGCTGCTTGCGAATCCATCCCGAAGCGGGCGAGCGCCTCTTTTTTGAGCGTCTTCTCTGGCTCCACGATATTGTTCCCCCCGGCGTGGCAAGCCGCACAGTTGGCTTTGAAGATCTTCTCTCCCGCCGCTAGCTCCGGCTGTGCCCCGGCCAGGATCACCCCCGCTCCCAGCACCGAAACGCCCACGCCCCCCACTGTCCACACCCACCGCATCGCCTTGCTCCCTTGACGCGCGCCCTTTGTTCTGGTATCTCATATATTAAGATTTTTCACAATCTTTTCATTTTTCTTGAGGTGGCGTATGGCAGGTAGCGGGTATGGGATGGCGATGGGTATGACATTGGCCGCGGCGGTGACGGCCGCGGCGGTCTCGGCGAGCACCGCCGTGGTGAGCAAGTGGGTGACGGGCCTCGACAAGCCCCAGGGCCTCGCGCTCGTCGGCAAAGACATCTGCGTGGTGGAGCAGGGGGCAGGCCGGGTGGTTTGCTACACCCCGGACGGCAAGAACCAGATGGTGGCCGCAAAGGACCTGCAGCGCCCGTCGTGGTCGGTCGAGATGGATGGGGTGCTCTACGTGGCCGAGCGCAACGGCAACGGCGTCGCCCGCGTCCAGTCGGGGCAGGTGAGCCGCCTGGAGGGCAAGATCACCGACCCGCTGGGTGTAGTCAAAGATCCGGCGCGCAAAGGCTCGCTGCTGGTGGTCTCCCACCGCACCGGTGAGGTGAGCCGCTACGCGCCCGACGGCAAAGGCACCCTCAAGAAGGAAGAGCTGCCGGTGACGGTCAACCCGCGCGAAGCGACCTACGGCTGGCGCGATATTGCTATTGCAGCCGACGGCACAACCTACGTCACCGACCAGGGCGACAAGGGCGTCTACCGCTGGGCACCGGGTGAGAAGCCGGTCCTCTGGGCCAAGGGCTTCGCCGACCCCAGCGGGCTGGCTATCTCTCCCGCTGGAGACATCTACGTCACCGACATCGGCAGCGGCCAACTGGTGCGCCTCGACAAGCAGGGCAAGCCCACCGTGGTGGCTGACAAGCTCGGCAAACCCCGCGAGGCCCTCTTCATCGATGAGCGCACGCTGCTGGTCAGCGACGAGGGTGAAGGCAACGTCTACCAGGTAAAGCTGGGCAGTTAGCCGACTACGGCAACCAGGACCACAGCTCGACGGTCACGAAGCGCACCAGCGGATGGCTGAAGGCCTGGAAGACCGGCTGGGTCTCGCCGGTGACCTTCGCGTAACCGGTCATGCCCGGCTTCATTTCGGCTTTGGCTTGCGGGAAGTCGACCACAACGTTCACGTAGCGCGTCGTGCTCTTGAGCAACTCGGTCGGGTCGGCGCCGTACTCGACGCTCTTGGTGACGTTTTGGGGATCGTTTTTGTTGTAGGAGGTGGCCACCGGTTCGATCGAGGCCACCTTGCCTGCAAAAGAACGGGTCGGGTAGGCCCACAACTTTACTTCTACCTCGCCGCCGGGCTCGAAGCCGTCGCCCGCCTGGTACTCGGGCATCTGGATGGTGCCGGTGATGCGGCTGGCGTGCTGGGCCACTCCCAGCACATCGCCCACCTGCATGCGGCTACCGACCTTCCAGTCGAGGTTGGGGGTGATGATGTAGCCGTCGAAGGGCATCACCACCTTGGTGAAATTGAGCTGCTGGCGGTAGTAGGCGTACTGGTCCTGGACCCGCTTTAGTGCGGCCCGCTCCTGCTCCACTTTGCTGCGGGCGGCGGAAATCTCCTGCGGGTGGGGACCGGCCATCACCAGACGCAAATTCGACTGGGCCTGCTCCAGGCGCTGCCCGGCGCTTGCCAGGGTCTCCTGGGCGGTCTCGACGCCGATGCGCTCGGTCTCCGCTTCGCGCTTGGCGTTCTCGTAGACCTGATCGGAGACGACCCCTTCTTTGCTGAGTTTCAAGTTGCGCTCCGCTTCGCGGGCGCTGAAGTCGGCTTTGCTCTTGGCGGTCACCAGCTGGCTTTTGGCCACCGAGACTTCCTGGCGGGCGACACTCACCTGATCGCGCGCCACCTGCACCTCCTCGGGCCGGGGCATGCTCAGCAACTTGCGCAATTCTTCCTGCGCAGTGATCAAGGCCGCCTCTCTGGTACGCACGTCCGAAAGGCCCGTGTTCACCTGGTTCTGGGTGTCCACCGAGCGCAAGAGAGCGAGGGTGGTGCCGGCCTTGATGAGCTTTTGATCGCCGCCCTTGAAGTAGAGCTTGTCGAGCACGCCTTCGACCTCGACGGCGATCGGCTGCTGGCGAGGCGGCAACAGCTGGATCGCCCCGCCGTAGTGGTAGGTATAGGGCAGCATTAAAATCACGACAAAAGCCGCCAGGACGAGCCAGGGCAAACCTTTGCGGAACACTTCCCACAAATTGACGCCGCCGCCGAAGCGCGGCGGGGCCGATCCGGGCGCCTCCAGAAGGCCGCCCGATGCCTGGGAGGCCAGTTGCAAATTCGCCTGCTCCCCTTGCGGCAGTTGCAGCTGATCCGGCTGGCCCGCCGGGGTGATCGCCGTCTGGTCAGAACCCAGGGGCGACGACGAAGAAGCTTTTTTTGAAGTCCGAGTTTTGTCGCGCACGAGTAACCACCAATGGATAGCGAACGGGAACGGCAGGCAAAACAATAGTATCCCCAGACCTTCGCCCAAAAGATCGGGGACCAGCTTTTGCAGCGCCTCGGCGCTGTGCAGAGTAATGTAGGCAAAAAATGCCAGCCAGACCACCTCGCCGACCAGCGCAAAAAAAGTCATCCGCAACCGGTCGCCCAGGGGAATGGTGTCCGGCAGCCACTGCAGGCGCAACAGCCGCTCGACAATCTGGCGGTTGCGCTTAAACAAACTCGGCGGCAACCGGTAGTAGGCCACCACCACACCGTAGGCGTCGCTTGGCCAGAGCGGGTTGGAGTCGAGTACCGTATCTACGAAAGCCATGTAACACAGCGATACGGCCCAGGCGCTCATGCTGTTGGTCGAACCGTGGTTGAGGTACCAGGTGAGGCCGCCCAACACAAACAGCAGCAAGCGCACGAGGATCGGGGTCGCGAAGGTCCATAGCTGCTGCTCGCGGGTGAGTTGCCGAAACAGCGGTCCCTTGCCGACGGTGAAGCGCGGAAAAAAGCCGAAGAGCATCTGCAGACCGAACTGCTCGACCGCCACGCCGTAATGGGAGGCGACGACGGCCTGGGCGACTTTGCTGATGCTGTTGACCACCAGGATGTTGACCATATGCTTGGTCAACCCGTCGATGGGCGAGTAGTACTCTGAAAAATCCTGAAAAAAGAGGATCTGGTTGTTGAGGATCGTAATGAGCGTCAGCGGGACGGTCGGGATGAGCAGCAAAAACGCGAGCTTAAAGAGCAGGTGGAACGGTTCGAGCAGGCGGGCAAACAGCACGAACACCGGCGCCAGCTCGGGGTAGTACCACTTGTAGGGCATGTCGCTTTTGGGCTTTTTGCCCTGCCCTGGCTCCCCCGTATCTTCAAAGGCGCCCCCCGCCGCGAAGGGCTGCGCCTCGGAGACAACGATTGTGGCCGTCGTCTGCTGGCGTTCGCTGTAGCGCTCGAGCAATCCGTATTCGCCAATTTGTCGACAAAAAGGTTCGAAGTCCTCTTCGCTCATCTTGAGGCCGAAGCGCGCTTCAAAAGCCTCGATGATCTGGCGCGGCGTCAGGGCGCCGTCCATCAGCTGACAGAGAAAGAAC
Organism: Aphanocapsa lilacina HA4352-LM1; assembly: GCA_019359725.1. GTDB lineage: Bacteria > Cyanobacteriota > Cyanobacteriia > Gloeobacterales > Gloeobacteraceae > Gloeobacter > Gloeobacter lilacinus. Next base: position 7,804 of record JAHHGR010000003.1, on the reverse strand, counting down.
TCTTCCTCGCCAAACTCGAACGTCTCCCCGCTCGCCGGGTCCTTGATGCGGTAGGACTTGACGCCCGCCTTGACGACCTCATCGATGACGAGATCCCTGCGAAAGCAAGTTTGAAGGGGCTGGTACATCGAGACCTCCAACTTCCTCGGCGGGGGGGTGCAAGCGTCCACCGCCGACGATTTCAAGGTGCTAGGCGGGGCGCAGACCTTCGAGGAAGGGGATCTCAAAGCACTTGGGGTGCATGACCGGGCCGTGGCCGAAATAACCGTCCTCACCGAACAACTCGCCATGATCGGCGGTGACGATGAAGTGGGTGTTGGGCGGACACTTCTCGAACAGTTCCCCCAACAGGCCATCGACGTACTCGACGCAGCAGATTTGCTGCTTGTGCAGCCGCTCCATCTCGTCTTTTTCGAAGAACTTGGCCTCCACCGGCCCCTCGCCCGCCTTGAGCGATTCGTCCATGTGCTTGAAGACGCCGTGCACCCCGGAGATGTGGGGCAGATCTTCGCCGGAGAGCATATAGGGGTAATGGGTCTCGCCGAGGTTGAAGAAGTAGAACCGCGGTTCGTCCTCTTCGAATTCGACTTCCGCCACCATCGACTTGAAGTCGTTGTGGTTGCCCATCAATTTGTAATCGTCAAAAAAGCGGTTCATGCCCGTCAACTGGTTGAGCACCGGCATCGAGACGCGGGCGATTGTCTCGTAGCCCAGATCCTGCAGCACCTTCGGCAGCGACAGGTGCGGCACGAAAGTCTTGAAGGACAGATCCGGCATGTCGAGCCGGTCGATCCAGCGGGTAAATTCCTGCTTGTAGACTTCGGAGGCGAAGACCCCCCGCGGGCTGGTGTGGGGCACCATACCCATGAGCATGGCGTAGTGGGAGGGCGAGGTCCACGAGGCGTAGCTGTAGCGCGCCTCCCCTTTACCGATTTTGTCCATGTTGGGCGTCGCCGCCGCTTCATAACTGTCGAAGCGGCAGCTATCCATGACGATCTGCACGAGATGGTTGGGCATTCCTGCCTCCACGCAGCCAGTAGGGGGGCTCGATGCGATTGCGTTTTACTTGCGCGAGATCGACTCGGTGGCGGTTGCCCGGTAGGTGCTCGCCAGTTCCTGCCAGCTGGCCGAACCGGCTTCCACCAGACCGTCGAGATCGACATCGTCGATTTCATCGTCGTCGGAGGCCATCAAGCTCGCGGCGCGGTATTCCTCCGCCGCTTCTTTGAGCAGACCCTGCTTGGTGTAGAGATCGCCGAAGAGCTTGTGCTTGCGCGCCTGCAGCTTGGGGGCCGAGGGCAGGGCGCGCAGGATGTCGCCTGCTTCCTCGGTGCGATCGGTCTGGACGTACAGATCCGCAAGCGACAGCATGATCGTCGGGGCCGGTTTGTCGCCCCGCGCTTCGAGCACCCTCTGCAAAGCGGCCTCGGCGGAGGTATAGTCTTTGTTCTGCAGGTAGAAGCTCGCCAGCGACATGTTGGCCATGCCGCTCTTGGGGTTGAGCTTGACGGCGGTCTCGAGGGTACTGACGGCGTCGCCCGGCTTGCCGAGCTTCTTGTAGGCGCGCGAGATCAAGATGCGGGCCATCTCCGCCTGCGGGTCGAAGCGCAGGGCCTTGTTGAAGTACTGGATGGCGAGGTCGTAGTGCTCCTGGCCGAGGGCCGACATGCCAAGGGTGATATAGGCCTTGGCCGATTTGGGATCGAGCTTGAGGGCGCTCTCGAAGGCCACCGTCGCCTGCTTGTAGTCTTTTTTGCGCAGATGGGCCATGCCGATACCGAGGCAAGCCTGCGGCGAGAGCGGATCGACTCTGAGCGCTTTTTGAAAGGCGTCCAGGGCTTCGTCGAAGCGCTTGGTCTTCAGGTAAACGCTGCCCGTCAACATCAGGGCCTGCAGGGAGGAAGGTTCTTCTTCCAAAATGGCAGTGGCTTCTTCGAGGGCTTCGTCGTAACGCTTTTCTCGAAACAGAGTCCCGGCGAGCTTCAGACGGTCGCGCGAGTTCGCTTTCGTGACTTTTTTAAGCTTTGGAGTAAATCCTGCCATACCGTAAATTTACCGAAGCGACAACTTGAGCAGAAGACTATCAGCTTTCCATTGGGGTGTCAAATGCGATGGACGTACTGCCTCAAGCCATGCTTTCTTACAAGAATTGCCCGCCGCCGAACCGGTCAGTCGTAACCCATCTGACGCGCCAGTTCCTGAATTTCCGAATAAAAACCGATGCCGTCCGCTCGCCAGGTGAGCGAGTCTTCCAGCGAGAAGTGCTGTACGGGCTGTTCTGAAAAGTATGGATTGCGCAAAAAATCGGGGTCGTGGCCGAGGTGGGTGCTGTAGGGGCCGAACCCGGCGTAGGAGGAGCGCTCCGGGTGCAGCATCGCCTGGCCAATCTCCTCGCTCCAAGCCAATCCCAGCCCCCGGCACAGATCGCGCAGGGTGGCGGTGGGACGGCTTGCGACCGCTTCCCAGTGCACGGCCGTCTGCTGGGAGGCAGGGACAGCGGCGAGGAAACGGCGGATGTTGTCGTTGAACGTGAACCAGGTGCGCTGGGCGTCGATCACCGGTTTTTTGGCGATAAATTCGAAAGCCCCGTCGTTGATGGCGAGCGCTCCCCCGGCGATAGCCATCACCGCCTCACCCTGGGCGCGCGGATGGCGCAGCAGGTGCACAAAGTGGGCTTCCGGAAAAGCTTCGTAAAGTCTTAAGAGCCGCTCCGGTTCGGCGGCGTAGACCGGACTCGGATCGACCAGCCGCAAAGGCGCCACCCGCGCGCACAATTCCGCGAGCACCTCGGTGGTCTGGGCGTAGTAGCGGTTGGAGAGCCAGCGGCGGGCCATGGCGACGGCGTTGAGGGTCTGCTCGCCGCTGTAGAGCTGGGCGACGGCGCGCAATAGCCCGTGGATCTGAAACTGCCGCGGCCCCTGCAACAGCAGCACCAGTGCTTCGACGGTGCGGGCCATCAGCAAGTTGATCTCGGGCACCCCGTAAGCCTCCGGGTGCTGGCCGAGCATCGCCGAGAGGGGCGAACTGCCGCTGCAGGTGGCCGAGAGGATGACTATCGGTGGTGCGGTCGGCATGGTGGGCGCCTTGGGTGGGTTCGCCTGCAAGCCTATACGGATCGAAGGCGCGGGTCTACAATGACGGCGAGTTTTGTGCAGGATTTTTATGTCGGCCGAACCCGAGATTTTGCCAAACGACGCGCAGAAGCGCCAGGCGGTCTTGCAAAAATTCCGCGACCGCCAGGAGCAGAGCCTGCTCGAAGAATTGCCGCTGCCGCAGGCTCCTGCCCAGGCCATGCCCCAGCTGGAGGACGTCCAGCCGCAGGTGGTCTACAACGCCATCCCGCTCGAATTTCTCAAGACGATTCAAGATTGGGTCAAAGCCCCGGAAGTGGCCGAGGACTGCTCTTCGCGCAGCGAGCTGGAGGAGTATAAGCGCCAACTGCAGCACCAGTACAAGACGCTGGTGGCGCTGGTGCAGATGACCGCCGACGAGCTGGGGCGCCTCGACAAACGCCTGGCCCGTTTGCTGAAGTGATACAATAGCCCCCACTTGATATTGCTCTGGCTATACCTGTGTCACATCAGCCTCTGATTATATTGACACCTCCACGCTCGTTTTCGTCGGTCGTCTGCGCGCTCCTGGGCCGGCACCCGGACCTGTACGGTTTTCCGGAGCTGAACTTATTCAAGACCGACACGATTGAAGAACTGAATTTTGCCCGCATCCAGCGGCGCTGGCCTACGGCCATGGACGGCCTCGCCCGCACCCTGGCCGAAATCCACGAAGGGACGCAAAACGAGCTGTCGGTGCACCGGGCGCGCATCTGGATCAACGAGCACATGCACCTGGGTTGCAAAGAAGTATTCAACTATGTGCTCGATTACGTAGCTCCCAAGATCGGCGTAGACAAATCCCCGACCACGATCTTAAAAGTCGAAAACATGGAGCGGGCCTTCCACATGTTTCCGAAGGCCCGTTTTTTGCATCTGACCCGCCACCCGGTCACCTCCGCTAAGTCGATCGCCGAATTTCTCTCGGTGATCATCCAGACGCGCGAGCAGGTAGGCCAAATGCAGGCCAAGGTGGGTTGGAGCGTGGATCCGGCCTTTTTGTCGGACGAAGAGGAAGACCTCAAGGGCAACAAACCGGTGAAGGTGAGTCCCCTGAAGCTCTGGCTGAGCGCCCACACCAAGATCATGAACTTTATGGAGCGGCTGCCCTTGGGTCAGGGCATGCGTATCCGCGGCGAGGATCTGCTCTCGGATCTCGATATTTATCTGCCGCAGCTCGCCGAGTGGCTGGGGGTGCGCACCGATCAAGAGGCGATCGACGAGATGAAATCGCCCGAAGAGTCGCCCTACGCCCGCACCGGTCCCATCAACGCCCCCTTCGGCAACGATCCGAAGTTTTTGGCCAACCCAAAATTGCGCAGCAGCAAAGTGCCCATCCCGCCCCTCAAGGGCACCTTCGAGTGGGCCGTCGACACCGACACCGCCCGCGAGATCCAGGAGCTGGCCCAGCAGATGGGGTACTAATAGCGCGGGCCGTTTGTCAAAAAGTGAGGTTTCGCTTCGATGATCCACCCCCTTGCATCCCCCACCGCCGCGCCCGGCCAGGTCGCCCCCGGCGCTCAATCTCTCGAAACCATCGCCCAACTGGACATCGACGATGTCGACCAAATCGTCGGTGCCCTGGCCTGGTACGGGGGGCACATCTACTTTGCCGGCGTCTACATCGACCGCGACGTGCAGGATTTTCGGCGCATCGTCCGCTTCGACCCGCAGACCCGGGGCTGGCAGACGGTGCACACTTCCCTGGCCATCAACACCAAGCGGCGCAGCGGCCCGGCGAACATGCTCGATACCTTCTTCCCGGACAATCCGACCGAGGAGCAATCGAAGGACAAGCTCACCGATGCCCTGGGAGTAAACCTGGCGGGGGAGCAGGCCCTGGAGACGGGCCGCAATGTCTATTGCCAGCTGTTCGAAGCGCAGGGATGTCTGGTGGCGAGCTTCTCTTCGCCCCTAAAGGGCGAGGTGGCCTTCAGCGCCGAGGGCGGGTCGTGGCAGACAACCTTCGAGCTTGCTCCTACGAACGGCCACACCTTCCACCAGCCTGTCCCGTTTGGGGACGGGGTCGTGGCCCTGGCCACCGGCCTCAGCCAGAATGCCCCGCCACTACTGCGCGGCGAGGCCGTAGACTCGGCCGACTGGGAGGAGGTGCCCGTACCGGGATTTAAAGAACAGGGCAACGAACTGGCCTGCCGCGCGGCAGTATTCGCGGATTCACTCTATATAGGAACGCGCAACCTGGAGCGCGGTTTTCAGTTGTGGCGGCTGGGGGCCATAGCAGCCCAACCCGGCGACTTCGAGGCGGTGATCACCAGCGGCGCGTATCTTTTCAGCGACAACCAGCAGGTGGCGGCGATGGCCACTTTCGGGGGGCGTCTGTACTTTGCCGGCGGCAAATCGCCCCGCTCGCTGCGCGCCCACCAGGTCAGTGATTTTGAAATCTTCCGTGTCAATCCCGACGGCAGTTGGGATCTGATCGTGGGCCGGCCGCGCTTTTCGCCCGTGGGGCTGAAGGTGCCTTTCTCAGCGATGGGTCCGGGCTTCGACGACGGTGCGGCCGTGCTGCAGTGCCTGGTGGCCCACGCGGGTTACCTGTGCGCGGGCTTTAGCGGGCAGGGGAGCTTCAAATTGTTCATCACCCCGGATGGCGAACGGTGGACGGAAAAACCGCTGGGAGATTTCCCGGGCGAGCTGGTAGCCGCCCTTTCGACACCCGAGGGATTGGTGCTGCTGTTCAACCCCCGCCCCCAGGGAGAGCCTGCGGCCAAAAAAGGCGAGCCGCTGCCCTCGATTGCTCTCGAAGCCTGGCGCTTCGATTTTGATGCGACCGACGATGTTGTCCCCGTCATTTGAGACACCGCTATGCAAACCACCACGGAAAAATTTGGAACCACCTACGATGCCGCCCCCGGCATCGGCCTTTTCGATCTCGATTTCGAGTGGGTGATCGAGGCGTTTCGGACCACCGGTTATGTGTACTTCAGCGGCTTCGGGGCCGACACCGAGGCGTTCAAGCGCTTCAGCGAAAAATTCTGCACCGAGTTTCGCCCCTACGTGGGCGGCGCCTACAGCCGCGAGACCATCGGCGGCGACAAGACCTTGATGTCGGTGACCGGTCACAAGTTGCGCTTCGCCGTGCCGTTGCACGGCGAGATGTACTATGCGCTTTACCGTCCCTCGGTAATCTGGTTCTACTGCGCCACTCCCGCGCTCAGCGGCGGCGAGACCACCGTCGCGGACGGCATCCGCTTCTGGCGGATGCTGAGTCCTGCCACCCGCGAGCTGTTCACTTCCCAGCGGCTCAAATACATCCGCACCTACCCGGACGGCACCTGGCAGGGCATCTACCAGACCGACAGCCCCGAGGAGGTGACCGCCATCGCCGCCGCCAACCGCATGGCGGTCCACTTCGGCGAGCAGCGCACCGTCACCACGGAATTTTTGTGCCCGGCCTTTGTGGCTTCTCCGGACGGCAAACACGAAGTGTTCATCAACAACATCTTGCCGGTCGTGGGCCAGGAGCGGGCCGGTTCGACCGCGAGCCTGGTGCGCCTTGAGGACGGCTCGGCGATCCCCGATGCGGTGCTGGCCGAGTTGCAGGCGGTGGCCCAGGCGCTCACCGTCGCGCTGCCTTGGAAGAGCGGCGATCTGGTCATGATCAACAACACCCGGGCGATGCACGGGCGGCGCGCTTTTGCCGACGACCAGCGCGACATCTACGTGCGCCTCGGCGACGCCGCTTTCCCGCTGTAGTCGTCCGATTTTTCGCAACGGGCTCGGCGATGCTAGGATCCGCTCGGAACCTGGAGCCGATCCGCTGTGGCGCAATCACCCGTCGCCTTTGTTGCACTGGAAGCGTTCTTGCGGCTTCCGGAGACCAAACCGGCCAGCGAATACATCGACGGTCGGATTGTGCAAAAGCCGATGCCCCAGGGCAAACACAGCACGCTGCAGGCCGAACTGGTGATAGCGATCGACGCTGTCGCCAAATCCCGCCGGATTGCAAGAGCCTTTCCAGAATTGCGCTGTACCTTCGCAGGGCGATCTGTAGTTCCGGACATCGCTGTGTTTATCTGGGAACGCATTCCTATCGACGAGCAAGGCGAGATCGCCAATGTGTTCGACCGCACCCCCGATTGGACCATTGAGATACTTTCTCCAGAGCAAAGTCAGACCCGAGTGACCGGGAACATCCTCCATTGCTTGGAGCATGGTTGTCGCATGGGCTGGCTGATTGATCCCGCCGAGCGCTCCGTACTGGTGTATCCGCCCGAACGCCAGCCGAGGCTGCTGAATGTGCCCACTGACTTGCTGTCGGTCCCGGAGCCGCTCTCCGATTTGCGCTTGAGCGTCGGCGGGGTCTTTGGTTGGTTGAGCGCCATGCCCGGGATATGACTCCTTCCTCGTACTGAGGCAAAGTCGGCGTTCGAGAGCAAGTATCGATCAGCCGCTTTTATGCCGTCCGTGTCCAAATTCAGGGCTGTTTCATTCTCCAAAAACCCCATTCGGCCATGTCAATAAGCTTGACCTGCTCAACAAGCAATAAGGCTTTTGCCGCTCTCGATTCTCATTTGCATCCAATGCAAAGCTAGAATGAAACAGCCCTGGTCCGATAACCAAGCACTTTTCGCGGGCGGTCATTGATCATGTCCATTGCCCTTTGCACCTGCTCAGGTTTGACGGTCCAGAAATTCGTCGACTTCGGAAAAAACTGGCGAAGCAATCCATTCGTA
>JAHHGR010000002.1 GCA_019359725.1 Aphanocapsa lilacina HA4352-LM1 | reverse complement strand
TAGCTCCGCTGCCGCTCTCCAGGCAAGTGAGCAGTTTAACCTGGTGATAGCCCTGTGCCCACAGCAGCTTGCTTGTCAAGCTGACCACGGTCGAATCAATCGGGCAAGGATGCAGTTGTTTGGCAGGTAACTCTCGCCTGAGCCGGACAAGCAAATCCCGGTACAGCTGCTCAAACGTAGAAAGAGAACGGGACTTACAGGCTTTGGAAAAAGTGGAGATATCGACGGAGATACCGGTGTGGTTGAGACGTTTGAATAGGTCCTGCATGCTGAGGGTGCTTTTGTCCATGACGAGGGCCAGCCAGCAACTGAAAAAGAGCCGGGTATCGAGGACAGGAAAATCGTCATTGGGCAAAGCGGACAGAAAGGTTTTGACAAGTTGCGGAAAATCGAGTAGCATCAGCTCAACAATAATTATTTCACTTAGCCCAAAGTCTACACGATTTTGGGCTTCTTTTTGTAACCCCAATTCCTAGCGTTCAACACTTCTGCAATTGGGCGATGGCGCTTAAAGATAAGCAATCTTGGTACCGCAGAATATAGATCCGATGACGCTCTAGTAGGGTAAGCTGGCTGAAGCTCATAGGGGTTCCTGGTTGTCGTAGTAAACGTCAGGATACCTCTATGAGTCCCTCAGCGGAAGGCTCTCAAGCGTTGCACTTCATTTTTGAATCGGCGAACTATAGATAATTGTTACTCTTAGAAACAAACAGAATCAGTCTTGCAAGTCCAGGGGAAATCGCCCCCTTTTGCACGATGATTGCCGGTTGGTACTACTTCCCACAAGTGGGCAAGGGATTGGCTATTTCCAATTGCTGGTTACTTGAGTGGCGGGAAAAAGCCGATTGCCCTTAGCCGGCGGGGATGTCCATGATCATTGCGCTTTCTCGATGGTCGGGCGTTATGCGCCCGCCAGAACCAGACTTTCGACCGCCTCGGCCTGCGTGGGCAAGGCGGCGGTCAATACCTCGGTGCCGGTCTCGGTCACCAGCACGTCGTCCTCGATGCGGATACCGCGCACGTCGGCAAACTGGCCGAGCCGTTCCCAGCTCACCGCATCGGCGTACTTTTCGCGGCGCAGTGGATCGTCGAGCAAAGCAGGTACCTGGTAGAAACCCGGTTCGATGGTGACGAGCATCCCGGCCGCCAGGGGGCGGTTGAGGCGCAAGTAGCCCAGACCAAAGCGTTGGGAGCGCTCGCGGCCGGGGGCGTAGCCCGCCAGATCCCCCAGATCTTCTATGTCGTGCACATCCAGACCCAGCAGATGGCCGATGCCGTGGGGAAAGAACAGGGCGTGGGCGTCGCGCTCGACCAGGTCTTCGGGTTTGCCGCGCAGGATGCCCAGATCCACCAGCCCCGCCGCGATCACCGTGCAGGCAAGCAGATGCATGTCGCGGTATTCGATACCCGGTTTCATTGCGACGATGCAGGCGTCGTGGGCGGCGAGCACAATGTCGTAGATCGCGCGCTGGGTGGGGGAGAAGCGCCCCGAGACGGGCCAGGTGCGGGTGATGTCGGAGGCCCAGCCCAGCTCGCTCTCCGCACCGACATCGGCCAGGAGCAGATCGCCCGGGGTCAGCGTGTGGTGGTACTGCTCGTTGTGGAGCACTTCGCCGTGGACAGTGACGATGCTGCCGTAGGCGGTGGCCATGCGGTTGGCGATGATCACCCCCTCCATGGCGGCGCGCACCTCCGACTCGTACTTGGCCTTGGGGGTGACCCGCATGCCCGCCTGGTGAGCGACGACGCTCACGGCGGCAGCCCGCCTCAGCTCACTGAGGGCCGCCTCGTCGTGGGACAGGCGCAGGGCGATCACCGCCTTGGCCAGGGCACGGTCGGCCCCATCCAGCTCGTGGGGTGCCGCGAGTGCCCGCTCCAATAGTTGGGCCTGAGCGGCGCGGGTGGCGGTGTCGATGACGGGCAAGGTTGCCGCCCCGGTTGCGCGCGCACCCAGTTCCGCAAGCGCATAGGCGGCGTCGGCCCCGATCAAGGCGGCGAGCGCCTCCCGGCCGGGTACCTCGCCGTGCCATAGGGCGTAAGCCGGACCCGGTTCATCTAGAAACAGCTCGAGGCGACCATCTTCCAGGCGAATGGCGGCCCCTTCCAGGGGTACCCCGGCAAAATAAAGAAAGTGGCTACTGGCCCGAAACGGGTAGGTGTTGGCCGGATAGTTGCGCCCGATACTTTGGCCGGACCAGAGGACGGTGGGTCCTTCCACCAGGGTGGCAAGCCGCCGCCGCCGCTCCTTGAGGGCCTCGGCCATCGAAGGGCGCTCCATCCATGCCGTCATCGCCTTGCTCCTTATTTTCCAAAGAACCCCGGCACCAGGATGAGGGCGTCGCGCACGGTGACCGCACCGACCGCCTTGAAGTCTTCCTTGCGCAGGATATAGGTATTCACCGTTGTATCGCGGATACGGGCCGGACGGCGGGTCGCCGTCACGGTCACTTCGTCGAGAAATTCGCCCGGCGGCCTCGGGGCCGCCTCGTCGAGGGCCCCGAGGCCGTCGGGGGTGACGGCGGCGGGCGGAGTGGTCACTACCGTCGGTTCACCCTGGGCGAAGGCCGGGGCCGCCAAGCTCGCCAGCAGGGGCAGCGAGAGCGCAAAATATTTCAGCATCAAGGAAATCTCACAGGTTTAGAGCGCTTACCTCAATTTTACGTTCGGCGACGCTGCCCGGTTGCGATAGGGTATCCCCATGATCCCCGAACCGCCCCCCGAGGCAGATTTTGCCATCCGCCGCTATTGCTTCGAAGACATCGAGCCGATTTACCAGGCCGTGCGCGAATCGATGGCGGATCTGGCCCCCTGGATGCCCTGGTGTCATCGGGGCTATTCCCGCGAGGATAGCGCCGCCTGGGTACTGACGCGCGAGGACGACTGGAAGGCCGACCGCACCTACGATTTTGTGATCTACGAGCGCGCCGGCGGCCGGCTTGTCGGGGGAGTGGGCCTCAACCACCTCAGCCGCGCCTACCGCCTCGCCAACCTCGGCTACTGGGTGCGCAGTTCCTGCACCCGCCAGGGGGCGGCAAGCGCCGCCGCCCTGCTGGTAGCCCGCTTCGGCTTCGACTATCTGGATCTGGAGCGTCTGGAGATCATCGCCGCCGCCACCAATACCGCAAGCCAGCGGGTGGCCCAGAAAGTCGGCGCCCGGCGCGAGGGCCTGCTGCGCCGCCGATTGCCTCTAGGAGACCACATCCATGACGCGGTGCTCTACTCACTCATCCGCACGGATCTCACAGACCAAAGCAGTTTTGATGAACAACCGCTTCAATCCTGACACCTGAAACCTATCCAAGCCTCAGCTTCGCTCAGAGCGATTATCCATGTTGGCATCGTCACCAAAGAGCACCGCTTCTTTTTCGGTGAGCGCCTGGGCTTCATCGACGATGTCCTCCGCCTCGTAGTTGGCAAAGGCCATCGGCTGATCCACCGGGTCGAGGGTGAGGCTTTCGGCAAACTTGCGGATAGATTGGGCTTCTTCGTTGTCCGCCAGGTCGTTCATCAGATCTTCATCGAGCATGGCCAGAAACTTCTCGTTCGCTTCTTTGACGTACTCGTAGCGTGCTAGGCAGCGGCGGTAGAGATCGACGACCGCCTGGCGTACCTCCGGGTCGATGCCTTCGGCAGCGGCGGCCTCCTCAGCCTCGGCGTCCACCGCGTCGGTGTCGGTCAGCAGTGCCTCACCGCTGGTATCGGCATCGACATCTTCGATCGCCTCTTCGAGTTCGCCAAAGTAGCGGGAGCGCAATTCGCGCAGACGGTTCAGCATAGTCCACTTCAGAATCGGGGCCTGTCCAGTCTCCTGCCTGCTGCGGGTGAAAGCTTCTATCGGCCGGTGGAACTCACTTCGCATCTACTGTGCAAACGGGCCGTCAGGTGCCGGTGTGGTGCACTGATCCCACCGGCCGCATTGAGGGCCGGCGCGGCGGCATGGCTAGTCGCCGTCGCAGACATCAAAATCGCTGCGGCTGAGCAAAAACTGGCGCAGGTTCATCATTTCCAGCAGCAACCACATCCGCTCCTTGTCGTTGGCGGGCCGGTAGCCCGGGAAGGTGCGGGTCAACTCGTCAAACAGTGCCGCGCGGACTGCCGGTGCAGCCGTGCGCACCCGGGCCGCCAGGCGCAGGATTGCCTTTGCCTGCTCGCTTTCGATGTAGGGGTGATCGATCAACGCTGTACCCTGGGCACCCATCCCCATTGTGGCGTGAAGGGCAGCGGCGGCGGTGCGAGAATCGTGAAAATCCGTCCTATTTGGCGGATGAGGAGACGCAGAGGCCTAAGGACTACGTTTTATACATCCATGGAGTCGATACCCGCGAGGAGCGCGCGAGCCCCAATTACGCGGTGGTGGCTGAGTAGACTGACAATCTGGGCCTGCAAGTCGTGCCGCTGCCGCTCTACTGGGGCGATGTCAATAGAGCGGAAGAGCGCGGCATGGCCGAACTCAGCTGGGAGCAGAGGGTGCGGGTGGCTACCCGCGATGTCACCCCCCAGTTGCAAAAGCTGCTTGCCAACCTGGGGGGCACCTACCATGGCTGAACTACGTCCACCCGGGCGACCCGGTGGCCTACCCCCTCGACCCGCTTATTTTCGACCTGGTGGACGGCGAGCGCCGACACCTGGAAGTGGAGGACATCCTCGCCACCCGCAACGACCTGTTCGGAAACGTGATTGACCTGGCTTTCGAGCAGACGGAATTTGCCCTGCTCAGCGGTGGCACAGCCCACAACAGTTACTTCTCCAACCCCGATGTCGCAGCGCACATCGCCGGAACGGTCAAAGCCGCCGCCCGCCGGGGCTAACCTTTGCCCACCGTCAGTTCGGACTGCACTTGCTTGACGCCGTTAATCTCCTTGGCAAGGTTCACGGCCTTGTCGATATCGGACTGGACCGGTACGCGGCCTTTGAGAGTAACATTGCCCTCTTGAGCCGTGACAGCGATCGAGCCTTGCTGGATGTTGGCTTCGAGTTTGCTGCGCACCTTGCTCTCGATGTCGCCGTCGCTCACCTGGCCGGTGGCATCGGTGCGCTGCTCGCGCGCCCGGATGTCCGATTCGAGCTGACGCTCGCGCGTGTCGCTCGCAGCATCGTCCTTGGCCTCGGCCCCCGACTCGCCGGTGGCTGTCTGGGCACCATCCTGCATGGCATTCTCGGCGCGCTCGCCGGCGTTGTCCGCCACCTGACCGGTACGACTGGCGGCTTCACCGGTCGCTTCGCCCGCGTTCTCCCGTTGGGTCTCGGCGCGCTGATCGGAGGCCGTTTGATCCTGGCGGACGCCCTCAGCGGTCGTGTTCGGGGTGCTGCAAGCCGCCAGACCGACAATCAGCGGCAGGCTCAGCAAAAGGGCCTGGGTCTTTTTCATAGTTGAAATAGCTCCTATGCGTTGAAAAATTGAGGAAGTCCATCGCAATGCTAGAAAAAGTGACCCGGCACTTCCCTCTGTCGCTGGGGGGCTTCTCGGCGGGCCACATCTCTGCCGTGCGGCCAAGCAAAAGCCGGGCCAACCCAAAAGTCAGCCCGGCTCAATGGCAAATCAGATTTAGACTTCGGGGAAAAGCGTGATTGAATCGCCTTCTTGAAGGGTGACGATGGCGCGCTTGTAGCTCGAGCGCGTGCCGAGGAACTTGCCCACGCGGCGCTGGCGGGCCGGCGGATTGAAGGTGTTGACCTTGGTCACCTTGACGCTAAACAACTCTTCGATCGCCTGGGCAATCTGGATTTTGTTGGCGCCGGGGGTGACTTCGAAGAGGTACTTGTTCTCTTCGAGTAATCGGGTGCCCTTCTCGGTGATCAGGGGGCGACGGATGATGTCGGCCAGGGCGCGCTTGGTGCCGCTACTCATGCCACTGCTCCATAGGTCTCTTTGATGAGTTCAAGGGCGGGACCGGTGACCACGATCCAGTCGGTGGCAAGCAAGTCGCGCACGTTGAGGTTGCCGGCGGTGATCACTTTGACGTTGGGGAGGTTGCGCGCCGACAGATAGGTATTGGTCTGTCGCTCGCGCAGGATCAGGAGGATTGACTGGCTTGCCATATCGACACCCCAGCGCTCGAACGCCTGCACCAGGTCTCTGGTCCTGGGGGCGGCAAGCTGCCCCTCGAACTCGTCGACGACGATTAAATCCTCCACACGGCTTTGCAGGGCCGTGCGCAGGGCGAGCCGCCGCTCCTTGCGGTTCATCTTGATCTCGAAGTCGCGCGGCTTGGGGCCAAAGATCACGCCGCCCTTGCGCCACAGCGGCGAGCGGATCGAGCCCGCGCGGGCGCGGCCGGTGCCTTTTTGCTTCCAGGGCTTCCTGCCGCCGCCGCGCACCTCGCCGCGGGTGAGGGTGGAGGCGGTTCCCTGGCGGGAGTTGACCATCTGCCGCTTAAAGGCCAGGTAGACAACATGGGAAGCGGTGGCCTCGGAGGCAACGGGCAAATCGAGATCGACCTCGCCGGTCGCATTGCCCTGCCAATCTTTTATCGAACAGGTTGCCATTGTCTTTGCTCGCACAAATTGTGTTGAGGGCTCTAGCCCTTGGCGCGCCCGACGCTCTTGGCGGGCGAGATCATCAGCAGGCCGTCCTCGACGCCGGGCAGGCCACCTTGAATCAAAATCACATTGCGCTCAGGGATCACCCGCACCACCGTCAGCTTGCGCACGGTGACGCGCTCATTGCCCATGCGGCCGGGCATGCGCTTGCCGGGGAAAACGCGCCCGGGCGTGGTGCCCGCGCCGATCGAACCGGGTGCCCGATGGTTCTTTGAGCCGTGGGCCATCGGCCCGCGCCCGAAGTGGTGGCGCTTCTGGCCGCCCGCGAAGCCCTTGCCGATGCTGGTGCCGACGACATCGACCAGTTGACCCGCCGCAAACAAATCGACGGTGATCTGCTGGCCGGGGGTGTACTGGGAGCTGTCGGGAAGGCGAAATTCGCGCAGATGGCGCACCGGCGCCTCCAGACCGGCCTTTTTGCAGTGGCCGACCTCCGGACGGGTCAAGACCTTCTCGCGGGCCGTACCGAAACCCAGTTGCACAGCGGTGTAACCGTCGGTGGCTTCGCTTTTAACCTGGGTGACGGAGCACGGCCCCGCCTCGACCACCGTCACCGGTATCGCCCGACCCTCTTCGTCGAAAATTTGCGTCATGCCGAGCTTGCGGCCCAGGATGCCCAGTGACATCGCTTTTCTCCCTGACCAAGAAATTAGGGGCTAAACCGTGGGCTTTGTCTCGCCCTGGGTTTGAATCACAAGCTCTTATGATACCAGGGGGGCTCCGGTTCTGTCCAGGGGAGCGAACAAGCGCCCGGCGGAGCGGTACATTAGAAAGACGGCTACCCATCCATAGGTAAAAACGCTCTTGTCTGGGAAAACCTACCGGGCTACCGGCATCAACCTGCGGCGCATGCCCCTTGGCGAAAGCGATTTGCTGATGACGATTCTGACGCGCGAGAACGGTCTGGTGCGGGCGGTCGCCCGGGGAGCGCGCAAGGCCAATGCCCGGATCGGCGGGCGCACCGAGCAATTTGTCGTCAACGACCTGCAGCTGTACCGGGGCCGCAGCCTCGACCAGCTCACCCAGGCGGAGAGCTTGCGCACTTTCCCGGGCCTACTGCAGGATCTAGGCCGCCTCACCGCGGCGCAGTACCTAGCCGAAGGGGTGCTGCAGGAAGCCGCCGAGGGCCAGCCCCAGGAAGACCTTTACGATCTGCTGTTGGTCCACCTGGAGCGGCTCGCCGCCACCCCTTCCCACCAGATTGCCGCCCGCCTGGTGCACGGGGTGTATCAGTTGTTGGCCGTGGGCGGTGTGGCGCCGGAAGTGCATTTTTGTACCGTGAGCCACCGGCCGATTGCAGCCGAGTCGGCCGGTTTTAGCGTCGAAGCGGGTGGGCTCGTGGCCCTCGAGTGCCTGTCCCACGAGCGGGCGGGTTTTCGCCTCGACATCGAACAGGTGGCAGCCCTGCAGCTATTGGCCGATGCGGATCTCACGCCCGCGAGCCTCGATTGGAACTATCTTTGGATCGGTCTGGAGCGGCTGTTGCGCCGCCATATCGAATTCCACTTTGACCGGCCGCTCCGGGCAGCGACACTGCTGGAGATGTGTTTTGAGCCGCTCGCCGTCCCGGCGGGTGCTTCGCCCCAATAACCCGACGGCGCGTTTTTATGGCACCCACGACCCAGGATTCCTCACAGCAGCACAAAACCCTCGGTTTTCGCGACGTACTGCGCAACCGAAATTTTTTGTTTTTGTGGAGCGGACAGGTCTTCTCGCAACTGGCCGACAAGATCTTTCTGGTCTATATGATCGCGCTGATTGCCGTGCACTTCGCCGAGGCGCTCACCGCCCAACTGTCCTCGGGGATCATGATCGCTTCCTCCGTGCCGGCTATCTTGTTCGGTTCGGTGGCCGGGGTCTACGTCGATCGCTGGCCCAAAAAGACCGTGCTCATCGTCTCCAACCTGCTGCGGGGTCTGTTTGTACTGGCGGTGCCCTTTTTGCCTGTCCAGTACGCCTTCTGGCTGGCGATCACTTTTTTGGTCTCGACGCTCACGCAGTTTTTTGCGCCGGCGGAGACGGCGGCGATCCCGCTGATTGTCGAGCGACGCGGGTTACTGTCGGCCAATTCGCTCTTTACCGCCACGATGATGGTGGCGGCGGTGGTCGGTTTTGCCATCGGCGAGCCGCTGCTGAGCCTCATCGGCGGGGCGGACGACGGCCACTGGATCGTGGGCGGCGCCTACGTGATCGCCTCGCTGCTCATCGGGTTTATGCACACTGGCGAGAGGGAATCTTTCAAGCACCGCCCCGAGTCGAATCTGGCCAAAGACCTGCGCGAAGGATTTGTCTACCTCAAGCAGAACGCCGGTGTGCGCTTTGCCTTTGTGCAACTGATCGTGCTCTATAGCGTCATCGCCGCCCTCACGATCCTGGCAATCAACCTGGCCCCCGCCATCGGCCTCAAGCAGGAGCAATTCGGCTTCCTGCTCGCCTCGGCGAGCGGCGGTCTGGTGGCAGGAGCGATCGCGGTGGGCAAGTTCGGCAACCGTCTACCGCGCCCGAGCCTCGCCCTGGTCGGGGCAATCTTGATGGGATCGGCATTGATTGGTCTGTACTGGGCGAGCAGTGTCTGGCTGGCCCTCTCTCTCACTTTGTTGTTGGGTCTGGGGGGCGCCTGCATCGGGGTGCCGATGCAAACCCTGATCCAGGAGCAGACCCCCGAGCAGATGCGCGGCAAGGTCTTCGGCCTGCAGAACAACCTGGTCAATATTGCCCTCAGCCTGCCGCTGGTGCTCGCGGAGCGGGCCGCTGCCCTGTTCGGTCTGCGCCCTGTTATTCTGGCTCTAGGTCTGGTGGTGCTGCTGGCAGGGTTCGTGAGCAAATGGTTCTCCCGGGACCTCTCGAAATGACGCGATGCATATAGCCTGGCTGGGTAAGAAGACCCCTTTTTGCGGAAACGTTACCTACAGTCGCGAAGTGACCAACGCCCTGATGGAGTTGGGACACCGGGTCAGTTTTCTGCATTTTGTTCAGGAAGAAGAAATACTGCCGCCGCGGGCGGACCTGGGGGAGGTGACCCTGCCATGTCTTTATAAGTCCCAGGCATACACCATTCCGTCCCTGCGGGCGCGCAAGGTGTTGGTCGATTCGCTGCGCGAGTTGAAGCCCGACCTGGTGCACGCGAGCCTCACCCTCTCGCCCCTCGATTTTGCCCTGCCCGAAATTTGCGAAGAGTTGCGCCTGCCGCTGGTGGCCACCTTCCACCCGGCCTTCGACCGGCGGCGGCGCAACTTTGCCGCCAATACCCAGTATTTGATGTATCAGTGGTACACCTCGACCCTGGCCAACTACGACCGGGTGATCATCTTCTCGCAATTGCAAAAGGAACTGCTCATCCGCCTGGGCGTGCCGGGGCGGCGCATCGCGGTCATCCCCAACGGCGTCGACACTGCTCGCTACTGCCCCGGCTACTCGCGCATCAAAGACGAACTGCGCGCCGGACGGCTGTTTGTCTACATGGGCCGCCTCACGGTCGAGAAGAATGTCGAGCAACTGCTAAAAGCGTGGCAGCAGGCGGGCATGCACGCCCTGGGTGCCCGGCTCGCCATTATCGGCGACGGTCCCCAGCGCGCCAACCTCCAGAGCTTCTACGGCACCGAGGAGGGCGTGCGCTGGCTTGGCTACCTGGCCTCCGAGCAGCGCCGCATCGAGATTTTGCAGGGGGCGGACGTGTTTGTGCTCCCGTCGCTGGTCGAAGGACTGTCGCTGTCGCTTCTTGAGGCGATGGCCTGTGGTACCGCCTGTCTCGCCACCGACGTCGGTGCCGACGGCGAGGTGCTGGCCGGTGGGGCGGGGCTGCTGGTCAACCCGCTGCGGGTGCGCTCGGAGTTGCGCACGCTGCTGCCGATGCTCGGCGAGCAACCGGAATTTACCGCCCTGCTCGGTCAGAAGGCTCGCGCCCGCGTCATCGAGCGCTATACGCTCTCCTCAAACATCTGGGCACTTGAGAACTTATATGCAGAAGTGCTTGAGCGCACCCCCGCCCGACTGCTCAAAAATTAGACGATTGGGAGCCAGGCTTGCACACACCTTCTTCGGCCATTCTTCGCGATCCGCTGGTGGGGCAGACCGGTCTGAAGCTACGCAGCCGGGCGGCGCGGGGTGAGCCAGCGGGCGGCGAGCACCCCGCCTAAAAAGCCGAACAGGTGCGCCTGCCAGGAAACCCCCGCCTGCAGAGGCAGCACCCCCCATAGCGCGCCGCCGAACAAAAATCCGACCCCCAGGGCGACGAGCACCGACTGCCAGCTGCGCTCGAAGTAGCCGCGCAGCAACAGATAGCCCAGATACCCGAACACGACGCCGCTTGCCCCCAGGTGCACTGTGTTGGCCGGGGCGAGGAGCCACACCCCCAGGCCGCTCACCAGCGTGACAATCAGCGTCACCCAGAAAAAATCTTTGAAGTTGCGGGCCATAATCAGCCAGCCCAACACCAGAAAGGGCACGGTGTTGGCAATCAAATGCCCGAAGCCGACGTGCAGAAAGGGTGCGAAGAAAATATTGACAAGCGAATCCAGGTCACGTGGGTGGATGCCGAACAAGTCGAGATAGCGTCCGGCAAAGAGCACCTGATCGACAATCTCGATGCCCCAGAAGGCCGCCACCGTCCCTCCCAAGATCTGAGCCTGGCTTTTGATCGTGCGGGCTATCGACTGGTTCTCGCTTTTTTTGAGCATGGCACCCTCGCGCGCGTCGGTCTGAGATCGCCTTGATCCTAGCCCAGTGAGCGGCCAAGCTTCAAAACTGCACGCGAATGGTCTGGATTTCGTAGGGACCAAGCTGCAGTGAAGCTTGCCCATCCTGCACCGCAAGCGCTGCGATGGGCCTTTCCAGCAAGTCGGTCTTGACAACGCTTCGCACGGGGATGGCAAGGCGCAGGCGAGCAGCAGCCGGTCGGCCCTGCGATTCATAAAGCCGGAGAATCCAGCCCTTGCCGTCCTCGGCTTGTTTCCAGGCGGCCACCACCACCTGCGGGTTGTTCAGCTGCAAAAAGCTCTCCGGCAGCGTTCCGGGGTGAGCGGTCTCCGGGAGCGCGTGCAAGGGCGTATTGAGGTCCAGCCCCGCCTGGACGGTAGCGGCCGTGCGCCAGTCGCCCGGATGCGGATAGAGCGCGTAGCGAAAGGCGTGCTCTCCCAGATCCGCCTTTGGATCGGGCCACTCGGGACCGCGCAACAGCGACAGCCTGAGCAGCGTTCCCGTATCTGTCCGGCGGGCGTCGTGGCCGTACTTGCTGTCGTTCAACAGGCTCACCCCGGAGCGCGCATCCGCCACATCGGCCCAGCGCAGGGCGGGTACTTCCCACTGGGCCTTGCGCGCGGGCGTGTCGCGCAGCGTGCTGCGCTCGATCGTGGCAAAAGGAATTTCGTAGGTAGCCTGCTCGGAGCGTACCGCCAGGGGAAAAGCGGCTTTGACGAAGACGTGGCGCTCCTGCCAGTCGACGCGGTTGGCAATCTCCAGATGGGGTGCCTCCCGGTACAAAATCAGATCCTGCTCAAAAGTCGATTGGCGAAAGCGGCGCACCACGCGCACCACGGTGCGCACCGGTCCTTGCTCAACCGTCTGAAGTGCAACCAGGGTGGGAGCTTCGAGGGGATGTTTTTCGTAGTCAGGATCGATGTTCCAGGCGTCCCAGTACTGGCCTGCGTCTTTGAAAAATTGCAACTGGTTGCCCGGGCCATTCAGGGTTTCGCGGCCGGTGCGCTTGTCAAAAATGCTCGCGAGATCCCCGGTGCGCGGATCGACTTCGACGCGCAGATAGGCGTTCTCCAACCCGGCCATCGCCGGTGCCGGTGCGTCCGCCGGACGCAGCCAGAAAACTTTGTGGCCGATCCCCGGCACACCCGCCGCCCAAAAATGGAGCCATTCGCCCTCCGCCTGGATTGGCACGCTCTTACCTGTGCGATCGACCGCCACCAGTTGGGCACCGCGCAGATTGTCCGGGGCGGGCAGGGCCACCGGAGCGTCGCGGGGGGTGGCGAGGCTATTGAAGACGACCACGGGTAGGCCCGCCCCCTGGGTGTCGGCCTGGGCTGCGAGGGCGCGCAGTGCGCCGGTGCGCAGATCTTCTCCCGCATCTTGCGCTTCTCGCCATTCGCGGTCGGCCTGCTCGTAAACTGCTGGGATGGCCGATCCCGGCAGGATGTCGTGGAACTGGTTGAACAACACTTTTTTCCAGATCGCTTCCAGTTCGGCGGCGGGATAGGCAGTGCTCTGGAGGACCTTGCCAGCAGCGGAAAACTTTTCGGCCTCGGCCAGTGTCACTTCCATACGCCGATTTTTCTGCTTCTGGCCGGCGTGGGTGGTGAAGGTGCCGCGGTGGAATTCCAGGTACAACTCGCTATTCCAGGTCGGGAAGCGGCGGGCCTTGGGGTCGGCTGCCGCGAGTTGCTCGAGGTAGGCGAGGGCCGTCGTTTTTTCAATCTTCGGATAGACGGGCGAGGAAGCGAGCCGTTCGGCCTGATCGAGCATGTCCCGGGTCGGGCCGCCGCCGTGATCCCCGACCCCGTAGATCCACATCAATTTTGGGTAACCGGTGTCTTTTTCGTAGGCGCGGGCTTTTTTGGCCATCGGCACCGCCTCGATCTGGGCTCCCAGGAGGTTGGAGAAATAGGTCAAGATCTTCGAGCCGTCCGGTCCTTGCCACCAAAAGATCCGGTGCGGAAATTGGGTGGTGTCGTTCCAGTCGAGCTTGGTGGTCAGAAAATAATCGATCCCCGATTTTTTGTAGATCTGGGGCAGTTGCCAGGTGTAGCCGAACGCATCGGGGTTCCAGCCGACGCGGATATCCCGGCCGAAGCGGCTTTGAAAGTACTGCTTGCCGTAGAGCACCTGTCTGATGAGCGACTCGCCGTCGGGCAAATTGAGGTCCGGTTCGACCCACATGCCCCCCACCAGTTCCCAGCGCCCGTCATCCACGCGCTGCCGGATAGCTTCGAACAATTGCGGCCTTTCGCGCTCCAGCCACTGGTAGGACTGGGCGGTGCTCTGGGCAAAGTCGAGGCGAGGATGGTCCTCCATCAACCCAAGGGCCGAGCGGAAGGTGCGCTCGATGACGGCTTTTGTCTCCGGCACCGTCCACAGCCAGGCCATGTCGATGTGGGAGTGTCCAAGTAAGGCGATCGTGCGCGCTCGGGTGAGCTGGGCGGTAGGGGCAAGCCGTTCGCGTGCACGGGTGAGCGACTTTTCGAAGCGGGCTTGATCGCGCCCGGCAAGGGCGCGCCAGTCGAGGGCAGCGAGCGCCTGGTCGAGGGCGGGGCGCCATTGGCGGCGCTCGGGGGGGGTGGCAATTTCCTGGAGATAGCCGTCCACCACTTCCAGTTCGTCGGCCAGTAGACCCGGATCGGTGCGCCCGGCGGGGGCGGCGATGTCGAGCCGCGCCTGGCTGAGCGCTCCAAGGTCGTGGCCGGGACTGGTGAGCTTCAGGGCAATCAAGAAGCGCTCCCCCGGCCGGGCGGCGGCGGTGACGGGCACCCGCTGGACTGCATCGTAGAGATCGCCCGCCTGTACGAAGCGGCCGTCGATGTAGATTTCCGCTTTTTCGGCCCACCAGATGAGGCTGAGGTGTGCCCGGGTCCCGGCGCTCGCGTAACCCCGCCAGGCGCGCGGAATCGTTACCCACTGCCTGAGCCAGAGCACCCGGCGGCCCTTCGGCCAGCCGATGTTGCCTTTGGCGTCGGGTTTGGCCACGGGCCAGGCGCCGTCGTCGAAGGCGGGCGAGGCGGCGGCGGGCAGCTCTCCCAGGTGCGACTTCCAGCCTGCCATCAGCGGCACGCGCGAGACGGAGCGCAGTTTGACCAGGCTTTCAGTCAAGGGAGCGGCCAGGGCGGTAGCGGGGGCCGCCAGGGCGAAGGCGGCGGCAGCGAGCAGGGGGGCGAATCGGCGCAAGGGCTAGATTCCTTCCACGCCGATATTTAAGAAGCGGGCAATCGCCGAAACTTGATCTTCGACCGCCGCGAGC
This sequence comes from Aphanocapsa lilacina HA4352-LM1, assembly GCA_019359725.1. Classification (GTDB taxonomy): domain Bacteria; phylum Cyanobacteriota; class Cyanobacteriia; order Gloeobacterales; family Gloeobacteraceae; genus Gloeobacter; species Gloeobacter lilacinus. The sequence goes on along the minus strand of JAHHGR010000002.1, from coordinate 180,076 downwards.
GGTTGGGGCTGACCGACCGGCGAGAGGCGCAGATCCCGCGCCCCTTTGAGCTTTAGAAAGTAGGCGCGGCGCGGGTTGAGCCCTTCTTTGATCTGCACCTTGAGGCCCAGAATGTTTTCGAGCGGGTGGACGATCTCGATGGTGCGATTCTTGCCGGGGAAGCCGCGCCGGAAGACGGTCACTTTTTTGTTTTGTTTATCGAACTCGTTGTAGCCGGAGCCGACATCGAGGGCGAGCACCAGCCAGTAGTAGAGCGAAAAGAGCAGGGCAAGCGCGCCGTAGAAGATCATCGTTACCCCTTGCGGAAAGCGCGTCAGGCCGCGCGTGTCGCTAAAAGGCAGCAGGTTGGTTTCGACAAAGGGCGATAGACCTGCCAACAAAAAGCCCAACCCGCCCAGGGTGAGCACCAGCGCAAAGAAGTAGGTGCTCGGTCTGCGGGAACCTGGCACTTCAAAGCGCAAAACCTTATCCGTTTGATACATTGCCGGTGCGGCCATAGGCCTTATCCCATCGAGGATTGAAACACTCTTGATCTTATATGCGCTTGCGGACGGATGCCCAGAACTCAAATAACGGGAACAAAGGTGCGCAGGAACTTGCGGATCCTCAGCAGAAAAATGAGGTTCTGCAGTTGCGGGCTGATCTGAGGTTCGGTTTTCTGCGCTTCCTGCAACTCCGATTGCAACCGGGCATAATCGCCCAGGCTCAGCCGCTCGCCGCTCACCGCCGAGTTGCCGTAGCCGGGCTCCTCCAGGCGCAGCACCTCCTCGGGCGTTTCCTCGGCGGGCGGAAATTCGTAAGGAGGCGCAGCTAGAGCACCACCGGCCACGGCCATCCAGGCGGTCACCCATAGCGTCGCAGCCCACCCACGTCCGGCATCCATGGGCCTATCTTCCCATATGCATCGAGACCGCTACGGACGGGTATTATGCTGAAAGTTCAATGTTTTTCTTGAACTACGCGCTTGTTCTGCCGATCTTGCCTGCGTCTTGTCTTCCTGCTGTCCCTGCTGATAGCGCTGAACCTGCCGGCCCTGGCCCAACCGCAGGTATTTGCGGTGCTGCCGGCTCAGGATGTCGATGGGCGCGCGATCCCCAATCTCGACAGCCGGCCGGTGGTGGTGCTGGTGGCCGACCGCGACCACGCCGATACCGCCTGCGAGATGGGCCAGAAACTGGCTTTTGAGCTGCGTGGTCGGCGCGAGGTGGTCATGCTCTCGGTGATCGACGTGAGCGAAATTCCGCCTTTTTTGCACGAGTGGGCGACCGGCCAGATCCGCCAAAAAATCCGCGAGACCGAGAACAGCCTCAAAGAGCGTTTCCAGGCGTCCGGGATCGCCTACAGCCCACCCACCGGTCTGGTGGTGCCCGACTGGAGCGGCCGTCTGGTGGAGGCTTTGCTCGAAAGCAGCAATCGCGAGGAATACGCCCTGCTCAGCAAAAGCGCGCGCGAAGTCCCCTTCACCCAGCGCCGCACCCTGGAGCGCGAACAGCGCCGACTGCGCAGCCGCGCCCATCTGCTCATCTTCGACCCCGACAGACGCACCGTCCGGCACTTCGTGGATCCGGCCGAACTCACCCTGGCGCAGAATCACCTCAGCCAGATGCTACAAAAGCCGGTGGCAAACGGTCAGTAGCCGTCCTGCCAATCAAAGCCCGATCCAGTCCTGCAGCCGCTGGCGCTGGCGAACCCGGCGCAGTTTGCGGAAGGCTTTGGCCTGGATCTGGCGGATGCGCTCGCGCGAAAGGTCAAACATTTTGCCCACCTGATCGAGGGTGCGCTGCTGGCCGTCGCGCAGCCCGAAGCGCAACTGCAAAATGTCGCGCTCGCGGGGCGTGAGATGCCGATCCAAGAGATCGCTCACCTCGACGCGCATCGACTCGCGGTCGATGTGCACGTCGGGCTGGTCGGTCTGGCTGTCTTCAATGAGATGAATCAGCTCGGTGTCTTCCTCTTTGCCCACCGTGATGTTGAGCGACACGGTGCGCCGGGCGGCGCGCAGGATGTGCTCAAGATCCTCTTCGGCCAATTCCAGCGCCTCGGCCAGTTCCCCCTGGTTCGGCGTGCGGCCCAATTCCTGGGCGAGGGTGCGACGGACCTTTTTGACGCGGTTGATTTTTTCGACCAGGTGCACCGGCAAACGCACAGTGCGCGCCTGGGAAGCAACCGCCCGGGTGATCGCCTGGCGGATCCACCAGTAGGCGTAGGTCGAGAATTTGTATCCGCGCTCGTGCTCGAATTTTTCGGCGGCGCGGATCAGGCCCATCGAGCCTTCCTGGATCAGATCCAGAAACGGCACGCCGCGGTTGAGATACTTTTTGGCAATCGACACGACCAGGCGCAGGTTGGCCTGCACCAGCTTGCGCTTGGCCCACTCGCCCTTGGGGCCGCCCTGGGCAATCGCCCGGGCGAGCATCACCTCTTCTTCGGGCTTGAGCAAGGGGATCCTGCCGATCTCTTGCAGGTATAGCCCGACCGAATCTCTCTCAAATGAAGCGCTTTGCCGAGTTTTGCGGGCCTCTGCCGGCTTGCCCTGTGCTGGTTCTGCCACGATCGATACCCCATGCCGATTGAATAGCGTTCCCCGTGCACTCATCATGGGGGAGCCCCTCGCGAATAGTCCACAGTTCTTCGCTTTTCGTAACCCAATGCAAGCAATATTCATCACGAAACGAGTACTTTTGCGATTGCCACGGGCGCCTGCGCCACGCAAACTCATGTAACAATAGGCTGCGATGCCGATGCTGACGAACCTGCAACGCACGTTGCTCACCTGGCTTTTGTTGGTGGCCGCAGGCTGGGCTGCCCTCCAGGTACTGGAGTACTTTCGCGAATTCATCAGCGTCTTTGTGATCGCTGGAATCATTGCGTTCTTGTTGAGCTACCCGGTGGCACTGTTGAGCAAACGCCTGCCGCGCTTCGCGGCGGTGTTGGTAGTCTACTCGAGCGCGGGGGTGGTGGTCGGTACCCTGGCGGTGGCCCTCGGTCCGCTCGTCTCGCAGCAGACGGCGCAACTGATCGCCTCGCTGCCGGATATTGTGCGCTCCGGTTCGCTGCAGTTGGAAGCGTTTTTGAAGTGGGCGCGCAACCTGGGGCTGCCGGTGGATGTCGATCGGTTGGTGGGCGGCTTCGGCCTCAGGCTGCAGGAGCAGCTGCAGGTGATCACCTCGCCGCAGTCGGTGGAATTTCTGCTGGGTACGTTCACTGGGGTGCTGAACTTTATCTTGATCCTGGTCATCGCCTTTTACATGCTGCTCGAAGGCGAGAAACTCTGGCGCGAGGCGATCGGCTTTTTGCCCGCGAACATCCGGCTGCGTTTTTCTGAGTCACTCCAGTACAACCTGCGCGGCTTTTTCACCGGTCAGCTCGTACTGGGTCTGTTTATGGCGCTGCTGCTCACACCCACTTATCTACTGCTCGATGTGCCCTTCGGGCTGGTGCTGGCTCTATTTGTGGGGGCAATGGAGCTGATTCCGTTTATCGGCGCCACCCTCGGTATCGGTGTCGTCGTGATTATCTGTCTGACCCAGAATCTGTGGTTGGCGTTGTGGGTCCTCGCCGCCTCGGTGCTCATCCAGCAGATCAAAGACAACGTGCTCGCCCCGCGCATCCTGGGTAACTTTACCGGGCTGAGTCCCGTGCTCATCTTCGGCGCCCTACTTATCGGCGCCAAGATCGCGGGTCTGCTGGGGGTGCTGCTGGCCATCCCGATTAGCGGTGTGATCAAAAGCCTCTACGAGACCCTTGCTGTCAGCGATCCCCCGCCGCGAGCGTTCCAGTCGCTGCCCAAACCGGCCTTTCGCAAGAGCCGTCCCCGCGACGGCGAGCAGGACAATGAGTGACACTTCTCGGCCTTTGCGGACGAGGGCTCCCGGTTTAACGAGCCGACTTGTACGTGCGTAGAGGTCGTTCTCTCTCCAGGCGTTCAAGGGGCGACGTAGTCCAACCGCCAGGTTTCGATGATCTGTCTGGCATCAGCCACGCTCAGGAAGTAGTCTGCATTCAAGCACTCATCCCGAAATTTGCCGTTGAAGCTCTCGATGTGCGGCTTGTCAGTTGGCTTGCCAGGGCGGGTGAAGGCGATGCGGATACCGCGCTGCGTTGCCCACTCGGCAAGCTTCCGGCAGCTAAACTCCGGTCCATTGTCCACCAGCAACTGCCGCCTGGCGGCCAGACTCTCCAGCACCCGCACGACCCGAGCTGAAGGCAAAGAGGTAGCCACTTCTATCTGTGGACACTCCCGGCTGTAGACATCCAGGGCCGTTGACCCAACGGCCCCCACGATCGTCAAGGTCCGCAGTTTGCGCCCATCGGCCAGGGCATCCTCGACGAAGTCCAGGCTCCACAACTGGTTGGGACGTTCCAAGCCAGGCACCTCCGGTCGAGGAGACGACCGGAGGCGGGGTTTACGCTTTTTTGGGCGCACCAGCAGTCCCTCCTTGGTGCACAACCGGTAGATTTTCTTGGCGTTGACGAGCGTGCCTTCTTTTCTCAACAGGGCGGTGAGCCTGCGACAGCCATAGCGTGGGCGCTCGGCAGCCAAATACTTCAGGCGCGCCAGCAGGACCGGATCTTCCGTGCGACGGCTGATCAGTCTGGCAGTGGAACGGTGCAACCCCAGCAGCCGACAGGCCCGCCGCTGCGACAGCTGCAGCCCGGCCTGCAGATAGACGGCGGCCTGGCGTTTGGCGGCTGGGGTCAGAATTTTTTTGACAGCACCGCCCCCAGGGCATGGAGGTCGAGGGTCTGGTCCGCAACGATCTGCTTAAGCTTTCTATTTTCCTCTTCGAGATCCTTGAGGCGGTGGGCTTCGCAGATTTCCATGCCGCCGAACTTGGCTTTCCAGCGGTAGTAGGTTTGCTCACTGATGCCATGCTTGCGGCACAAGTCCGCCGCAGGGGCTCCGGCCTGGCCCTCATTGAGTATGGCGTTCGCAAAGCGGTGCGGAGCACCATCATCTGTTCGGTGGTGAATCGACTTTTCTTTATGGTCTTCCTCTGGTGTGGTCGGCCGGAAGACTCTCAGTTTAAGCGGTCCACTTTCCCGGTTTCACGTCACCGCGCGCAAGATTCTGTGCGACAGCAAGCCGACCCATCCGTTAATTCTGAGCAGATGACCAGAATGTGTCAAGTTCTGTGTCATCGCGCCGGACCGAGGGGCAGCTGGGCATCGGGCAAAGGCTGCACATCGCGGATGCGCGGGGTCAGGAACACCAGCAACTCGCGCTGGTCCACCGAGACTGAAGTGTTGCTGAATAGCTGACCAATCAGCGGCAAGTAACCCACGATCGGGATGCGGGTGATGTTCTCGGTGTTGTTGGTCTGGATGAGCCCGCCGATTTCGATGGTCTGGTTGTTTTTGAGCAGCAGCGTGTTGCGCACTTTGCGCCTGGAGATGTCCGGGGCGGTGTTGGTGTTGGCGCGCGAACCGGCCACCGACGATTCGAGATTGAGGACGGCGAGCACATTGCCGTCGGCCTGCACGGTGGGTTCGAGTTCCACGACCGTGCCCGCCCGCAGGGTGTTGATGGTTGTGGTGTTGGTGGTGGAGCCGTTGACCGTGCTCTGGGTGGTGAGGGTCAAGTTGATGTCGGTCTGTACATCGAGGGCGGCTTTTTGGCCGCTCACGGTGCTGAGCTTGGTGTCGGTGAGCAGGCGGCCCTTGCCCTCGCTCACCAGGCCGCTCACCACCTCCAGCACCCGCGCCACGCCGTTGAGCACTCCTAAAGCAGAACTATCGGCCAGTTGCCCGGCGGCGCTCAAGGCCGTGCCGCCCTCGGCGTCGGCGCTCACGGTGCTGCCGTTTTGCACAAGTTTCAGGGCGTTTAGGTCGCGCGACCCGGTGTCGGTCAGTTCGATAATCTTCACCTCGAAGACGACCTGCTTGAGGGGGGCGTCGATGCGGCTGAGCAGCTTTTTGACCTGGTTGCGCAGCAACTCGGTGCCGCTCACCACCACGGCGTTGCGCGCCTCGTCGATTTTGACGTACTGGGTGAGGCTCGCCGGGATCAACTTGCTTACCGATTTGGCCGCCGTGTAGGCCAGCGCGAACGATTCGGTCTCCTCTAGGGCGCGGCTGGTGGGAGTACCGGGGGTGGCATCGCCAATCAAGTAGGCGTCCCCCTCGCGCACAAAGCCGTAGCGGGTGCCCGCGAGCAACCGGCGCAGGGCGTCCTCGAAGCGCGCCCCCGCGAGTCTGCCGCTCACCCGGTCGCTGAGCGCCCCTTTGACCAGCAACTGCGCTCCCGCCTGATTGGCGATGTTCTCGATCACCGAGGCGAGTTCGGCGTTCTTGACGTTGAAATTCACCGGCCGATCTTTGGGATCGCCGCCGGTGGGGCCGCTGCGACCGACAAGCGGGCTGAGGCCCGAGGCGGGCGGTTTGCTCACGATGTACACATTGCCCTCGGTGCGGGTGACGGCAAGCCCGGCCGTGAGGGCCAGAGCGTCGAGGGCGGCGGCGAAGGTGACTTTGTCGAGATTGAGCGAAATCCGACCGCCCACCGAGGCGTCGGCAATCACGTTCATCCCGGCTACCCGCCCGAGCAGCGAGAGGGTATCGCGCACTTCGCCGTCGCGGACTTTCAAACTCAACGTCTCAGACGGGGCAACGGCCGCCGGTTCGACCGGAGGGGCGGCGGCGGCTGGAGCGGCCAGCAGCGCCGGCAGGAGCCATACCAGAGAGCGCATCGCCGGATACCTCGCAAGAAAATGTACAGATAGCCGAAGCTCAGTCGCTGCGCAGGGCGACCGCCGGATCAAGGCGGGCGGCCCGACTGGACGGGTAGAGGCCAAAAAGCAGGCCGACAGCCACGGACACTACCAGCGACAGCACCACCGCTTCGAAAGAGACACTCGCCGCCCAGCCCAGGGCCGCACCCACCCCGGCGGAGGCGGCAAAGCCGCAGACCAAGCCCAGGATGCCGCCGCCCATCGAGAGCGCTACCGCTTCGAGCAAAAACTGGCCGAGGATATCGCCCGAGCGCGCACCCACCGCTTTTCTCAGGCCAATCTCACGGGTGCGCTCGCTCACCGAGACCAGCATAATATTCATGATCCCGATGCCTCCAACTACCAGCGAGATGGCCGCCGTCGCCCCGAGCAGAGTCGTGAAGATACCGGTTATCTGGTTGGCGCTCGCGCGCAGGTCGGCCTGGGAGCGGATCGAAAAATCGTCCTCCTGGACGGGACCAAGCCGGTGGAGCCGCCGCAGCAAGTCGGCCGTTTGCAGGCGGGCGGCCTCGAGCCTGTCGGGGCCTGTCGCCGCAACGGCGATCGTGCCTACGGCGATGCCGCTCAGGGAGTTGGTGCCCACCAACCGGGCGGCCATCGCCGTCAGCGGCACCAGCACCTGATCGTCTTGATCGCGCGGCGGACTGCCTCCCTTGTATTCGAGGGTGCCCACCACCCGAAAGTGCTCCCCGCGGATGCGCACGGTCTTGCCCAGGGCACTCCTCGCGCTCAGCCCCAGTTTCCGCACAACCGTCTGGCCGAGGACCGCCACCCGGGTGGCCCGCTCCAATTCCACCCGGTTGAAGAAGCGGCCGGTCAGGGGCACAAAGTCGTGCACTTGCTCGTACTCGGGGCTGGTGCCGATCACGGAGGTGTTGGTGTTGGACCCGGCGTAGACCACCTGAAAGCGTCCACTCAAGTTGGGAGCGACCGAGCGCACGGCGCCGCCGCTGCGAGCGATGGCCCGGGCGTCCTCCCAGGTGAGGGTGGTAGCCGATCCCGCTCCCTGGGAGACGGGGCTGCCGGTGACGGCCGTTCCGCTCTGCACATAGAGCAGATTCGTTCCGAGCGCCTGGAGGCGCCTGTCGGTCTGCTCCTGGGCGCCCCGGCCAATCGCTGTAAGAGCAATCACCGCCGCCACACCGATCACAATCCCGAGCATCGTGAGGATAGTGCGTAGCGGGTTGGCCCGTAGCGACGCGAGCGCCTGGCTGAGCGCTTCGCCGGGCGATATGCCCCGACGGGACCGGGGGGGTAGGGCGGTTGCAGGCGTGTTCATCGTGGCGGCATCGCCCCCGGCGGCGGACCGGACAAGCCGAACGGACCGCCCGCGGGCGGCTCGCCGTTGGGAGCGCGGCGGCCGGGGCGCGTCAGGAGTACCCGCTCACCCGCCTTCAGGCCCGAGCGGATCTGGGTCTGGGTATCGAGGGCGGCACCGATCTCCACCGGCCGAAAGTGCCCTCGTCCCTCCCGGTCCGCCACCAGCACCCCGATACCGGTCGGACCGTCGACGACGGCGGCGGTCGGCACCACCAGCGCCCCCTGCACTCGGTCCACCCGAAAGCGGGCCGTGAGGTTCATCCCCGAACGCAGCAGCGACTGACCGTCGCCGAGCACGCTCACCCTCACTTCGAAGCTGGTGACGTTCTGGCTGACTACCGCCTCCGGGGCGATCAGGCGCACCCGGCCTGCGAAGGCCCGCCCGGCAAAGGCGTCTACCGTCAGTTCGACCGCCTGATCGGGGCAAATGGCCGCGATTTCCGACTCGGGCACGCTCACCAGTGCTTCCAGAGCCCCCGCCATCGCCAGAATCGAGGAGGAGGTGGCTGAGGTGGTGCTGCTCGCCGAGGTGGTGGGAGTCACGAAGGCACCGGGGCTTGCGTACTTCTGGGTGATCGTCCCGGCGAAGGGGGCGCGGATCACCGTATCGTTCAGCTGCGCTTCGACGGTTTGCACTTCGCCCTGCGCCTGGAGCACCTGGGCGCGGGCAGCGGCGATGTCCTCTTTGCGGCTGCCCGCGCGCGACAAATTCAGCTGCTGCATGAGCCCCCGGATCTTGGCCTGCTGCGCCTCGTACTCGGAGCGGCTTTGCTCGAAGCTGTTGCGGCCGATGCCGCCTTCAGCCAGAAGCCGCGCGTTGCTCTGGTAATTCGAGCGCACAGAGATCAGATCCGCCTCCGCCTGTTGCAGATTTTCGTGTGCCTGGGCAATTTCCTGAGGGCGGTTGCCGGCCGTGAGCTTGGCAAGGCTCGCCCGGGCGGCCTCCTGTTTTCCCATCGCCTGCAGGTACTGCCCGCGCAAGTTGGTGTCGTCCATGCGGGCGAGAATCTGGCCTGCGCGCACCCGGGCGCCCTGATCGACGTACAGTGCGGCGAGGCGCCCAGCTTGTTTGGGACTGATGTTGACCGGTGTCAGAGGCTTGATCACCCCCGCCGCCGAGACGGTAATCTCGATGTTGCGGCGTACAGCCGCAACGCTCATCCCACTACCTTCTGGATCGGGGCGCTGGGCAGCGCGCACCCCCCAGAGCAGCCAGGCCCCGGCGAGGAGGGTGAGCAGCAGCCCCAGGGCGAGTCGGCGGCGTCCGACGGTTTTCGGCAGTTTTTGCAAAGCCATGGTGCTCAAAAGCGTGGAGGGACACAGCCGGATTGACCCGGACCGCTTCCAGCCTAGAAAGGCCCGCGTCCGCCGTCGCCGGGCGCAAGTGGGGAGTTGCCCCACGACCAATGTTCAGAATCGGCGCTGGACTTTGGTCCAGTCGATTTCGCCGTGGTCTGCACCGATCGCAGTTTCGCTGTCGGGGGCGTCGATTCTAGGCTGAGAACGAACTAGCACCCCTGACACCCCATGACGTTTTCGACACTGCGACATCTATTGACCCGCTCCTTGTTGGGCCTGTCCGTGCTGGGAGCGGCCGCCCTCGCCCCTGCCCTCGCCCAATTTCAGCCCCCCGACGGCGGTATGGCGGATCTCGATCTATCCTCCGAGCAGCGCGACGCCTTGCGCCAGGCGGCAGGCGAATGCCGCCGCCAAAACTCCGGCCGCGAAGGCGGCCAGTCGTGCCTGCAACAGAAGCTCGGTTCGATCCTCACCTCCGAGCAAAAATCGAAGCTGGAGCGCAACCGCCCCGACGGCGACGGACCCCCCAACCTGTCCCAGGACCAGCAGTCGGCCTTCAAAGCAGCCATTGAGCAATGTCGGCAGCAGAACCAGGACCGGCAGGCCGTCCGCTCCTGCCTTCAGCAGAAAATGGGCGACAACTTCTAACGCCTGTTCGCGATCTGTCCACACCTGCAAAAGCTCGCCCCCGAGGCCGGACGGCCTCGGGTTTTTTCATCGCTGTCCCGGTGAGGCGCGGCCCTGCCAGAAGCGGTCCACCGTCACAAACCGGTAGCCGCGCGCCAGGAGCGCCGCCACGATGCGGTCGGTCGCGCGGGCGACATCGTCACCGGCCCCGTCGTTGCCGTCGTGGAGCACAATCAGCGAGCCGTTGCCCACCTGGGCGAGGGTGCGCCGCACGACAGTCTCGACGCCGGGCCGCTGCGAATCGTCCGAGAGCACCTGCCACATCACCGGGCGATACCCCCAGCGGCCCAGAGCGGTGAGGACCGCTGGGGCGGCGATCCCGTAGGGCGGACGCACGTCGCGCAGCTGCCCCGGCTCCAGAGCGCAGGCTGCGGCGACCAGCGTGCGCGATTGCTCCAAACTTTCGCGCAGACCGGCGGTGCGCAAAAAAGGGCGGTGGTCGTACCCGTGCAGGCCGAGCCAATGCCCCGCTTCGTAGATGTCCCTGACAATCCCGGCGGACGCCGCCACCCGGTTGCCCAACAAAAAGAAACTCGCCTGCACCCGGTGGTGGGCCAGAACATTCAACAGCGGCGGTGTATAGCGCGGATCCGGGCCGTCGTCGAAGCTGAGCGCCACCTCCGGCACACCCGGATCGCCTTGCCAGAGGCAATCTGGAAAAATGCCGCTCAAGAGCTGGTGTGCTGCTCGGTAAAAGCCTGAGTACAGGTCCACTGGGATGCTTGCCACAAATATTACCCCCGCCCCACCCATAGCTTTGACGTAGATGCCGGAACCGGCCTGGGCTTCGACCAGACCCATCTGCTCCAGCAGGTTGTACACTTTGCTGATCGTGTTGCGGTGCAAGCCGGTGATCATCGCCAACTGGCGGGTACTGGGCAACTGATAGCCCGGTGGAAACTGGCGCGAAGCGATGGCAAAGCTGATTTGGTTGAGCAACTGGGTGGACGCCGGCACGTCGCTGTCGCTTTGGAGCTGAAATCGGAATTTCATTTGAATTTGCACGGGGCGGGCTTTCCTATTATCTGATCACAAAGTCGAATCCATGGCCGATTATTCAGTGATCCGCCTCAAGAATAATATGTTGATAATCGGCTGCTTTTCAGCCTGGCCCCTTGCAGCCGTGGGCGGGGTATAGTGCAAAACGATCCGTGTTTTTACTGCTACAAGAACTGCGAATAACTTCGTTTTCGGAGGGTCGAAAGCCGAGTAAGCACTGCCGGTGGTCGGCACATTTTTGTACGAAATCCACGGAAATTTGCTCAAAATCGCCTTTTCTAACTTGCCCCGGCCAATTGCAGCTGATAAATTTGCGGCGAATTCCTCCCTTAGCTCCGAAGAAGTTATGCGTAAATCTCCTGCCAGCCTCGTGGTTCAAGCGATTGCATTTTTGACAGGCGTTTCGGCTCTTTCTGTGGGCCTTGGCACTGCTGTCGTGCAAAGCAGTCGTGCCCAGTCTACAGACCCGGACATACTCGGCCAGTGGAGCGCGACCAAAGATTGGGGGTTTGTCGCCATCCACGCCCACGTACTGCCCGACGGCAAGGTTCTCACCTGGGGTCGCGATTGGGACGAGAATCAAGTCGATGGCAAGTCCACACAAGCGCGCGTTTGGGATCCGCTAAGCGACACTTTCGTCAACAACAACATCCTCAACAGCACCACCAACGTCTTTTGCTCCGGGCACGCCTTTTTGCCCGACGGGCGGTTGCTGGTCACCGGCGGCCATTTAGATGACGACCGCGGCCTGGTGGACACGACCATTTACGACCACATCACCCAGGGTTGGACCAAAGTTCAGGACATGATTGCCCGGCGGTGGTATCCGACGACGACCACGTTGGGCAACGGCGAGATGCTCGTGATCGCCGGAACCTACGCGGGTTACCAGAACATCAACCAGATGCCCCAGATCTGGAAGACGACGGGGGGCTGGCGGGATCTTGTCGACGCCCAGAAGTTGCCGGACGGCACCAATTCGCTGAAGTACGGCTATTACCCGTTTATGTTCGCCGCCCCCAACGGCAAGGTCTTCTACGCCGGGCCGGAGCCGGACACCCGCTATCTCGACACCACCGGCACCGGCCGCTGGATCCCGTTGGCGCACACGAACTTTAACGATACGCGCGACTACGGTTCGGCGGCGAGTTACGCCCCCGGTAAAGTGCTCCTCTCGGGGGGAGCCGGCGGCGACCTGTACGGCCCGCCCCCCACCGCCACCACCGAGATCATCGACCTGAACGCCGAGAACCCGGTCTGGCAGCAGGTCGAATCGATGGCTTATCCGCGCCGCCACCACAACCTCACGGTGCTGCCGGACGGCACGATCCTCGCCACCGGCGGCAACAGTGCGCCTGGCAAGTACGAGGAAACCGCCCCCGCCCTGCCCGCTGAGCTGTGGGATCCGGCCACCCAAAGCTGGAGCACCCTGGCAAGCATGCCCACCCTGCGCGTCTATCACTCGATAGCGGCGCTGTTGCCCGACGGCCGGGTGCTCTCCGCTGCCGGGGGCCAGGGCGGCGAATCGACCTACCGCCCGAGTGCGGAGACTTATTCGCCGCCCTATCTGTTTCGCGGGCCGCGTCCCACGGTGAGCGCCGCGCCCGTCTCCGTGGGCTACGGCCAGGCGTTTACCGTCCAGAGCCCCGAGGCCGCCGATGTCCGGCGAGTCACCTGGGTGCGCCTCTCCTCGGTCACCCACGCCTTCAACCAAAATCAGCGCTTCAACGAACTGACCTTCACCCGCTCGGGCAACACCCTCACCGTCACCGCCCCGGCGAACGGCAATCTTGCCCCCCCCGGGCACTACCTGCTCTATATCCTCAACAGCGACGGCGTCCCCTCGGTAGGACGGGTGGTGCGCGTCGGCACCCTGGCGCCTGCCGGGGATTTTAGCGGCGACCGCAAATCCGAACTGGTCTGGCGCAACGGTTCCACCGGTCAAAACAGCCTCTGGCTGATGAACAACACGACTTTCACCCAGAGTGTGGCCCTGCCCGCTGTCTCCGATCCCAACTGGCTCATCACCGGCAGCGGCGATTTTGATAACGACGGTCGGCCGGACCTGCTCTGGCGCAACCAGGCTACCGGCGAAAACACCCTCTGGCTGATGAACGGCACCACCTACCGCACCAAAGTCACCCTGCCGCTGGTGGCCACCGCCTGGCAGGTGGGTGGGGTGGGCGATTTCGACGGCGACGGGCGCCCGGACATTTTCTGGCGCAATCCGAGCACCGGCCAGGTGAGCGCCTGGCTGATGAACGGCATCCAGTACGCCGTCTCGCGGGCCCTACCGTCGGTGGGCGACGCCAACTGGCAACTAGTGGCGGCGGGACAGTTCAACAACGACGCCCAGGCGGATCTGCTCTGGCGGCACAAGCAGACCGGCGCCAACAGCGTCTGGCTGATGAGCGGTACGGCACTGGCGCAGTCGGTGGCCTTGCCGGCGGTCTCGACCGTCTGGCGCATCGGGGCGGCGGGCGATTACAACGGCGACGGCAAAGCGGACATCGTCTGGCGCGACACGACCACCGGCGCCAACGCCGTCTGGCTGATGAACGGCACAGCTTTTGCCCAGTCGGTGGGGCTGTCGGCGGTCGGGGCCGGCTGGCAATTGAGCGGCCCGCGCTAGGGTGCTCCCTGTGCCAGTGGTCCGGGCGGCACAGCGCTAGGGCGCTCCCGGCGGCCCGGCACGCGCCCGGGTGGGGGACAGCCCGGTCAATGTCCAGGATGGGGCACCGCCGCGACCCACCTGTGGGATCGTGGCAGTATCGCCCGAGGAACCTCTGCTGTGCCCCCCAAGTCCGAACGCCTGAATCTGGCCCAGAAGCTCGCCTACGGGGCGGGGGATTTTGGTCCCGCCGTCACCGCCAATTTGCTGGTCTTCTTCTGGCTGCCGTTTTTGACCGACGCCGCGGGCCTGGCTGCCGGTGCGGCGGGCAGCATTCTGGCCATCAGCAAAGTCTGGGATGCCGTCAACGACCCGATCGTGGGCGTGCTCACCGACCGCACGCGCAGCCGCTGGGGCAGGCGCCGCCCCTGGATTTTGCTGGGGGCCATTCCCTTTGGCTTCACCTTCTTTGCCCAGTGGCTGGTGCCGTTCGCGGGCAACGCGGGGGCCGCCTTCTGGTACTACCTGGCCATGGCGCTACTGTTCAACAGCCTCTACACCGCCGTCAATCTGCCCTATACCGCCCTCACGCCGGAGTTGACCGACGATTACGACGAGCGCACCGGTCTGTCGAAATTTCGCTTTGCTTTTTCAATCGGCGGCAGCTTGCTGTCGGGGGTGACCTTCCCGCTCATCCTCGCAGCCTTTCCCAACCGTCCTGCCCTCGGCAACGCTCTGGGGGCCGGGATCTGGGCGGTGCTCGCGGTGTTGCCGCTATTTTGGTGTTTCTTCGGAACGCGCGAGCGCTTCGCGACTCCTCCTGGCGAGCGCCTCCCGCTTGCCCGGCAACTGCGCATCGCCCTGGCCAACCGGCCCTACCTGGATGTGGTGGGGATTTATCTGTGTTCGTGGTTTGCGGTGCAACTGATTGCCACGGTGGTCCCCTACTACGTCCGCTACTGGATGAACCTGCCGGACAGCTGGCTGGCCGGAACGATCTTCGCCATCCAGGGCACGGCTCTGGCGATGCTGTTCGTCTGGAGTGCCCTCAGCGCCCGCCTGGGCAAGAAACAGATTTTTTATCTGGGGACAGGGTTTTTCTTGCTGGCGATGCTCGGCTTGATGTTGCTCAGCCCCGGCCAGGCGGTCTGGATGCTGGTTCTGGCGGTGGTGGCCGGGGTCGGCGTCTCGACGGTCTATTTGATTCCCTGGTCGATGCTGCCGGACGTGATCGACCTGGATGAACTGCAGACCGGCGAGCGCCGCGAGGGCGTCTTCTACGCGCTGTTGGTGCTGCTGCAGAAAGTCTGTCTGGCCGCCAGCCTGCTGCTGGTGGGGCAACTGCTCGAGGCGGCGGGTTTCGACGGCAAGGCCGCTGTCCAACCCGACAGCGCCCTGGTGGTGCTGCGGCTGGTCATTGGGCCGATTCCGGCGGCGGCGGCGGCGCTGGGTTTGTGGTTTGCCTGGCGCTATCCCATTACCCGCGAGCGGCACCGGCAGATTCTCGAAGCGCTGGCGGCGCGCCGCCCTGCCGCCTGAAGGTGCAAAAGTACCACCGCCGGGCCGCACCATCCGGCGGCGGCATCGGTGTTAAGGTGTTCTCCATGGATGAGCTGGAGCGGTCGTATTGGGTGCTTGGGCTGGAGCCTGGCGCTTCCCCGGAGGAAGTGAGCCAGGCTTACAAAGATCTGGTGTTCGTCTGGCATCCCGACCGCGTTCCGACCGAGAACACCCGCCTGCACCAGAAGGCTGTCGAGAAGCTCAAAGAAATCAATCGCGCCTACGAGCACCTGCGCTCGCACCGTCCGTCGCCGCGCAAAGTCCATCAGGCCCACCAGACCCAGCCCGCTTCCAATTTCCGGCCGGTGTACCGACCGAGCGCTTCGGCGACCCCTGCCAACGCCTACCGCCCCCGCCCTACCCCGTCGCCGCCCCCACCGCCGCCCCCACCGCCGCCCCCATCCCGTCCGGACATGAGTGGCGCGGACCTGCGCGGTGCCAATCTCAAAGAAAAAGACTTTGAAGGACGCAACCTCAGCAACGCCAACTTGAGCGGCGCGGACCTCAGCGACGCGTTTTTGCACAAGATCAACCTGAGCGGCGCGGATCTGTCCGGAGCCAACCTCTTTCGGGCGAATTTGCTGCGGGCGAATCTGCGCGGTGCCAACCTCCAGGACGCCCATCTGATTGGCGCGGACTTCAGCGGAGCGGACTTGAGCGGCGCCAACCTGCGCGGTGCCCAGATGAGTGCTGCCGGTCGATTGATGGTCAAGCTCACCGCCGCCATCCTCACCGGTGCGGTCATGCCCGACGGCCAGGTGCACGCCTGAGAAGCGCCGGGCCGGGAGTCGAGCTCGATCGACAATTCTGAAGATCTTCGGTCAAAATCCTTGATTCGCGCAGCCCATGGTATGGTGCGTTCTGAAAAACCGGTGAAATGTTGAGCCTGGCTCTGCCATGTCCGTGCCGCTCGATCAGCTGGGCTATGTATATTGCCGACAAAACCGGTCTATCTTCCCCGTGAGCCACCTTGCCGGACGAGGCAGTGTATATTGGCTGCGAAACCGGTTTACTCCCTCGAAAACATACTTACGGAAATGGCCATGATACCGAGACCTTTTCATAAACGAGCCCTCTCTGTGTTGTCGGCGGTTGCGCTGCTAGCGACGTTGCTGCCTATCGGCGCCCACATCACCCAGGCCAGGACGGCGACCGAGCGACTGTCTCCCAATGCGCAGGCGCGCATCGGCGAAACTTTCGGCAAGCTGCCCATGCGCTTCGAGCCGAATGTCGGCCAGACCGATTCGCGGGTGCAGTACGTCTCCCGCGGTCCCGGATACAGCCTGTTGCTCGGCCCTACCGAGGCGGTTGTGCTCCTGGGCACAGCGGATCGCTCCAAAAGTAAGCTGCGCTCCTCAATGACCGCTGCTGAGCGATCCGAACCCAAGACGGCGGCGATCCGCATGAACCTGGTGGGCGCCAATCCCAAGGCCCGGCTGGCCGGCAAAGACGTTTTGCCTGGCAAGGTGAACTATCTGGCCGGCAAGGATACCGGCAGATGGCGCACCGATGTGGATACCTTTGAGCGGGTTGAGGCCCGGGGGGTCTGGCCGGGAATTGATATGGTCTATTACGGAAACGGCCGGCAACTGGAGTACGACTTTGTGGTGGGGCCGGGGGTGGATCCGGGACGGGTCGCGATGGACGTCGCCGGTGCCCGCAGCCTTCGTCTCGACGGCAACGGCGATCTGATTATTGCCACTGCCCTGGGTGAGATGCGTCAGCATCGGCCTGTTGTCTATCAGCAGATCGGTGGTCAAAAGCGCCAGGTCGCCGGCCGGTATGTGCTGACCGGCCGCAAAGTCAGCTTTGCTGTGGGCGAGTACGACCGCAGCCTGCCGCTGGTTATCGATCCGATCCTCAGCTACTCGACCTTCGCGGGTGGAGCTGAACAGGATGTCGGAAACGACATCGTCCTTGGCAGTGACGGCAGCGTCTATATCACCGGGTACACTCTCTCCACCAGCTATCCCGCGGTGAGTGCTTACGACAGTTCCTACGCCGGCGGCACCGAATTCGGGGATGTGTTCATCACCAAGCTCAACGCTGCTGGTTCGCAGTTGGTATATTCCACTTACCTGGGCGGTAGCGGCGACGATTTTGGTTCCGACATCGCGGTGCGTGAAAACGAAGCCTACGTGATCGGATCTACAGCCTCAACCGATTTTCCCACCACGACCAACGCTTACGATACATCCTACGGCGGCGGTACCTACGATGCGTTCGTCGCCAAATTGAACGCTGCGGGCAACGGTCTGGTGTACTCCACGTACCTGGGCGGCACGCTTGAGGACAACGGTAACGGCATCGTCGTGGGTGGCGGCGGCGCCGCCTACATCACCGGCAACACCGGCTCCTTCGACTTCCCGGTCACCGACGGGACCGCCGATACGACCTTCAACGGCGGCTCCGATATGTTTGTGACCAGGCTTGGGGCGGCGGGCGATACCCTGGTTTATTCGACATTTACCGGCGGTACCCTTGCCGATTCAGGTAACGACATCGTCCAAGGCAGCAACGACAGTGTCTACGTCGTCGGCACCACCAGCGGTGCTGGTTTCCCGGTCACTCCCAACCCCGGTGTCTATGACGTTTCGTTCAACGGCGGCGGTTTTGATGCGGTAGTGACCCGTTTCAACAGCGCGGGCGGCCGGATCTATTCGACTTATCTCGGCGGAGCCGGCCAGGATTCCGGCAACGCTATCGCCCTGGGTAGCGACGGCAGTGTCTATGTGACCGGCTCGACGGCCTCCTCCGATTTTCCGACCACCAGCGGCGCCTACGACACCAGCTACAACCTGCTGCCCGACGTGTTTGTCACCCGGTTGAACGCCGGGGCCACCGCTTTGGTCTACTCAACCTTTCTCGGCGGTGCCCTCGGCGATGTCGGCCTCGGCATCGTCCTCGACAGTGCCGGCAACGCTTACATCACCGGTTCGACGCTCTCGACCAATTTTCCGGTAACCTTCGGCGCCTACGACACCAGCTACAACGGCGGCACGTCCTTTGGCGACGTGTTCGTCTCCAAGCTCAACGTGCTGGGCGACCGGCTGCTCTACTCGACGTTTATCGGCGGCGCCACCGACGACTACGGCTCCAGCATCGTCGTGGGCAGCGGCGGCCGGATCTTTATTACCGGTGCCACCGCCTCGATCAAGTACCCCACCACCAGCGGCGCCTACGACACTAGCTTCGCCGCCGCCACCGACGTGTTTATCAGCAGATTTCTCGTTCCTGTCGATGGCGATTTTGGTGCCAACGACAACGCCGACATCGTCTGGCGCAACTTCGGCAGCGGGGCCAACACGGTCTGGGGTATGAACGGCACCGCTTTTTCCGCCAGTGTTCCGCTCGAGACCGTCGGCGATCTCAACTGGCGCATCGGCGGTACTGACGATTTCAATGCCGACGGCAAACTGGACATTCTCTGGCGCAACCAGGCTACCGGCCAAAATTCGGTCTGGTTGATGGACGGTACTACGCGCACCGGCACCGCAACGCTCACGGCGGTGGCCGACCTCAACTGGCAAATTCAAGGCTCCGGCGACTACACCGGCGACGGTAAGCCGGATATTCTCTGGCGCAACTTTACCACCGGCGCCAACACCATCTGGAAGATGAACGGCACCGACTTTGTCGAGAGCATCGCCCTACCGGCAGTGAGCGATCCCAACTGGCGCATCGGGGGGGCCGCCGATTTTACCGGCGACAGCAAGCCGGATATTCTCTGGCGCAACCAGGCCACCGGCGCCAACACCGTCTGGACGATGGACGGCACCGCTTTTGTCGCCAGCGTCACGCTCTCGGCTGTAGCCGATCTGGGCTGGCGCATCGGCGGCACCGCCGACTACAACCGCGACAGCAAGCCGGACATTCTCTGGCGCAACTATGCCACCGGCGCCAACTCGATCTGGCTCATGAACGGCACCACCTTCGTCTCCTCCGTCGCGCTGCAGGCAGTGAGCGACCTCAAGTGGGAGATTCAGGCGCCGCGCTGAGTACTGAGCCGCATTTAACTGCTGTGAACGGCAGGGTGTCCGCCCTGCCGTTCGAGCTTTAAAAAGGCCCGGATTTTCTGCCACATCGGCTCCAGGACATCGATCATGGCGTGATCGGTATCGTAGGGGCGCAAAGCGACGTTGGGCCGGGAGGCGGCAAAGGCGCGGCTGAGTTCGAAGTCCACCACTTCGTCGCGCCGACCGTGCAAGATCAGGGTCGGCACCGGTCGGCCCGGTTGCGTTTCGTCGTACCCGAGGGCGTCGGTGAGCATCTCAAAGCCAAGTCGGCACTCGCGGCGGTAGGCATAGTGATAAACTGCCAGCTTGCCGCTGCGGCGCCATTCGGCCACCGCCGCCGCCCCGAGCCGCTCCTGCCAACGCCGGGCAAAACCAAAAGCCGGCGCCATCAGCACCAGCCGTTCGATGCGCGGATCGCGCGTCGCCTGCAGCACCGCCAGCAGTCCCCCCATGCTCGAACCCAACAAAGTGACCGGTCCTCTCAGACCTTCGAGGGTGCGCGCGATCACCGCCAGTTGCGAACTGATGGTCATCGCCTCAAAGGCGGGGGCGTTGAGATCCGGTTGGTGCAGCTTGTATCCAAATTCGGCAAGCCGCCGCTTCAGGAAGCCGCCCTTGGTGGAATCGGGGCCGGAGGCAAAGCCGTGCAGGTAGACCAGATGCATAGCGCGCCTATTCGATGGTGATGGCCCAGGTGCCTACGTAGCGGTAGATCGGGTTGGGTTCGGTGCCCAGAACGCGGGCGTTGAGTTTGTAGATGCCTTCGCTGCTCGGGTTGACCACCTGGCTCAGGACGAGTTGGATTTCTTCGGAGGCGGGAATGGGGCTGGCCAGTACCACGGTCAAGGCGCGCAGATCCTGGTCCCAGTTGACATCCTCGACGGTATAGGACTTGCCGGAGGTGCGCGAGGCGACTTCGACAAACTTGGTATTGAACTGGCCGTCGAAATCAGGACCAGCAATAACCTGCACCTCGCGCACGGCAATTTTTTGGGGCTTGATCCACAGGAAGTAGCGGTCGGAGGTGTAATCGTGGGAGCGGTCCTCGACTTTGTAGTTGAGGATGAGGTCGGCGTCCCGCGCGCAGCCCACCAGGCAGAAGCCCGACTGCGCCTGTACCGGTGACACGCCTGCCGCCAGGACCAAACTTGCCGCCATCAACCAGCGGAGCGAACGCTTCAGCACGGGGTGCTTCTCCTTACTTTGTCCGAGGGCTATTTTAGCGCCTGCGGCTCACTCGGCTTTTTCGAGTTGCCGGTAGCGGGCTTTGAGCGCTTCTTCGCCGCTGAGGGCGATGGTCTCCAGCTTGGCGATGCGTTCTTCGAGTTGCCGCAGGCGCAAAACGGCAGGCAGCGCTATCTCGGCACCGTCGGCGCTCGGCTGCGACTTCCAGACAAAGGCGGTGGCCACCGCCGCACCCACCGCCACCGCCAGGGGCAGCAACAGGGCCGGGCCGTCCCCGGCGATGGAGACAAGCGGAATGCAAATAGCCAGCATGCCGGTGGCGCAGCCCCAGATGGTGCTGGTGGCCTTCACGCGCACATCCTTCTCCAATGCCGCGAACTCGCGAAGTCTGTCTTTCATGGGGTGCCAACCGAAACGCCGATTCTATCAGTATAAGAGGCCGTCCTATCCACCACCGCCAGGGTCCGCATCCGACTGCGATTAAGATAAAGATCTTTGATCTGCGCAATGTGACGATGGGAGATGGGGCACTGGAAGCGGAGCTTGTGCGACCAGCGGCAAGGCGGATGGGTCTGCCGGCGGTCGGTATTGTCGGGGGCGGCCAGCTTGGCCGGATGATGGCCCTGGCGGGCCACGCCCTGGGATTACGGCTGGTGGTGCTCGACCCCGACCCGGCCAGCCCCGCCTCCCAGGTGGTGCCCGTCTCACTGGAGGGGGCGCTCGACGACATCGAGAGCCTGCGCTCCCTGGCCAGGATCACCGACATCGTCACGTTCGAAAACGAGTGGGTGGAGCCGCGGCTGGTCGCCCAACTGGAGGCGGAAGGCCGCCGGGTCTGGCCCGCCAGCCGGACCCTCGCGCGCATCCAGGACAAGTTGCACCAGCGCACCTATCTGGCCGCGGCCGGACTGCCGGTGCCGCGCTTCGCCGCCGCCCAGGATCTGGCGGCGGTGCGGGCGTGGGAAGACAGCTGGCCGCTGGTGCTCAAGACCCGCCTTCAAGGCTACGACGGGCACGGGGTACGCATCGTCGAGAACCCCGCGCACCTGAAGGACGCCTGGGAGGCCCTGGCGGGACAACCGCTCATGGTCGAAGCGTTCGTGCCTTTTGAACGGGAGCTGGCGGTGATGGTGGCGCGTTCCCCTACCGGCGAGGTGCGCTCCTATCCGGTGGTCGAGACGCGCCAGCGCCAGCACGTCTGCCACACCGTGATCGCCCCGGCCCCAGTGGACGAAGCGATCCGCGAGCGCGCCGGAGCGGTCGCCCGCGCCGCCGTCGAGGCGGTCGAGGGCGTGGGCATCTTCGGTGTCGAACTGTTTGTGGACGCCCGCGGTGCGGTGAGTGTCAATGAACTGGCTCCCCGCCCCCACAACTCCGGCCATTACACCCTCGACGCCTGCACCACCAGCCAGTTCGAGCAGCACCTGCGCGCCGTGCTCGGTTGGCCGCTGGCGGACCCGGCTATGCACAGTCCGGCGGCGGTGATGGTCAATATTCTGGCCGAAATCGACGCGCCCGAGGCCGAACCCGACCTGGCGGCGGCCCTCGCCTTCGCAGGGGTCAAAGTGCACTGGTACGGCAAGCGCGGCGCCCGGCCCGGCCGCAAGCTCGGCCACATCACCGCCGTCGCCCACGACCCGGCGGTGGCCTGCGAGCGCGCCACCGCCGCCCGCGAGGCGCTGGGGATATGAGGTGTCAGGGACCGGGGGCGATGCATGGCCGCTAATCCGCTGGTGGGGATCATCATGGGCAGCGATTCGGACCTGCCCACGATGAAGGCGGCGGCCGAGGTCTGCGCCGAATTCGAGGTGCCCTGTTCGGTGGCGATCGTCTCGGCCCACCGCACGCCGGGGCGCATGTTCGAATTTGCGGCAACCGCCCATTCCCGGGGCTTGAAGGTGATCGTGGCCGGGGCGGGCGGGGCGGCCCACCTGCCGGGGATGGTGGCGGCCCTCACCCCCTTACCGGTCATTGGTGTGCCGGTGCCGGTCACTGCCCTGGGGGGCGTCGATGCGCTCTACTCGATCGTCCAGATGCCCGCGGGCATTCCGGTAGCCACCGTGGCAATCGGCAACGCCCGCAACGCCGGTCTGCTCGCCGTGCAGATCCTGGCGACGGCGGACCCGGTGTTGCAACAAAAAATGATTGCCTACCGCGAGCGGCTGCGCGCCGCGGTCGAGAAAAAACAGGCCCGCCTCGAAGAACTGGGTTGGCGGGATTACGAGCCTTGAAATCGGCCCGGCGGACCGTGACGGCTCCGTTTTGGGTGTGTAAATGTAGAAAAGTTTTGGGTGGTAGCCGTGGGCGACGAGAACTGGATGGAGCGCTGCCTCACCCTTGCTGAGCAAGCCTGGGGCCGCACGACGCCCAATCCGCTGGTGGGAGCGGTGGTGGTCCAAAATGGACAGGTCGTGGGCGAGGGCTTTCACCCGAAGGCGGGTGCACCCCACGCGGAGGTCTTCGCCCTGCGCGCCGCCGGGGATCTGGCCTACGGCGCCACGCTCTACGTCAATTTGGAGCCTTGCAACCACCACGGCCGCACCCCCCCCTGCACCGCGGCAATTCTCACCGCCGGCATCCGACGGGTGGTGGTGGGTATGGTCGATCCGAACCCGCTCGTTTGCGGCCGCGGCATCGAGCGGCTGCGCACCGCCGGAATCGACGTGAGCGTCGGGGTACTCTCCGATCGCTGCGAGCGGCTCAACGAGGCGTTTGTGTACTTTGTGCGCACCGGGCGGCCCTTCGGGGTGCTCAAGTACGCCATGACCCTGGACGGCAAGACCGCCACGCGCACCGGCCACAGCTTCTGGATCAGCGGCGAGGCGGCCCGCGCCCGCACCCACCGCTTGCGCGCCTTTGCTGATGCGGTAATCGTCGGGGGCAATACCGTGCGCCTGGATGACCCGCAACTCACCGTCCGCCTGGCAGAGGGCCGCAACCCCCTGCGCGTCGTGCTCTCGCGCACCCTGGCCTTACCGGCCGAGGCGCGTCTGTGGCTGGACCAGACTACTATCCCTACCCTGGTCTTCACCGGAGCGCAGGGCAACCCGCAGATGCGCGCCAATCTGGAGCGGCTGGGCGTGGAAGTGCAGGTGTTGGACGAACTCACCCCCGCCGCCGTGCTCGAAAAACTCGCTGCTCGCCCCTGCTTATCGGTGCTCTGGGAGTGCGGCGGCACCCTCACCTGGTCGGCTCTGACGGACGGCTCGGTGCAGAAGGTGATTTGCTTTGTAGCCCCCTGTCTGGTGGGAGGCACCCAGGCTTACACACCCATCGCCGGTGCGGGCTTCGAGAAAATGCATGAAGCGCTGCGGCTGGAGCGATTACAGGTCGAGCCAATCGGCGAAGATTGGATATGGAGTGGTTATCTAAAATCCAACGTCAGAAACCAAAGCCCACACTAATCGCCGGAAAAACGCTGCTTTTTTTCTGCCCGTAACTCATGCATCTTAAAGCAAATGCCTGGATGGCTCCCTACGGGCTCTGCTGTGAAGCCAGCCCGTTTAGCTGAGCAGGTATAGAAACCCGACTAGAGCCAGTAGTGCAATTGCACCACCGATGAATACATCTCGGGGCAACAGCGGTTGGGAGATTTCCTCCCTGGGAAGCCAGCCCATTGCCCACTGCAACTGCATCCCGAGCATCTGCATACTCTGGGGCCGGTGGGCGGGGTCCTTTTCGAGGCAGGAGAGGACCACCGCCGCCAGGGCAGGCGGAAGCATGTACGGTAGCCGGTGGGCCTGAAAGCCGGTGGGGGTGGTGTAGTTGTGGGCGTGATACCAGCCTGCGAAAGTCTCGGTTTTGGGCTTGAGGGGCATCTGGCCGGTGAGCATCTGGTAGAGCACCACCCCCAGCGAGTAGATGTCGGAGCGCGCGTCGATCGCTTCGCCGCGCAACTGCTCGGGGCTCGCGTAACCCGAGGTGCCCACGAAGCCCGCCTGGGTGCCGAGGGCTAGAGAGATGTCGCTGTTGGCCTTGGCGATGCCGAAATCGAGGATCTTGACCGTCTCGCCCAGCGATTCGTCCTCGATCAAAAAGAGGTTGCCCGGTTTGATGTCGCGGTGGATGATTCCCCGGATCGTGCGGTCCTCGACGGTGGCCTGGGCGGCGTGGGCATGCTGCAGCCCGTCGCACAATTGCACCGCCAGGCGCACCGCCCGGCCGGGGGCCATCGGTCCGTGGGCCAGCACTTCCTTGAGGCTGCGGCCTTTGAGAAACTCCATCACCAGATAGGGTTGGGGGCCTTCGATGCCGTAGTCGGTCACCTGGATGATGCGCGGGTGGCTCCCTAAAATGGCGCTGAGGCGCGCCTCCTCCTCGAAGCGCTGGCGCAAAAGCTTCACCACCTCGGTGTCGCCCGCGAGGCTGCGGTGCATTACCTTGAGGGCCACCACCTTGCCCGCCAGTTTGGTGTCGGCCGCCTCGTAGACGCTGCCCATGCTGCCGCCGTCGAGCCGGCCGAGGAGGCGATAGCGCCCGCCGACCAACCGACCGATTGCAAAACCCTGCAGTGATTCGGAAGCCATCCCCTACCTGCCCGCTCCTTTGCAAAGCTTATAAATTTAGTAGGGAAGGGACGTTCAGCAAAAGGCGCTCAGATCACTTCTTCCTGCTCGCGCCGGGGCCACTCGCAGGTTTCCCTGTAGGCTTCGACGTCGAACCAGAAGGTCGAACCTTGGCCCACTTCGCTTTCGATGTGGACCTGGGCGTTGTGCTTCTTGACGATGTTGTCGACGATCGAAAGCCCCAGGCCCGTGCCCTCCAGGGTGTGCACCCGGTTTTCGACCCGGAAGAAGCGCTCGAAGATGCGGCGCTGGTCCTCCTCGGAGATGCCGATGCCGGTGTCGGTGACGGCGACGCGCACTTTGGCCGGGTCGTCGGTGCGGCGGGCCGAGAGAGTGACCCGCCCCCCCGGTTCGGTAAATTTGAGAGCGTTTCCGACCAGGTTGGAAAAGACCTGCTGCAGCAGGTCGTAATTGCCCAGGACCAGCGGCAGGTCGGTGGCGATGTCGCTCACCAGTTCAATCTCGCGGTCGCGGGCGGTGAGGCGGTGGGTGCGCAGGGTCTGCTCGATGGGCTGGACGAGGTCCACCGGCTCAAAGTGGTACTCGCGGCCCGATTCCAGGCGCGAAAGATCCAGTACGTCGTTAACCAGGCGCGTCAACCGGTCGGTCTCCTGGTTGGCGGTTTTGAGAAATTCGTTCTTGGTCGAATCATCCAGGCTGTCGCCAAACTCGTACACCGTTTCGATGTAGGACTTGATGCTCGAAAGCGGCGTGCGCAACTCGTGGGAGACGTTGCTGATGAACTGGCTTTTGGCCTGGTTGAGTTCGGCTTCTTTGGAGAGATCCTGGACCGTGAGCACCACACCCTTGAGCAGGTTGTCGCCCCGGGGGGCGAGCACCGGCGAGATGAGCACCCGCAGCGTGCGCTTGTCCAGGACGACCCGGCACTCGGCCTGCTCCAGGATGTTGCGCGAGACGGAGTCGAGGGGCTCCTCCACCTCGGCGCGCATGCCCACCGGCAACAGATCCAGGATGTTCTTGCCCACCACCCTGGGTCCCCACCCAAAGATGCGCAGCATCGCCGGGTTGACCAGCAGGATGCGCAGCGAAGAATCGAGCAGGATGCCGCCGTCGGCGATCGTGGCGATGAACGTTTCGAGCTTGGCTTTCTCGGCGGTGATCTCTTCGATATTTTGTTCTTCGTAGCTTTGCAGGCGCTGGGCCATCAGGTTGAAGCTGGTGATCAGTGCACCGATTTCTCCCGGATAAGCCAGGGTGACGCGCTGCTTGAAGTTGCCCTGGGCGATGCGCTGCACCCCCTGCACCAACTCTTTGAGCGGCTGGGTAATCGTGAGGGCGTTGAAGACCGAACCCAGAATGGCGATGATCCAGACCAGGACGAACACGGCGACGGTCACATCGCGGGTCAGGTCGGAGCGGCTCACCAGGTTGGCCTCCGGATTGATGCCCACCAGCACGACGCCCAGTTGGCGCTCGCCGTACTCGATGGGCATAAAAATATCGGTCACCAGCCCCCGGGGGGTGCGGTGCTGGCGCTTGGCCGGGAGCACCGGCGGCAGCTCGATGTGGCGGATGAGAGCGGGTATGGGGGCGTTGGCCCGGGTGTCGCTGGTGTTGAAGGGACTGCCGTAGAGAATGTCGCCTTTGGAATCGGCGTAAAGGACGTAGAGGATATTGTCGGCGTTGCTGGTCAGAAATTCTTCGGTAAATTCGCCCAGTTGGGAGTACTGATTCAGGGCGATGAGCGGGGCGGCGGTGGCGGCGAGCAGATTGCCCACCGCTTCGCCAAAGCGCTGGTCGCTGCGGCGGGCGTCCTCCTGGATGTAGTTGAGCGCCCAGAAAGTAAAGCTTGCCAGCACCAGCGAAATAATCAGCGCCGCCGCCGCGAGCAGACGGGTCTGGATACGGAATTCACTGAACCAGCGCTGGAGATTCTTAGAAAAATTCAAGGCCGATGCGTTTATGATGTCCACTGCAATGACGTCATTCTGCCATATCCCCATCGGTCGGATCGCACCTGGCCGGACGGGCGCCAATACTGCTATTCTCTTGCGGGAACAGGGAATCGCAATGAGTATTGTACGGCGTCGATTGCTGCTGTTGGGGGGATTGAGCCTGGGGGCGGTGGGCGTAGGCGTCGCCGCGGCCAGGCTGTGGCCCGCCGGAGAGGCTCGACCTACTGCAACCCCCGGTGCCGACAACGCCCAGGCCGCCCTCCCCCGGCCTGTCGGTCCCCAGGGCATGTTTGCCCCGCCGCGGGGTGATGTGCGGCTGGTGGTGATTAGCGACCTGAACAGCTATTACGGCTCGGTGGAGTACGAACCGCAGGTCACCCGCGCGGTCGCCCTGATCCCGGGCTGGAAGCCCGACATCGTCCTGTGCGGGGGCGACCTGGTGGCGGGACAGTCACCGTCGCTCAAGCGCGAGCGGCTGCTTGCGATGTGGGCCGCCTACGACCAGCTCATCGGTGCACCGCTGCGCAAGGCGCGATTGCCCTTCGGCTTCACCGTCGGCAACCACGACGCCTCCTGCGAGCGGGCCATCCGGGGCAACTATCTCTATAAACTGGAGCGCGACATCACCGCTGGCTACTGGCGCGACCCCGCCCACGACCCGGGGCTCGCCTTTATCGACCGGGGCGAATTTCCGTTCTACTACACCTTTGCCGCCAACGATATTTTCTATCTGGTCTGGGACGCCTCCTGTGCGCGCATCCCAGCCGAGCAACTGGCCTGGGCCGAAAAAGCGCTGGCAAGCGCCCCCGCCCAGAACGCGAAGTTGCGCGTCGCCATCGGCCATCTGCCCCTGTACGCGGTGGCGGTGGGCCGCGACGAACCGGGCGAAATCCTCGACAATGCCGAGCAACTGCGGGCGCTATTGGAGCGCTACCGCGTGCACACCTACATCAGCGGCCACCACCACTCCTACTACCCCGCCTACCGCGGACAACTGCAACTGCTCCACGCTGGCGCCCTCGGATCCGGACCCCGCCCGCTGATCGAGGGCAGCCTCCGGCCCTGGCATCCGCTCACGGTCATCGACATCGACATGGCCACACTGGCGACGACCTACACCACCTACGACATGAAAACGCTCAAGGTCTTCGATATTGCCAGGCTGCCCCGGATGCTCGCCGGACCCACCGGTGCTGTCTTCCGCCGCGACGTGCGCTGGGAAGATCTCAGCGCCGCCGAGCGCAAGCGCTGCCTCGATCAGCTGGGCGAAAAAGGGTGCCGCTAGGGCCATTTTGCCGGAGGGGTCAACCGTTATAATGCGGCGAGATTGAAGCGATGCGCGTGCGCCACCGAAGCCGGGTCCACTTGATGACCGCCGCCAGCCTGTTGCTTTTGGCCCAGAGCCTGCCCGCTGCCAGCGGCGACCTCAACAGCGACGGCCGCGTAGACGATCTCGATGTGCACCTCGTCGAGCAGTACCTGCGCGGCGATCTGCTGTTGCAAAACGACCAGATTAAAGCCGCCGACGCCGACGGCGACGGCAAGGTGACCCGCAACGACCGCGAACTGCTCAAGCGGCGGATCGAAGGCATTACCGTCAAATCCGGCCCGGCAAGCCAACTGGAATTGCAGAGCGTCAGCGGCGGTGTCGTACTCGACAAGACCACCGGCAAACCGCTCGCCGGTGTGGAAGTGTCGCTGCCTGATGAAGGGATCACCGTGCGCACCGACGCCCAGGGCCGCTTCAAGCTCGCCCGCGCCCCGGCGGGCAAGATCCTCACCGCTAAAGCTTCCAGCTACGCGCCCCAGTCGATCACCCTCGCTCGCGGCGGCAGCGGCGGCTACCGGCTGTTGCTCGAACAGTTGAACCCTCAGTTGATGGTGGTCGACGACAACCTCTACCATCTGGGCAACGACGACTTCGATCCCAATTCGGCGGGCGCTCTGCAATTCAACCTGCGCAGCATCGGCGGCCGGTTCGAGAAAACCTTCGAACTGACAAGCTTTCCGCGCGAGGATTTGACGCTGCGCATCGGCTCGCTGATTGGCCTCGACACGCCCGAATCGGTGGCGGCGGGCCAGTCGGGCCTCACCGACCGCATCCTGCCCAGGGGCGGGCTGCGCATCTTCCTCAACGGCTCGGCCATCGAGCGACTGGTCCTCAACGGCGACAACCTCGAGGTCAAACTGCCCCGCTGGCTTTTGCAGCGCGGCAGCAACCGCCTGATGCTGAGTGTCGATCCCTATGACCAGAACAATATATCTATATCCAAGCCCGTCACCGGCCTGTACGGCACGGCGACCCGCAGCAGCTTCGATCTGGATGATATAGAATTTGCCCATCTAGTGATCGTCGATCCGACCGGATCGCTCGTCGACGGCAAGCTGGAGGGCGAACTCGGTAAAAAGCCGTCGCCGCCCGGTCCCTGAACTCGGGAGGTGCCCCGTGCGCCGAATTATATTTTTATTTGTTTGCCTGGGCGTCTGGACGGCGGGAGCCGCGGCCCGGACGGCGAGCGGCGACGTCAATGGCGACGGCCGCGTCGATGCGGGCGACATCCGCCTCATCGACGCGTACCTGGAAGGCTCGCTGCTGCTGCAGGACGAGCAGATCAAAGCCGCCGACGCCGACGGCGACGGCAAGATCACCGCCACCGACCGCGAGAGGCTCGACAGGCGCCTTTCGGGACTCGCGGTCACTCCCGCTCCAGGCGGTCGCAGTGCGAGCGCGGCTCAAAACCAGAGGACCGCCGCCCCCGATACCTCGGGCGCGTCTATCGATCTCAAAAGCGCCGACAGCGGCGTGGTGGTGGATAAGACCACCGGCAGGCCGCTTGCGGGTGTCGAAGTGTCGCTGCCGGATGAGGGGGTGACCGTGCGCACCGATTCCCAGGGCCGTTTTCGCTTACCTGGCACCTCCTCCGGCAAAATTCTCTCGGCCCGCGCCGAGAACTACGTGCCTGCTTCTGTGACCACCCGCGGCCAGCGGGGTTTTCAGTTGCAGCTGGAGCGCCTCAACCCGCGCGTGCAGGTGCTCGACGACGAACTGGTGCATCTGGGAGATAACAACTACGACCGCCGCTCGGCAGGAGCGGGGCAATTCCAGGCACCTGCCGCCGGCACCCGCTACACCCGCACCTTTGGGCTCGGCCGTTCTCCAAATCAGGATCTACAACTGCGCATCGGCTCGCTCATCGGCATAGACACCGAAGAAGCGATCGCCGCCGGTCAATCGAATCTCCCGGCCGCCGGCCGCCGCGAGCAACGGGCCGGTGGCGTGAAGGTGCGTCTCAACGGCCGGCTCATCGGTGAACTGCTCCTGAACGGCGACGACATCGCCATTGCGCTGCCACGGCAACTGTTGCGCCCAGGCGCCAACGAGATCGCCCTCGAGGCGGCGCTCATCAACCGCAGCGGCGTGGTTATCGAACCCGACAGCTTCCTGGGCAAGATGCGCGGGCTGGGCCTGGGGGACATGGCCCTATCCCCCGATTCGCTAGACTATGACGATATCGAGTTCACCCATCTGGTGATTGTCGATCCGAGCGGCAAGGCGCTGGAGCGTCGGGAACCCTAAAAGCCCGACGTCACGTCCATTGCTGATGGACCCTAGGTTTATCACCCCCATGATCCGCGTTCTGTGTTTGGTTGGTCTTGCCTTGCTCGCAGCCGCTCCGGCCTGGGCCGAAAGTGGCGACGTCAATGGCGACGGCCGCGTCGATGCGGGCGACATCCGCCTCATCGACGCGTACCTGGAAGGCTCGCTGCTGCTGCAGGACGAGCAGATCAAAGCCGCCGACGCCGACGGCGACGGCAAGATCACCGCCACCGACCGCGAGAGGCTCGACAGGCGCCTTTCGGGACTCGCGGTCACTCCCGCTCCAGGCGGTCGCAGTGCGAGCGCGGCTCAAAACCAGAGGACCGCCGCCCCCGATACCTCGGGCGCGTCTATCGATCTCAAAAGCGCCGACAGCGGCGTGGTGGTGGATAAGACCACCGGCAGGCCGCTTGCGGGTGTCGAAGTGTCGCTGCCGGATGAGGGGGTGACCGTGCGCACCGATTCCCAGGGCCGCTTTCAACTGCCCAAATCGAGCGCCGGGAAGATTTTGACGGCAAAAGCCTCTAATTACGCTCCGACGGCGATGGCTTCGCGGGGGGGGGGCGGCTTTCAGCTCAAGCTCGAACGCTTGAGCCCCCGCCTGCAGGTAGTCGACGACGGCCTGGTGCACCTGGGCGACAACAGCTTCGGCCCCGGTTCGGCCAACTACGCCGAATTTCGCCAACCCGCCCAGGGCCGCAGCTACACCAAAACCTTTGCCCTCGATCGCCTCCCCCAGCGCGACATGATCCTGCGCATCGGCTCACTGATTGGTCTGGATACCCCCGAATCGGTAGCAGCCGGCCAATCGCAACTGCCCCTGTACGGCACTTCCAGCGACGGATTGCGCGTCTACCTCAACGGCAGCCTGATCAAACAGATCTTCGTCAACGGCGACAACATCCCGGTCACCATTCCCCGCTGGCTTTTGGTACGCGGCAACAACGAACTGCGCCTGGAGACCCATCCGGTGGGCGGCAACCGGGGTGGAGCGGTGATGAGCAGCCGGGGCTTCGGCGGCATGCTGGGCGGCCTGTTCGGTTTTGGGGGAGGCATGCGCTTCCCGATAGACAGCACCCCCGACTACGACGACATTGAATTTGCCCACCTGGTGCTCGAAGATCCAAGCAGCAACGAGCGCCCGTCGCGGGTGGAGTTTTAGGGCAGGTGTCAGGTGGCGGTAAGTCCCCCCTGACACCTGCGACACTTTGTTCTGGCCTCACTGTTCATACGGATTTGATATGACTCATCTATTGCTCAATCAGACGGATGGCTTCTCGGTCTCGGCTGGCTCGGGCAACTGACCGTACACGGTGTAACGATCACAGAAAACAGTTCACTCAGTAAGCTACCAGGGAGTATTCAGTCGCTCATGGACGACCCGCTCGTAGACTGCCACCGTCGAGCGGGCGATACTCTCCCAGCCGAAGCGGGACCAGACCGCCGCGCGGGCGCTGTCCTTGAGCCACCGGGCGTAGCCGGGGTTGCGGATCACTTCAAGAATGCCCCAGGCGAGCGAATCGGCGTTGCCGGTGTAGGTGACCACGCCCGTCTTGGTGTGGGTGACCACCTCCGGTAGACCGCCGGTGTCGGAGACCACCACCGGCACCCCGGCGGCAAAGCTTTCGAGTGCGACGATCCCAAAGGGTTCGTACAGGCTCGGGAAGACCGCACAGTCGGCCACCTGCTGAAAGCGGTCGAGATCGTCGTCGGGCATGAAGCCGGTGAAGTAGCCCTTGTTCGAGAGGCCGAGTTCGCCCACCCGCCGCCGGAGGTGATCGGTGTTGCCGCCGCCGATAATCACGAATTTGGCATTCGGGTACTCCCAGAGCACCTTGGGCATCGCCTCCACCAGAAACTGGACGCCCTTTTCGTAGGCCATCCGCCCGACGTAGTAGACAATCTTTTCGTGGTCATAGGCGAAGCGGCGACGAAACGCCCAACGGTCAAAATCGGCCCGCTCTTTTTTGGAAGCTTTGATGCCGTTGGGAATAACGTCCATCTTGTTCCAGGGGCAGCCGAAGGCGCGCTCCAGTTCGCCGCGCATGTAGTTGGTGCAGACGATCGTCCGCCAGGACTGGTAGACCAGTGAAAACTCCTTAAGGTGAATATAGCGCTGGGTGTCGGTCCAGATGCCGTTGTAGCGGCCGTACTCGGTGGCGTGCACGGTGGAGACCACCGGCAGCTTGAAGTTGTACTTGAGGGCGACGGCCGCGTCCTGCACCAGCCAGTCGTGGGCGTGGACGAGGTCGAAGGGACCGTCTTCGATGAGGAGCTTGGCGCCGCGCGCCCCCATGGCCTCGTTCATCAAGACAATCCAGTGAAAGAAGTCGTTGGCCGTTCCTACCGGCACCCGGTGCACCGAGATACCGTCGACGATCTCATAGCCCGGCGCCTGGCCGAATTCGACAGTAATCAGATGCACTTCGTGGCCGAGGCGGACGAGCTCCGGGTACAGTTCGGCGACATGGCGGGCGATGCCGCCCACGATGCGCGGCGGGAATTCCCAGGCCAGGGCAAGGATTTTCATGAAGGCAAGACTCGGCGGAACACTGCGTCAAAACCAGCATACTGTGCACCTCGGACGGATGGACCCCGGGCAACTGCTAGGATGTGCTCACTCATCGGTCATTCGCTATGACGCAATCTCGCAGTGCAACACCCGGACCTTCGCTGGATTTTGAGCGCGAACTGATGGAACTGGAGGCGCGCCTCGACGACATCCGGCGCTTTGCCGAAGAAAACAACGTCGATGTCTCAGCGCAACTGGCTGAGATCGAAGCGCGGGCTGCGGAACTGCGCCGCGATCTGTACGCCAACCTGCCCCCCAAAGATATTTTGCAGCTGGCCCGCAATCCGAAGCGGCCCAGCACCCTCGACTACATCCAGCTATTGTGCGAAGAATGGGTCGAATTGCACGGCGACCGGCTGTTTGGCGACGATCTGGCCCTGGTGGGGGGCCTGGCGCGCCTGGGGGATCACCCGGTGGTGATTATGGGCCACCAAAAAGGCCGCGACACCAAGGACAACATCCAGCGCAACTTCGGCATGCCCCAGCCGGAGGGTTACCGCAAAGCCCTGCGCCTGATGGACCATGCTAACCATTTTCAATTGCCAATCATCGCCCTCATCGACACCCCCGGCGCCCACGCCGGTGTCGATGCCGAACAGCGCGGCCAGGGGGAGGCAATTGCCCGTAACCTCCAGCACATGTTCAGCTACGAGGTGCCCATCCTTTGTGCGGTGATCGGCGAGGGCGGCTCCGGCGGAGCGCTCGCCATCGGCGTCGGCAACCGCATGCTGATGTTCGAGTACGCCGTTTACTCGGTGATTTCTCCCGACAGCTGCTCGGTGATCCTCTGGCGCGACAAAAAGCACATCGAGCAGGCCGCCAATGCCCTGAAGATCACTGCCCGCGACCTCAAGCAACTGGGGATTGTCGATGAGATTATCCCTGAACCCCCGGGAGGCGCCCACCGCGACCCGCAGCGCGCCGCCGCCAATCTCAAAGAAGCACTCCTGCGGCACCTAGATGAACTCTTGACCCTGGACGGCCCTACCCGCCGTACCCAGCGCTACGAGAAATTCCGGGCCATGGCCCGCTTCCAGGAAATCTAACCCCCGGCTACGCAACCCCCCTTCTTAAGGGGGGTCGGGGGATCAGACTTCTTCTTCTATCTGCACTTCCAGCTGGCCGATCTTCGAGCGTAGCCGCTGGATCTCTTGTTGCATCTTTTGCTTTTGCTTATCCAGTTCGCGCTGACGCGAGTCGAGTTCTTCTTTGAGCAGGGCAATTTGCTTCACCCCTTCGAGGTTGACTTTTAACTCCTGCGTGAGGCGCTTGATATAGCGCAACTGCTCGATGTCGTGCTCAGAATACAGACGCGTCTCGCGCTCTTTGCCGCCCTTGCCCTCGCCGCGACCCGGCATGCGATAGGGACGTAACAGACCTGCCCGCTCGTACTGGCGCAGGGTTTGCGGGTGCATCCCGACCAACTCCGCCGCGACCGAAATAATATAGACGGGCCGGTCCTTCGGATTGTCGAAGTGAACCATGACTTGAGTCCAAACCTGGCATACGAGCTTATGCTAACACACTCAATATATCCGGCCGCATCGGGGAATAGCGCCTACAGCACGACGCTGAGCTGGGAGCCCTGGTGGTTTTTTTCGACCTCGATGCGCGACTGGAAGGCTTCTTTGAGTTCCTGGATGTGGGTGATCACCAGGATACAGGCAAAGTCGTCGGCGACGGTGTTGATCGACTGCACCAGGCGGTCGCGGCCCTCGGCATCCTGGGTGCCGAAGCCTTCGTCGATGATCAGCGTTTGCAATGCGGCCCCGGAGCGACGGGCCAGCAGTCGCGAGAGGGCGAGGCGAATGGCGAAGTTGACCCGGTAGGCTTCGCCTCCTGAGTAGGTTTCGTAGGGACGCGTGCCGCGGGCGTCGGCGATCAAAATGTCGAGGGTGTCGATCAGTTTTTTGGCGTTTTTAGAGGCGCGCTGGGTGATGAACTGGATGTGCAGCTGGCTGTCGCACAGCCGGGAGAGCAGCCGGTTGGTCTCGGTCTCCAGTTCAGGAAGCACGTTTTCGATGATTAGTGCCTGGATGCCGTTTTTGCCGAAGGCGCGGGTGAGTTCTTTGTAGAGGGCCTGCTGACGCTGGGCGTGCTCCAGCTGGCTTTGCTGCTGGGCAATTTGCTCCTGGAGGGCATCTATCTGGGCGAGACGCTGGTCGGCTGCCCCTAGTTCGCTGAGTTTGTGCTCCTGGTGGCGGCGGTTGAGCAGCTCCTCCGCCTGTGCTGCGGCCAGAGCTTCGCGGGGGTCGGGGGTGGAGTCGAGTTCGGCCTGCAAGGCAGCGCGCTGTTCGCCCAGGCGCACGAGCAGGTCTTTGCTCTCGCCCCGGGCTTTTTGCAACTCCTGGAGAACGCCACGCTCCTCGGGGTGACGGTTGCGCGCTTTGATCAGTTCCTGCTGGCGGCTCAGCCAGTGGAGGTGATCTTGCAGGTGCTTGCGCAGGTTCTGGTGGGCAGTGCTGTCGTACCCGAGCGATTGCAGTTGCTCGGCGGCGGCGCGCAGATGGTTTTGCAGCTCCTGGCCGTACTGTTGGTGGGTGAGTTGGCTTTCCATCTGGTGGCAGGTTTGCTCAAGCGCCGGGATCTCCGCTTCGATCTGGCCCAGTTGCCGCCGGGCGCGCTCCAGTTCGCCCGCGCGGATCTCCGCCCATCGCCAGCGGTCAGCCTCGCTGCGGGCCATGGCGTGATCTTTTTCGTCGTAGTTGATGATCTGGATGTGCTGGAGCACCCCGGCGTGGCGGGCCTTGAGATCCTGGGCATAATCGCCGCGCTCGAGCTGGGTACGGATGGCCTGAATTTGGCTGCGCAACTGCTGGCTGGTACTGCTGCTCTCGTCGACGGCGCTCAGCTGTTGGCGCAGTTGGGCCTGCTGCTGCAACAGCGACGGCAACTGCTCCAGTTCGCGCACCAGCTCGCTGTACTCGGTGCGCAGCACCCGCACCTCGTGCTCGGCGGCGCTGATCTGGTGGGCCAGCAGTGTCAGGTGATCTTCGAGTTCGGCGTGCTGGCGCTGGTGTTGCTCGCCCAATAGCCCTCGGTGCTCGGCATCGAGGGGGCCGCCGCACAGGGGGCAATCGGTCTCCCCCTGGGCCAGCAGCGCCGCTTTTTCGGCCAGTTGGTCGAGTTCTTTGCGGTACTGCTGTTGTTGAGCCCGCAGTTTCGCTTCGAAGGTGCTGCGCTCCAGCCCTTTTTCGGTGACCCGCTGCTGGTAGACCCGTTTTTTTTCGAGCTGCTCGACTTTTTCGCTGACTTTTTGAAACGTCTGTTCGAGGAAGCCGCGGCGGCTGAGATCTTGCTGCAGTTTGCGCTGTTGCTGTTCGTAGACGAGGATCTGGGCGGCCAGTTCGCTATAGACGCGGTGGATCTCCCGTTCGAGCTGGAGTTTTTCTTCGGTGTGGGGAAAGACTTCGCGCTGACGCTGTTCGTAGCTGGTGAGCAACTCGCGCGCGCGCGCCAGTTCCGCTAGACCCTGATCAATCTTGGGAGCCTCCTCCAGGATGGTCTGTGCCTCGCGCCGCTGCTGGGTGAGCCCGTCGAAGCGGCTTTTGTGGCGCTGCAGCTGCAGTTCGATCTGGTGGCGCTCGCCGTCGAGGCGCCGTTCCAGTTCGGTGCGCCGGACGGTGAGCGTCTGGTGGCGGCTGCCCCGCTCGCCCATCGCCGCTTCCTCGGCAAACAACTGCTGGTAGCGCGCACAACCCTGGGTGATCTGGGCCTCCTGTTCCAGGAGCACCTCCAACTCGCGCACGGCGCGCGCCTGGCGCTCGCACTGGGTGTGCAGGCGGCTGTGGGTCTGATGGGCCTGGGTTATCTGGCTGTCGAGGCGTTCGAGTTGCCCGGCGAGTTGTTCGCGCTGGCGGAAGCGGGTCGTGAGCAGCTCCAGGCGCTGCTGGATCTGGGCCTGTTGGGCGCGCAGCGCTTCGAGTTCGCCTGCTGTCGCATCGCGCCGCACCTGGACCATCGGTCGCTCGCCAAGCGCCAGGCGGCTTCTTTGCAACTGGTCTGCCAGCACCTGGGCGCGGCCGGCGAACTGTTTTTCGTGTTCTTTGCTGCGCTCGCACAGCTGTTCGTAGCGGTTGAGATTGAGAATTTCGACGAGCACTTCTTTGCGCTCGGCGGGGCGCTTGACGGTAAATTCGTCGGCGCGGCCCTGGCGCAGGTAGGCTGAGTTGATGAACGTGTCGTAGTCCATCTTCAGCACTTCGTTGATCGCCTCCTGGGTGACCCGCAGCGACGGACGGGTGAGCGTGCGAAAGCTCTCACCGTCGCCCACCTGAAATTCGAGGCTGCTGGTCTTGCCCGTCACCCGGGTGCGGATGATCCGAAAGCGCTGCCCCTCGCATGAAAAAGTCAGATCCACCCGCGCCTCGGTCGCCCCCCGCCGCACCACATCGTCGTCGGAGTCGGCCCGCGATTTGCCCCAGAGCACCCAGGTCAGCGCTTCTAAGAGCGACGATTTGCCCGAACCGTTCGCTCCGCAGATGCAGGCGGTATGGATCCCGGAAAAGTCCAGGCGACCGTCGCGGTAACTCAAGAAATTGCTGAGGCTCAGGTGCAGGGGAATCATGGCTGTGGGAATCTGTCCATGTCTGCAATGACTCTAGCTTGCGCCGAGCGGTTTGGAAAAGCGCTCGGGCGCTAGATGTTGTGTCGTCCGGCGGCACTCCTCTAGAGAATAGCTCTACTGCTCCGCGCCGACGGCTGTTCGGAGGCGCCCGGCTGCCGACCAAGACGTTACACTGGCGGCAGTCGCGGGGGACAGCCGATGGTGAAGCGCCTTTTGATTGCCGGGTTGACGGGATACTTTTACGGCCGGGCGGCGGCCGACGCCAGACAGCGGGTGAATGTCTTTGCTTCGCTCGCCTTGCAGGAGGCAGAAGGAGGGCGCACCCTGGAGCGCATCCGCCAGGCCAAGGCAGCCGAGATGCCCGCCTGGCTCGACGGACTGATGCAGCGCCACATCTGCGACGAAGAGCGCCACGCCGTGATTTTCCGCCGTGCTGTGGCCGCCGAGAAGATGAGCATCGATGCTGAGAGCCCGGCGGCAGTACAGGCTTCAGCCAGCGTTGGAGAAGGCTCAATCAAGCGCTTTCATCAAAGCGAAGATCTGGCGGAGATTCCTCTGGCGGACCTGCTCGCGGGTATTTTGATTGCTGAAGAAGGGGGAGTGCGGGCCTTGCGCAGTTTGATCCGCACCATTCCGCAGCACCTCACCAGGACCCGCGCCGGACTCGCATCGGTCCTGGCCGACGAACAGCGCCACGTGCGCTACCTCACCGACACCCTGCGCACGCTGGGGGCAAGCTGCACCGCCGAGCGGATGCGCCGGCGGATCGAAAATCAGGTCTTCGATGATTTTGGCAAGATTGTCGAGCACCTGCTCGCGCGCAAGGAGCGGCCCGTGCTGGTGAAGGCGGGTGTCGATGCGGAACTGGCCGGCGAAGCGCTTTAGGGCAGATCCGTCGACAACTGGCACAGCAAGCTGTGGACGCTTCGATTTCGCACGCCATTGCCTTTCCCCGTGTGTGCCGCCGGGCGCCGTACATTCAAACGGGCGTGCGGCCAAGGCGCCAGGCGGCAAGCAGGAACAGCCCAAGGGCGAACAGCAGCAGCACCCCCACCTGCGGCAGGACTCCGCCGATGCCTTCGTCGCGCAACAGCACGCTTTGGTAGCCTTCCAAGGCCCAGTATTGGGGGGTGAGGGTGGCCAGTCTGCGCATCAATTCGGGCATCACGAAACCAGGCACCAAAATGCCGCCCAGGGCGGCGAGCACGACCACCAGCGCGCTTGCGATTCCCCCCAACTGCTCGGGCGTCTCGAACAGGGTGGCGATGAGCAGCCCCAGGCTGGTGGCCACCGCCGCAACGGCCAGGGTGACCAGGATGAGCGCCGGCCACTGCGCCCCCACCTGCAGGCCAAGGCCGAAGATGCCCAGGGCAAACATCAGAGCCGCCTGGACAAGATTGATCAGATAAAAAGGCAACAGTTTGCCCGCCAGTAGCACAGGAATGCTGAGGGGTGCCGCCGCGAGGCGGGTGAGGGTGCCGCTCTGTCGCTCGCGCAGAATCGAGAGGGCCAGGGCGTTCACAATGAAGAAAATACCGAAGATTGTCCAGGCCGGGACGTTCTGCTGGAGGCTGCCGGGGCGCTGGGCGGGCGGGGCGCTGCCGCTCGGGTACTCCTCTTTGAGCGCAACTTCCCCCACCTGCAAATTGTCGAAAGCACCCGCCAGCGGCAAAAAAACCAGCGGATCCGGACTTTGGGCCACCAGGTCGTCGACGCGCTCGCGCAGACGAATGGGCAGCACCACCTCGGCCAGCGTGCGCTCCGCCGCCCCCCGGATCGCTCCCTGGATAGGAGCGAGCAACTCGCGCGGAGCGGCCGGATCGACGATGAAACCGACGCTGGGTTGCCCACCGCCCTCGGCCAGACGGCTGAAGTTGTCGCCGAAGACGACTGCCGCCGCCGCCTCGCGGCTTCTCAGGCGAGCCTCGGCCGCAGCGCGATCTGGGGCAGCCTCCAGGCGCACGGCCCCGGAGAGCCGGTCGAGGATTTTGGCGGCCACCGGGCCGCGGTCGGCATTGATCGTCAGCACCCGTGGCAACTGGCCGCGATTGTAAAGCCCGGCGAGGGCCTGGCTCATCACCATCAAAAACAGCGCCGGCAGAATGAAAAGGGTGACGATGGCCGTGCGGTCGCCGGCCAGCAGGCGCAGATCCTTCCAGGTGAGCGCCCAGATCTGGCGCAGTGTCTTCACGGTTCGTCCCTGAGCGAGCGGCTGGTCAGTTGCAAAAAGACCGCCTCCAGACTCGATTCGACCAGTTGCACGCCCGAAACGCCGATCCCCGCTTTGCTGAGCACTTCCAGGGCCGCCACGAGCACCTGCTGGGGGCGGTGAGCGGCCATCGTCAACCGGCCATCCCCTTGCTCCTGGTGCACCCCGACCACCCCCGGCAGAGCGACGAGCGCGGCGGCGGCCTCCTCCAGGGGCTGCTGCACCGTGAGCACCACCAGACCGTGGCCGGCTGCCGCCTGCAGTTGGGCCGGGGTGCCCTCGGCGATCAGCCGGCCGCTGTCGACGATCGCGACGCGCCGGCAGAGGCGTTCGACTTCCTCGAGATAGTGGCTGGTGTAGACGATCGCCATTCCCTCCCGGCTCAGTTGTTCGATGCTCTCGAAGATGCGGTTGCGGCTCTGGGGGTCCACTCCCACAGTCGGTTCGTCCAGTAGCAGCAAGCGCGGCTCGTGAATCAGGCCAATCGCCAGGTTCAATCGCCGCTGCATGCCGCCAGAGAAGCGTTCGACCGGTTCGCGCCCGCGCTCGGCAAGGCCCACCACTTCGAGCACCGCCCCGATGCGGGCCGCCAGACGCCTGCCGGACAGGCCATAAAGTTCGCCCCAAAAAGCAAGATTGTCGCGAGCACTCAACCCCGGATAGACGGCCAACTCCTGGGGCACGATGCCCACCAGGCGTTTCGCCGCGCAAGCGGAGCGGACCAGGTCCAAGCCCGCCACCCGGACCGACCCTCTATCCGGCGCCACCAGCCCCGCGAGCATCTTGATGGTGGTCGATTTGCCGGCTCCGTTCGGCCCGAGCAGACCAAAAATTTCGCCCGCGGCTACCTGCAAGGTCAGACCGACGACCGCCTGCCGTTTGCCGTAGGACTTGTGCAGGTCACGGGCGTCAAGGAGCATCAGACTATCTTAGGTGGTGGAGATCCCCCGCCGGGCCTCTCCCTTGCGGAGGATATAGGGTTCTTGCATTTTCCCACTTTGGAGTAAGCTTACGGCAGTGGTGGGGAGATGCCGTCGATGTGGCGCAGGCCAGTGCTGGTCGCCGTTTTGCTTGCAAGCCTGGGGCTTCCTGCCCCGGCCAGCGAAAATGCACTGGCGCTGTGGCGGCAGGTCTCCTTTCCGCTTGAAAACTTCAGCGGCTTTTCTTCGCGCTTCGGCTGGCGCACCTCGCCCACCGGCGCCCGCCGCCGCGAATTTCACAGCGGCCTCGACATGCCCGCGCCGGTGGGCACCTACATCCGGGCCTGGGCCGACGGGCAGGTGCGCACGGTGCGCTACGACGGGCGCTGCGGCTGGCACGTCGTCGTCACCTCCGGCGATTGGACGAGTACCTACTGCCACATCAGCGCCGTGGGCGTCCAGGAAGGCCGGACGGTGCGCGCCGGGGAAGTGGTGGCGGCGGTGGGCAGCACGGGACGCTCCACCGGACCGCACCTGCACTGGACCTTGCGCCACCGCGGCAAACTTGTCGACCCTGAACTGGTGCTGCAGGCGATGCAACTGGCCTGGCAGGGAGCGGTGGCCCCCGAGGTGGCGCCCGCCCAGGATGTGCCCGAGGAAGCCCAGCAAAGTCCGCTGCCGGTGGGCGAGCAGCCGTAGGCTATCATGCGGAAGCACTGCACCGCGAAACAGTTATGGCGCGTTCGCAGGCCCCTGGGGCGTCTCCTTTTTGCCTCTTTTACCACGAGAAGACCAAGTACTCTCCCGAAGGTCTCACCCGGCGCCGGAGCGCCCTCGACTGGTCGAAGCAGCCCACCGCCACCAAGGAGTACCGCACCGGCGAACTGCTCGATCTGAGGCCCTACCTGCCCGGCCCGGGGTTGGAGCAGGCGGACGATCCGCGCAGTCGCCTGTCGCGGGTGCTCTATCTCACCTACGGGGCGACGGCGGTGGTGCCCTACCCCGAGCGGCCTTTTTATATGCGCGCCGCCCCCTCGGCGGGCGGGCTGTACCCGGCGGAAGTGTATCTGGTAAGCCGCGGCGACGATCCGCGGCTGCCGCCCGGGATCTACAACTACCAGGTGCCCAGCCACAGTCTGGTGCGCTTCTGGAGCGGGAATGTGTGGGAGGAAGCCCGCGAGGCGTGTTTCGGGCATCCCGCCTTCGAGCGCGCTTCCTACGCCGTCGTGGTCGGTGGCGTGTTTTATCGCTCGGCATGGCGGTATGAAGATCGGGCCTACCGGCGGGTCTTTCTTGACAGCGGCCACCTGCTGGGCAATCTGGAACTGGCCGCCGCCCTTGCTGATTATCGCGTCCGGCTGGTTACCGGGTTTGCCGACGACGCGCTCAATGCGCTGTTATTTTTGCCGGCCTTAGAAGAAGAAGTGCTGGCGGTGGCCGTACTTGCCGAGGGGGCGGATGCGGACCCCGAAGATGGTCCCACGGCCCTGCCCTCGCCGGTGCAGTTCGATTACCCGCCGGTTCCCGAGGGCCAGCGCCTCGCTTACCTGCACGAGGTGTCCAAGCTCGTCACCGCCCCCGAAGGGTCTGTGGCCGACTCCGGGACTGAGGATAAATACAACTTTTCGTTTTGTCTGAAGGTGCCGGTGGCTGGGGAAGCGCTCGACTGGCGGGGGAAATTGGACGAAACCATCCTGCGCCGCCGCTCCACCCGGCAGTAC
Organism: Aphanocapsa lilacina HA4352-LM1; assembly: GCA_019359725.1. GTDB lineage: Bacteria > Cyanobacteriota > Cyanobacteriia > Gloeobacterales > Gloeobacteraceae > Gloeobacter > Gloeobacter lilacinus. The sequence goes on along the minus strand of JAHHGR010000002.1, from coordinate 137,600 downwards.
ACCGGCGCGGATCTCAAATTTGACGAGTTGGCGGCGTTGCTCGATTTCACCTACCGGCCGCAGCGCTACGCGGATCAGGGGTTGGATCCAGACCCGCAGTACGCCCATCTGTTTTTGCTCTCGACTTTTGTGGTTGTGCTGGGTGTGGAGGGTCTGGAGGCGGGTTGCTACTATTACGCGCCCCGGGCGGGCGAATTGCGCCAGATTCGCTTCAAGCACTTTCGCCGCGAGGTGCACCACCTCTGCCTGGGCCAGGAACTCGGCCGCGACAGTGCGGCTGTCGTCATCCACACCGCCGATCTGCAGGCGGCGGCGGAGCGCTTTGGCGAGCGGGTCTACCGCACGCTGCACCTCGATAGCGGCCACCTCGGCCAACGGCTCAACCTGGCCGCGATTCACCTGGGATTGGGGGTGAGCGGCATCGGCGGGTTCTTCGACGACGAGGTCAACGAAGTGCTGGGCATCCCCGAACAGGAGGCTGTGCTCTATATCACCACCCTTGGCCGCCTGCAGCCGCAGCGGGGCGGCGAGTGATGCACTGCTGGTCCTTCGTTGCGGCGCTGCTGTTGCTGACGGCCATCGGCGCCGCTGCCCAGATTCCCCCCGCGCCGCCGGGAGCCAAACTGCTACCCAACTCTGAACTGGAGCGAGAAAGCCCGGTCTTCCGCCGCTGGATCGCCAACCCGCCGGATTTGCTCTACGACATTGAAAACGGCCAAGCTTTCCCGACCCGCCTGGGCATCGGTATCGCCTTCACCCCCAGCCGCAGCGGCGAGATTGCTTACACCGCGACGCTGCAGGATGTCATTCTGGGGGGAACGCGTCTGAGCTTGAGCGGCGATTTTTGGCGCAGCGGCACCAGCAACCAGCAGTGGGGGGCGAACGCACGCTATTACATCCTGCCCCTTGGGTCGTACTTCAACGTCGCCCCCCAGTTCGGCTACCGCAACCTGGTCATCGACGGGATCACCCGCAACGGTCTGGAGGCGGGGGCCAAGTTTTTATTCGCCCTCTCGCCGCGCGCCGCCGATATCGCTTTTACTCCTTCGTGGGTGACCCCCGACCAGGGTGGGGCGATCACCCGGCTGCTGCTCGAATTCGGCTACTCGCTCAATCCGCGCCTGCGGCTGACTACCACCGTCCAGTGGGTTAATTCATCGATCCGCACCGACACCAGCTTTGGGGTGAATTTGGAGCTGATCGGCTTCTAGGGCGGTTTGAAGTTGCCGAAACATGGTGCTGCACGCGGGTCTGTGGAGCGAGAGGCGGAACCCCCTTCGCGCTTCCCCTCTCGCGCTCTCCCCCTCCCCGCCTCGCGGGGGTGCCACCCCCCCGACACCCCCCGGACTTAGTGGCACTACTGAGAACGAGGCTGTGTGGGTGGGATCGGTTTATTCTTCCAGGACCTGCACGACGCGTGTCGACTGCGGCACAGTTCTGCGTGTGCGCTGCGCCTAGAAGGGTAGCTGGAAAGCTGGGCGGGGAGCAGTTTTACCCTAACACCTGCTCTAACGGCTTCTCTGCAAAAACACAGCAATCTGCGCAATGGCCCGCTCGAGCACGTCCTCCGAGCGCACCAGTGCGAAGCGTACGTAGCCTTCGCCGGAGGAGCCGAAGCCGGAGCCGGGGGCGAGGGCTACGCCCGTTTGCTCCACCAGACGGATGCAAAATTCGGCCGAAGAACCGCGCCAGCACTCCGGTAGCGCCGCCCACAGGTACATCGTCGCCTCGGGAGCAGGTACCTGCCAGCCGGCCTGGGCAAGGGCCGCCAGCGCCCGGTCGCGCCGGGAACGGAAAATACCGACCGCCTCGCGCACATAGTCCTGGGGACCGCGCAGGGCCGCTTCGGCTCCGTCTAAGATGCCGCGGTACTGGTTGAAGTCGATGCTCGCCTTTACCTGGCGCAGGGCGGCCACCAAATCGCGGTTGCCGATGGCAAAACCGATGCGAAAGCCCCCCATGTGAAACGATTTGGAGAGGCTGAAAAATTCGATCGCCACCTCCCGCCTGCGGTCGGCCTGCAAAATTGAGGGCGGCTGCTCGCCGGACAGGTGAAAGTCGGCGTAGGGAAAATCGTGGACCAGGACGATGTCGTGGGCGCGACAAAAGGCGACCGCCCGCTCGAAGTAGGCCAGGGTCGCCGTGGCGGCGGTGGGGTTGTGGGGATAGCTGAGTACCAGCAGGCGGCTACGCTCCAGCACTTCCTCGGGGATCTGCTCCAGTTGCGGCAAATAGCCCGTCTCGGGCCTGAGGGCCAGCGGATAGATCTGCCCGCCCGCCAGGTGCACGCCCCCCTCGTGGGAGGGATAGCCCGGATCCATCAGCAGTGCCACATCGCCGGGGTCGAGCACCGCAAGGGGGATGTGGGCGGTGCCTTCTTGGGAGCCGATGAGCGGCAGAATCTCGGTCTCCGGGTCGACCGCCAGCCCGTAGCGGCGTTCGTACCAGGCGGCGCAGGCTTCGCGGAAGGAGCGGGTGCCCTGAAAGAGCAAATAACCGTGGGAGGTCGGATCGAGAATCGACTCGCGGATGCGCTCCAGGGCATGGGCCGGGGGGGAGAGATCCGACGAACCAAGCGACAGGTCCACCACTTCGAGGCCGGCTCTGCGGGCTCTGGCCTTGGCCTCGTCCATCAAGCTAAAGACGTTGGACTGGAGCTTCTCCAGCCGGGTTGCCAAACGCATATGTAGTCCTGGATACTTCGCTATCCTACCGCGTTTTTTCGGCTGCACAAGCCGCGACTGCGCTTGTCCGGATCTGGAGACGATTTCTGCAGAAGTGGTGCAAGTGTGTGCCTGGCTGCCGGTCTGCCTGCAGGTGAGCAACCACTGATCAGCGGTTCCGGCAAAGCGAACTCAGCTCTGAAGAAATGCCAGCAGGTCGGTGTTGAATTGCTCCCGATGGGTGCTGGCTAGTCCGTGGGGCGCGCCCGGATAGACTTTCAGTCTTTAGTAGTAAATCTGCGTGCCGTCCTTGGTGGTGATTGTGCTCATATGGCTCCTGATCATTTCTGGGAGTCTGAAAGTGGCTCTTGCCAGAAACATCAAAGGGTGAACCGTGCTCAGCTCAGGGGCTATTTTCCTCCTGGGCTGTCGGCAGAGCCAATGGCTGTTTGGCGAAACAACTGAAGAGTGTCGTAATTGCCCTGCAACTTGTAGCTCCCGTGCCACCGCTTCGACCAGCAGTCGCGCGACGGTCCGTCCGCGTCGACGGTCCGATGGAGGTGCTGCGATCAACCGTTGAGCCGGGCACCGTGCTTCCGCGAATAAATGGACAAAGGTTCACATTCGCGGTAAACTTTGGACAGCGAAGGAGGTGCAGCAGTGAAGACAAACGAAACCCAACAGGAGTCAACGATGCAGACCGAACCGCACAACGAACACCAGTGGCTACAGAGGCTTGTGGGTGAGTGGACATGCGAACAAGAGCGGCGATCACCGGGTGATGACATCGCATATGCTGGGCGACGACGGGCAGTGGCATAGGTTTATGACGGCGAACTACCGGCGCAAGCCGTAGCGCAATGAACCTGCCTCTGAACAGCAAGCCAGCTGCAGCGTGAGCCGACGGGTTTTTTGTGATGCCGTGCTGTGTACAACACCTCTTTTTGAGCCCGGCTGCGTTAGTAATAGTATTGTCCTGATTTTTTTTGCAACCGGCAGGAGGCAGCCATGGCAAGCCCGGACGAAAACAAAGCGGTGGTGCGGCGCTTTTACGAGGAAGCCTACAACCAGAAACGCGAAGCGGTCCTCGATGAGATTATCTCACCGGATTACCTCGACAAGGGCCACAACCCACCCGGCCAGGGAATCGAGGGTGCCCGGCAAGATTTGAGGGGAATTCTTGCCGCCTTCGAGCCGGTCCATTTTGCGATCGAGCAATTGATTGCAGAAGGGGACACGGTGGCGGTGCGCTGGACGGGCAGCGGCGTGCAGGTCGGTGAGTTCGGCGGCATGCCCGCGACCGGTCAGCCAATGGAGTTCTCGGGCATGAGCTTCTACCGGCTCGCGGACGGCAAGCTGGTTGAAACGCGCAACGCCGTCAATTTGTGATCCACTCGTGCCGCCTGGCAAGAACGTTCTTTTTTTAGGCCGTGCGGTCTTGTGCGGCAAGGCGGGGCGGCGCGCTCGAGATGCAGGCGGGGCAGTATGCTGCCTGCTATGCACACGCCGCGCATTGCCGAACTGCCCGTCGCCGAACGCCCCCGCGAACGTCTGCTGACCCATGGCGCGCGGGGACTGGCCACCGCCGAACTGCTCGCGGTGCTCTTCGGCAGCGGCCAGGCCGCCGTCCGGTTGAGCGCTCTGGGCCTCGCCCAGCAAGTGCTGCACTCTCTGGGTCGCGCCGGGGGCGAACCACTGGTGCACCTGCGCGATGTGAGCGCGGCGGAGTTGATGTTGCAGCCGGGGGTAGGTCCGGCCCGAGCGGCGGCGGTGCTTGCGGCCATCGAACTCGGGCGGCGGGTATTCGTGGTCCGCAGCACCGGGGAGCGGCCGGTGATCGATGGGCCACAGGTGGTGGCGGCAGTACTCGGCGGGGAACTGGCCTTTGCGCGCCAGGAGCAGTTCGCGGTGCTGCTGCTCGATGTCAAAAACCGGCTCATCGCCCACCGGATCGTGAGCGTCGGCACGATCGACGAGACTCTCGCCCATCCGCGCGAAATCTTTCGCGAGGCGATCCGTCAGGGGGCGGCGGGGATCATCGTCGCCCACAACCACCCCTCCGGGGTGACCGAACCTTCGCCGGAGGATCTGCGCCTCACCGGGCAACTTATCGAATGCGGTCGTACCCTGCAAATTCCGGTGCTGGATCACGTCATCCTCGGCCAGGGCAACTTTACGAGCCTGCGGCGGCTCACCACCCTGTGGCGGGCGTGAGTACGACGGAATTTCGTGCGTTATGGCGCTCCTTGCGCTCCGCCAGTCTCTGCACTTACTATGAGCGTGACCGGGCCAGAAACTCCGCAGGTAGGGGCACGCAGGACCGAGGTTTTCCTGGAAACCGATGCTTGATACGCAAGCGAAAATCCGCTCAGCGACTGCATCGCAATCGTCACATCCCCGACTGACGGCACCTTAAATAGGATGTGGATCATGACAACAACCACCGTTCGCTTTCCGATCGATATCAGTGCCTACAAGCCGCTGGCACTCGATTTTACCAATCCGGTGCTCAGCGCCGAACAGCGCGAGACGCTCAGAGCGAATATCCAGTTTTGTCGCGATGCGATTGTGTTCTTTACCGCCACCGGGGCGGCCCGGGGAGTAGGCGGCCACACCGGCGGACCCTACGACACGGTGCCCGAGGTAATGATCCTCGAAGCGCTCTTCCGGGGCAATCCCGACAAGTTTGTGCCCATCTTCTTCGATGAAGCCGGTCACCGGGTGGCCACCCAGTACTTGATGGCGGCCCTGCACGCCGAATTGCCCTTCGAGCAACTGCTGCAGTACCGCGCCGCCGATTCGCACCTGCCCGGTCACCCCGAACTGGGCCTTACCCCCGGTGTCAAGTTCAGTTCCGGACGGCTTGGACACATGTGGCCCTATGTCAACGGCGTGGCGATGGCCAACCCCGGCAAGGTCGTCTTCTGTCTCGGGTCGGACGGTTCGCAGCAGGAGGGCAACGACGCGGAGGCCGCCCGCCTCGCCGTCGCCCAAGGGCTCAACGTCAAGCTCATCATCGACGACAACGACGTGACCATCGCCGGACATCCGTCGAAGTACCTGCCGGGCTTCAGCGTCGCCAAGACCCTGGCGGGCCATGGACTAGCCATCGATGAAGGGGACGGCGAAGATCTTGACGGGTTATACGCCCGCATTTGTGCGGCGATCACCGCCGACGGCCCGGTCGCCGTCGTCAACAAGCGCCCCATGTGCGTGGGCATCGACGGCCTCGAAGGTTCGACCCACGGCCACGACGTCATTTCGGTGGATCTGGCGGTCGCCTATCTTGAAAAGCGCGGCCAGAGCGAGGCGGTCAAGTTCCTCAAAAACGTCGCCAAGCCCAAGCAGAGCTACACGTTTTTGGGCTCCGGCACCCAGATGGGCTCCAACCGCAACGTCTTCGGCGAGGCGGTTGTGGCGGTCCTGGGCCGCATGGACGCGGCGGAGCGCAAGGCCCGGGCAATGTGCATCGACAGCGACCTCGAAGGCTCCTGCGGTCTGAAGAAGATCCACGACACCTACCCCGAAATTTTCGTCGCCTCCGGGATCATGGAGCGGGGCAATCTTTCCGCCGCCGCCGGTTTTGGCATGGAGAAGGGTAAGCAGGGTATCTTCGGCACCTTCAGCGCCTTTTTGGAGATGTGCATCTCGGAGATCACCATGGCGCGGCTCAACTACTCGAACGTGCTGTGTCACTTCTCCCACTCCGGCATCGACGACATGGCCGACAACACCTGCCACTTCGGTCTCAACAACTTCTTTGCCGACAATGGCCTGGATGACGGCTACGAAACCCGGCTCTACTTCCCGGCGGACGCGGCCCAGATGAAAGCCTGCGTAGAGGCGGTTTTCCACCAGCCGGGTTTGCGCTTTATCTTCTCGACGCGCTCCAAGACCCCCAACATTCTGGATGCGGGTGGCAAGGACCTCCACGGCGAAGGCTACACCTTCATCCCCGGAGCCGACGAGATTGTGCGCGAGGGCACGGCGGGCTACCTTGTGAGCTTCGGCGAATCGCTCTACCGGGCGCTCGATGCGGTCGAACGCCTCAAGCAGGAGGGCATCGACGTGGGCCTGATCAACAAGCCGACCCTCAACGTCATCGACGAAAAGATGCTCGCCAAAGTCGGCAGTTCCCCGATGGTGCTGGTGGTCGAATCGTTCAACCGCCGCACGGGTCTCGGTAGCCGCTTCGGCTCGTGGCTGTTGGAGCGCGGCTACGCCCCCAAATTCGCCCACCTGGGCACCCACAAAGAAGGCTGCGGCGGCCTGTGGGAACAGTTCCCGCACCAGGGCATCGACCCGGTGGGGATTATGGCCAAGGTGAAGGAACTGGTGGGCTAGAGAATAATGTTCGCGAACCGATTGGCGCGACACGAGTAAATCGGTTCGCGAACCCCCTGGCTCGTCTGGGTAAGGTGAAAAGCACTATCCTGCTTTCCTCGCTCTCAAAGGTTGTCCGGGTCCACACCCATCGACCGCAAACGCTCGGCGAGTGCGGAAGCAAGCTGCTCGGCTTTTTCTGCGCGCTGTTCTGCCAGTTGTCTAGCTAGTTGCTCCTCCTCTAATCTTGCGGCGGTGGTGCGCAACCCGGCGGCCAGTTCGGTGGGGATAAGCAGCTTCTCCCCGGTATCGAGACGGTAGAAGCCGATCAGCGCTCCTTCAACCTGCAATCGCAGTCCCAGAGCCTGGGAGCAGCCATCGGTGATCGGGAGGAATACCGGCGTCAGTTCGTCGTCCACCTCGACGGTGAGGCTTCGGTAGCCCTCCAACTGCTCCGGGATCCACTCGCCCTTGGGATCGAACAGCCAATATTCCTGTACCCCCAATTGGGCGTAGAGGTTTTTCTTGAAGCTTTTGTCCTTGTTCTGGGTAGTGGCGGAAGTCATCTCAAAGACGACGGCCGGTACCTGTCCTTCTTCCCAAACTTTGTAATTGTCGCGTCCGCCCGGTTCGACCCCGAAGATAATCATCACGTCCGGGGCGACTCTGGCGGTCGGGATGCCCTGGGAGTAGTAAAGAAACTGGTTGGCCAGCACCGCCGCCTGCTGGCCTTCGAGGTACTGCTTGAGCACTTCGAGCGTTACCAGGATGGCATACAGATGGACGTAAGTTTCGGCCACGGGTGAACCATCTCCGCTCGGGTAGTGAATATGGGAAACCAGCGTGGTCATCGGCGGTACTGGTAATGGGCTTTGCTGCCATTGTCTTTCAGCTCAGCTCAGTTGGGTAGTGGCCTGCCTTCCAGCCCAAACCCACTTTACAGGAGACGTTCACATCACCTTCTGGTGATAAATTGCTCTGCCAGTTTTTCCAAAGCCGACGAATTTCTGGACAGTCAAATCTGAGCAGGTGCAAAGAATAAGGAATTACCGGACCAAAGATGAATATTTACTTGAAAGGCGGCGGAGCGGATTGCTGCCGCCGCAAGTTGGCGTAGACAAAACCTACTGCCGCGAGCATCACCAGCGCGCCGCCCCAGAAGGGCGTCAGCCGCCCCAAGTAGTCGTAACAGACACTCGCAACCAGAGGGCCAAGCACCTGCGACAGGCTCACCAGCGACTGGCTACCCCCCAGCACGCGGCCCTGCTCGTCGTCGGCGACACTGTTGGAAATCAGTCCGCGCAGCGACGGGGTGGCAAGCCCCACCCCCAGGGCCAGCACCGCCTGGGTGAGGTACAGCCAGCCTCCCGAGGGGCTGACCGCCACCAGCACAAAGGCCAACGCCACCAGCGCCAAACCCCACAGCGCCAGGCGCGCCTCGCCGAAGCGCGGCACCAGCTTGCGGATGAGCCCGCCCTGGACGACGGTTGCGACCACCCCGATGAAGGCGAATAGCCAGACCACCAGTTCCGGTCCCCAGCCGAAGCGATCGCGGATCGACAGGGCAAAGATGCTCGTAAACCCGGCAAAGACCGCATTGAAGATAAAAAAACCGGCCAGCAGACCGCGGATCTTGGTGTCGAGCGCCAGCCGCGCCAGTTGCCCGAGCGGATTGAGTTCTCGCCAGCCCACGGCGCGGCGCCGCTCAGGCGGCAGCGATTCGCCCAGGGTGAAATAACCCAATACCGTATTGGTCAGGGCCAGACACCCCGCGCAGTAGACCGGTGCGTTGAGGTCGATGGTCACCAGCGCTCCCCCCAGGGCCGGTCCCAGGATGAACCCGAGACCAAAGGCCGCCCCAATCAAGCCGAACGCCTGGGTGCGCTGCTGCGGGGGGGTGACGTCGGCGATATAGGCCTGGGCTGTGGCAACCACCCCCCCGGTGGCCCCCGCAATGACCCGCGCCACAAACATCACCCACAAACTGTCCGCCAGACCAAATAGAAAATACCCGATCGCGGTGCCGAACACGCAGGCAATCAGCACCGGCCGCCGGCCGAAGCGATCGGAGAGACTGCCCAGGACCGGCGTGGCCAGAAACTGGGCTACCGAAAACACCGAGGAGAGCAAGCCGATGGTGAGCGCGTCGGATCGAAAGCGTTCCACCAGATAGGGCAGCACCGGCACCAGCAGGCTTCCCCCGACCAGGTCGATAAAGACCGTCAACAGCACGAACAGCAGAGGCGAAGGCTTGGGCACGCGCGCACGGCAAAGGGCCACGTGTCGATGGTACGCCCTGACGGTGCGGGTTTTGGAGGCGATCTCCCTTCCCCGAAGCGGTGCAAGCGCGCCCTAGGTTGCAGAAGTATAATCGATGAGCTTTTGCATCGCGACCGGGCATTGACTACGGAAACGAATTCTTCCGCCAATGTGCAGAACCCACGCAAGGCGCTCGTGAACTGGCGCCTGGTGGGTTGGATGTTAATGGCCCTGGCGCTGTCGGTCGGAGCGCTCGCCACCGGCGCGCTGGTGGGTCTGGCTTTGAGTTTCCGCAACCTGCCTGAGGTGCAGCAGTTGAAGGCGTACGTGCCCACCGGCGCTACCCGCATCACCGATATCAACGGCCAACCGATCGCGATTATCCGCAGCGAGTACAACCGCAAGGTGGTCCCCCTGGAACAGATTGCCGAGCATCTACAGCGGGCGGTGCTCGCCATCGAGGACGACCGCTTCTATGAACACCCCGGCATCCGCATCGACACCCTGGCGCGCGCCGCCCTCGCCAACTTTCAGGAGGGCCGCACCGTCCAGGGCGGTTCGACCATCACCCAGCAGCTCATCAAGAATTTGTTTTTGACCCCCGAGCGCTCGCTGGAGCGCAAAGTGGCCGAGGCGGTCCTCTCGCTGCGCATCGAGCAGGCCTTCAGCAAAGACCAGATCCTGGAGATGTATCTCAATCAGGTCTACTGGGGCAACAATCGCTACGGCATCGAGACCGCGAGCCGCGCCTACTTCAACAAACCCGCCAAGAGCCTCAATCTTGCCGAATCGGCGATGCTTGCGGGCATGCTGCGCGCCCCCGAAATCTATTCGCCCCTGCGCAACCGCGCAAAGACCGTCGAGCGCCAGCGGGTGGTGATCGCCCGGATGCTGGAGTTGGGCTGGATCACCCAGGCGGAAGCCGACCAGGCCCGCTCGACGGCTCTGGTCTTCAAAGGCGGCGACGCCGATTTTATGATCACCCAGGCGCCCTACTTCTCCAGTTATGTCGTGCGCGAACTGATCCGCAAGTATGGGCGCGACGCCGTACTCAAGGGCGGCCTGCGGGTGCAAACCACCGTTGATCTCAAAATCCAGAAGCTGGCGGAACAGACCGTCGCCCGGGCGGCCAAGAACATCCGCTACCGCCGGGCGGAGCAGCTGGCCCTGGTGGCGATGGACCCGCGCACCGGCTATATCAAGGCGATGGTGGGGGGCGTCGATTACCAAAAAAGCCAGTACAACCGCGCTTCCCAGGCTTCGCGTCAACCGGGTTCGACCTTCAAACCCTTCGTCTACTACGCCGCGCTTGCCACCGGTCGCTATACCCCCGAAACGCCCATCACCGACGCGCCCGCCTGCTTCGGTCGCTACTGCCCCAAAAACTACGACCTGCGCTACTCCGGCGGAATGTCTTTGCGGCAGGCCATGGCCGTCTCGCGCAACGTGCCGGTTGTGAAGCTCGCCAACACCATCGGCATGAACCAGGTGATCCTGGCGGCCCGCCGCGCCGGGGTCACCGCCCCCCTGCAGCCCAACCTTGCCACATCGATCGGCGCTGGGGGCATCTCGCCGCTGGAATTGGCGCGCGGCTTCTCGGCCTTTGCCAACGGCGGTTACCGCGTCGATGCCACCGCCATCCTCCAGGTCACCGACCAGCAGGGCAACATCCTGGAGCAGAACCTGCCCGTGCGCGAGCGCACCCTCAAATCCGCGCCGGTCAAGATGATCAACTCCATGATGATGAGTGTGGTGAGCGGCGGCACCGGTACGCGGGCGCAGCTGCCCGACGGCAGGCCAGTGGCGGGCAAGACCGGCACCACCCAGGATTTTCGCGACGCCTGGTTCGTGGGCTACGTGCCGCAACTGGTATCGGTCGTCTGGATTGGCAACGACGATTACCGCCGGCCGATGGCCCGCTCGACCGCGGGCGGCACCTACGTAGCCCCGATCTGGCGCTCGTTTATGGCCTCGGCGCTGCGCGGCCAGCCGGTGCTGCCCTTCCCGGGATTCGAGCCCGGTGAGAAACCGGCCGCCGCCAAGGGCAACGGTGCCCAACTCGACGAAGCGGTGGCAGAAGAGAAACCCAAACCGCGCCGCCGCCGCCGTCGCCGCCCCACCCCCGAAACAGCCGCTTCCCAGTCACGGGAAGCAGCCCTTCCCCTCAAAGCCGCCGAGCCGGCCCCGGCAAATCCTTAGGCACCACTCTCCTACCAGACCCGGTAGGCGTCCGCACACAATCTGCTGATTTGCGGCTTCCCGACGATAGCCTACACGCGAGGTGGCGACGGTGAGTCGACCCCTATGGGTACCCGACAATCGCTGGGCAAAATCGGTAATATAGAACGGCTCATTATCCGGCAGTCTATGCATCGCCCATCGATTGCGGTTCTGCTGGCCGGCTTGCTCGTCGCCCCAGGCGCGATTGCCGCCGAGCCTGCCGCCGTACCCCCGGCCGACCTTGAAAAACAGGTGCTCGAAATCATCCAGCGCTACCCCGAAGTGGTATACAACGCACTGCGGGCCTATCAGAGCCAGGCCGTCCGCGCCCAGCGCCGCGCCGAGTGGCAGCGACAGCTTGAAAACCCCGTCAAAGTCGACTTCCAGGGTGCCCCCACCCTCGGTCCGGCGGACGCTGCGTTGACGCTCGTCGAATTTTCGGATTTTCAATGTCCCTACTGCAGCCGGGCGCAATCGACCGTCAAGACCCTGCTCGAAAAGTACAAAGGCCGCATTCGACTTGTCTACCTGCACCTGCCGCTGCCTGTCCATCCCCAGGCCAAAGCCGCCGCCCTCGCGGCCTTCGCCGCGGGCGAGCAGGGCAAATTCTTCGCGTACCACGATCGGCTGTTCGCCCTGGGCGAGCAACTGGTCCCTGAGAGTTTCGAGCAGATCGCCCGGGAGTTGAACCTCGATGTCATCCGCTTCAACCGCGACCGCGAGAGCCCCCAGGCTCTGGCCCGCCTCGAATCGGACCTCGCCCAGGCCCGTCGACTCGAACTTGACGCCACGCCGAGCTTTGTGCTCAACGGCCTCGTGCTCAAGGGCGCTTTGCCCATCGAAGAATTCGAAGAAGCGATCAAACTGGTCCAGTCCAAATCCGGCTAACTGCGCCTTTTAAGGAGCCAGCGGCAGCGATACCACAAAAGTTGCCCCCTGGTCGGGTCCGGCGCTGTGGGCTTCCACACTGCCGCCGTGCAATTCGACCAGATGGCGGACGATGGCAAGCCCCAGCCCCAGACCGCCGAAGGTGCGGGTGCTGGAGCTGTCGGCCTGGCGAAAGCGGTCGAATACGAAGGGCAAAAACTCCGCCGCAATACCCATGCCGGAGTCGGCAACCGCGATGTGCACCTGCCCGGCGCGGCGCTCGACACTCACCCGAATCCGGCCGCCGACGGGGGTGAATTTGATGGCGTTGGAAAGCAAATTCCAGATCACCTGCTGCAACCGGTTGGGATCGGCCTGCAGGGTGCAGGGAGCCTCCGGATAGATTGCGCTCAGGGCAATTTTTTTGGCCTCGGCGGCGGTGCGCATCGTCTCGATGGCCGCATCGACGAGGGCGGTCACCCGTACCGGCTGGACGGTGAGCGTTAATTTGCCAGTGATAATCCGCGACACATCGAGCAAATCTTCGGTGAGGCGGGCCTGGGCCTTGGCGTTGCGCTCGATGGCGTCAAGTGCAACAGCCAACCGCTCAGGGTCGCCCGCATGGCGCCTGAGCAACTGGGTGAAGCCCAATATCGAATTGAGCGGGGTGCGCAATTCGTGGGAGACAGTCGCCAGAAATTCGTCCTTGGCGCGATTGGCCACCTCCGCCCGGTTGCGCTCGTGCTGCTCAGCCGCGTAAAGCCGGGCGTTGTCGAAGGCGAGGGCGGCGCGCCCGGCCAGATCCTCCGCCAGCGACAGGTCCGACGGACCGTAGCGGCGGTCGGACTCCGCGAGCACAAAGGTGAGCGTTCCCAGGGTCTGCCCGCGTGCCACCAGCGGCACCACCATCGCCGAGCGAAAGCTTCCCCGGCGCAGCAGCTCCAGGTGTTCCGGGCTGTCGGTACAGGCAGACAGCAGCACCTCGGAGAATTCAGAGTACAGTTGCGGGCAACCGGTGCGGATCACCTGGGCGATGCCCCAGGACGCGACCGGAGCGCCCGGATCGCGTTCGCGCCGCCGCCGCGCCCAACCCACCTTCTCAGCATCGGCGTGGGCGAGGACCAGACAGCGCAGTGCCCCGTCCGCCTCGACTAGATCGACGGCGAACCCATCGGCGATCTGGGGAACCACGAGCCGTGCGAGGTTGGCAAAGGTGGTCTCCGCATCGAGGGAACTGGACAGCACCACACTGGCCCGCGCCAGAAAGCGGTGGCGGCGCTCGCTGTGCTCGATGGCCTGGTGCAGCCCTTGCTCGCGCTGCAACAAGGCGGCGAACGCTGCCTCGGAGCGCTTGCGCTCGGTGATATCGCTGAAGACGGCAATCAACGAGGTGAGCTGCCCCTGATGGACCACCGGTCCGACGCTGGCCCGATACCAGAACACCCCGCCGTGGGCATCGGGTGCGGCCACCTCACAGCTTTCTGCCTCGCCGGTGGCCAAGACCTGGGCAAAAACCTCGCCCATCCGCTCGGCATGCTCCGGCAGCAAGTAATCACCCGGATTCTGTCCGATCATCTGCTCAAAACAAAGACCGGACAAGGCACGATTGGCGAACAAGATACACCCCCGTCGATCGACGGCGGCGATCGTATCCGGCACATGCTGAACCAGCGAACGCCAGCTTTCTTCGAGGACGCCGCTCACCTGGGTGGGCGCTTTGCCGTTGGTCCTGTCCAGGTCCGATCGGAGCCGTCTGCAGGTTTCTTCGAGTTGGGCAATGCGCTTGCGGGCCGCTTGCATGTCCTTTTCTGCCCGCAGGGAGTTGCTGATCTCTGTCATTGGCGGTTCCGAAAACGGGGGATCCAGGGCAACGCCGGGGTCTGCGCAGGCAATACCAAAACCACAATCGGCTGCATTCCATCTTACCGGCAAAAGCCCAAAGCACGATTGGCCACCGACCGCAGATAGGGGTCCTCAGCGCCGCACAGCCCGCTCGATGTCGCGCTTGGCCTCCCGCTTTTTGATGTCTTCGCGCTTGTCGTAGAGCTTTTTGCCCCGGGCGAGGCCGAGGTCGAGTTTTACCCAACTGCCTTCGAGATAGAGCTTGAGGGGAATAAGGGTCAGGCCTTTTTCCTCGACGCGGCCGGTCAGTTTGTGGATTTCGCGGCGCTTGAGCAGCAGTTTGCGGGTGCGCAGCGGATCGTGGGCGAAGGCCCCGGCGGTCTGCAACGGCGAGATATGCATGTTGTACAAAAGCACCTCGCCATGCTGGATCCGGGCAAAGGCGTCGCTTAGGTTCGCCCGGCCGGCGCGGATCGCCTTGACCTCGGTACCCAACAGGGCGAGCCCCGCCGAGTAGGTCTCCAGAATCTCGTACTCGAAGCGGGCCTTGCGGTTGTCAACTAGTATCTTGCGGGTCTTCTCGCCGGCCATGGACGTGGGGATGGGTGGATCCTCCCAGCCTATCCCAGTTGTGGCGGTCATCGACAAGAAAGGTGAGGCCCACCGGGGCCTCACCCATCACCTTTCAGCGCTGGACCCGCCGCGTCCGGCAGGAAAACTCTATCGCTCGGCCGCGCTGATCGGCCGACGGGGCAACCGACACCCGGAGGCGGCCTTCGCGGGGCCCCCGGCTTCATCCCTTAGCGGCAGTTGGCGCTCGCCAGGGCGGTCGCGGTGCCCGCGTAGGGCGTCGAATCGGTGTACAGCTCCGAGGCGCGCGGACCACTCTCGTCGTTGTCCGGATTGAAACGCGGGTTGTCGATGCATTGCTCGGCGCCGGGGCTGAAGACCACCCCGCCGAGGCGGCCGCCCTCGGCGCTCAGGGTAGGAGCGGCGGCCTTGCCGGCCTGGATGTCTTTGACCTGTTGGACGCTCAGGCCGGGGTACTGCGAGCGCAGACCTTTGTCGACGGCCAAAGCGGGAACGCAGAAGGCGACGAGGGCCAAAGCGGCGGTGCATGGCGGTGTCTCCTGGGCTGAAAGTGTGTTTTTGAGCGCTCTGGGCTCATGTCTTCATACTCAGGGACGGCAATGAGCGCTTTGTGAAGTTTTGATGAGAAGCCCCTTAGGCAAGGATTCGGCGAGGCTGGAGCGGTTTTTTGGTTGCCCAGACACCGGCAGGCCACCTGTGAACCCCGGTGGACAACGGTTTCAATCCTGGCACCTAAAAAGCGCGCTCGTTTGTCTGGGCGGCCGGCAGCGGCGGCAGGGCAACCGCCTGCACCTGCGGATAGTAGTTGAGCCAGGGGTAGGCCGCATGCGCAAAGCGCACCGGATCGCCAGAGACAAAAAAGTGACAGGCAGCCCGGCTCTCCAACCGCCGCGAAGGCGGCAGGGCTGCCGCCAGTTCAGCCACCGCCGCCACCGCCGGGTCGATACGGTGGACACTGGCCGGCAGCAGATCGCCAATCACCGAGTCGAGATATGGATAGTGGGTGCAGCCGTAGACGAGGGTGTCGATGCGCTGTTCTACCAGCGGCGCCAGGTAGCGGCGGGCCATCGAGCGCACCTCCTCGCCCATCAGCCGGCCGCTTTCGACGAGCGGCACAAATTCTGGGCAGGCGACTTCCCACACCTGCGCCCGGGGGGTAAGTGCCTGGATGGCGCGGGTGTAGGCGCGGCTTTGGACCGTGGCGGCGGTAGCGATCACACCGATGCACCGGCCCCAGCGGGCGGCGGCGCGGGCGGCCGGGGCGATCAGTCCACCGACTTCCAGGACATATTCCGACGCGACCACCGGCAGCGCGAGGGCCGAACTGGTGTTGCAGGCCATCAGCACGCGCCGGACTCCCTGCCCTTCGAACCAGTGCAAGATCTCGCGCACGTACCGGCAGATTTCGACCGGGGTGCAAGAGCCGTAGGGCAGGCGGGCCGTGTCGGCAAAGTAGATCACCGGCTGGGCGGGCAGCCTGCGGGCAATTGCCCGCAGCACCGTCAGACCGCCCAGCCCGCTGTCAAATAGGCCCAGAACCATACCCTACGCACCCCTCACACCGGTTTCGAGTGTCGCATGGAAGGGCACCGGACTGGAACGGTCCTCAAGAGCGCAGATCGATGAGGGTGCATTCCCCGGGTTGATCGATCTGCTCGTAGAGCGAATCGACGAGTTGTTCCTGCGAAGGGGGTGCCACCGAATCGAGCAAGATTACCCAGTGGCGCTGGATGCCCAGGGCCGAGCGCACCGCCCGAAAATTCTGGGATTTGACCAGCCCCAGTTCGTTGAGGGCATGGCGGTCGCGGGTGGTCACCAGGACCGCCACCCGGATAGCCTCGCCGTCGATATTCTCCAGGCTCACCACCGCATCGATAAGTACCAGATCGAGCCAGGTGGCGGGATCTTGCAGGTCCTCTCCGCGCCGGGAAGCTTCCTCGACGCGGTCGGACAATCGCGAGCGGATGGCCGGCCTGAGGGTGGCGACGGTGATCGTTCTCAAGAACTCCTTATCGACGATCTTGAGCTCGCGGGCGATCCGTTGAAACCATAACTTGCTTTGGTATGACATGCAGAAGCCCCCCAGACCTGCTCCGACCGCCGGGGCAGCCGCTGAGAGAGATACTGGGCCGAGACGTCTCGATTATCCTACCATTTGCGGCTGATCCCAGGCCGGGGAGGTTCAGCCGCGCAGCAGTTGACGAAGCATCCAGCCGCCGCTGAGAAACTGGATGACCAGCAACGCCATCACCGTGCCGTTGAGAATCGAGTGGGCCAGCCGCGCCCACTTCCGGCGCTTGAAGGAGCGCACCGTCACCAGCGCCGTCGAGACGACCAGCAACAGCACGACCACCAGCGCACCCAGACCGTGCCAGTCGGTATCGATCGCTGCGGGCAGGCCCTCGCTTGCGAAGCCTCCCACCGTCGCCACCAGCACCAGCGAGATCAAAAAAGCGATGCCGTTGGCGATGTGGCGGTCGCGCGCAAGTTTTGGCGATACCTTGCGCCGAGCGCGCTCGGCGCGGACCTGCTGCAATTCGATACCGAAGGCGGCGGCGGCAAAACCGACCGGAAAGACGATGAGCAACATCAGCACCGGGTGCAAATAGGCGGTCCAGGTCACAAAAGTTTATCCTCAAGGCCACCTTTAGAATAAAACCCCCTGGAGTGCGCCGGTTATTGCTGGATCAAGATCAATTTTTGCTGGCGGGTCTTGCCGTCTTGGACGGCGCTCAAGTTGACCTCGTAGCGGGTACCGGCGGTGGTCACAGGCGAGCTGAACTGAAAGGAGAAGTTGCCCTGGGCGTCGGCCTGGACGGTGCCCTTGTAGACGTTTTGGTTGACGCCGAATAGACCGATCACCGATGTGGTCGCCTGCACATCGGCACTGACGCTCGCCCCGGCAGCGGTCTTGCCGCTCACGGTGATCGGTCCTCCCGGCACCTGGCTGTTGTTGGCAGGGCTGGTGACGGTGAGGACGAAGGGTTCTGGACGGGTGGCCGCACTTGCCCTGCCGACATCGAACGACCAGGTGCCGCGCCCGACGTTGCCCGAAAGGTCTTTGAGGTCCACCTCCACGCGATATTCGCCCGGCGGCAGGTCGCGTTTGGGTTGAAAGTTAAAGAAATTGGCGGTGATAGTCGAGTCCTTGGTCACATCCCGGCCGTCGAAGCGCACCCGCACCGACTTGGGATCAACCCCCGAGCCGCGTCCGTCGTCGAAGACCGCCGAAACCAGCGGCCGGGGCGATTCGGCGGCGGTGCGGTCGGCTGGTGCCGCATTCTGGACTGTGGGCGCTTCTTTGTCGTTGATAAGACCCTGCTCCAGCCGGGAGCGCGCCGTGCGGCCCTGGTTTTCGAGCAGGGCAGTGATTGCCACGCCGGGCGGGAAGTTGTCATCGCGGCGAATAGTATAGCGTCCCTCGTAGCTGCCGGGGGTGGTCTGCTCCATCGGTCGGTCGCGCACGACATCGCCGATGGTAAAAGAAGCGCGCGAGTCGGGGGTGCCGGTGAGCCTGAAAACCAGTTCGGCTCCCGGTTCGAGCCGCTCGATCGGGTCGACCGCAAAGCGCTCGATGCGCACCGCACTGTCGGCACCGCCGCCCGCAGCCAGCGGTTGGGCCAGCTGCAGCGAAGTGGAGCGCTTACCCTGGGTGAGGGTGGCGCGCACAACGGTCTTCCCGGTGATCCGGTCGTTGCGCTTGATGGTGTAGCGGCCCTCGTAGACGCCGGGCTCGACTTCGCGCAGCGGCAATCGGGCAGCCACCCCGGCGATCGAGACGGTCGCTTTTGCTTTGGGGGAGCCTTCGACGGTGAAGATCAGTTCGGTGCCGGGGCTAAGATCGTCGACCTCCCCGGCGGTAAAGCTGTCGATGCCGGGGGCGCTCTGGGCGATGGTTATTTCTGCCGATGCCGACGGCAAGGGTGCAGCCACCGCACCCAAAACGGTCCCCGTCCACGCCAGGGTGGTCAGCACCGCCACCAGGGTCATCGCACCGTGCACTCGACTGTCCATACGCTCCACCCGGAAAGTCCACGATTGAAAGTATAATTGGGCACCGTGCGTTCTGATTCAGTCCCTGGCGAGAACCGAAGTGAGATCGTTAAAGCTGTTGTTGGGCTTTGCCCTGCTTGCCACCCTGGGCGGCTGCACCGGCGTCCCCGAAAAATCCGATCGGGCCAGAGCCGAGCCGGTTGCCGTTCCTGCCGAATACGCCAACTTGCCCCGGTTGACGGGTAAAGCCCTGGTCGAATTGACCACCACCCAGGGGCCGATCGCCATCGTCCTCGACGGCGACCGCGCCCCGATCAACGCCGGCAACTTTATCGATCTGGTGCAAAAGGGCGTCTACGCGGGCACGGCCTTCAATCGCTTCGAGAAGGGCTACCTGGTGCAGGTGAGCGATCCCCAGGGCAAAAACGACGGCGGCTACCTGGATCCGGCCACCGGCAAAATCCGGCGAGTGCCCATCGAGATCATCCCTGAGGGTGCCTCCCAGCCAATTTACGGCAAGACCCTCCGCCAGGCGGGGATCCCCGAGAAAATTTTTCCGGTGATGCGCCACTTACCCGGAGCGGTCGGTCTGGCCCACACCGAAAAAGACCCCAACTCCGGTTCGACCCAGTTTTATATCACCTACGCCAACAACGAAATGGTCAACCCGCGCGGCAACTTTCTGGATGGGCGCTACACGGTCTTCGGTTATGTGGTGGATGGTCTGACCAACGCCGAGAAACTGCGCATCGGCGACAAGATCCTCTCTGCAAAGGTGGTTCTGGGGACCGAAAAGTTCCAGCCCTCCGCTGCCGGCAAATAATCCTCAGCGGCTGAGCGCCCGGTCGATGAGCACCTGCTGGGAGCTGATTTCGATTGCACCGGGCAACGTGTGACGGCGGGCGTAGGCGCCGTTGGTCTGCAACTCCCAGCTCTGGCGGTTGTCGCTGAGCAGCAAATGCAAAAAAGCGACCAGTTCGTCGCGCAGGCGCGGCTCTTCGACGGGTGTCATCACCTCGACGCGCCGGTCGAGGTTGCGGGGCATCCAGTCGGCCGAACCGATGTAGACTTCGCTGTTGCCGCCATTGCCGAAGTAAAACACCCGCGAATGTTCGAGCAGGCGCCCCACGATGCTGATGACGCGAATATTTTCGCTGACCTCGGCATAGCCCGGCCGCAGACAACAGATGCCGCGCACAATCAAATCGATGTGCACCCCGGCCTGGGAAGCCCGGTACAGCGCCCGGATCAAAATCGGGTCGACCAGGGAATTCATCTTGGCGATGATCCGCCTGGGGACCTCGGGGGAACGCGCGGCAATCTCGCGGTCGATCAGTTCGACAAATTGGTCGCGCAGGCGGGCAGGAGCCACCAACAGCTTGCGGTAATGGGTCTGGTGGGAGTAGCCGGTCAGATAGTTGAATAAATCGGTGACGTCGCCCCCCAGATCCGGCCTGCAGCTAAATAGACCGTAGTCGGTGTAGAGGTTGGCGGTTTTGGAGTTGTAGTTGCCAGTGGCCAGGTGCACGTAGCGGCGGATGTGGCCTTTTTCGCGGCGGACCACCAACAGCGCCTTGGCGTGGGTCTTGAGGCCCACCAGGCCGTAGACGACGTGCACCCCGGCGCGCTCCAGGGCTCGCGCCCAGTTGATGTTGTTCTCTTCGTCGAAGCGGGCTTTGAGTTCCACCAGCACCGCCACCTGCTTGCCGTTTTCAGCGGCGCGAATCAAGGCGCGCACGATGGGCGAGTCGCCGGAGGTGCGGTACAAGGTCTGTTTGATGGTGAGCACGTCCGGATCGTCCGCCGCTGCCGAGACGAAGCGCTCGACGGTGGCGGCAAACGAATCGTAGGGGTGGTGCACCAGGCGGTCGCCCTGGCGGATGAGCCGGAAGATGTCGAGTTGGGGGTTGCGAAAATCGGGCGGCACTTGGGCGCTGAAGGGCCGGTGCTTGAGATCGGGCCGCTCCAGCCCGGCCAGTTGCCAAAGACAGCGCAAATCGAGCAAGCCGTCGATTGCATAGACGTCCTGCTCGTGCAGTTCGAGTTCTTCGAGCAGACGGGCGCGCACGTGAACCGGCATCTGGGGGGTAATCTCCAGACGCACCGCTTCGCCGAAGCGGCGGTTGCGCACCGACTGCTCGATGGTGAGCAGCAGATCTTCGGCTTCTTCCTCAGCCATCTCCAGATCGCTGTTGCGCGTGAGCCGAAACGGATGCCAGCTCATCACTTCCATGCCCGGAAACAGCTGGTCGAGGTGGGCACCGATCACCTCTTCAAGCGCCACAAACTGGTTGGGAATCCCCAGCGGCACCAGCCGCGGCAACCCCTGGGGCACCTTGACGCGGGCGAACAGTTCCTTCTGGCTCACTGGATCGCGCACCAACACCGCGAGCGACAGGCTCAAATTGGAGATGTACGGAAACGGATGGCCCGGATCGACCGCAAGCGGGGTGAGCACCGGGAAGACCTGCTCCTCAAAGTAACGCTGCAGCTGCTCCTGCTGCCGGGGCAGAACCTTGATCTCGCTGTAGTCGCAGATGCGGATGCCCTCTTCGGCGAGCTTCGGCAAAATCTGGCTGCGCAGCGCCATCGTCTGGGTCTCCAAGAGCGGCCGCAGCCGGTGGACAATGGCGTCGAGCTGCGCCTGCGGTCCCAGGCCGTCGGGGGTCTTGTTCTTCAAACCCAATTCGACCTGCTGCTTGAGGCCCGAGACGCGCACCATGAAAAATTCATCCAGGTTGCTGCTGAAGATGGCCAGAAACTTCAGCCGCTCCAACAGCGGGTTGCGCTCGTCGAGCGCCTCGTCGAGCACTCGAGTATTAAATTCGAGCCAACTGAGTTCCCGGTTGATGAGAAGCGCCGGGTCGTCCAGCCCAATCTTGGTCTCAACGCTGTCTGTGATGGAAGCCTCGCTCATCGGAGCACACCCAGTTTTTCATAATCATGGCACCCGCCCCGGCCAATAGCAGTATTCAAGACTGCATAGACCCTCCCAATCATCCCTGTCCATTGATAGAGGCCGGCTCAAGTCGATTGACTCCCTGCTTAGAATCAGTCTAAAATAGAACGGATGAGAGGGATGTTTTTCCCAAGCAAGGAGTCTATCCATGCAAGTGGTCACGCAGAAAAAAGGTGCCATTCGGGCGGGCAGCCTGTTTGGCATTCCATTTTTCATCGATGTGTCCTGGTTTTTGATTTTGGCGTTTGTGACCTGGTCCTACGGCTCGGCCCTGGGTGCCCAGCACCCCGAGTGGGGTCCTCTGGCGCCGTGGCTGACCGGTTTCGTCTCGGCGCTGCTGCTGTTTGCCTCGGTGCTGCTGCACGAGTTGGGCCACAGCTTTGCCGCTATCGTCCAGGGCATCCGGGTGCAGTCGATTAGTTTATTTCTGTTCGGCGGTGTCGCTCAGATCGAGCGCGAGTCGCGCTCGCCCTGGGGAGCGCTCGTCGTTGCCCTGGCCGGTCCATTGGTGAGCATCGCCCTGTTCGGGCTGTTCTACGGACTTGAGCAGGCGCTGTTCCTGGCGGGTCCTGTGGGGGCTGTGGTGAGCCTGCTCGCTATGGTCAACCTGGCGCTTGCCATCTTCAACATGCTGCCCGGTCTGCCGCTCGACGGCGGCAACGTGCTCAAGGCGCTGGTCTGGGGTGTAACCGGCAACCAGTACAAGGGCATCCGCTTTGCCGGCATCGCCGGTCAGGGGGTCGGCGCGCTGATGATGCTGGGGGGGTTGTTCGTGATCGGCAACTTCAACGGCCTGTGGTTTGCGATCATCGGCTGGTTTGTCTTCAGTAATGCCCGCCGCTACAGCGAGTACGCCCGCATCCAGGGACGGCTGAGCGGCCTGACCGCCGAGCAGGCGGCCGTGCGCACCGAGCCGGCGGTACCGGCCTACGCGAGCCTGCGCTCCTTCGCGGACCTGTACGCGCTGGGCAGCTCCCAGGTGAGCTTTCTGGTCACCGACTACGACGGCCACCTGGTGGGCCGCATCGACCGCGGCGCCCTGTTGCAGCAACCGACCGAGTTGTGGGCGATTACGCCGGTCAGTGCGGTGATGCAGCCGGTGGATGCCAGCGAGACAGTCGTTTCCAGCCAGCCCCTCGACGAAGTGTTGACCCGATTGCAGGAGAAGCGCCTGCCGCGCATCCCGGTCCTGCAGCCGAGCGGTCTGTTGGTGGGCCAGGTGCGTATAGAAGATATCCAGCGGTTCTTTGCGCACAAAGAACCGCTGCGCCTGGCCAGTTAGTTAGTCTTCCGGTTTGATCAAGTCTCTGCTGAAGCCCTCCCTGCGCAGGGGGGCTTTTTTATAGGCGTTAGATGTCAGCTGACACCTGGCACCTCAGAGCTGATTCGTAAAGAGTATTAAGAGACTATGCGCTGTCAGTACGTTTGCGCTCGGGTTGAGGCAGCAAGCGTGCGTAGTAGCCGATGGATCGCAAGTCCTACAAGACCGAGCTGACAGATGCTCAGTGGGTCATCCTCGAACCCCTACTACCAAAGGCTAAACCCGGTGGCAGACCGCGTTTTGTCGATATGCGCGAAGTAGTCAATGCCATCCTATCCGTGCGGCATACCGGCCTTCAGTGGGAGATGCAGAAGTCATCGACATGGCAAAAGAGGGGTGAAGTAGACCAGCAAATCGTGGTCGAACTGGTCGGCGCGGGGGGCGGGGCGGTTGTTGAAGTTGCCCTGGTAGCCTACTTCCAGACTCAACTGCGGATTGAGCTTGTGGATGATCGAGAAGATGGCCCGGTTTTGCTCGAAGCCTCCTACGGGGCCGTTGGTCGGCGCGTTGAGGTTGTAGAACAATTCGTCGCTGACGTTGACCAGCCAGCGCTTCTCGACGTCAAGCGGATGTTGCAGCTGCAGCCGGTAGCGGGCGCGCAGCGAGACGGCCGAAGCCCCTTCGATCCAGCGCTCCTCCAGCCGGATGCGCTGGGCAATATTCAGGTTATCCACCCGCAAAGCGTAGATAAAATCCTGAAACAGCCGGGTCTCGACGCTGATGTTGGTGCCCTGGGTGGGCCAGGTAAAAAAGTTCACAAAGCCCAGGTTGGCCGTGAATTTGTCGCTCACCGTCAGCCCGACGTAGGGACGGACGAGCAGCTGGCGCTCTTCGCGCGCCGTTGCACAGCCGGTTTTCGATCTCAAAACCCCAACGGGTCGGACTGCCTTCGAAGCGGCCCCGCAGGGTAAGTCGGGTCCAGACTTGACAGTCCTCGACCAACCCGGCGGCGGACTGGTCGAGGAGAGATGGAGGATGAAGCGAGCCGAGTCCAAGTAGGACGGCGAGCGTTGCCAAAGCGGCCTTCAGCCGGGCTATGGACCCAGCCATCAGCGCTCGGTTGGGTGGGCCGATTTCCACTCGACGAGGCTCTTGAGTACCAGGGTGACCAGCGCCAGCAGTGCCAGCAGTGAGGCGACCGCGAAGGCACCCACGAAGTTGTACTCGTTGTAGAGAATTTCGACGTGCAGGGGCATTGTGTTGGTTTGTCCGCGGATGTGGCCCGAGACCACCGAGACGGCGCCGAATTCGCCCATCGCCCGGGCGTTGCAGAGGATCACCCCGTAGAGCAAAGCCCACTTGATGTTGGGCAGGGTGACCCGCCAGAAGGCCTGCCAGCCGCTTGCACCGAGTACCAGGGCCGTCTCCTCCTGCTCTGTTCCTTGCTCCTGCATCAGCGGAATCAGTTCGCGGGCGATAAACGGAAAGGTGACGAACACGGTCGCCAGCACGATCCCCGGCACCGCAAAGATGATCTTGAAGTCGTTGGCCGAAAGCCAGGGGCCAAGCCAGCCCTGCGCCCCGAAGAGCAGCACGAAAATCAATCCCGAGACCACGGGCGATACCGAGAAGGGCAAATCCACCAGCGTGGTCAAAAAGTTCTTGCCCTTGAAATCGAACTTGGCAATCGCCCAGGCGGCGGCGACACCGAAGACCAGGTTGACGGGCACGGCGATGGCACTGACCAGGAGCGTCAGTTGAATGGCCGTCAGGGCGTCGGCATCGGTGAAGGAGGCCAGATACAGCTCCCAGCCTTTTTCGAGGGCCTGGGCAAAGACCGCCACCAGCGGCACCACCAGAAACAATCCGCAGAAGGCAAGCGCCACTGCGACCAGCACCCAGCGCAGCCAGGCGGGTTCGGTGGTGGCCTGCTCCCAGAATTCCCGCCTTTGCGGGCGTTTTTCGATGACAGTAACCATAGAATAACCTCCTCCTGCGGGTTAGCGGGTGGCGAAGCGGCTGCTCCAGCGCTGGAGCAAATTGATGGCAAACAGCAGCACGAAGGCCGCCACCAGCATCACCACGGCGATGGCCGTGGCCCCGGCGTAGTCGTACTGTTCGAGCTTGGTGATGATGAGCAGCGAGGCAATTTCGGTCCTGCCGGGCATGTTGCCCGAGATGAAGACCACCGAACCGTACTCGCCCAGGGCGCGGGCAAAGGCCAGCGTAAAGCCCGTCAGCAACGACGGGATCAGCGTGGGCAGGATGACGGTGAGAAACGTCTGCAGGCGGCTTGCCCCCAGGCAGGCAGCGGCTTCCTCGCTCTCAAGCTCCAGATCCTGCAGCACCGGCTGTACCGTGCGCACGACAAACGGAAACCCGATAAACATCAGTGCAATAACAATACCGATCGGGGTAAAGGCGACTTTGATCCCGAGCGGGTCGAGGTACTGCCCGATCCAGCCGTTCGGGGCATAGAGGCTGGTCAGGGCGATACCGGCCACGGCGGTGGGCAGTGCAAAGGGCAAATCCACCAGCGCATCGAGGATGCGCTTGCCCGGAAAGGTGTAGCGCACCAGCACCCAGGCCACCAACAGCCCGAAGACGGCGTTGATGAGGGCGGCCACCAGCGAAGCGCCGAAGGTGAGCTGGTAGGCAGCGACCACCCGTGGGTCGGTGACTGTCGTCCAGAACTGTGTCCAACCCATCGTCGCCGACTTGAAAAACAGAGCCGACAGGGGAATTAAGACAATCATGCTGAGGTAGAAGACGGTATACCCCAGACTGAGCCCGAAACCGGGCAGAACGCTGTGCTTTTTGAATGCCAGTAGGGTCATGGTGCGTTTCCTTGCCACGAAGGCAGGCAGGGATAGAGAACTTACTTGGGCTTGTAGATCTGATCGAAGATGCCGCCGTCGTCGAAGTGCTTTTTCTGGGTTTTCTCCCAGCCGCCGAATTCCTTGTCGATGGTGACCAGGTTGACCTTGCCGAAGGTCTTGGCGTACTTCTTGGCCGCGGCGGCCTCGCGGGGACGGTAATAGTGCTTGCCGGCCAGATCCTGGCCGACGGGACTGTAGAGATACTCCAGATAGGCTTTGGCGACTTCGGAGGTCTTGCGCTTGTCGGTGACTTTATCGACCCAGGTGACCGGCGGCTCGGCCAGGATGCTCAGCGAAGGGGTGACAATCTCGACTTTGTCGGCACCCAGTTCGTTGACCGCCAGGTAGGCTTCGTTTTCCCAGGAGAGCAGCACATCGCCGATGCCGCGCTGCACGAAAGTCGTGGTCGAACCCCTGGCGCCCGAGTCGAGCACCGGCACGTTCTTGAACAGGCGGGCCACAAAATCGCGAGTCTTGGCCTCGTCGCCTTTGTTCTGCCTGGCGGCGTAGGCCCAGGCCGCCAGGTAGTTCCAGCGCGCCCCGCCGGAGGTCTTGGGGTTGGGGGTGATCACAGCCACGTCCGGCCGCACCAGGTCGTTCCAGTCGATGATCTTCTTGGGGTTGCCCTTGCGCACCAAAAACACGATGGTCGAGGTGTAGGGCGTGCTGTTGTTGGGCAGGCGCTTTTGCCAGTCATCGGGAATGAGCTGGGCTTTGTCCGCGAGGGCGTCGATGTCGTAGGCGAGGGCGAGGGTGACCACGTCCGCCTCCAGTCCGTCGATCACCGAGCGGGCCTGCTTGCCGGAGCCGCCGTGGGACTGCTTGACGGTGACACTCTGGCCGGCCTTCTTCTTCCAGTAGGCCGCGAACGCTTCGTTGAAATCTTTGTACAGCTCGCGGGTCGGGTCGTAGGACACATTGAGCAGGGCCACTTCCTTAGGGGTCTGAGCGGCGGCCGGAACACCGACCAGCGCCGCCGCTGCAAAGAAGGGACCGACGAGGGAAACCAGGGCGCGCGAGACACAGGCCCGATTGAACGCAAGGACCATCGAAACACTCCTCAATTGCACGGGGGAATCAGGCGGCGGCTTCGATCAGCTGTTTGTCGGCCGCAACCGCCGGGAAGATCTTAGGATTGCGGACCTGCACGTAGACAGGCTGGTCGGGACGCAACTGCAGGCGGTCCGCCTGCTCGCGGCTGAGCTGGACGATCAGCGGCTGGCCCGCCTCCAGCACCAACTCGGCCTGGACCTGCCAGCCGAGGTACATCAGCCGCTCGACGCGGGCGGTTAGGGAGGGTCCGCCCGCCTGGACGCTCAAGCTCAGATCGTGGGGGCGCACCAGCACCTCGCGGGCCGCCTCGCTCAGTTGCGGGAACAGTTCCGGGGTGTTGGGCAAGGTATTGACCTGACCCAAAAAGCTCATCACAAAAGCACTCTCCGGATGGTCGTAAATCTCGACCGGCGAACCCACCTGCTCGACACGGCCCTTGTTCATGACCACGATCGTGTCGGAGACTTCGAGCGCTTCTTCGGGGTCGTGGGTGACAAAGATGGTCGTGACGTGCACTTCGTCGTGCAGGCGGCGCAGCCAGGCTCGCAAATCCTTGCGGACCCTGGCGTCGAGGGCGCCGAAGGGCTCATCGAGCAGCAGCACCCGCGGTTCGACGGCCAGGGCGCGTGCCAGGGCCACTCGCTGGCGCTGGCCGCCGGAGAGTTGGGCTGGGTAGCGACCGCCGTAGCCCGCCAGTTGCACCAGCTCAAGCAACTCTTCGACGCGGGCTTTGATCGGGGCCTTGGGCGTCTTGCGCACCTCCAGGCCAAAGGCGATGTTCTGGGCAACGGTCAGGTGCTTAAAAAGCGCATAGTGCTGAAAGACAAAGCCGATATTGCGCTCCTGCAGCCGCTGGCGGGTGGCGTCCTGCCCCTCCAACCAGATTTGGCCGCTGTCGGGCAGTTCGAGCCCGGCGATCAGGCGCAACAGGGTCGATTTGCCGCATCCGGAAGGCCCGAGTAGAGCCACCAGGTTGCCGGGCTGGATCTCCAGGCGAATGTCGGCTACCGCCTGAAAATCGCCGAAGTTCTTGGAAACATTATCGATAAGTATCGACACAAGGAGCCTCCGATAGAACCAAGTAGGTGTTGCTGTGCAGGCTGAAAGGTGATCAAGACCAAAAAGCTTGCGAAAAAAAGAAGATCAGTGCTTTTAAAACAGGCTGCGTAATTGTTTGTATCATAGGGCATTTTTGTCGGAGCAATAGATCTAACTTATCAAAATTATAGATTGATGCTATGCCATCAAACAATTTTATTTATGATACAGTTCAGCTTCGTCCTCTGCCCATTTGCTTAGGTGCTTCTGTGTTCACAGCTGCCCGATGTGGCGCACAGGGATGCCTTCGCGATCACATTTTGCAAATTGGGGGCGTTTTTAGCCCCGGAAGACGACGCTCAGCAGCACAAAAAAAGCGAGAACGGCCACCAACGTGAGCGCGAAGTGCTTGAGTGAGGTGCCCCGCTTGCGCACCATGTTGCGCATCGCCAATTTGACATAACTGGGGGCGGGTTCTTCGGGCTTCTGAACTTTGGGCTCGTTGGGGAAGGACATGGCTAGATACGTTTGCCCCGTGGGGGCCGAAGGTTTTAAATAGATTCGCAAGCCTCACTCCATCCAAGGTAATCCATGCCTGAATCGGCAACCATGCTCCAGCAGTACGTCCCCGGAGACTTCTACGACGAGATGTTCCGCGAGCCGGGCGTGCCGCGCGAGCACTACAAAGTCGTCGCCGAATTTCTCGATCGCTTCGGGCCGGTGGAATTGGCCAACCGCGCCCGCCAGGCGCGCATCGCCTTTTTGACCCGCGGCATCACCTTTGCGGTCTACGGCTCCGATGAGGGCACCGAGAAAATCTTTCCTTTTGATCTGATTCCGCGCATCATTCCCCACGACGAGTGGCAGGTGCTTGAACGCGGTCTCAAACAGCGGCTGTTGGCGCTCAATTTGTTTCTTAAGGACCTCTACAACGGCCAGAAGATTCTGCTGGATAAGGTCGTTCCCCGGCATCTGGTCGAAAGTGCCAACCAGTTTCGGCCCCAGTTTATGGGCATGAAGGTGCCCAAAGATGCCTACGTACAGATCTGCGGTACCGATCTGATTCGCGACCGGGATGGCGAGTACCGGGTGCTTGAGGACAACCTGCGGGTGCCCTCGGGGGTTTCCTACGTGCTCGAAAACCGGCGGATTATGAAGCAGGTCTTCCCGCTCATCTTCGCCAATTACCCGGTGCGTCCGGTGCTCGATTATCCGCTGCGCCTGCTGCAGACGTTGCGGGGGGTCTCGCCGCGGCCGGACCCGGCAGTGGTGGTCCTCACCCCCGGTGTCTACAACTCCGCCTACTTCGAGCACGCCTTTTTGGCATTGCAGATGGGCGCCGAACTGGTCGAAGGCCGCGACCTGGTAGTCGAAAACGACCGTGTCTTCGCCAAGACCGTGAACGGCCTGCAGCCGGTGGATGTGATTTACCGGCGCATCGACGACGATTATCTTGATCCGGAAGTCTTTCGCAAAGACTCGGTGCTCGGCGTGCCGGGCTTGATGCGCGCCTACCGCGCCGGCAACGTCGTGCTTGCCAATACGGTCGGTACCGGTGTCGCCGACGACAAGGTGATTTACAAGTTCGTCCCTGAGATCATCCGCTATTACCTGGGCGAGGAGGCCGTCCTCAAGAACGTCGATACTTATTTGGCCGAAGATGCTTCCGAGTGCAGCTACATCCTGGAGCACATGGAGGAACTGGTGGTCAAGGAGGCCGACAACTCCGGCGGCTACGGCATGCTCATCGGCCCCAAGGCCACCCAAGCTGAGGTCGAAGAGTTTCGCGGCCGGGTACGCGCCCACCCACGCAACTACCTGGCCCAGCCGGTCGTCAATTTTTCCCGGCACCCTACTTACTCTGAGGACAACCACAACCTTTACGGCTGCCACATCGATCTGCGCCCCTATATCCTCAGCAACGGCGAGGACATCTGGGTATTGCCCGGCGGCCTCACCCGCGTCGCCCTGCGCCCGGGCTCGCTGGTGGTCAATTCCAGCCAGGGTGGCGGCTCGAAAGACACCTGGGTACTGGGCGAATCCTGATGCGGGAGAACCTCTCTACCGGTGGGTGGAACCGCGCCGACTGGGACATGTCCTTAACTCGCCCAGCCTGCAACTGGTGCTCAACGAGGACGATTACTTGACTTTGACTCCCAACGTCGCTTTTGTTGGCCACGGTCAGCTTGATCAACACCCTTTTGAAGATGTCATCCCCGAGCTGGCAGCTGTGGTTCTCTGCGGCCCTGAGCCTTCCGCAAAGCAAACGCGGCTGGAAATTTTGATGGAGTATGGGGTAAAGGTTGGCCTGTCGCTTGATCCCCAATTGCAGACGGTTGCTGTTTACTACGGGGAGGACGATAGGCAAATTCTGCAAGGCCAGGACACGCTCAGGTTACACGAACTTTTTCCCGGCTGGGAAGTACCGATCTCAGAATTTTGGCCTCCCCTGGCGGAAACCCAATCAGAATCGTGCAATCCAGAACTTGCCTGAGCGCTTCAAAATAGTCCAGACAAAAAGCCGGAAACATTGGACCTCAGTTCACCCCGAGGCAGAACTGAGCGCCTTTGCCGCCTTCGACTTTGGTCTTGCTGCAGGCCCAGCTGTCGACTTCGCCTATCTGTTGCTCTTTGATCCCGGCGGAAGCGCGGACGAACTCGGCGCCCTTGCTCACCTCCGGCAGCGCCTCCGCCGGGAGATTGGCCTTGGCAAACGCCTCGAATTCCTGGGCGCGCTCCGCTTCGGTGAAGTTGGCCACCAATCCGGGCAGGTACTTGTAGCGGTTGAAAAAGGCGCGCTTGTCGAGCAGAGCTTGATAGTTTTGCTTGGCGAACTCCCAGGCCATCTCCCGGTGCTCGCCGCTGCCGGCCACCTGCAGCACCAGATTGGTAGCCAGGTTGGGCTCCTCGTCGTTCTTGAGCGAAAGGGCCAACGTCTGCTGAGCGAGTTTCGGGTCGAGCGCCCCGGCCAGTGCCGCGTAGTAGTTGCGCTTCTCTTCGGTGCTCTGGGTTTTGCGAGCCAGCGAAAGCAACTGGTCGTAGGTAGCCTGGTCGGCGTAGCGGCCCACGACGCTCAGCACCGGCGGACGCAGGTTGGGGGCAAGCGACTCGGGGGCGCGCACAAAAGCTTCGAAGCGGCGGCGCGCCTCGGCGGCGACGGCTTCGTCTTTGAACTTGCCCAGGGAAGCGAGCACGCTGCTTCTGAGCAGGCCGGTCGTCTCGGGCTCGCCGGGTTGGGCGTCCCAACCGACGCGTTGGTAGACCGGTTGCAACAGCGACCGGGCGTAAGCCTGAAACGGCTCGCGCCCCGGCTGGCCGATTTGCAGCCGGTCGATTTCACCCAGGGTGGCGAGGATTTGCTGCCAGACCGCCAGGTTGGTATCGTCTTTGGCCGCTTCCGCCAGGCTCAGGTAGTCGCGCGCCCCTGCCTGCTTCGCCTGCACCAATGCCCAGGTGTCGCTTAGAAGATTGACCCGGTCCGCCGTCTGCAGGCGCGGAAAATTTTGCTTGAGCTGATTGAACAGGTCGCCCTCATACTTCACCCGGTAGTAGCCCGTGTCGCCCCGGTTGAGCTTGACCGGCGCCCCGCAACCCTCGGCGTTGGTGGTGGCCGTCTTCTCGGCGAGCAAAAAGGATTCCACTTTGTCGCTGCCCACGGCGCCGTAGGTGATGGGCACCTTCCACAACAGCGCCTTGGCGTTCGGGTCGTTGACGGTGAAGCGGTCCTGCCTGAGGGCGAGCCGTTGCTGGTCCCCCTCGCAGCGCGAGGACACTGTCACCACCGGAAAGCCCGGCTGCTCGGTCCAACCGGCGGCGATCGCCTGCACCGGCTGGCCGGAAGCCTCTTCGAGCGCCGCCCACAGATCGGCGGTGGTGGTGTTCGAGAGGGTGTGGGCCTTCATGTAACGGCGGATGCCGTCACGAAATTTGGCTTCGCCCAGGTAGGCTTCGAGCATGCGAATGAACGCTTCGCCCTTTTGATAGGTGATCTCGTCGAAGGCGCTCGCCGCCTGGGCCGGATCGGTGACCGGCTGCTGGATGGGATGGGTGGTGGAGCGGGCGTCGGACTGCATGGCGTAGTTTTTGGCGGCGCTCGCCCGCAGCCAGACCTCCCACTCGGGGTTAAAGTGGTCGGTGGCCTTGGTGTCCATCCAGGAGGCAAAGCCTTCGTTGAGCCAGAGATTGTCCCACCAGGCCATCGTCACCAGGTTGCCGAACCACTGGTGCGCCACTTCGTGGGCGACGACGTTGAAGATCGCTTCTTTGGTGCTCTGGGAGGAGCGGGCCGGGTCGTAGAGCAAAATCGCTTCGTTATAAGTAATGCCGCCCCAGTTTTCCATGGCGCCGCTGAAGCCGCCGGGGACGGCTATCTGGTCGAGCTTGGGCAGGGCGTAACCCACCCCGAAGTAGTCGTTGTAGTAGGGCAGAAGCTTTTTGAGCGCCTCCTGGGCGTAGCGGCCGTTCTGGCTTTTGCCTTCGGTGGTGACCACGCTGATTTTGACCCCCGACGCTTCGTCATCGAGGGACTCCAATTCGCCCGCGCACAGCACCAGCAGATAACTGGGCATCTTCGGGGTAGGGGCGAAGGCAATCGATTTGAGGCCGCCCTTCAGGCGCTTCTCGCCCGTCACGGGCATGTTGGAGACCGCCTTGAAGTTCTCGGGCAGATTGACCGTGAGGGCAAAGGGTGTGCGGAAGACCGGCTCGTCCCACAGCGGAAACATCCGCCGCGCGTCGGTGGGCTCCATCTGGGTGCCGAACATCAGCTTCTCGCCTTTGTCGGTTTTGTAGCGCACGTAGTAGAGCCCCTCGGCCTGGGCGTTCACCTGGCCGGCAAAGGCCAGAGAAAGTTTGTGGGGACCGCTTGCAATGGGCCGGGCAAAGGTGATGGTGGCAGTCTGCTTCGCCGGGTCGATTGTGACGGAGCCTGGGAGTTGGCCGTCGAGGCGGGCTTTGTCGACTTTGAGGTTGAGGGCGTTGAGCACCACGGTGCGGGTGGGCTTGCGCACCGCGATGTCGATCACTGCGGTGCCGGTGGTGGTCAAACTCCTGGGGTCCGGGGTGATCTCGACGGCGTAGCGCGTCGGGATCACATCGCGCGGCAGCTGCCCGGGGGTGGTCGCAAGCGAAAATTTTGGCTCGGCCTGTGCCGGCACCGCCAGCAAAGCGACGATGGCCAGCCCCATCAGACCCGTCAGTTGGCAAAACATGGATACCTGCACCTTTTCACGGAATACACGCACGGCCGACCGACCGCGCCCAAAGTCAGTATGCAGTCGAGCGGCAGGGCAATTTGGTTCCCTATGACCCGAATCAATCGCCCGAACGTCCTGAAGCGGGCTCAATCAGAGCTGTGATGCGGGCCAGGGATTCGTCGAGATGGGCGCGGGTGAGCGCATCGAGCTTGCCTGTGGCGAGCGCTCCGCGGATCTGGGTGTGCAGGGCCCTCAGATCGGCGCGCGCCAGGCTCGCGGCATCCTCGGGAGGGGCTGACGCTCCGCTCGCTGTGGCAATCCCGAGGGCGGACCAGAGCGCTGCTTGGGGATTTGGCCCGACCAGGGCGAGCAGTTGGGCGAGGTGGGCACGCTGAAGATTGCGCCGGAAGCTGCTGATGCTTTGGTGGCGGGTGACTTCCTCCCAGATGACTGAGCGCACGCCGCTGAACATATCGGCCAGGGTGAAGCGCGGCTGGCCTTTTGGGTAGTGCAGCGGCAGATCCGCCAGCCGCTGCAGGGCGATCGGATGGTAGAGCCGCCCCAGGGCGCGCTTTTGGATGTCGAGCACCTGGTCGTGCACCGGATAGTCGATGCGGGCGGTGTAAAAAGGCGTATTGCTGAAGTCCTCGAAGCGCTCCGGCGGCAGCTGATTGAGCAGGCTGGGCGAAAAGGCGAAAGCCCGGGCGCCAAAGATATAGCGGCCCAAAAAGGCGAGCGCCTCGCGCTGACGGGCGGCGCTCACCGGCTCGAAGGGCAACTGGTCGCCCGCGTCGCCCCGGTGGTGGCGGCGGTGGTAGAGGCCGCCCACGAACTTGGGCACCGAGGCGGCGGCGGTGGCGTGGGCGCGCAGCGCCTGGGAAAAGAGTCGGCGCATCTTCTGGTAGCGCTCGCCCTTGCGCAGGTAGCCGCGCTCGGCGGTGGCGAGCAACTCGCCCGCCATCTCGATGCGCTCGCGATAAAAGCGAATCGGGTCGGAACCGAGATCGAAGGGACTGGTCACCGGGTCGATGCCCCGCGCGTCGAAGCCGAAGGCGTCCTCGTCGGTGCCGTAGGGCAGGTTGCGCTCGGCGATGCGCGCGAGCCCCGCCGATTCTTCGGCCGCTGTAAAGGGCTTGTAGGCGTAGGCGATCGCCCAGTAGTCGTACTCGCCCAGGCCGCTGTTCCAGAATTCGCCCTGGGGTTTGCCCCGCGGCGCAAGGTTGACGGGGTTGTAGTCCATGACTGAGGCGGATACCCCGGTTTTTTGGGTGCGGGAGCGATCGTGCAGGTGGGCGTGGGCGTGGGCGGCGCTGGCGCGGAAATTGTGCCTGAGACCCAGGGTGTGACCGACTTCGTGGGCGACCAGGGCGCGAATGGCATCGTGGATGTACGCTTTGGCTTCCCGTGCGGTGGGATCGAGCCCCCCTAAGCGCGCCGCAAGCACACTCCAGCCGAAGGCCGCCTCCGAGGCAAGCCCCGCCTGAAACTGGCACAGCTGCGAAACGGGTAAGCGGGTGAGCAGGGGCGTGAGGACGGCGGGACCGCCCAGCGGGGCGACATAATCCTCCCGCTCGCGCACCAGGTAGCGCACCAGATCGGCGCTGATGCGGATATCGGCGTCGTAGATCTGGCCGGTGAAAGGGTTGGCGCGGGCGGGACCGACGGCGTAGGCGCCCCCCGGATTGACAATCCAGCGCACGGTGTTGTAGCGCACGTCGGCTGGATCCCACTCGGCATCGTCGGGTTGCTGACGCACTTCGAGGGCGCCCTCGATGCCGATGCCCTCGAAGGCGCGGTTCCAGAGGAGCACCCCCTCGCGCACCGCCTCGCGGTACTCCAGCGGCACGGTGCGCTCCAGCCAGAAGACGATGGGCTGCTTGGGGGGCGAGAGGGCCGCGCTCGGGTCGGCCTTTTCAAGGTGCCAGCGGTTGATATAACGAACGTAAGGGGTCTCGGCGGTCGGGTCGGTGTAGTCCTGGTGCAGCGTCAAAAAGTGACCCACCCGGTCGTCGGCCGGCCTTGGCCGGTAGCGCCCGCCGCTTTCACTCACAGTCGAGAGGCTGTAGCGGTAGCGGTGCTGCATACTGCGCCCATCGGCGATCCGCCCGTCGGTCCCGCGCGGGCGATTGTTCTTGAAGTGCAGCACCGCCTCGATCTCGACGTTGAGCGGGAAGGCACTCACCGGCCCCAGATAGCTCTCGCTCCGATCGAATGCAAAGTCGATCTTGTGGCGGCCCAGGGCGTTGGCCACCCCCGCATAGTCCTGCACAAAAAAGCTCGACAGATCCACCAGGACACTCTTGCGCTCGGGGTGCGGTCGACTCTCGATCTTGGCTGAACCGACAATCGAACTGGAGACCGCCCGCTCGACGGCGCGGCCAATCGGGGTGCCGGTTTCAGCGCGGTAGTAGACGTTTTTGTGAATCAGTTGAATCCGTTTGCCGACGCGCTTGAAAATAAATGGAAAGTTGTCGAGCATTGCCCCTGAGTCGAAATACAACCCGTCCCCTGCCTCCAAAGTGACATTGCACAGGAACAACCGCTCAAACTGCTCCGGGGCGATTTCAATGAGCACCCGGTTCTCTTCGAGGTTGGTGTAGACCGTGAACAGTCCCTGGCTGGCGCGGTAGCCGCGCACCACCTCGTCGAAGGATTTTTCGTCCTCGCGGACGGCCGCGGCAAGCAACCCACCCCCGGAAGCGCTCAAAGCGGGCGTCTGGGCGGCGGCAGGTACGGCAAGCAGCAGGAAATGGCCAAGAACAGCCAGAAGACACAGGTGAGATTGCATTTGCGTTTTTACATCGGATGGATGGGGCGATATCCGGTAAACTTCCAGACAATCGAAGCGCTCGCAGCTTTGTGCTAAAGACTAGCACAGCCAGAATCAGCTACATCGACTACCCCATTCAGATGAAATATTTCGTTTGATTGCTGGAGCCCTAGACCGGTGGGCGGGGCGAGGGTGACCAGCCTTTCGGGCTGGCGGACGAGGGCTTCTTTGGTCGCCTTGTCGAGGCGTTTGACGGCCGCCTCCAGGCGCAAAGCGGCGCTGCGGTCGGCCACCGGCCAGCTGGCGGCGAGGCGGTCGAAACCTGCCATGCGTACAAAGCGCGCCCCTTTGCCGCTCGCGTGCAGGCGCAGGCGCGCTTCGAGATCGGCCGTCTGGCCGCAGTAGAGCGCACCGTTGCGGCAGCGCACCAGGTAGACCCAACAGCTCATCCAACCTCCGGTACAATCGACCGACGCGCCGAGGGCCTAGACTGGACGAACCTCGGTCGGCGATCCCGCCGGCGGTACACTCTATCCTGCGGTGGCCGATGCCCATTGTGTTCGGACCGCCGCCCAGCGGCGTAATAGCTGTGCTGCTGTGGCTGGCGCTCGTTTGTGGACTGTTGCAGCTGGTGCGCGGCACCAACCGCGGCCTGCGGCGCGTTCGACGCTTCCATGCGATCCCCTGTACCCGCTGCCGCTACTTTACCGGGGAAACGGTACTCAAATGCCCGGTCAATCCCAAAGCTGCCCTCACCGAACAGGCGATTGGCTGTACTGACTTTGTCGGCGAAGTCGACTGAGCAGTGCCCGGCCGTTAGAAAATTGCGACGCCCTTGAACCGCAGCGGCCTCTCTATAGATTGTGCCTGATTCCCCACCTTAAAAGTGGCGAACGCTATGTCTGGAAGTTGCCCACATCTGAGATCAGTAGGCACCAGGCGATGGACACCGGCGGAATGGTTGGGGGGCTAGCCAGGATTTCGGGCTGCTGTATAATTATCCCGGCCCACCTCGGGATCGGCTGCCCAAAATTACTCCAAACTGGGCAGCAATCGCTGAAAGCCTCTCCATAATTGGGTTGCATTGCGCGGCCTTTGGCCCAACTTTGACTGAGGATCTCCCATTCCCTTCCACCATGTCAATGCTTGACGGAGGTGCAGCGCGGAACCCCCGGCCACCAACGCTAAGCTACGCTCTAGTGAAATGTGAGTACTATCTATGACCTTAGAAGAACTGATTCAGCAGCAGACAACTGTAGAGGAGCTAGTCCAGCAACTGCGGGCAACGCTGTTGCGGCTGGCGGATGCCGGTATGGATGTGACTATGCACTTTCGATCGGATGGGTTTGTCGCTGAGGTGGATTACAACGGGTTGTTTCCTCCGTTCGACAACTAGATCCGGGCGAGAAAGCGTCGCGATTTACCGCTCGAGGTGCCACAATCTGGGAGGTTGTCAACCAGAGCAGGCAGCACACGGCCATGCCCGATTTGGACCAGCGGACGATAGTGCCCGGCGGCTCTCGCGATGTCGGCGAGTTCGCCTTTGAGCCGCTCGACGATTTGCGGATCGTCTCGGTGAGTGAGATTCCTCCTCCAGTGCAACTGCGCGAGCAATTGCCGCTGGATGCGGCTGCCCAGAATGCGGTGCGCCGGGGCCGCTCGCAGATTCGCGCTGTGTTGGGCGGCTTTGATCCACGCCTGTTGGTGGTGGTTGGTCCCTGTTCGGTGCACGACGCCGATGCGGCGCGCGAGTACGCCCAGAGGCTGGCCGAGTGTGCCCGCCGCTACGCGGACGAATTGCTCATCGCTATGCGCGTTTACTTCGAGAAACCGCGCACCACGGTCGGCTGGAAAGGACTGATCAACGATCCTGATCTCGACGGCAGCTGCCGTATCGGTGAGGGACTGGCCACCGCCCGCGCGCTGCTGCTCGACGTTGCCCGGCTCGGACTGCCGGCGGCCACCGAATTTCTCGATCCGATCACCCCCGAGTACATTGTCGATCTGATCAGTTGGGGGGCGGTTGGGGCGCGCACGGTCGAAAGTCAGGTGCACAGGCAAGTGGCTTCGGCGCTTTCCTGTCCGGTGGGTTTTAAAAACGGCTCCTCCGGCGACATCGCCGTTGCCGTCGAAGCGGTGCTCTCGGCGCGCAACGCCCATCAGTTCCTTTCGCACACCCGCGAGGGTCGCACGGCTATCGTGCTGACCAGCGGCAATCCCGATTGCCACATCGTGTTGCGCGGCGGCAAAAACGGCCCCAACCACTCGGCTGACCACCTTGTGGAGGCTGGGCGATTGCTGCGCGAAGCGGGCTTGCCGGAGCGGTTGATGGTCGACTGCAGCCACGCCAACAGTTCCAAAGATCACCGCCGCCAGGGGGAAGTTTGCGAACAGTTGGCGGTACGGATTGCCCAGGGGGATATGCGGATGATGGGCCTGATGATCGAAAGCCATCTAGTCGAAGGGCGACAGGAGCTAGGCGACGGTTGCAACTTGCGCCACGGTCAGAGCATCAC
The DNA here is from genome assembly GCA_019359725.1 of Aphanocapsa lilacina HA4352-LM1. Classification (GTDB taxonomy): domain Bacteria; phylum Cyanobacteriota; class Cyanobacteriia; order Gloeobacterales; family Gloeobacteraceae; genus Gloeobacter; species Gloeobacter lilacinus. The sequence continues at coordinate 99,171 of JAHHGR010000002.1, read as the reverse complement.
CGATGCGTGCATCGGCTGGGAACAGACCGAGCGACTGCTCGCCCGCCTGCACGAAGCTGCCGGTGCCAGAAGGTGCAGACTGGCTGTCCGCAGCAAGCTGCCGGTTTGATGCTGCAAATTAAGGCTTCAGCACAACTTTGATACAGTCGTCTTTTTGGTCTCGGAAGGTCCGGTAGCCTTCCGGCGCTTCCTCGAGTTTCAGGCGGTGGGTGATCACAAAACTCGGATCGAGTTTGCCCTGCTCGATGCGTTCCAGCAGCGGCTGCAAGTAGCGATGGACGTGGGTCTGGCCCATCTTGAAGGTAAGCCCCTTGGCAAACGCCGCCCCCATGGGCATCTTGTCGAGCAGGCCGCCGTAGACCCCAGGAATCGAGACGGTACCGCCTTTACGGCAGGCGACGATCGCCTGGCGCAGGGCGGCGGGTTTGTCGGTCTCCAGCTTCAAGACGTTCATGACGTTGTCGTAGATCCCTTCGAGGCCGCTGCCGTGCGCTTCGAGGCCGACGGCGTCGATGCAGTGGCTTGGTCCCCAACCGCCGGTCATTTCTTTGAGGGCCTCGCCCACTTCCACCGCATCGAAGTTGAGCACCTCGGCCCCCCCCTGCTCCTTGGCCATTTTGAGGCGCTTGGGATGGCGGTCGATACCGATCACCCGGTCCGCCCCGAGCATATAGGCGCTTTTGATCGCAAACTGCCCGACCGGCCCGCAACCCCAGACCGCCACCGTGTCCCCCGGCTGGATGTTGCAGTTTTCCGCCGCCATATAACCGGTCGGAAAGATGTCGGTCAAGAACAACACTTGCTCGTCCGTCAGGTTCTCGGGCACCTTCATCGGTCCGGTATCCGCGAAGGGTACCCGCACGTACTCCGCCTGGCCGCCCGCGTAACCTCCGAACAGGTGCGAATACCCAAAAAGCCCGGAACCGGAGGTAGAGCCGTAGACTTTCTCAGCCATCCAGGCATTGGGATTGGAGTTGTCACACAGCGACCACAGCGTCCGCTCACAGAAGTGGCAGTGGCCGCAGGCGATGGTGAAGGGCACCACCACACGGTCGCCCTTGCGCAGGTTTTTGATGGCCGCCCCGACTTCGACCACTTCGCCCATAAATTCGTGGCCAAGAATGTCGCCTTTTTGCATCGTCGGGATCACCCCGTCATACAGGTGCAAATCCGAGCCGCAGATGGCCGTGGAGGTTACTTTGACAATGGCGTCGCGGGGATAAAGAATGGCCGGATCCGGGACGGTCTCGACCCGAACATCGCCCGCACCGTGCCAGCAAACCGCTTTCATAGTCGCTCCTATGGGTAAATTAGCGCTGCCCGGTGGGTTGGCCGTCGGTGGAGACGATTTCGCCCGCTTCCATGAGTTGTTTAAAGCGGCGCAGGTCGTCGTAAAGCTGCTGCGAAGGTTCCTCGCCGGTGAACCAGGCCAGGGCCACGCCCAATTTTCCGGCGGGCGGCTCATAGGTGATCGTCACCTGCACCTGCGTGCCACCATCCGGAGCCGGGCTGAACCGCACCAAACCAGCGTTTGCAACATCCGATCCTTCGAGCGATCGCCAGGCTATCCGCTCGTTTTCTTTTTCTTCGACGATCTCTGCCAGCCACTCGGCAGTGCCGCCGCCCGGAGACTTTACAGCCCACCGCGAACGCCGCTCGTCGACTATCTGTACCGACTGCAAATGGCCCATAAAGCGAGGCAGATTCTCAAAGTCCCGCCAAAAGCGGTAAAGATCCTCCGGCGAGCGGTTGATAGTCACGGCCTTTGCGATCCGGACGTTGCGCTCGTCCGGCAGGTTGCGCCCGTCGCCCCGCCCGGAGTGCGCGGTGTCGATATCGAGCGCTTTGTAGACGATGGATTTGCCCGTGACGCCCCGCAAAACCAGGCCTCCCCCCAGCAGCGCCAGGGCAAAGCCGCCCAGATTGTTGCGCGACAGACCGTAAAAGGCCACCAAACTGCCGCTGATCACCGAAAGCAGCCTTTCTGTACCGCCTACGTTCATCGCTTCGGTGCCAGGACCGCTCAAACCTGCCCGAGAACCCACTGAATCACTTGTTGCCATCGGCTTGCCTCCATCGATCTGCGTACGCACCGTTCCCGGTAGGTGTCGATTTATTACATTGGACGCGAACGATTCCGAAATAGCTCGGCTCGCTGTCTAACGGTAGATCCTGTCTGTGAAGGCTTCCATAGTTCGCAAGGTGTAACTTTGGGCGTTTAGCGCTATACCCGAAGATTGAACGCTGCCAAAGGAATAAGTGATACCAAAATAAATCATCAAATCCTGTGTGGCTTTTCCACCACACAATTGGGGGTTTGCCAACCGGCTCTGTAACGACGTGAAGTATCTACTGGCTTTAATTTTGCCGAGCGATCTACCGAAAGATAGATTTCAAAGTTTCTCAGACCCTGCTAGGGTCAAGTCGCATTATTGGGTTCCTGCTTCAAAAGCAATTGTTGGCAAATACAAACAATGTCAATATAAAGCTTTCAATAGATTAGATTGGCTCGTTGGATGGAGCAAAGCTTTAAGCCTCGTTTTGTTGAAACAACTGTTCCAAGTGCTCTGCGCACTTATCGTCGGAGAATCCTATGTTTGACATCAAGCTTAACGAATACGGTCTACCCTACCCGGAGATCATCGGAAGTGCAGTACATCCTATCATTGTGCACTTTGTGATAGCCACGGTGATCGCTTCGGTGCTGTTTGACTTTGTCGGTTACTTTGGACGCAAACCCAGCTTTCACAACGTTGGGTGGTACAACCTGGTAGTCGCCTGTGCCGCCGTCATCGGTGCCATTATTTTTGGTCAGATTGAAGCCGGACTCGCGCACCAATCCAATGCCATGCAACCGGTGCTAACCTGGCACACAATTATCGGATGGTCCCTGGGAGCCTTGATCTTGATCATGGCTGCCTGGAGGGGTGTGGCGCGTTATCGTGATCCCAATCGGCTCAACCCTGCTTACCTCGGTCTCTCGCTGCTGGTGGTCGGCACCGTGTTCTATCAAGTTTTCCTTGGGACACAACTGGTGTGGACTTACGGTATCCACGTCAAACCGGTGGTCGAAGCTACGACGGCCCGCACCCAGCCGTAATTCCACAACTACAATCTGCGGAATGCCGGAATGGATTTCAACAATTTGCCTTATCTGGTTCCTCTTCATCCAACCTTTGTGCACTTCACGGTTGGACTGTTTATCATTGCTGTTTTCTTCGATGTGGCCGGGGCATTCTACGATTTTCGCAAGCGCCTCGGTCTGACCTTACCCATTGGCCGATCGAGTTTGTTCGACATCGGCTGGTGGAATCTGGCGGCGGCGGCGCTGATTTCGTTTGTGACCGTAGCTTTTGGAATATTCGAGACTTTGCTGATTGAAATTCCGCCGGCAGAAGCGAATATCCTGAGCCGCTGGGGTTTGTCCCTTGAACAGACCCGATTGCTGCACGCAGTCGGCGGGGTGACTATGCTGGCGGTGATTGTGCTGATGAGCGTCTGGCGTGGATTTCAGCGCTACTTTTGGCGCAAGCACGAGGAGCGCCAAGTGCAGTGGGGATACGTGCTTACCGGGGTGATTGCCGTCGGCCTTTTGTACGTGCAGGGCGAGCTGGGTGCCCAGATGGCCAATGACTTTGGTGTACACAACACGGCGGTGCAGCTGCTGCGCAACCCGGCCGCCGATCTCTCGGAGCGTTGTCGTGTTACAGGGGTATGCGGATGAACCGGTTCGATCGGCTCCCACGGGCCTCCACGATTTTCAAAGTGGTGCTGCTCGTCGTCGCTGTTGTCGTGATCACCCTGGCCTCTTTTTTGATCGGCGGCAACATCGACTGGCTGCTGCCCCTGGCCGGTTCGGCGGAGGCCAAGTCGGTAGACCAGCTATTTCGGTTCTTGGCGATCGTCGGCACGATGATCACCCTGGCCATCGTGGCACTGCTGGTTTATTCGGGTTTTGCCTTTAAGCGCGCCCCGGACGACTACTCCGACGGTCCGCCCATCGAGGGCAGCCTGCAATTGGAGATTCTCTGGACGATCCTGCCCATCGTGCTGGTGACGTTTCTGGGGGTCTACAGTTACGACGTGTACCTAAAACTGATACGCAGCAATCCCCAGACCGGTGCAAGCCACCATCTGGGGCCGCAGTCGCAGTTGCGCGAAGTGGCTCAGGTGACCGACTCCCCCGAGTTGGGTCCCAAACGGGAAGGGCAGGCGGAACTCACCGTCGCGGTTGAATCGGTGCAGTGGGCCTGGGTTTTTACCTACCCCCAGAGCGGCGGGCTCACCACCGCCGAGTTGCACCTGCCGGTCAACCGGCCCGTGGTGCTGAAGATGACCGCCAAGGACGTCATTCACGGCTTCTGGGTGCCCGAATTTCGCCTCAAGCAGGACATTATCCCCGGCCGGACTACGGAGATCCGGCTTTTGCCCGATCGGGTGGGCGAGTACGTGCTGCATTGTACACAACTGTGCGGCACGTACCACGGGGCGATGCGGGCCACGGTGTTTGTACAGACGGCCGCCGAATTTGAGAAGTGGCGCACTACCCAGGTGGCCGTCGGGGGGCGCGACGCTGCTGTGGCGACCGTCGTTGACCCTGCGCCTTTGCTGACGCCTTTGCGCTCGGCCCAAACGGCCCAGCTCGTCAAACACTTCCAACCACAGCCCAACAGAGGCTCCGAATAACCATGGTCGATGTTTCTGCTTCCCAGACCGGCTCCAACCGGGCGACCGGCGATTGGCGGCGCTACTTCACCTTCAACACCGATCACAAGGTGATCGGCATCCAGTACCTGGTTACTGCCTTTACCTTCTACCTGATAGGCGGTCTGCAGGCGATGATCATCCGGGCGGAACTGGCGACACCGGAGGCGAACGTCGTCAGCCAGGACGCCTACAACGGCCTGTTCACCCTGCACGCCACGATCATGATTTTCCTGTGGATCATCCCGATGTCGGCCGGGCTGGGCAACTACCTGGTGCCGCTGATGATCGGCGCACGGGACATGGCCTTTCCGAGGCTGAACGCCGCGAGCTTCTGGCTCATTCCGCCGGCGGGACTGGTGCTGCTGTCGTGCTATCTGGTCCCGAGCGGCCCGCCCCAGGCAGGCTGGTGGTCCTATCCGCCGTTGAGCCTGCAGGCGATTCAGGTGGGCGAGCAGACGGTCTTCAACTACGGCCAGTCGCTGTGGTGTATCGGTGTCGGCATCCTCGGGATCTCCTCGATTTTGGCGGCGGTCAACTTTATCGCCACGATCCTGGCGATGCGCACCGAGGGGATGACCCTCTTCCGCATGCCGATCTTCATCTGGAACACCCTGGTCACTTCGGTGATCACGCTGTTGGGGGTACCGATCCTCACCGCCGCCGTGGTGCTGCTGTGGTCGGATTTGGCTTTGGGCACCGGCTTTTTTGACCCAGCTAGAGGCGGCGACCCGGTGGTCTACCAGCACATGTTCTGGTTCTACTCGCACCCGGCTGTCTACATCATGATCCTGCCCGCCATGGGGGCGGTCTCGGAGATCCTGCCCACCTTCGCCCGCAAACCGCTGTTCGGCTACCGGGTGGTGGCCATCTCAACGGTGGCCATCGGGGTAATCGGTTTTACGGTCTGGGCGCACCACATGTTCACCTCCGGCACCCCGGACTGGCTGCGACTGTTTTTTATGATCACCTCGATGGCGATCGCCGTACCGACCGGGATCAAAGTCTTCAACTGGGTGGCCACAATCTGGGGGGGTAAGCTTTGGCTCACCACGCCGATGCTTTTTGCGATGGGCTTCGTGGGTATGTTCGTGGCGGGGGGTGTTACCGGGGTGATGCTCGCCTCGGTGCCGGTGGATATTCACGTGAGCAACACCTACTTTGTAGTCGCCCATCTGCACTATGTGCTGTTCGGAGGCAGCGTCCTCGGCCTGTACGCCGCGGTGTACTACTGGTTTCCGAAGATGACCGGCCGATTTCTCAACGAAACGTTGGGCAAAGTCCACTTCTGGACGACCATTATCGGCCTGAACCTTGCCTTCTTGCCGATGCACCAGGTGGGACTGTTGGGCATGCCGCGCCGGGTGGCGGAGTATCTGCCGCAGTTCACTTTCCTCAATCAAATCGTTTCGCTCGGGGCGGCGGTGCTGGGCATCTCAACGTTGCCGTTTCTGCTCAATGTGCTTATCAGTTGGCTTGCCGGCACTCAGGCTGAGAGCGACCCCTGGCGCTCCCATGGACTGGAATGGACAGTTTCTTCGCCGCCGCCACTCGAAAATTTTGGTCAGTTGCCGGTGATTACAGCCGGACCCTACGAGTACGGCATCGTCGGCAAAGGGGCAGGCCCCGAAGATCCCTCCGAGGCACAAACGTCCTCCACCAGAGGTGACACTTAAAGGCAACCGCCGCCGCCTGAAGAACTATCTCCACAGCCGGTTTGCCAGGCTGAGAGTGTGAGGAAAATGAAATGAAAGGTAAGTCGTTGCTTGTCTGGGTAATCAGAAGTGTTGAATTAAGGCCCGCCACCAGGCTTTGAACCATTCACCAAAGCCTAGTTTTTATTTTTTTGAGGAAAGTGTGATATATCTCAAAGCACTCGAAGAGCAGGTTGTCGTTGTCTTTGGCGCTTCAAGCGGTATTGGCCGGGCAACCGCCCTGTCTATGGCGCGCAGAGGCGTAGCAGGCCTTGTGGTAACGGCCCGCAGCAAAGGAGGTCTTTCTTCCTTGTTGACCGAACTGCAAAATCTGAACGTGCCAGCGGTTTCGATCGGTGCGGACGCGGCAGACTTTGAACAGGTGTCGCGGGTGGCCGCTCTGGCGATAGAACGTTTTGGCCGCCTCGATACCTGGGTACATGTGGCGGCAACGGCTGTGATTGCTTTATTCGAAGATACTACTGTTGAAGAATTTCGCCGCATCACTGAAGTCAATCTGCTTGGCCAGATCTATGGAGCCAAGGTGGCCCTGCCCCACCTCAGGCGTGCAGGCCGTGGCGCTCTTATCCATATCTCTTCAGTGGAAGGTCGCCGGTCAATGCCTCTGATGAGCGCCTATGCGGCTTCCAAACACGGGATTGAAGGGTTCCTTGAATCGCTGCGCGTCGAACTGCATCAGGAAAGGGCGCCGATCAGCGTCACCAGCATCCTCCCATCGGTGATCAACACCCCCTTCTACAACAAGGCACGTAGCAAATTGGGCGTCAAACCTTCCGGTGTACCGCCTTACTACCAGCCGGAACTGGTGGCGGATGCCGTTCTATTCGCAGCGGAGCATCCGGTGCGCGAGTTAATTGTCGGCGACAGCGGACGGGTGCTCGATTGGTTACAGCGTCTATCGCCGCCGTTGGTCGACACTTTGGTAGAGTGGGTTGCCTTCGATCTACAACGCACCAACGAGCTGAAGTCTGCAGACGCTCCCCACAATGTTTTCGACCCCGTGGATAGCGAAGAGGGGTACGACCGCACCAAAGGTGATTTCAGTCACCTGGCCATCCCCAGCCTGCTCGATTGGACCGATCGCTATCCGACGGCGGCAGCATTGGGAAGTGCGGCGCTTGGGGTGTTCGCCCTGTTGACCATGCGAGCGCTATTTTCGAGTGCTCGCAATCTCAACAAGAAGTAGAAAAAAGAAATGTAAAACGAATTCTTTTTTGATTGAAAGCTGAGCTTGCCAAGAAACAACCCTGCTAAGGGGATTGCGGCGGTACCGAATCCGGGCTTTCGCCTGAACGGTTGTCGGTAGGTTCAGGGGAGATGGGTGCCTCGGCGGGCAGAAGCACCTCCGGGCGGGGCGGTCGCTGGATGGGTATGGGCCGCCGTTCCCGCAAAGGAAGGCGCCGGGAGCAAACGTTGTCGGGCAGGGGGCCGACGAATACCAGGTGCAAACTGTCGCGCAGGTTGTTTTCGATGCGCGTGCGGCAACGGGACGACAAACCGCTCGCGCGGCTGCAGGGGCAGTCGCTGCGCCGGGGAGCCATCGCCTCTTCACCGGAAGCTTCGGTCCTTTGCTCCTCGAACGCTCGACAATGGCGGCGCTCGCGGTTCTGGGCGCGTTCGAAACTGCCGGTGCGCTCGGTGCAGTTCGGGCCGCCCCCCCGGCTGAGCGGCATCGAAGGCTCTCCAAAAAAGCTGACCGGCGAGCCGTTGACCAGGGCGGCGAGTCCCGCCTCCGTCGTGAGATCCCCCTTGCCCAAAATCAGCATCCCCCCCGTGTCCGCTACCTGCGCACCTAGCTCCGCAAGCACAAAGCGCGCCCCTTTAAGAGCAATCCGCCCCTTTGCCGCCCCGCCGCTGACCTCCAGGTCGATACCGGCGCGGCCCCCCAGATCTCCAAAGCGCACAGCAAAATTGCGGCCAAAGGCCTCCCCAAACAGATTAGAGGAGAGGATTGGCCCGGCTGCCTGGAGATCGAGGTCGCGGCTGCGCGCGGTGAACCGGGAAAAAGTATCGGTGAAACTGTAGCCAATGAGCACACCGTCGATGCCGACGGTCGAATCGCCCACCCGGGCGCTCAACCCGGCCAGGGTGAGGCGGGCCGGTTCAAAGAGCAACCGGCCGCGTAGCCCCTCAATCGCCCGCGGCCAACCCCACTGCTTGAGCGAAACCCCCGCCAGGGCGGCCCATCCCCGCAACTCGGGCGCTTTGAGCGTACCGGCGATTTCGAGATCCAGCCCGGCGCGGCCCCGCACCAGCCCCAGCCGTTCGCTGAGTAAGGCCGAAAAGGGCGCCAGTTCGGTGCGCTCGGAGACGATCTTGAGCTTGAGCGGCCCGTCCGGCCGCCGGCTGACCGTGCCGCTGAGCGTTGCCTCCAGACCGGGTGTCCCCACCCGCAGGCCCCCCATCGAAATGGCCGTCTTTGCCAGCAGCAATTTGCCGTCGAGCAGCTCGACGGCACTGCGCAACTTCGGATGGGAAACGGTAAAGTTGGCCGCCTCGATCGTGCCGGTGGTCAGGTAGCGATCAAAGGGGCCGTTCAGCTGTACTTCCGCCCGCAGTTTGCCGGACCCCCTGCCACCGGGCAGCCAGTCGCGCACTTCGTAGGGCAGCAAAGTTAGGGGCAGTTTATCGCGCACGGCGAACGGGTCGAAATAGGTGCTCTTGAGATTCACAGCGACCGAGGCTTTGCCCTTCGGATCGGCCGGTGAAACGACTGTGCCCGCCAACTGCACATCGATACCCTCGGTGCTGACGCGCAGCCGCTCGATGGCCACGGTGGAACCCGCCAGCGAAACGGCCCCTTCGAAGCCCAGGTTGCGCACCTGCCAGATGTTTTTGCCCAGCACCTCGGGCCACCGCCAGTGGAGCAACCGCGAGAAGAGTTTGCCCTCCAGGGATACCCGACTGTCGGCACCCCGGCGCCAGGTGCCGTCGAAGTCGTACACGCCTGCCAACCCCGACAGTCCCGCCATCTGCCGGGTGTAGCCGCGCAGCAGACGCGGACGGAATTTGCGGCAAAGTATGTTTAATTTTCCTTGTATGGAAAGCCAGTCTCCGTCCGAGGGACGCAGAAGTCGGCCCTCGGCGCTTAGATCCGCGATGCGTTTACTCCGGTAGTCGGCTGCCGCCCCCTGCACGCTTACCTGCAAGGTCCGCTCGTCGAGGTCGTCGAGCTTGAGGCTCAAGGGCGCAATCAAAAATTGCTGAGCCGGTTGTGGTTGGGCGTCGGTCACAGCCACGCTCGCCCCGATGAGCCGCAGTCCCGTGCGGGTCAGATCCGCCTTTAAGGCGCCGCTAGGCCTGTTGAGCGGCTGCAGATCCGCCCAGTTCCAGCGGCCGTCCCGATTGCGTTTGAGCTCGATGCGCGCTTCGTCGAGTTCGACAAGCCGGACTTTGAGATTCTGTAGCATCAGCGCGAAGATATCCAGTTCGATAAACACCTGGCGGGCCTTGAGATCGACATTGCCGTCGCTGCCCATCAGTTGCAAATCGTCTACCACGACGCCGAAGCCACCGAAGGTGCGTAGCCGCACCCGGCCGAGGATCGCCTCCCGCCGCATCCAAATGGACAGTTCCTTTTGCGCCAGCGCGTCGAAGCTTTTGTCCTCGACAAAAAAAGGCAGCACCGCCAGGGTGCCTGCGGCGAGCAGTCCGAGGACGACAAAAACGGCGCCTAGACGCCGCAACCACGCGAAGAACATCTTCTTCCGGCGCCCGGCGGCTTGGTTTGTGCCCTCCGGGTATTGATTATCTGCCGCCTCCGGCTCGACCCCGTTGGCCATGGTTGCTCTTTTTGTTCTCCCTGGATAACCCCGCTTCCCGTCGAGGTTCTCTGCCGATGGGTGCCATCGTACCGGCTTCAGGTTAAAAGCGGCAGCGCTGCTGCCCAACCGGTCTGCAACACCTTGATGCAGACTTGTTTTTGGAACTGACCGTCGGCGCGCTCGGCCAGAAATACCACCCCCATGCCGCCTCGCCCCAACTCGCACACCACCCGATAGGCTCCCAGGCGTTGACCGGCGCGCAGCGGAGCGCTTACCGGCGCTGCTTCGCCTGCGATCCCGGCGAGCAAACTCAACATTGGCGCACTCAAAAAATCCGGCTGCTGCTCGTGGATGGCGAGCAACTGGTCAATAAATTGGCGCTGTTCCACTTCGAGCTTACAGCTATCGAGAAAGGCAAGCCGTTCGGCTCCCTGGTAGTCCAGGGCGTCCCCGAGAATTTCGCTCAGCTGTTGCCACTGCTCGGGCGTCATGGCTCGGGCTCTGTCTGTAGGTAGGCGACGGCAAACGGACAGACTTGTCAGGAGGAAATAGAAACCGCAATGCGGCACTCGCCGAGCAAAGACCTGCGCTGGACTATGCACAGTGTATCCGTTGATGCAAAGCCCTCGCCAGACCTCCCGGTCACCCACTGGGAAGAGCCTTGCGCATCCAGGGTGCGATTGGCTTGAAAGAGGCTCGGCTGTACGGAGAATCGTCGGCCGTGAACGACCGGATGATTCGATGGAAACGCCGAAGGCAGGCTTGTGCATAAGCGCGATCACCGCCATCGTCGCCGCTGTCGATCACCCCGGCTTACCCCTCAGGCAGGTCTGGCAAGCGATAGGGTGTCCCCCTGCTTCCGCAGCCGCCAATCGCCGAAGAGGTTTCTAGATGCGGACGGGGAGATTCGCACTCCCACAGTTTCCAGATACAGAAGCGGGCCGGTAGAATTTTAACTGCAAACGGGGCCTTATTCTGCCCGATGGCTTGCAAAGCCCGGTCACCTTTCAGTAGCCTGAAAGCATGTCGCAGATATCCAGTTTTCACGCCCACGTCTACTACGACCCGAGCAGCCGGGAAGCGGCAGCGCGGGTGCGCGAAGCTTTGGCGGAGCGCTTCATAGTGCAACTTGGCCGCTGGCACGATCAGCCAATCGGTCCCCACCCCAAAGCAATGTACCAGGTGGTTTTCGGGCTGGATCAGTTTGCCGGGGTGGTTCCCTGGCTGATGCTCCATCGCGAGGGGCTGACGATTCTCGTGCACCCGGAGACGGGCGACGACCTTGCCGATCACCGACACCATGCCCTCTGGCTGGGTGAGAAACTCGAACTCAACCTCGAAGCTTTCCTACCCACCCCAAGCGCGCCGCACATCACAGCCGATCTCCATCGCCCATCGCCGTAGCCGGTGCAGCCCAAGCGGCTCGAACCTCCGGCAGGTTCCCATGGGCGGTGGGGGTTTATTCTGCGCTGGAATGCCCGAAGATAGTAGGGTGGCCCCACAATCGAGCACCCGGCTGCTTAAGCTTGTAACCGAATGAGTGTCCTTAATCCCTCAACCCTTCGCAGACTCCAGAAGCTGCCGCAAATCGCCACCGCCTGGGAAGGGGACCGGCGGGTGCTTGCCTCGGTCTCGATTGCCGAACTGGATCGGCCCCCGGAACTGATCGTCTGGGCCGACGCTTCCGAAGGAACGGTGCGGGCGACCGAACTGGTGAGCGCCGAAGTCGGCAGTGAAGCGCTCGTGCGCTGTTTGCTGCAAGCGATGGAGCAGCCCCATTCGCAGTTTCCCCCCGGACGGCCCCAGAAGGTGGTGGTGCGCGACCGGCAGGCACAGTTGTTCCTGCGCGGCGCACTGCAGGATCTCGAAATTGTCGTCGACTATGCGCCACAGCTGCCTCTGCTCGACGATGTCTACGAGAGCCTGCAAAAATATGTCACCGCTCGCCAACCGCAACTGCCGGGCGATTTCGAGAAACCCCTGTTGCGCGCTGCCCGCGCTCTGTGGCAGGAAGCCCCCTGGGAATTGCTGGCCGATCACCAGATTTTGCGCGTCGATCTCGAAGGCTGGGAGACCCCGGCGCTGCACGTATCGCTGCTGGGGCTACTCGGTCAGGAGTACGGCGTGCTGATGTACCGATCGCTCGAATCGTTGCGACGCTTTCGCTCGCGCCTGGGCGGTCGGCTGAGCGCCCAGGCGCGGCAGGAGGCCTACCTGCAGCAGGATTGTTTGTTTATGACCTACGAGCAGGCGGCAGAAGGAGACGAGGAGGACGAACCAGTCGAATTGACGTCGCTGCCGTCGGCAGAAATTACTCCCAGCTTTGGACAACTGCACCCTCTGGAGGGAGCGCGCGCCTTTCTCGGCGAGGAAGAAGCCCAGACGGTATTGCTTACCCTCGAAGCGCTACAACGCTTCTTTCGGTTGCGCCGCCGCGATCTGGCCCGCCGCGATTTTCCGGCGCTATCCGGTCGCTACCGCATCCCCACGGTGCCGGGGGGCGAGGTAACCGTCAAAGTCTCCACCCAGCCGCAGCTGGCGGAGGAACTCCACCAGATGGCGGGCTCCGCCGAGGTCGAAGAGGTCAAAGCCGATGGACCGGTCCTCAGCGACGACCTGCTGCCGGAGGGGGCTATCTATAGTCTGGGGATGCTTCCCTGGAAGGTGGTCGAGTTTCTTGTCAACGCCCCGGCCAATCCACCTGCGGCCCGCCGTACCCGCGCCGACGGGCTGCCGACGATCCTGGTGCAGACCAGCCGTCCAAAGGCCCGCCTGCTCATCGAAGCGCTGCACCGGGGAGGGGGGCCGACCGGCTTCGGGTTCAATCCGGGGATGGACCTGCTCACCCGCACCCGCTACGAACTGGCCGTGCTGCGCACCGGTGATGGGCAGCTGCACCTGTTTGGCGAATTCGAGCAGGACGATCCCCAGCACGTGCGCGCCCGCCGCCAGTGGAACGAGCGCTGCCGTAAAACCGGCGGACGCTGCGGCCTGGTGATCGCCCAGGGGGTGACCGGGGCCGCCCGGGGCAACCCGGATATGAAGGATTTGCTCGCCCTGTTCGAGGTGCAGATGCTCTCGCCCGACGAATTGGGCCTGGGTGTGCTCAACCTGATGCCCGACCTCGGCTAGGGCAGCGCCAACGGTTCCCGTATTGACGACAGGGATTTAACCAACCACGCTTGCCCCGAGCGCGGCTCACCTACTGCCCCGTGTAGCGTATGCGGTAGACCACCCCTTCGCCGTCGTCGGTAACAAACAAGCTGCCGTCCGGCCCGGCGAGCACATCGACGGGGCGACCGACCACCTCGCGATCGGGGCGCAGCCAGCCGGTGGCAAAATCGCTCAACCGGGTGACCTTGCCGTCCTCGACCTCGGCGCGCACCACTTTATAGCCGGTCGGCCGCGAGCGGTTCCAGCTGCCGTGGAAGGCTACGAACAGATCGCCCCGGTATTCGGGCGGAAACTGATTGCCGGTATATTCACTGACCCCCAGGGGCGCCGAGTGGGCCTGAAACCCCCAGACCGGCCGCTTTACCTGCTCGCAGGAACCCAGTGCTGCATATTTGGGCTCGGGATCTTTGTACTTGCCCGCGTGGCAAAATGGCCAGCCGGCGCTCATGCCGTCTTCGAGAATGTGCAGCTCGTCCGGTGGCGTATCGTCCCCCAGCCAGTCGCGGCCGTTGCTGGTGGCCCACAGCCTTCCTGCCGAGTCGAAGCGCAAACCGACCGCGTTGCGCAGGCCGCTTGCGTAGATGCGACCGCCCGTGCCGTCGGGATTGAACTGCATGACCGTGGCGCGCCGCTTGTCGCGCTCGACACAGACGTTGCAGGTCGAGCCGATCGACACGTACATTTTATTGTCCGGACCGAAGGCGACCGTGCGGGTAAAGTGGCCTCCGCCGGAAGGCAGATTGTTCACCACCACCTGCCGGTTGCGGCCTTCGAGCTGCCCGCTTTTGTAGGGGTAGCGGGCGACTTTACCGGTCTCACCGACATAGAGATAGCCCCTGTAGAAAGCGAGGCCGTGGGGATCATTCAATTTGCCTGCGAAGGTCACTCGGCGGTCAGCTTTGCCGTTGCCGTCGCGATCGGGCAGCACACTCACGCGCCCCGCCCCGATTTCGGTAACAAACAAATCGCCGTTGGGAGCAAAGGCGACGGCGCGGGGCCTATCCAGCCCCTGGGCAAAAGTACCGATTGAAAATCCGGGTGGCAGGTCGATGCGATCGAGATTCGGCGACGCCTGGGCTGGGTACCAGGGGGAAAAAACGAGCAACAGTGCGGCCAGTGTCAATGCGCGCATGGGTCGATTTCGCCAAAAGGGTTGTCTCTCCAGTCTATCGACGGGGGCGCCCGTCCTGCTCAGCCTGGCGCAAGAACAGAGCGATAGCCCGCAGGCCGAGCCGGTAGCTGTCGACGCCAAAGCCGCTGATTTGTCCGACCGCCACCGGGGCAATAAACGAATGGTGGCGAAAGCTTTCGCGCCGATAGATGTTGCTCATGTGCACTTCCACTGTGGGTAGACCGGCTCCGGCAATCGCATCGCGCAGGGCGACACTGGTGTGGGTCAATCCCCCCGGGTTTATCACCAGCCCGTCGCAGCGCCCGAAAGCGTCGTGGACGGCGTCGATGAGCACCCCTTCGTGGTTGGACTGCAAACAAGTTAACTCGACACCCAGGTCTTGGGCGTCGAGTTGAAGGGTGCGTTCGATATCGGCTAGAGCAACGGACCCGTAGACATCGACCTCGCGCCTACCCAGCAGGTCGAGGTTGGGACCGTTCAGCAGCAAAACCCGAAGACTAGCGGCGATCGGCACGAACCCTGACGGGAACACGCTGCAGCTGGGGAGCGCGTTGCGGGAGCCCTAATAATTCCGCCAAACGCTCAAGCGCACGTTGAATCTTATCTGCAACACTATCCATGCCGTGATCTCTCAAGGTGAACGCTGCCTTATCGCTCTTTCATAATACCAAAGGCTTCCCGGTTGATGATCTCTCGGCGGAGAAGATCGAGGGCGCTCTGGGTGCTCACCCGACGTATCCAGTCGCGCCCGCGCTGTGCCCCGAGGCGGATTTCGACCGCACGAGTCTCTGCCGGTCCGGCAAGGGCGATGTGCACCAGCCCCACGGGTTTTTGGGCGGTCCCGCCTCCCGGACCGGACACGCCGGTCAGCGCCAACCCCCAGTCAGTGGCAAGCCGCTTGCGTACCCCCTCAGCCATGGCCCGGGCCACCGGCTCGCTCACCGCGCCGTGGTCGATCATCCGTTGCTCGTCCACACCGAGCAGCGACGCTTTGAGGTCATTCGCGTAGGCGACCACCGCTCCGCGCAAGTAGCGCGAGGCTCCCGGCAGGGCGGTGAGGGCTTCGGCCAGCATGCCGCCGGTGCACGATTCGGCTACCGCCAGGGTGGTGCCGGTGCGGACCAAAAGCGCTGCACTCACCGAGGCGAGGGTTTCTTCGTCAGCCCCGTAGCAGTCAAGACCGGCGATGGCGCGCAGGCTCGCTTCGACCGGGGCGATGAGCGACTCGGCCGCGGCGATGTCCGCGGCCCGGGCGGTGATGCGCAGTTTCACCTCGCCATTGCCCGCGTAGGGGGCGACGGTGGGGTTGACGCCCTGGAAAAAGGCTCCCACCTGCTCAGCGAGGGTGGACTCTGAAATACCCCAATGGCGTAGTGTGCGGCTGTAGAAGATTTCCTGGCCCCAGCCGCGCGAGCACAAAAACGGTACGGCTGTCTCGGCCCACATGGCACGCATTTCGGCGGACACCCCCGGAAAAGTGAGAATTGCCACTTCGGCCTTCGGTTCCCAGATGATCCCGGGAGCTGTACCCATGGGGTTGGGCAGGATCTGGGCTCCTTCGGGCAGGTCCGCCTGTTTAGCGTTGGTGGGGCTCATCGACCGGTTGCGTTCGCGAAAGCGCTCCTCGATGAGGGCCAGCACCGCCGGGTGGCGCACCAGGGGCACCTCGAAGTGCTCTGCTAGCGTCTGGTGGGTGAGATCGTCGTCGGTCGGCCCGAGGCCGCCGGTGGTGAGGATGATCCCGGCTCGCTCGACGGCGATGGCGAGGGCGCGGCGGATGCGCCCGGGGTTGTCGCCCACCACGGTCTGAAAGTGATGGGGGATGCCCAGTTTGGCCAGTTCGCCCGCCAGAAACTGGGCGTTGGTGTTGACGATCTGGCCAAGGAGCAGTTCGGTGCCGATACAGAGGATCTCTGCGCTGGGGGCCATTGGGGGCGGTCCACTAGAATAGGGGCACCGGGGGAAAGCCACAATTCTCGACTTTGTTCTAGACCACGATGCGCACGCTTTGTTGTTTGCTCTCGATTGTACTGGTGCTGGCGGCAGGCTCAGCCGCCGCCGCCCCCATCCTCACCGCCGAGCCGCCCCTCAACCGCACCCTGCGCAACCCGATTGAGCTGAAGATCGTCCTGTCGCTGGCCGAGGGCGAGGCGAAGGTGCTCGACTGGCGCAAACCGAAGGTGCTGATCGACGGCACCGATGTCTCAGCTAAGGCCCAGGCGCTCCTGGAAGGGGCGGCGGCGGTTCCCACCCAGGGCGACCAGTTCGTTTTCATGGACCAGAAAATCGAAGACGAGCGGGCCGCATTTCGCCTCTACGGTTTTAATGCGCCTCTGGGTCCGCACCAGATACTGGTGGAGGTGCCGCGCAAGGACGGCGGCCCGCCTTTGCGCTATCAGGGGCAGTATCTAGTTGTCCCTTGAGTCCTAAGTTGTTGGCGGTCGTGAAGTTGCGCACCCGGCCGAAGGTCGCTTCGCCGTCGTTGTCGTTGAGAAACACCGATACGCCGAAGTCCAGGTTGAGGTTGCCGCTGATGGCATCCGGGTCACTGTCCCCGTCTAAATCTCCCAAGACAAAGGTTTTGATGCTGGCGCGCACCGCAGCGGTGCGCGCCGGGGCGAAAGTGCCGTTGCCCGCGTTGATCAGCAGCGAAAAACTGCTGCCGTTGGAGGTGACCAGATCGGTATCGCCGTCCAGGTCCAGGTCGGCAGCCTGGACCGCCTTGGGGCTCGCGGCGACGGCGTAGTTTTGAGGGGGCGCAAAGGTGAACTGTGCCCTGGCTGCCGTCGCCGCGAGCATCCAGGTTGCAGCCAGGCCCAAAGCCGTGACTGCGGAGCGCAGTGAATAGTGAGCAGATGGGCAGAGCCGCATGATCCAGCCTCCCTAGCCTTTGTGAAGCGCTGCCTGGTTCCGCGGGCGGGGAGTCAGGGGCGATACAACTGTATGGGCGAGCGCGAGGTGATAATTCAGAAATGGGCGCGGCGATGATATCGCTTCTCGATCCTGCCCAGAACGCTACGATGTGGACACCAAAACCCGATATTCCGCCCAACAGGACCGATGCTACCCTCAAAGGCTGTGGATGGATAAGTCGCCTACTACACCTCAACCGCAAAATATCACCAACGAACTTGCCAAGGAGCGCAACCGAGCGGCGGCAGAACGGACTGTGCTTGCCTGGATCCGCACCTGCCTGTCGATGATCGGCTTTGGAGTCGGGATCGACCGGATTGTCAACGCCATCTATACGGCGGTCGGCGGTCGGCTCGACCCGACGGGCCTGTCCAAACTCATCGGCCTCGCTTTTGTGGGCCTGGGGACATTTGCGATGGTGGCGGCGGCTGTCGGGCATTACCGGGAACTCCGGCATTTAGAGAGTAAAGTATATTCTTATGCGCCCCGCGCATCTTTGGGGTTTGCCGTGGCCGTCTCGCTGTCAATGATTGGCGTGACGGCCTTCTGCGGGATTTTGGCGCTCGCCTGGCTGGGTAAGTGATGTGCAACTCACTCGTTTATTCGCACAGGACGCCCTCTGCTCCTTCGCCGCGGTCCACCCTTCGGCTTGCCGAATTTCCTGCTCTAGAAAGCAATTGAGCAGCGTGCGCAAGGCTGCCGGTGAGCAAGCAGGCGGTACTGGGCTTGAGGCTGGCTCACCAGCAAAAAGATAGCCAGAAAGGTGCAAGCCGCAGCCGTCCTAAAGAACTCTGCACCAAACCATGGGTTGATCACCGCGATGTTGATCGATTGCATGGCGGCAATTCCTTGCGGCTGGAGTCGGGCAAGGGCCTTCATCACAAAGGCCGAGAAGGCGAAAAAGACTCCGGACATCAGCCCACAGCGCAGTGCTGAGCTAAGCTTCAATGCGAAAAGCCAGTGGTCTGAAATTGCCATAACCCCTTCTGCAGATTACTGCTCGATCGTCTTGTCGAGCAATTCGATGTCGCCGCATCGAATTACCCTCCCACCAGTCGAGCAACCTGGGTGCGGGCGTGCGCAATTGATTGTGCCAGGCCGGTGCCGCCAAACTCGTCCTTCTCGACATGGACGAAAGTAATGTCGGTGATGCCGATAAACCCAAAAACCACCCGCAAATATGGATCTTGATGGTTCATCTGTGCGTTGGGCTCCCCAGGCCCAAAACCGGAGCCGCCCCGGGCGGTAATGATCACCATTTTCTTACCCAATATGAGGGGTTTGTAAGGACTTGCGTCATCCTCCGGCTCGAAGGCAAAAGTTCGTCCCACACGGACAATCTGGTCGATGTATGCCTTGAAAGTGCTGGGAACACTGAAATTGTACATAGGAATGCCGAAAACATAGAGATCGGCAGCCAGAAATTCGTCGGTCAGCTGATCGCTGATGCGCATTGCTTCTTGCTGGTGAGCAGTACGTTGCTCCATCGGTGCATAGGCTGCGGCGATCCACGGTTCGTCCACATGGGGAACGGGATTGCGCCCGACATCCCGATAGGTGACGACGGCTCCTGGATGGGCCTGCTTCCAGGCTTCGACATATTCTCTGGTCAGTCTGCGCGAGTGTGACCTTTCACCGCGTGGACTGGAATCAACGTGCAGCAAGTGTGTCATATCCTCTTCTCCTCTTCGAAATCATCTCCTGCTCAGCTTAGGTAACCCGCTGCAGCTCGGCTGTCTGATCCCTGCGCGATGAACAAAATCTTGCTGCGAGTTGTTGGGTTGCTCGGCGACAATGGCCCAAATGCGTTCAGGTAAAGATTCAGCTGCGACCTTGACGCGACAAAGGTGCGCATGAATACAATCGGAGCTAGACGCAGTGGGCTTGCTTGGATCATGAAGACAACGGCGACCCCTCAGCCTGAAACCACCTGTTTGCCCGTTTTGTCCAGTCAAAACCAGGGCTGGGACCATATTCTGGTCGAGCAATTCCAACGGCCTCCGGGAGAGGGAAACTGTCATTACAGTGATGAACACACGATCTGTCTGTCTCTTTCACCTCGTCCGGTCCGCCTGGTACAAATTCGGGGAGGAAAAACATACACAGGTCTGTACGCGAAAGGACATATTTCCATAACGCCCGCGGAGGTTCCGTTTTTTGCACGTTGGGATACAGAAGACCACTATTTGCAGATTCGCATTGCGTCTCATTTCCTCCAAAATGTTGCCAGAGAAACCCTTGGTGTCGATCTCGAGCGACTCGAATTGCTCTGCGAATTTCGGACGCGCGATCCACACATCGAGTCGATCGGTACGTTGCTTCTTGCCGAGCTAAACCAGCAAAATTTGGGCAGAAGGCTCTACATCGAATCGCTATCCAATGTATTGGCGGTACATTTGCTCAGACAATATACTGCGCCCAGGCTTCGCCTTTCGGTTTACGAAGGCGGGTTACCCGAGCGTCAACTTCTTCAAGTATTAGAATACATCAACGAACATCTTGATCAAGACATCAAGCTTGCTGATTTAGCCGCGCTGCTGGGTATCAGCCAATTTCATTTCAGCCGTTTGTTCAAGCAATCCGTCGGAAAGGCTCCCTACCAATATCTACTCCAGCAAAGAGTAGAACGGGCGAAGCATTTATTGAAACAAACCGATCGATCCATTATAGAAATCGCTTTTCTCTGCGGTTTCAATAGCCACAGTCATCTCGGTCAACAGTTTCGGCAGTTGACTGGGACAACCCCCTCGGCCTACAGGGCGCACTAGGTGTCAGGGCGTGCTGACATTGCAGGAATTTCAAAGATCCCGACGCAACTCGATAGAAGTTCGACAATGATATCGATCAGGCCCGCCAGCAGCACGGACGATCTCGCGATCATCACCGGCTTATTTCAAGCCTACTCCACATCGCTCGGGATCGATCTGAGCTATCAGGATTTCGAGTCTGAACTCGCCGGCCTGCCAGGCAAGTATGCCCCGCCGGCGGGCGCACTGCTTCTTGCACGCGACGAGAGCAACCGTCCCCTGGGATGCGTTGCATTGCGATCGCTGTCAATCGAGGGAGTTTGCGAGATGAAGCGGCTTTACGTCGCTCCAGAAGGCCGGGGACGCGGCATCGGCAAGGCACTGATGCTCGCCGTGATCGGCGAGGCGAGCAAGAAGGGCTATCGCGAGATGCGTCTTGATACGCTGCCCGCGATGGCCACCGCGCAAGCGATATATCGCGCTGCGGGCTTCGAGCCTAATGGAAGCTTACGATGCAACCCCCGTTGCGGGAACGGTGTTCTTGCGGTTGCGCCTACAGAGACCCCAGGCGTGAGCTTCCAGACGCAGCAAAGTGATGGAAAGCCAAGGTCCCATCCGCTCAATCTAGCGAGCGGTCGATAATCCGCTGAATCAACTGCTCAAAATCGATGCCCGCCGCCTGGGCGGCCTCAGGCGCCAAAGAGGTGGCGGTCATGCCCGGCAGGGTATTGACTTCGAGCACCCACGGCCGCCCTTCAGGGTCGACGCGCACATCGGCGCGCACCAGCCCGGTACTGCCCACCGCCCGGCAGGCGCGGTAGGCGGCATCGACGCTCGCTTTGAGCACATCGGCCGCCAAGTTGGGCGGGATAAGATGGCGCGAGCCGCCCGGGGCATACTTCGCTTCGTAGTCATAAAATTCGCGCCCCTGCGGGACGATTTCAACGGCGGGCAGCACCAGCCCTTCGAGCAGAGCTACCGTGATTTCCTGGCCGGGAATGTACTGCTCGATGAGTACCTGGGGCGAATATTGCAATGCCAGACGCACCGCTTCAGGAATCTGCGCAGCTTTAGCGGCGATTGTGACACCCACCGTCGAACCGCCGTCCGCCGGTTTGATCACCAGGGGCGAACCCAACGACTCCAGCCACGCTTGAGACTCGGTCAGTTCCGGTACCGCCGCGGTCACCCGGTAGGCGGGGGTGGGGATGCCCTCGGCGACGAACAACCGCTTGGAGACGACTTTGTCCATGGCAATGGCACTCGCCGTTACCCCCGAACCGTTGTAGGGTAAGCCCAGCCAGTCGAGCAGCCCCTGCAATTTGCCGTTTTCACCTTTGTCGCCGTGCAGAGCGATCCAGACAAAATCGGGCGGATTTTCCAACAGGCGCACCGGCAGATCCGGGCCGGGATCGATCACCATTACCGCGTGGCCCAGCTTTTCGAGGGCAGCCTGCACGGCCCGGCCGCTCGCCAACGACACTTCCCGCTCGGGCGAATCACTCCCCGACAGTACCGTGATGCGCATCTACACCCTTCCTCCCATTGCTTGCACACAAAAATTCTCCGGCCCCGGGGCCGATCGGGTCGCACTGGAAGGGGCGGACTAGACCAGCGGCCGGCGGCGGCGCAAAAATTCGGGAATATCCAGCACGTCTTCGCCCGCCGTGCCCCGATTGGGTGAAGCGGGGTTCGGGCCGTTGTTCGACGGCGCCTTGCCGGTCAAACCCTCAGCCGATGATTCAGACAGGCGCGCTTTACCCGCCTTGACCGCCGGGGCGATGCCGTTGAAGCCGGTGGCAATCACAGTGATGCGCAGTTCGCCCTGAAGCTTCTCGTCGATCACCGCACCGAAGATGATGTTGGCGTTCGGGTCGACCACTTCGTAAATGACCGCCGCCGCTTCGTTGACTTCGTGCAAGGTCAGGTCGTGACCGCCGGTGACGTTGAGCACCACACCGTTCGCCCCTTCGATGGACGATTCGAGCAAGGGCGAAGAAATTGCCGTCATCGCCGCCTCACGGGCGCGGGACTTGCCCGAACCCATGCCAATGCCCATCAAGGCGGAACCGGCGTCGGCCATGATCGCGCGCACGTCGGCAAAATCGACGTTGATGAGCCCCGGGATAGTAATAATGTCGGAGATACCCTGCACACCCTGGCGCAGGATGTCGTCGGCGATCCGAAACGCCTCCTGCACAGGCGTCTGCTCGGAGATCACCGTGAGCAATTTGTCGTTGGGGATCACAATCAGCGTGTCCACCCGACCCTGCAGCGCCTCGATGCCCGAATCGGCCTGCTGCATGCGGCGGCGCCCTTCAAAGGTAAAGGGCCGGGTGACCACCGCCACGGTGAGCGCACCCACTTCTTTGGCCGCCTCAGCCACGATCGCCGCCGCCCCGGTGCCGGTGCCGCCGCCCATGCCCGCCGTGATAAACACCAGGTCGGCCCCTTCGAGGGCCGTCATGATCTCCTCGCGCGACTCCTCGGCCGCCTTCTGACCAATCGACGGGTTGCCCCCGGCCCCGAGGCCGCGGGTGAGCTTCTGGCCGATTTGCAGCCGCTGGGGAGCGCTCGACTGGGTGAGCGACTGGGCGTCGGTGTTGATCGCCCAGAATTCGACACCGACGACGTTGCTTGCGATCATGCGGTTGACCGCGTTGCCGCCGCCACCACCGACACCGACGACTTTGATTAATGCGACGCTGCTAGGAACGATCTCATCTATACGCATGCCCATGCCTGGTTGAGGAGCCATCGCCCGGTAAGAACCCGCGGAAGTTTCGTTTAATCTTACATGACTTTTTGATTGGAAGTAGGCAGAGGCCTGAATTTTTTCGTCGGGATTGCTGTCGAATATACCCATGCTTTGCTGTCCTGCAGGTAGTGGCGGACGGATGAATTGGCCCTATACTAGACTGCCCGTAGCAAAA
The DNA here is from genome assembly GCA_019359725.1 of Aphanocapsa lilacina HA4352-LM1. Lineage (GTDB taxonomy): Bacteria > Cyanobacteriota > Cyanobacteriia > Gloeobacterales > Gloeobacteraceae > Gloeobacter > Gloeobacter lilacinus. The sequence continues at coordinate 76,089 of JAHHGR010000002.1, read as the reverse complement.
AGGGTAGTGCTTTCCTTAAGGTATTGGGTTGCGCAAACGCAGCACCGGCAACTGCGAACTGCGCAGGTCGATAAAGGTAACTTCGCCGGGCGGGTAGCGCTTGAGTGCCTCGCGCATCTGATCGAGTCGGCGCAATTGTGTCGAAAATTGAGGGCCGAAGGCGCCAAGATGTACTTCGCCCAACTCAGTTCGCAAGATCACATCCGCCAGGTTGCGCAGATCGATTACCCGAATGGCCAGGGGCGAACGAGCAACTTGTGGGTAGAGTTCTTTCCAAAGAGGTGCCTTCTCGGCGGAATAGCCCCATACAGTCAATTGGGGAGGGCGAAAGTCACGGTACTGACGCGAGTCGATCCACACGCCGCTGCGGTCGATGAGTCCCGGTCGATTCGGCAGGGGTGCGAAGGCCACCGGTTCGCGCTCCTGCACTTCGATACTCAGTGAAGGGGGCAGCAGCTGGCGCTCGATGCGAACCGTCTGAAGGGGTAAAGCTCCCAGCAATCGTTGCTGAAGTTGTTCGGGGCGGACCGACAAAATCGGTTGGGGATAATCGAGTTTGAGAACCCGTTGGATTTGATCGAGCTGCAGCCGCTCGTGACCGGCGATGCGCACCGCCTCGGCAGAACGAATCTGCCAGAAGGGTTCGCGGGCAAGCCACACCAGGCCGGCGGCCAGACCCGCCGCAAGCAGCACCCGCCACAGCCCGAGCAAACGCCATAGCCAGCGGCGGCGGCGAAATTCCTGGCGGCGGGCAACCAGAACGGCTTTAGAAAGAACGGTGGTCACAAAGGTTCCCTGCGGCGCACTTATGGATAATCTTAGAGCGGTTCATGCCCCAAAGCGTGCACCTATTCAAACAAAATCCATGCTTGGGGCGGATCGTGCAGGCGCACTCACCCAAAGTGTATCGGAGATGGAGAGCCTTAGCGATTGCTGTCGGGCCGCACCGCGTCGGTTTCCTGTTCCTGCGGTTGCTGGCCAGGTTGTTGCTGGCCAGGTTGTTGCTGCGGCTGCTCGGGGTTGCTGGGTTCCGGAGCCGGCTGAGGCGGAATGACCTGCTGCTGCACTTCTTCTTCGGGAGGAGAAGGGGTTGGGGTGTTGGCGCCGGGGGGGAATGTCCCGGGGGTGAGCGGGCGGCGTCCGCCGGAGCCCGGTTCGGAGCCGGGGGCATTGGCCGGCGGCGGGGGGAGGTTGCCCGTGCGCGAGAAGGACAAAATCAGTTGCTTGCTGCCCTGTTTGAGAATCACCTGGTCGGGCCGGATCTGGCTTACCTGCCAGGGGCCGATGCGGTCGCTAGTCGCCACCGTTTGGGTGCGGTTGTCGTAGCGTATAACCGCAAAGCGCGACTCGCCGCCGGTGGCGATGCTCACCAGTTGGGGCGGGGCCGGGGGAGGCGGCGGCACTTCGGCGGGCGGGGCGATGGGCGGCGATGCTGCTGCCACTTGTGCCGCCGGAGCGCTCGGCGGGATGGAAGCGGGTGCGAGCGGGGCGGAGGGCTCAGGGCGCTCGGCGCGCTCGCTGCCGTTGGTGCGCGGCTGGATAGCGGCGGGAGTGCTCGCCTCTTCGGAGCCGTCGGCAATCTCGGGCCGCGACCGGCGCAGGCCCGCGTTCGGGCGCACGCTCGCGGGCGGGGTGCGGGCCGGTTCGGCTTGGGGAGTGCTCGCCGTAGTGGTAGCGGGGGGCTGGATTACCCACAGCGTCAGCAGCGTCAGGCCCGCGAAGACGAGCACCACCCGCCCGACGCCCTTGTACTGCGGGCCTGAAAACTGGCGTTGCAGTTTGCTCAGGGTCGGGCTGGTCAGCTGGCTTTGAATTTTCTTAAAGGTTTCGCTTTGCAGGAACGACTGATTCATAGGATCCGGCCCGCCGATGTACCGCCGCTGTCGCGCCCAGACTATCCTGAACGAGAACGCGTCGCCATCCCATGCGCCTGTGAATCTGCCCAACTGGATCACCTTCAGCCGCCTTTTGGCCGTTCCGGCTCTGTTGGTGCTTTTGGCACCCGCGCCGGGGCCGGGGCAACGCATCGCTGCGGCAGTGATCTTTGCCTTGGCGGCTGCCACCGACTGGCTCGACGGCTATCTGGCCCGCCGGTTGGGTCAGGTGACTGAGCTGGGCAAATTTCTCGACCCGCTGGTGGACAAGCTGCTGGTGCTGGCTCCGATGCTGATGCTGGTGGAATTGGGCCAACTGCCCGGTTGGGGGGTGTTTTTGATCCTGGCGCGGGAGCTGGCGGTGGCGGGCTGGCGGGTGGGCCAGAGCAAAATCAGCGGTGCCAACAACTGGGGCAAGGCCAAGACCGTCGTGCAGATCCTGGCGGTAATTTTTGTGATTTTGCAGTGGCCGGGGGGCGAGGTGCTCTTCTGGGCGGCGGTGGCCCTGACGCTTCTCTCCGGCGGGATCTACCTCTGGCCGCGCCGATAGGGCACTACCACCCAAAGCGATAGGCGACATTGAGCGTGGCGCCTCGGGCGGCAAAGTTGTTGCGGTCGTTAAATCCGGACAGGTACTGGGAGTAGACCGGCGAGTACTGGTTGTTGAGCAAGTTGCGTACACCGACTTCGAGCGTCCCGGCCCCCATCTGGATGCTGCTGAGGTAGTCGACCGTCGCGTAGCTGCCCACGGGCGCCTGCTCGACACGAAAGCCCGTGGGCAGAATGGCGTTGTAAGCCACGTCGCGGTAGCCGGAGAAGAGCACCTGCAGACGGTTGCGCCAGCCCGGCGCCGTCTGGTTCTCGAGGTAGAAGGTCGCTTTGAGCGGGTTGACGCTGTAGGAATTCAAAGGGTAGTAGTCGCCGGTGTTAAACGGATCTTGCTCGCCCTGCACCCAGGCGGCGGTCGTACCGAGGGTCCAACCGGGACCGGGCTGGGCGTAGAGGGTCGCCTCCAGCCCATAGGTGCGCTGGGGAGAGCGCACGCTTTGAAACGCGGTGGGGCTTATCTGGACGAAGCCGACATCGAGAGAAGAAAACGTGTAATAGGCCGAAAGCGACGACTGGATCGATCGCCAGCGGCCGCGCACTCCGACCTCGTAGCTGTCGACCAGCTTCGGCTGGAGCGCAGTGAGCGAATTGGAAACCGCAAAACCCGACGAGGCGTTGGTGAGGGGGTTGGCGAAGACGGGCAGCGAAAAGCCCTGGCCGAAGTTGGCGAACAAGCTGATCTCGTTGCTCGGTTTGTAGACGACTCCAAGGTTGAAGACGGTGGAGTTGAAGTTGAGGCTTCCTCCTGTAACCGGTTGGCCCGTATTGGAGGCGAGAAAGTCACCGACGCTGAAGCTGACGTTTTCGTAGCGCAGGCCGCCATTGATGATCCATTGATCGCTGATATTCCAGTTGGCCTGCAAAAAGCCTGCAATATTTGTGAGGGTGTAGGCCGGATTGAAAAGGAAATTTCCCGACCGGCGCTGGATGAAGCCGCCGCTTTCGTCATAAATTTTGGGATCGAACGTCTCCAGCTGCCAGGCTTCGACCGGGTCGTTCTTGAAATCGCTCCCCCACAGCAGTTTGAAGTTGTCGGAAAAAGGCGTTTCCACCTGCACCCGGGCGGTGGTGATGTACTCGCCCCACACACCGCGGTTGATCGAATCGAACGGGCCGCCGCTGCCGTCGGTGGTGAATCGGCCGTCATTCACGGTCGTCAATTCGAAGGAGTTGCGGTAGGAAGCCTGGGCGAGCAACTTGCTTCCTCCTAGAAACTTGTTGTGGTTGTACTCCAGGGCCAGTTGCAAATTGCGCTTGGTGGGTTGCGGACCGTAGGGGCTGTTTTGAACGACGATGCGACCATTCTTGGCGCGGGCGAACTGGAGGCCGCCGCTGGTGGTGACGACCGGATCGCTGATGCTGTTGGGGTCGGTCAGATCGTTGGCGTACCCGGCGGTCAACTGCAGCCGCTGGTCCGCCCCCAGATCGAGGCCAAATTTGCCGTAGAGGTTGTAGGTGTTGGTGTTGCCCAGGGTCCCGAACCATTCGTTGGGAATCTGAGCGCCGCGCGCGTCGTAGACGCTGCCCAACCCGGTGTAACTGGCGGTGATTGCGTAATCAAAAGCCCCCGCTTTACCTGAGGCAAACTGCTCGAACAAGTAACCGGGACCGCCGCTCAGGTTGCTGAGGCCCAGGTTGAAACCGATGCGGGTCTTCGCCTGGGGAGTCTCGGTGCCCCTGCGCGTCAGGATGTTGATCGTACCGCCGGTGGCCCCGTCACCGTACAAGGCTGAGGGACCGCCTACCGCCTCGATTTGTTCGATCGATACCGGCACGATGAAGCGTAGCTGATTGCTGTAGGCGTAGTTGCCCGTCTGGGGAATGCCGTCGATGAGCGTCTGCACGTCACGGCCCCGGTAAGTGCCCCGGGTTGGTCCCTCGGAGGGCGCACTGTAGCCCGGTACGGTGAAGCCCAGAATATCTCCGAGATTGGTAGTCAGCAGTGATTGCTGCTCGACTTGCTGGCGGCTGACCACCGTCACCGTGCGCGGCACGTCCTGGACGCGCTCGCGGGTGCGGGTGGCGGTGACCACCGTCTCGTCGAGCAAATCGCCCGCTTCGCCATTATTCGCGGGGCTCTGTCCGACCGTCGAGGCTGCGTTCGGCGCGTCGTCTGGGCTAGCGGGATCGGCTGCCATCCCCACGCTCGGAGCCTGCTGGGCCAGCCAGCGCACTTCGGTGTGCACCCCCACCAGATCCGCTTTGTGGGCAATAGCCGCTCCAGTGCCAGCGCTGGTGCCAGCAGGCATGGCCATTAGTTGAGAATCACAAGCAGAAAATAACGCCAAACTCACCAGAGCAAAACGCCCGCCGCAAAGCGGGCCGCCGGACTTATCCATTGCGGGCTCCAAGACTTGGTGCAGAACATCACAAGGAGAACAAAGGGCAGCGACACGCTCCCCTTCGCCAACCGCAGGTACCCCTACCTGGTGGGGACACCTTACCGCTATTGCAAATTCTAGTCAATAGCTGCCCTCCCAGGGCATTGCGGCGCGAGTAGAAAACGCTCTGCAAGGGGCTATCCTAGGGTGCGGCCCAGGGAATGGCCGAGGCTTTCTCCGGGGCAGGGCTGCTCGCCGGTGGAGGTGCAGGCTTGGTCTGGGCAAGCGTCACCTCCCTGCGCACCCGTCCTCAGCAACAATATCGACTGGCTGAGGCGGCGATGATGGCCGTCGGTCGAATGGCAAGGCATGATTGGTTTGGTTGAACCGCGGGCTCGATCTGGATGGTGTGTCTTTACTTATCGCACTCGGCTGCATCGAGCTTGATCCCGATCGTGCAAGGACTTTATTCAAACGTATTTGCAGGAGAACTGACATGCTCAAAGTGCGTAGGATGCTTTGCGGATTGTTGCTGGCCTGTGTCTGGGCCGGCGGCGCATCGGCCCAGATGGCGGAACCGGCGCAACCGGTGTCTGTGAAGACTGTCCAGGCGGCCGGGGGAGCTGTTTTGACCGATAGCGAGGGGAAAACACTTTATGTTTTCGACCGCGACGGCGCCGGCAAATCGAACTGCAACGACAAATGCGCCCAGAACTGGCCGCCGCTGCCGGCGCAAGCCGATGCCAAATCGGTCGGCAAATACACCGTCGTGACGCGCGACGACGGTTCCAGGCAGTGGGCCTACGACGGCAAACCCCTCTACCGGTGGGTCAAAGATCAAAAGCCGGGGGATGCAACCGGTGACGGCATTGGTGGCGTCTGGCACACCGCCAGACCGTAAGGCCGGCGCAAGGTTTGCGTATTAAGTGTTCACCGCTGGTTGTCAGAGTGCGTTGGGATCGAGGCCCTGCTCCCTCAGCCGTTGCGCCAGCCGCTCGGCCCGCTGCTTTTCTACTTGTTGCGCTCGTTGCTCGGCTTGCTCGGCGCGTTGCTGGACCGCCTCGCGGCTGGCGCCAGGCTGAATTTAGACCGCGAGGGTGATTCCACTTACATAGACACCTACGGCCCCGGACGGGAAGCTCTCAAGAGCGGACATCGGCGGAAGTGAAGAGCGAACCTTTTTGGCTCACCCAGACGGTGAGGATGTGCGAGAGCAGCCCGAGCGGTCCGAATAAAAGACACAACAGCAGCGAGTGGAGAGTCCAGACTCCCGTGCGCTGACCTTCGAAATAAATCCAGCGGCCGACGAATAAATCGAACACCAAGTAATGCACCCAGCCCGCAGCGGCTCCCTGCTCGGTGCCAAAAAAGCGCGCGATGTCGGCAAGTTTTGGGTTGGACATGGCCTGGAGCGATTCGGCGTTGAGGCTGCCCGCCACCAGGTAAAGGTACACCAGCGCCAAGGCGATGAAGGGCAGATAGGAAGCCATCACCCGGCGAGTCACTTGCCAGTTGGGGCCGACGATCATCAGCGCCCAAAAAGGCAGCACGAACAGGTTGGTCGCGTCAAACAGCAGCGAGACGTTCATGGGCAAATCTGCGAGCACCCATTTCATTGAAGCGCGAAATGCAAAATGTGCCCGGCGGTAACGCCAGGACGCTCGATATGGGGAACATGTCCGCAGCCGCCGATCCAGATGAGGGCACTATCTTCGATGGCTGCCAGGAACTTGAGGGCGTCGGTAGGCGGGATCGACTCGTCGCGCTCGCCCCAGAGAATCAGGGTCGGTTGGGTGACCGCACGGATCTGCTCCTCGGCGAGGCGATAGCCGCCTCGGGCGTTGAAATCGAGGATCGCTTCGCGCCAGTGGGGCATCTCCATGGGCAGCGAGGCACAGCCGATGAGTTCAGTAGTATTGCGGTCCCTCACCAATTCACTCCAACCCAGGGCCGCGAGCCGACGCTGGCGAAAATACTCAACCGCCGCTTCGCGCAGAGGTTCCGCCAAACCCGCAAGCCAGGCCGGGGGACCGGTGAAGCCGGTGCTGGCGATGAGCACCAGTTTCTGCACCGCCTGCGGGTGGTTGACGGCAAAATCGACCGCCGCCGCCCCGCCCATCGAAGCGCCCACCACCAGCACCGGTCGCCGGATATGCGCCTGCCAAAAAGCGTGCAGATGGGCCTGGATTTCGGCCCGTCCGTAAGCGGCCCCGCTCCGGCGCTCGGTGAAACCGAATCCCCACAGATCCACCGCCCAGGTCGGATGCCGCAGCCCGAGCCGGGGCAGCACGAAGCGAAATTCAAGCGCAGAGCTGTCGAAGCCGTGCAGCAGCAAGATGGGCGGGTCGTCCGACCCGGCTGCGAAGGTCCAGGCGGTCTCGGCCGGCTGGGACAAAAAAGGTACGGCCACCGGGTCGCGCTGAAGGGTCTGCAACAGCCCAATTGAGACGGGATCGCGCAGCAGGGCGGCGGCAGGGGGCAAAAAAGCGGGCAGCGTCTGCATGGCAAGGAGCCTTAGGGGATAGAACGATTGAATTCGAGCCGGTAGCGGTAGACGGTGACGGCGCGGCCTTTGGCGTCGAAGTAGGCCGGATCGCGCGGGTCGAGGTAGACCGACGTGATTTGCTCAGCAGTGATCCCCGCCCCCCGCCGGGTATAGAGCGTCACCGTTTCGATGGCGCGCAGGTTGGGCACGCGGCTGCCGGTAAACGTCTGCTGGTAAAATTCCGCCACCTCGAAGCGGTCCGCCGCTGGCGTCTCGCTGCGCCGCTTGAGGGTGACCAGTTCGCCGCGCCGGTCGCCTTTGAGCGCGATCACCTGACGGTTCGGCTCGTCGGGGCGCACCTCCACACCCAGCACGTTGGCGCGGCCGAAGTACGCCTCGGCGATTGAACGATTGTTAAAAGCCAGGTCTGCCACCACTTGCTGGCGCCGGTTGCGCACGAAGCGCGCTTGAAAATCCACGGGTTTGCCTTTGAGTTTTTGGCTCGCGGCAAAGGCCTGGCGGTTGATCACTTGTTCGCCCTGGGGTGCCGCCAGATCCACCAGCGACGTGCGCACCCGCCAGGTGCCCACGAACCAGTCCGGATAGACCAACTCCCCCCGCGCCGCCGCCAGATTGAGTGCCTCGCCCACGGCCGGAAAAGCGCGCACCCGCTCGGCCAGGGGAGTGGCGGCGACCGGAACGGTCCACGACAACAGCAGCAAAATCCACAACAAAGGCATTGCGTCGGCGGTAAAGCTCAAGGTAGCGTCGGGGGGCCGCCAGGAAGAGCGCGATGCCGCCCACCATTGCCAGAAGCAACGGCCTGACCACCGCCATCATTATCTTCGCCGTGGAACCATCGCGGCAGGCGGATTTGCTCACCAACATCGAACGGTTCTTGAGGGCCACGGTGCAGTATCAGGCCGGTTTCGTCTCCGCGACGCTCCACAAAAGCCTGGACGGCGCCCGCGTGGTCAATTACGCCCAGTGGCGCACCGAAGCCGACTACGACGCCTTTTTGCGCAACAGCGAAGTGCAGGCCGCCACCGGTTGGCTTTCGCTGTTTGCCCCGCCCGATAGCCGCCTGTACGCAGTGGCGGCTTCTGAGCCCGAGAGTCCGGCCACGGTGCTGGCCCCGAATACGGGCGCGCTGGCCGACGTGGCCGTGTTCAAGACCACCCCCGACACCCAGGAGCAGGCGGTGGCCCTGGCCTGCGAAGCTATCGATCTATTGCGGCTGCGGCCGGGGTTCGTCTCGACCCATATCCACCGCAGTTTCGACGGCACGCGGGTGATCGGTTACAGCCAGTGGCGCTCAGAAAGTGACTTTCGCTCGGTGACAGGCAATCTGCCCGCCCCAATCCGCAAGCTGTTCGCCGCGGCCGAGTACGAAGCCCAGCCGGCGCTGTTCGATGTCGCCCTCGCCTGGCCGAACTGAGCGATGCCAGATCTCACCCCGCGCACGATCGTGCAACTGGTAGCCCTCGACGAGACGGGCGATTCGTACTACCGGATGCGCTGGCCGGCGGTGCAGCTGGCCGCCCAGGCGCCGCACTGGCGGGTCATCAATCTGGATGCGACCGCCAGCGAGCGCTATGTCTGGGCGGAGATGGCCGACCTGCTCGTGCTCATCCAGTGCGCCGACCCGGACATGCTGCCGGTGATCGACAAGCGCCGGGTGCCGTCCAGGCCAATCCTTTTCACCCGGATCTAGCACTCGCCCAGTTGCGCTTTATGCACCTGGCCGGACTCGCCGACGTTCCCGCCCGCCTGAGCGCGTATGCGGAGCGCTTTGCAGAAGATGCGCGCTTTGCTTTATTTGCGCTCGCCATCCAAAAAAATCTTCACAAGCGCGCCAGTTTGTGGAACAACCTCGCCGAGCGGCTCGCCGGTTTGCCGCGCAGCGCGGCCGATTTTTATTTCGAGCAGATTGCCAAACTTTTTCTCAAAGATCTGCGCGCCGATCCCGGCGTCTACCTTGAAGCGGGCGAGCACTGGCTGCGGGTGTACCCGAGTCGGGCTTCTCTGCGGCTCGAAGTGGCCCAGGCGGCGGAGCAGTGCGGCCGGTTTGCCCAGGCCCAGGACCATTACCAGTGGCTGCAGGATGCCCTGGCACTTTACACCGACAACCAGGCGTTTCTGGGCGGCGTGAGCCCGAAGACCGTGGCTGCCTGGAGCGCTGCCCTGCGCGGCCGTCTGCACGGGGAGTGGAGCCCCGATGGGGAGGACATCTAGAATTGGCTTTTTTGCAACGCACCAGCCCCCGGTTCTGACCGGGGCTGATGTACGGTTCGGCAAACAGGCGATTAACTGCCGGTCAGGCTGCGGTACACCGACTTCGCCGTCTCGCCGATCGATTTGACGGCGTCTTTGGCCGTCTCAGCCAGCGGACGCTGGTCGTGCAAAAAGACGCGCGCCGCGTTGCGGCCGGGCATCCCCGAGACCGAACCGCCCGGGTGGGTACCCGCTCCACTTAGATAGAGTCCATCGATGGGGGTTTTGTAATTGGCGATCTCGGGCAGTGGCCGAAAGAACATCAGGTAGTCGATGGTCATATCCAGGTGGTAGTAGTTGCCCTTGAGCGCCCCGAGCCGGTCGGCCAATTCCGCCGGGCTCTCGACGTTGCGGGCGATAGTGGCTCTGTGGACGTTGGGGGTGTATTGGGCAAGTTTGTCGATCACCCGGTCGGCGACTTTGTTTTTCAGTTCGTCCGTCCAGCCGGTGTCCATCTGGCCGGTGCCCTCCGCCCCAGCAATCTGATAAGGGGCAAAAAATTCGATCCAGGCGGTGTGCTTGCCCTCGGGAGCAAGGCTCGGATCGAGCACGGAAGGAACCACGACGTACATCGAAGGATCTTCGAGGGGAATTTTGCCCACGGCCGGGTCGCTGTGGGCAATTTCGACTTGATCGACCGAATCGGCAATGAGGACCGAACCAATCAGGTACTCGTCGCGGTGCTGGTGGTGCTCGAAGCGCAAGGGCTCCGAAAGGGCGAGGTCGATTTTGAGAATCGTCTCGTTGCTGTTGCCGATTTTGCGCTCGACCCGCTCGCGCAGTTTGTCGTCGGCCCGATCGACATCGGCCGGATCGATCAGGTGCAAAAAGACGCGCTTGGCATCGATGTTGGAGACGACGCCGTGGCGGGCGCGGTAGGCGCGGCCGTCGGCGGTCTCCACCCCCACTGCCCGGTTCTCCTCGACCAGGATGCGCCGCACCGGCTGGTTGCAGAGGATTTCACCCCCCAGGCTTTCGACCAGCCGCACCAGGGCCGCCACCAGCGCCCCGGTACCACCTCTGGGGCGGGCCATGCCCGGATTGTGGCGCATCGCCATCATCACCGCCCCGAAGGCGAGGGCTTTTTGGGAGGGCGGGGCGCCCAGTTCGGCGGCCAGACGGGCGAGGGGGGCGCGAACCAGTTCCAGGTCGAACCATTCTTCGAGCATGTCCCGGGGACTGGTGAGCAGGCTCTGGGCAAAATCAAGGGTCTTATCCGGCCCGCCGATCACCGAGAAGAGATCCGCGAGTTTGGCGCCGTCGAAGTTGCCCGCGATGTCCAACAGCGACTTGGGTGGGGCATTAAAAAGCGGAATGAACACGCCCATCGCCCGCTGCCAGAAATCGATAAATTCGCGATACTTGCGCGCGTCGCGCTCGCTGTAGCGGGCAATCTCCCCGCAGGTTTTGTCCACGGAGCGGTGGGCCAGAAAGTAGCGCCCGTCCAGGTGCGGGCAGAAGACGACCGGGTCGCAGTACAGGTATTCGAGGCCGAATTTTCCCAGTTCCAGTTCCTCGACTACCGGACCCAGGTGGATAAATTCGTGATCGATAGCGCAGAGGTTGAAGCGAAAACCCGGCGCTTCGTCGGGCATGATCTCCTCGGTAGTCGCCGCTCCACCCGGGATCTCGCGTTTTTCGAGCAACAGCACGCTGTAGCCCGCCTTGAGTAGATATGCTGCACATACCAGCCCGTTGTGGCCGGCTCCAATGATCACGACATCGTAAGTATCCACGTCCGAACTCCCTGGCATCGCTCTGCGTTTCTTCACCAGATTGCGAAACGTTATCGAGCCTGTCGCCCACCGCCGGAGAGATTTCGGTCCGCACTGGTGAGGCTTGACCTGAACAATCGGCCAGTAGCCCGCGCTGTGTTGCCGTGGTAGCTTTTTTCCAAGCGTTGGGGGCGATGGCGATGGCAGGAGCAATCCGGATTTTGCTGCAGACGACCATTCCCGAAACCGACGACGACTGGGACATTCGGCGCTTTTCGCTGTTGACGGAATGTTTGCGTTCCCTCGAAGACGAAAACGGCCAACTGCTGTGCGAGGTGACAGCGCGCAACCGGGCTGCAGCAGGCGGCGACGACCCGGTGCTGAGCGGCCTGGGCGCATCAGACTTTGACGAGTTGTGGCTGTTTGCCGTCGATGTGGGCGACGGGTTAAGTGCCGCCGACTGTGCGGGGATCAATGCCTTTCACCGGCGCGGTGGCGGGCTGATGTTCACCCGCGATCACATGGATCTCGGTTGTTCGGTCTGCAGCCTGGGGGCGGTAGGGGCGGCCCACAATTTCCACACCCACAACCCCGAGCACGACCCTGAGCGACAGTGCATCGACGACATCTACACCACCGACATCAGCTGGCCCAACTACCACTCCGGCCGCAACGGCGACTATCAAAAAATTGTCCCGGTCGAACCAATCCACGAATTGCTCCGCCGTCCCGGTGCTTTGGGCGGCCTGATCGAATACCTCCCGGCCCATCCCCACGAGGGAGCGGTGGGCATACCCGCGGTCGAAGGCCTCGATGCGCGGGTGGTGGCCCGCGGCGCGAGCCTGGTCTCGGGTCGCCTGTTCAACCTGGCGGTGGCCATTGAGCGCACGGCCCACTCCGGCCGGGCGGTGGCCGAATCGACTTTTCACCACTTCAGCGATGTCAACTGGGACGGCCGCTATCCCTGTCCAAGCTTCGTGTGCGAACTGCCCGGCGACACGATGCAGACCCATCCGCACGCAGGGCTGTTTCATTCTCCAAAAACCCCATTCGGCCATGTCAATAAGCTTGACCTGCTCAACAAGCAATAAGGCTTTTGCCGCTCTCGATTCTCATTTGCATCCAATGCAAAGCTAGAATGAAACAGCCCTGCATCCGCACGCTTTAGAAGACACCAAAATCTACGTGCGCAACCTGGTGCTGTGGCTGGACCCGGCAGGTGTTAGCTGCCAGAGTTTTCAATCTCTTGAGGATCGAAGTACAGCCTGAGCATCCAAAATTTTATGAGGATGGAACACTACCATCGAAACACGAAGTAGACATTGAGAACAATCATGAGTAAGTTCGCAAAAAAGTAAACGGCTGCACCGTAGCCTTCGGGCAAAAGTAGCAGAGAGGTGGACTCTAAGTATTCGCGAAGGATAGACTGCACATCTGCCAGGGAGTACTTTTCTTTACTGGACTCTGATTCCAACAACAAACTGTTGCTATCTTTCGTATGCATCCGGGAAGCATAGTATTCAAGGCCATCGCTAATGCTTTGATATTGCTTTTTTCCTCGTCTTGATTCTCCTCGATGTAAAAATATTGTTAGAAGGACAAGAGTCAAAACATACACCTCGTAAAATAGCATTGTAGAGGCAGACCAACCTATATTCAGCGATGAACTCGCAGCAAGCAGAGGGAAAAAAGCATGAATAATTGTTAGCAATAGCACCATTAAAGACAATATTCTAAGGCTTCTTGAGCGACCTTTTAATTCGCTTATGTTTGTAACCAGTTTGTACCTAGATATGATATCTACTTCATCGCTGTGGAAGTTTTCCAAAAGTTGCCGTTTCTTGAAATCTTCAATCTGGTAGCTATTTTCTTTGTAGTGCGCCAATGCTTTCACATAATACTCATGTGCTTCTTTGAGGTTATGATTTTGCTTCTCTAAATCACCCAAAGCTTTCCATGTAATAGCTTCTTCAAGCCTGTTTTGCAGTTCAAGACGCAAAAAGAAAGGTAAATCTTTACAGGGAAATGGTATTTCGTTATTGTCAGGTAATCTTTTGGCAGTGTCTTCATTGTCCATGTGTGTGCTCATCTATTAGCGCAGTAAGCCAAAATTGTAGCAACCAATGCATTGTGATCTGCGAAGCGTTGCTCATCCGTGTAAAAGCCACTCATAGCTGCTCTTTGAAAGAAAAGCCTATTAGTAGACGAGTACGAGCACACAATACGACGCAATGCTTTTGCCTCTCCTAACGCTTGTTCGTAAGGACCTTGCGCGTAGTGATTGAGTACGTCTTGCTTTGTACTAGGTGCCAGCCAGAGATCGGCTTTCGTAACAACTGTCACCAACCACTTTGCACCTTCATAACCACCAAGCAAGATTGTCCACTCCTCAAGAGCATCAATTTCTCTTTTGCGACAACTGCGGAGATACTCAGGTGACGGCTCTCCGTCAACGAGGGCTTCAGCAACATTTCGACTTTTTAAATCTGGAGCTTCCGATTCGTGGTAACCATTGCAGACAATATTAATGATTCCAACGTATTTTTTTCTCGTTGCTTCTCTAATTGCTCTGGCGCGAATCTCTTTATCAGCTACTTGTCCAGGAGTGTCAACAATGTTGAACACAACTCCTCGAAGAATTCCTTGTATGTCTTGATTTTCTCTAGTACTTGCTATAGCAAGTGAGCTTTGGCCGCGCAAAGCATTGATAAATGCTGATTTACCTACTCCCGTTGCTCCAAGTACAAGGATATCGACATGTTCTTTCCCCAAGAAAACATCGAAAACCTTATCGAGTACTCCACGTTCTTTAAGGATCTGAAGTACAGCTTCAGAAAATTCAATTGCTGTTTTGGTAACCTTGACGACATCACCAGTCTGGTCAGGCATAGTCAATTCCAGTAGCTACCATGCTAAGTATTATAGGCGTCATATTCCTGGCTTTCCAACTGTGGTAGTTACCACTGAGCTACCCGGTTCAACTATGGGTATATAGCAGTGGTGCTCCTGGCCCGAGCGGTAAGTCGAGCAAATACCACAGCACGAATAGCCCGGACCAGCCGAGACCGAAGGCGACCGAATAGGGCAGCATCGCGGCGAGCAGCGATCCCAGGCGCAAGTACGAACCGGATTTTCGCGCAAAGACGATGATGAGTGGGAAATAGGGCAGCAGCGGCGCGATCACGTTGATGAACGGTCGGCCACCCGGTCGGCCGCTGGGTGGGTTCAAAGTTGTAGCCTAAGATACCAGGGGCTGCACTTGCCTGATTTCTCCTTAGCGAGGGGGGCATGCCATTCAGGAGAAGCGCGACGAGACCTTAGTCAGGGCCGCGATCAGCGAGTCGATCATCGCCTCGCTGTGAGTCGCCATCAAAGAGAGGCGAATGCGGCTGGTCGGTACGGTGGGAGGCCGGATGGAAGGGGCAAAAATGCCTGCGTCGAACAGCTCGCCGGCAAAGCGGCGGGTGGCTTCGATATCGCCCACCCGCAGACAAAGGATGGCCGCAGCGCTCGGCAGCTGTGCAATGCCGATTTTATCGATACCCGCGCGCAGGCGAGCGATGTTTTGTCGGAGCAGGGCGCGGCGAGAAGTCTCCGTGCGGGCAATATGCACCGCCTCCAGGGCCGCAGCTGCCGTAGCCGGGGCCAGGCCGGTCGTGTAGACGAAGCCGCGTGCCCGGTTGCGCAGATAGTCGACAAGTTCAGCACTGCCGCAGACGTAGCCGCCCTGGCTTCCCAAGGCCTTCGAGAGCGTTCCCATCTGCACCAGGGATCGGGTGAGGCCCAGTTGCTCGACCGCCCCGGCACCGGTAGGGCCGAGCACGCCGGTGGCGTGGGCTTCGTCCACCAAGAGCATGCACCCGTAGCGGCGGGCCAGATCCGCGATGCGGGCCAGATCGACTAGATCGCCGTCCATGCTGAAGACCGAGTCGGTGCAGATCAAGCAGCGGCGGTGGCGGTCGCGCTGCTCGATCAGTAAGCGTTCCAGGGCGCTGCAATCGCCGTGGGGATAAAGCCGGTGGGTAGCACCGCTCAGTTCGGCCCCCCCGCGCAGGCAGGCGTGGTTATACGCGTCGCCCACCACCAGATCGCGCTTGCCCACCAGCGCCGGGATCGTCCCGAGATTGGCTAGATACCCCGACGAAAAGACCAGGCAATCTTCGCAGCCTTTCCACCCGGCCAGGGCTCGTTCCAACTCGCGGTGCACCTCGCGCTCACCACTGAGAAGCCGCGAGCCGGTCGCCCCGGCGCCGTAGAGCCGAACGGCCCGGCAAGCCGCCTCGATGAGCCGCCTATCGCCGCTGAGGCCCAGATAGTCGTTGCTTGCAAACTGAAGCACCGGCTTGCCGTCCACATCCATTTGCGGTCCGGCCAATCCATTGTGGGTTCGCGTCGTCCGGTACCAGCCCACCCGGTGCAAGCTCTCAAGATCCGCCCGGATCCATCCGTAAGGATCACTCACGCTCCCTTACCCCGACTTGCAGATGTCCGGCGGTGGACGGCGCCTGGCCTGCGCTTTCGGTCAGGGGGACTTGCGACTTAGAGTGCGAGAGCTTATTCACCCCAAAGCACCCCGTAACCACCATGGCACCCTCCCAACAACCCGATTTGCACTCACCGCTCAAACATCTGCGGATTACCAGCCGCTTCGGCATGCGCATACACCCCATCCGGCGGACCCGGCGGCTGCACAAGGGAGTCGACCTGCGCGCCCCGACCGGAACCCCAGTGTACGCCGCCGCCGATGGTGCGGTGGAGGCCGCCGGGCGGCAGGGCGGCTACGGCAATGCCGTCCTCATCGATCACGGCGGCGGTTGGAAGACCCGCTACGCCCACCTCGACAGCGTCCGGGTGCAGGCAGGCGCACCCGTCGCAGCGGGCAAGCCGATTGGCCGCGCAGGAAACACCGGTCTATCGAAAGGCCCCCATCTCCACTTCGAACTGCTGCACAACGGCCGCCCGATCGACCCGATGCCTTACTTGCAAGCCGCCGCAAAGCCCAACCGCGCCGCGTCGGTTGCCGCCGCCGCCAAGACGATTCTCGAGCGCCGTGGGTACACCGACGCACAGGGCACACGTTCCTACCGTGGCCACAGCTACAACTTCGATAAAGAGGGTTCCCGATTAACGGTAAGCGAGCCTGGCGGCCGGGGGGCGATTCTCGAAGTCGACGGTGGACGAGTGCTCACCGATCGGGTGACAGCCCGTGACGCGACTATCCTCGGCGAGGTCCGGCGTCGGCTGTTGGCACCACCTGCACCGGAGCGGCAACCCAGCCGGGTGCCGCTCGCGGTTCCAGACCGCCCCCGACCACAAGCTCTGGAGCACCAGCCGGAGTGATTACCCGGCGGCCGTCGCCGGTTGCTCGCCGGGTTGCTCGGTCGCCGATTCTGCCGCTTGCATCGATTCGAGGGCGCGGCCGGTCGGCGAGGGGGTCAGGTGCGCCACTACCAGATCCGGGGTGTTGACAACCTCGATGCCGGGGGGCAAAACCAGATCTCTGACGTAGAGCATGTCGCCTACTTGCATGGTCGAAATATCAACCTCGATCGCTTCGGGCACCTCCGTGGGAGCAGTGTGGACGGTCAGTTGGGTGATTACCTTTTCGAGCAGACCGCCATCCACCTTGACACCCATCGCTTCGCCGGTAAACACCAAAGGCAAATCGAGGGTAATGCTGCCGTGGCCCGCGACCGCAAAAAAGCTCAAGTGCAACAGCTTGCCGCCCACCGCATCGTGCTGCACTTCGCGCAGAAGCACATCGCCCGACCAGCCCCGCTCCACCTTCAGAGGCAAAATGGTGTTGTTGATGGTGACACGCTTGAGCAGGTCTTCAGCGGTGCGTTGTTCAAGTTCCAGCGCCAGCGACTGGGTTCCCCGATGACCATAGAGCACCACCGGAATGCGGCCTGCGCGGCGCATCGCCCGCGGCTGGGCACCCGTGGCCCGTTGTTTGAGCGTCAGTTGTATCGTCATGGGAAATTCCTTCAGGGACAGAGCTCTCTATGGTAATGGTTGCCTACTGCACGCGCTCTTCGCTTCCTCCCTGGGTTGCAAGTTCTGGCGATCTATTGGTGCGATGGGGCAGGTGGTGCGATGGGCCGCACTTGATAGCCCTACAACCTTTCCGCTACATTGGCTCCAGCGACAAGCGGGCCACCATGGAAACAGAAACAACCGCCACCGACGTTGAGAAACATTTAGAAATCATCGACAAAATGATCGATCTCAGATTGCGGCTGGCTGCCATCGAATCGGAGATCCAAGCGGTGCAACCGGAGTTTTACCTGGCCTGCACCGCCATCAGCGACGACAAAATCGAGACTCCCCGGGCCACGATCAGCCGTCGCTTCACTGCCGGCCGCTGGGAATACAGCCCTCCCATCGTGCAAATGGAAGAAGATCTCAAGCGGCTCAAAAAAGACTTTCAAAAAAAGCACGAACCCACGGAGGGCCGCGAGGTGATCTGGGCGGTGCGGCTCACTGGCGGGGACGATCTGCGGAACTTTTGAGGGAAAAGGCGCCTACCCGCCGACCAGCCCCAGCCACTCACCCTGCACCTCCACCAGCAGACCATGGGCCAAAGGTGATGTGCGGGTGCGGTTGGGGGCGCTCAAGCAACCAAGGACAGCGGCGATGTGCTCAAAACTGGGTTGCTTCCCCAGCTCCACGCTCAACCAACGGCGCACAGCCCGCCGTTGCAGTGCCAGCGGCAAAGCAGCCAGCGTATTCCTGTGCAGTCGTCCGTCCTGCACCAGACTGTGCCAGTGACCATCGAGCAAGCTTTCGAGCAACTCCGACTCAGCGTGCAAAATTTCGCCGGTTCGGGCCAGAGTCTGCTCCACCAGTGGATTAAAGTGCTCGCGCAGATACGGCATCAACTCCAAACGGATGCGGTTGCGGCGGAAAGTCACATTGGCGTTGCTCTCATCGATGCAGACCGGTAGGTCGTGGGCAAGACAAAATGCCCCGGTCTCAGCGCGGCTGATCCCCAATAGTGGCCTGACCAGCCGCACCCCCCCACCCAGGGACCGATCCCAATCGAGGCTTCCCAGACCGGCGGCGCCGCTGCCGCGCAGCAGATTGAACAAAACCGTCTCGGCCCGATCACTCAGTGTATGGCCGGTCACCACCCGCTCCAGCGCCAGACCGCGGGCGATCTGCTCAAGCCAGCAGTAGCGCCAGGCGCGGGCCGCCGCCTCACCCGCAGGCGGGGTGCGGGCAATCCCCAGGTGAAACGGTACCCCCCAGACATTGCACAGTGCTGCCACCCGCCGGGCATCCCGCTCGGATCCGGGCCGCCAGCGGTGGTCGAGGTGACCGCCGTGCAGACGCCAGCCGCGCTCAGGGACCAGATCCACCAGCAGCTTCAATAGACACAGTGAATCCTGACCGCCGGAGACCGCCACCAGCAAGCCGCTGCCCGGCGGCAGCAGGCCAAGAACCGGACGCAGTCGACTCCCCAGTGACAAGTCGCTAACCGCCGCCCACCACCGTCACAATCTCGAAGCGATCGCCGGGAGCGACGGTCGTTTTCTGCCAGTCCTGACGGTGTAGAATGTCGCCGTTGCGCTCGATGACCAGCAGCCGCGGTTCGAGGGCCAGTTGGGCGAGCATCGCGCTTACCGTTGTGCCGGGGGCGAACGTCCGCTCTTCACCGTTGACGCACACCGTTTCAACCACGGTTCAACCTCTCCAGAAACCAGGCGGTCGTGCGGCCCGGATCTTCTGCTGCCATGATCGCACGCACCACCGCGACGCGCTCGGCTCCGGCGGCAATCACCGCCTCCAGATTGCTCCGGTCGATGCCGCCAATGGCAAAACCCGGCCGCTCGCTATGTTCGCGGCAGTAGCGCACGTACGCCAGGCCCACGGGTGTGCGCCCCTCTTTGGTGGGAGTGGCGTAGACCGGACCGACGCCCAGGTAATCGGCCCCGTCTGCAACGGCTTGTTGCGCCTCGGCCGGAGCGTGGGTCGATTGGCCAATGAGCAAACGCGGTCCCATCAAGGCCCGCGCCCGAGGGAGGGGCAGATCCTCCTGGCCGAGGTGCACCCCGTCGGCTCCGCAGGCCAGGGCCAGATCCACCCGGTCGTTGACGATCAACAGCGCTCCGTGGCGCAGGGTGACATCCCGCAACCTTAAAGCGATATCGAGTACGGCGCGGGCGGGCGCTTCTTTTTCGCGCAGTTGCACCAGCGGCAACCCCGCAGCCAGGGAGCGCTCCACGATCTCGACCAGTTCGGGGTGCGGCGAGGTGACCAGATAGAGCCGGGCCGCCGCAAGCCTGGCGCGCAGATCGCTGCCGGTGGCGGCACTCTCGAGGGTATAGACCCGGTAGCGCCATGCCTTGGCCGCCGCGGCCAGATCCGGCTCGGCGAGCTTGGCGTACTCTTCTAGGACGCGCAGGGCTTCTTGGATGCGGGCAAAATTGACCCGCACCACATCCAGAGTGCTGCTGCGCATCCCTTCGTCGGGGTGATCCAGCCCGGTGCCCGGGTCGTGGGGCGTGTCGCGGGCGGCGCGCAGCCGGTCGGTGTGAAAGCGGCCCAGTTGCTGGCGCAAGGCTTTGCACTCGGCGAGGGATGCGCCCGGACCGCCGCCGAAGCGCAGCCATTCCTCCACAACCCGCACGCCTTCGCGGGCGCGATCGAGGTTGGCATCGAGAATTCTCAGTATCACTTGCTCTTCCACAACCGCCATTGAAGCACCGCCGATGCTCCCCTGCCCAGGCCCACCAAAAACGACTCCCTGCCACCGCATCGCGGGGGGCGCCATTCTGTTGCTTTGCGCGGGGGAGAAAGCGCTAAATGTTGTGGATCATACCCGCAATTCAGGGTTTTGCCATGTTAATGTGGTGTCGCCGATAAGCTTTTATCCAGGCCGAATTTTTGAGGAGTGACGATGAAGTTCTCCGATACCGTGGTGCGTCGCCTGATGGGCTGGACGCTTGCTCTGTCACTTTTGGGAACAGCTTCAACAAGTGTCGTTCAAGCCCAGTCAGATCTGGAGCGCGACTTGAGCATGACCTATGTCGACGCAGTCAACGGCGACGACAGCACCGCCGATGGCAGCAAACAAAAACCGTTCAAAACGATCACCCGGGCCATCACTGCCTCGCCTCCCGGGATGACTTTGCAGTTGGCCGAGGGCGAATACTCCGAGGCCACCGGCGAACAGTTTCCCATCCAACTGGCCATGCGCAACCTGGTGGGCAATGAAGCGACCAAAGGCCAGGGCATCAAAATCGTCGGCGGCGGCAAGCACGTCAGCCCCACCTTCGCAAGCCAGGATGCGACGATCGTCGTCGGCAAAGAGGTGACCATCCGCGGCGTGACGATCACCAACCCGCGCAATCGGGGCAAGGGCCTCTGGATCGAATCGGTCAGCCCCGTGATCGCCCACAATTCTTTTATCGGCAGCCTGCACGACGGCCTCTTCATCACCGGTGCCAGCAGCGCCAAGGTGGCCGACAACTACTTCTCGGGCAACATCGCCGACGGATTGACGGCCGCGGACCAGTCCACGCCGGTCATCGAAAACAACATCTTCGAGAAGACGGGATTCGCCATCAACGTCACCGGCCGCTCCCGACCGCAGATTGTGGGTAATACCGTTCGCGACAATGTCGACGGCATCGTCGTCGAAGGCCGGTCCTTCCCGAAGCTGCGAAACAACACGATCACCGGCAACCGCCGCAGCGGCGTGGTTGTCGTACTGCTCGCCTCCGCCGATATGGGCACCGAGAGCGAAGCGGGCAACAACACCTTCGCCGCCAACGGCCGGGCCGATGTCAACAACGTCACCCGCCCTGCCCTGCCGCTGGTGGCGATGGGCAACAAGTGGGACAAACCGCGCCTCGAGGGACAGGTGACCGCCGAAGCGGAAATCATCGCCCTGGCGGCCCGCAACGTTGTCCCCGACGCCGGCTTCTGGGTGCTGGTCAGCAACACCAAACCGGCGCAACTGCGCGCCATCAAAGGGCTTGCGCTCAAGCCCAAATCCCATACCTACGAAGGCAAGCCATACCAACAGGTAGGCACCTTCGGCTCCCAGGCGAGCGCCGATAAGCTGGTCGAGCAATTGAGCAAAAAAGGCTTCAACGCCATCGCTGTCCCGGCCAGCCAACCCACCGGCAGCAACCTGGCCACCAGCAAACCCACCCAACCCACCATCAGCCAGGCTCCCGCCAAACAACTGGCGGCTGCCGCCACTGCCGCCAAACCGGCAGGTGCACCGCAAGTCACCGCGAAGCCTGCCGCCCCGGCGGTCGTCGCTGCCAAGGCGAGCCCAACAACCCCTCCCGAGACTCCCATCACGAAGACAGGCCCGCTCTCCTCTGGAGCACCCGCCGCTCAACCCGCTGCCGATACCGCCGCCGCAGCGGGACCGACTACCGCAACGCCGGGTGAGACCGTAGCTGCCAAACCTGCCACCGGTCTGACCTACCGGGTATTGGTCACAGACAGCGGCAGCGCCGATCTCGATTTGCTCAAAGAGCTGGTGGCCAGGGTGATCCAGCAAATGTACGAGGGCAAACCGGTCCTCCAGGTGGGCGTCTTCTCCTCCGAAGACAACGCCAACCGACTGGTGCAGACGCTCTCAGACAAAGGGTTTCGAGCCATTCTGGTCCCGGTGAACCAGCCCGGTTGAGCTGGTGCGGACAAAGAGGGAGGGAAGAATGGCTTCTTCCCTCCCTCTTTTGGAGATATCGCGAGTGGCGTCGCTAGAGACTGCGGCGCGCCATCAACTGGTCTTCGAGGGCGGCGATGCGGTTGTAGGCGGCGGTGAGTTGGGCCGTCAACCGCTGGATCTGGGCCTCAGGCGAAAGCGTCTTACCATTTGCCGACGGCGGCCGTGGAGTCATTTCCTCTTCGGGAAGCACGTCTTTGATCGCGACCGGACCGGGAGTACTGTTAGATTTCAAAGCAATGATCATTTGCTCTGGAAGCGTTTCTAGGGCGGCTTGCAGCTGCTCTAATCTGTCGTACAACCCATCTACCTTTTCTTGTAAACTTTCCATGCTGGCCGAACCCGCAAAAGATACCTATATTTTAGAAAGCTTCGGCTCTATGGCCCCGCGATTTTTGGTTTGTTTTAAGCTTGTGGGCGGTGGGCATCAAAGGCAAAAAAGGCCGCTGGAGAGCGATTTGGCCTTGTTTTCTAAAGAAAACCCACGGCTTAGCCCGGGGATTTCCAGAGAGAATCGCTCCGGGATTCCTATCAATTGTTGCTGGAGGGACCATGCAAATCGGGATCGTCGGCCTGGGTCTGATCGGGGGGTCGCTCGCCCACGATTTGGGCCGACACCACGAAATCACAGGCGTCTCGTGCTCGAGCGCCACCGTCGCTGAGGCGCTGTCCCAGGGCCTCATCCGCCGGGGCGGCGAGTCCCTCGGGTTGCTCGGAAGCTGTGAACTGGTCTTTGTGTGTACACCCATTGGCCTCACGCTAGAGACGATCCGCGCGCTCGCGGCGGTTCTGCCGCCCGAGACCATTCTTACCGACGTGGCCTCGGTCAAAGCCGCCATCGTCCCGGCGGCGGAGGCGCTGTGGCCGAATTTTGTAGGCGGCCACCCGATGGCGGGCGGTGAAGCGCAGGGACTCTCGGCCGCCCGGGCGGGGCTGTTTCGCGGACGGCCCTATGTGCTTACCCCGACGCCGCGCACCCCGGCCGCCGCCTGCACAGCCCTCGAAGACCTGGTGGGGGAGTTGGGCGCCCGGTTGGTGCGCACCGACCCGGAAACCCACGACCGGGCGGTGGCGCGCATCAGTCATCTGCCGGTGTTTGTCGGTGCCGCTTTGCTGTTGAACCTGGCTGCGAGCGGCGATCCGACCGCATCGACTCTGGCGAGCAGCGGTTTTTTTGACACCACCCGGGTCGGCGGCGGCAACCCGCAGTTGGGGGCGGCGATGGCCGAATGGAACCGCGCGGCACTGCTTGCGGAGTTGCGCTCCTACCGCGACCATCTGGGCCGGTTGGAGCAGGCAATCGATGCAGGTGACTGGCAGGGGGTGGAGCAACGGCTCGGCGAGTGCCGCAAGACCCGCCGCGAGGTCTTCAAGGACGGGATTTAAGATGGGAACAATTCTGGAGGACCCGGCGATGGCGCGCACCCCGAACATTGCCCTGGTGGACTACGGCGTCGGTAACCTGCACTCGGCCCGCAAGGGCCTGGAGGCGATGGGAGCGCGGGTGACACTCAGCGGCCAGCCCCTGACCCTGACCGCCGCTGACGGCGTCGTGCTGCCGGGGGTGGGCTCCTTTGACACGGCGATTGCCCGGCTCAACGACCGGGGGTTGGGAGATGCGATTATCCAACTGGTGCGCGCAGGACAGCCGATGCTGGGCATCTGTCTGGGGCTGCAGGTGCTCTTTGAATCCTCTGAAGAAGGACGGCTGCCGGGCCTGGCGCTGCTGCCCGGTCGGGTGCGGCGCTTCCGGAGCGAACCCGGCCTCACCATTCCCCACGTGGGCTGGAACCAACTGCACTTTGACAATGCCGATTGCCCGCTGTGGCGGGATCTGGCGGAGGGCGGTTGGGTTTACTTTGTGCATTCTTATTACGTCGATCCTGCCCGCACCGAAGACCGCGCCGCTTCCGCCGTGCATGGCAGCCAGCACTTCACCGCCGCCGTGTGCCGGGACAATCTGATGGCGGTGCAATTTCACCCGGAAAAGTCGGCCGACACGGGACTGCGCATCCTCAAGAACTTTGTCGAGCGGGCCGCTTCCCGCAGCGCCGCCGAAGTAGCGGCCCGCTGAGCTACTCGCCCTCCAGCTTGAGGGTGGGCTCCGCCACCGCCCCGCCGATGTTTTTCAATTCGACAACGACGGCATCGGTGCTCTTCCAGTCCGCAGGCAGGACCACCTCGGCGCTCAGAGGCAGGGGGGCCGTGCGCTGAAAGGGTTTGAGCGCAAAATCTTTGGGGGCGTTGGTGAAGCGGCCGGCTTCACCGGTGGCAACCACCGGAAAGATCGACAGCGACAGCGGTGCGGCCCCCGGTCCCTCGACTACGACCTGGACCTTCTGGCCCGCCTGGCCCAGAAAGTGCACCCGCTCGTACTGGGTGGGCGGCAGTGTCAGGCGGCGCTCGCCGCCCGGCGCCATGGGCGTGCCGATGTTCTGGTTGCCGAGGGTGGCAGCCGGACCGTCGGCGCTGGACTGGCAGCCGGCCAGGACGGCGGCCGCCAGGGCGGCCGTTGCAAACCACTTACGAGGCATCGATGTGCTCCTTGCGCGCACGGTGTTTGGGCCGGGGACGGATCCGCAGCAAAAGCACGGCCGCTGCGGCCAGGACCGTCAGCATTTTGAGCGGCCAGCCCGACGCCCCCAACCACACAGCATGCACCAGCGCCAGCCCGGCCACCGGAAAGACCAGCAGATGCAGCGTCCGCCAGTGCCGACCCAACCGCCGGAGCCAGCCGTTGGTGCTGGTGAGCGCCAGCGGCAGCATCAGGCCGAGGGCAACCACACCGAGCCAGGCGCCCAACCGCTCCTCGCCACCCAAAAAATCGAGAGCTTCCCAGTGCCCACCCAGCACATGCTCAAAGGTCAAGTAGGTATGGGCGGCGGCGAAGCCCAGGGCGGAAAGCCCCAGCCCGCGCCGCCAGCGAAGCAACCGCTGCCGGCCGAGGGCCGGAGCGCTAAGCACCAAACCCAGGCAGGCGAGGGAGGCATAACCGTAGTACTCGCCCAGGCGCTGGCCCTGCAGATGGCCCCTGAACAGGATGAGCGTGACCGTCTCCAGAAGAGCGGCCGCGATATAGGCGGCCACCAGCACAGCGAGGGTGGTGAGCCAGGGGGTGTTGGCGCGGACCATGCTTCCAGTGTAGGGGGCGAGGGCGCCCTACTCGGAGGCGGTGACCACCTCGCGGCTCTGGCGGGAACGCCGCCGGGTCAGCGAGTTGAAGACCATCTGGCCGATGGCGCGAATCAGGCTGCCTTCGAGTTCTTCGAACAGGCGCATGTTGTAGCGGAACGCCTCGATCGCCTCTTCGGTGATCCGGCCGGCCAGCGGCCCGTCGACCGGCAAGGTGTCGAGGGCCGCCCGGTATCCGGCTTTGAAGGCACGGGCATCGGCAATCGTCTCAAAATCATAGAACGCGGTGCCGGTGCCGTCACCCAGTCCCATCGCCCGCTGGGCGATTTCCTTGAGCACCTGACCGCCGGACAGATCGCCCAGATAGCGGGTGTAGGAATGGGAGACCAGCAGAGCGGGCTCGGTGCGCGCCACGGTGCGGATGCGCTCGACGTAGCGCTCGGCCGCCGCCGAGGGACGCACCTGATCGGCCCAGCCGGGACCGTAGTAATAGCGCAAATCCGTCTCGATCGATGCGCGCCGATACAGTTCGGGGTAATAAAGCCCCCGCAGTACCGGATGATCGCGGTGCGCCTCCAGAGCATCCTCCAGTGCGCCATAGATAAAATAGAAGTTGGCCATCAACTGACGGTAGGAGCTGCGCTCGACCGTACCTTTCAAAAAACATTTCACAAAACCGACGTTCTCTGCCATCGTGTGGGCCTGGCGCGTGCCCTCACGCAACATGACGGACAATGGCTCCATTCTTTTCTCCCTACACTCCCTATGAATTGTGCCTTACCCTCCCGGCGGGAGCACAAGGGCAGTCCGGTGAAGGCCATTAAGAATTCTGAAGCGATTGCCCGCACCCCGGCAACTCCCAGTGCCCGCAGTGCTACGACGGCCGGGAAGCGTCGCAGAACACGGCTGTATAGGAGCGCATATCGCCCGGGTTGCCGACAGCAAAAGTCGAATCCGATCTTGATCTTGTTGTTATCAACAACCAAAATACTCTAGAATCAGCAGATAGATTCATTTCCACAGGAGTTGTCATGGGGGCAGTCGCAGGCAAGGAATTGCTGCAGCTTATCAAACAGAATCCCGGACGGAGTGCCAAGCAGCTTGCTGAAATGGCCGGCTATACTACCACCACCAAGACCGGTCAGCAGCGCGTCAAGATGCTCGCCTTTCAAAACGCGGTGCTCCAGGCCAACAACATCAACCTCAGACCCGTCGAAGAAGAGGAGACCAACGGTGTGCGCGGCGGGCGCAAGGCGACCTATCGCATCCAGGTTCAACAGAACGGCAATCTGCTCATCGGTGCTGCCTATACCCGTCAAATGGGTCTGACACCCGGCACGACGTTCGAGATTCAAATCGGCCGCAAGCACATCAAGCTGGTCCAGGTCGATACCGATGGGTCGCCGATTGAGTAGCTAGGATCGGCTGCCGCCGCCAAGCGCTCTACCGGAGCGGGCGGCGGGCGGCGGCTAGGTGCGAAGTTCTGCAATAATATTAATGATAGCGACGCTGTGTTTACAGTCGATGAAGGAAAGCCATGGCCCTGCTTGAGATCAAGTCCACCCGCGAGATCGCCAAGATGCGCGAAGCTGGCCGGATTGTGGCAACGGTTCTCAAAGAAATCATGGCCCTGGCCGAACCGGGCCTGACCACCGGCGATCTCGACGCCCACGCCGAGCGCCGCTGCGCCGATTTTGGCGTCATCCCCGCCTTCAAGGGTTACCACGGTTTTCCCGCCTGCATCTGCACGTCGATCAACCACGAGGTCGTCCACGGCATTCCGAGCGCCAAGCGTCGGCTCAAACCCGGCGATGTCCTCAAAGTTGACTTCGGGGCCATCTACGACGGCTGGCACGGCGATTCGTGCGTGACCATCGGCCTTGAGCCGCTGGCCGAGGAGGCCCGCACGTTGATCCGGGTAGCTGAGGAGGCCCTACTCAAGGGCATCCGCGAGGTGCGCCAGGGCGTGCATCTGCAGCAGATCTCCGGGGCCATCCAGGACTACGTCGAAGGCTACGGCTTCTCGGTGGTTCGCCAGTACGTCGGCCACGGCGTCGGGCGCAACCTGCACGAGGAGCCCCAGGTGCCCAACTTTCGCACCCGGGAGATTCCCGATCCCAAGCTCAAGTCGGGTATGACCCTGGCCATCGAACCGATGGTCAACCTCGGCCACCACGCCACGCGCACACTGGCCGATCGCTGGACGGTGGTCACCCTTGACAATTCGCTCTCAGCCCAGTTCGAACACACGGTCCTGGTCACCCGAGACGGCTTCGAAATTCTCACCGACCGTTCGAAGGTCTGACCTTTATTCAGGAGTTGTCCTTGGCAAAGCAAGACGTCATCGAAATGGAAGGAACCGTCGTCGAGTCGCTCCCGAACGCGATGTTTCGGGTCGAGCTTGACAACAGTTTCAATATCCTCGCCCATATCTCCGGCAAGATTCGCCGCAACTACATCAAGATCCTGCCCGGCGACCGCGTCAAAGTTGAATTGACCCCCTACGATCTCACCAAAGGGCGGATCACCTACCGCCTGCGCAAGTAGGCGGTAGGTGATCCGCTTAGCCGGTGTTTCGCATACCGGCGGCGATGCCGTTGATGGTGAGCAGCGCCCCCCGCAACAGCTCATTGCGCGAATAGGATCGAGGCTGTCGGTTTTCGTAGCGCAGGTATTTGAGCAAGGTGGCCTGTAGGTAACCCAGCGGTGCAATCGTCGCGTTGCGAAGCGCGATCGAGCGCTGCAGGGGCGGGTTGTCTTCGAGCAATTGCCGGTGCTCGGTAATCGCCAGCACGCACTCGCAGGTGCGCTCCAGTTCGTCGGTAATCAACGCGAAGATGTGCTCGCCGATTCGCTGGTGCTCCGTCGGCAACAACTCCAGCACGTAGTTGGCGGCCACCTGCAGATCGACTTTGGCCAGGGTCATTTCGACTTTAGAGATCAACGTGCGAAAAAACGGCCACTGCCGGTACATCGAGCGCAATTCAGCCAGATTGCGCTCGCGATTACAGCGGATGAACCCATCGAGGGCGGTACCAAGGCCGTACCAGGCCTGCAGCAAAAAGCGGCTCTGGGTCCAGGAGAACACCCACGGAATCGCCCGCAGGCTGGCAAGATCGCGCCGTCCCTCCCGGCGTGAAGGCCGGGAGCTGATTTGCAGCTGGGAGATTTCGTCGATAGGGGTGACGTGGCAGAAAAAGTCGATGAAACCCTCCTGCTCGTAGACCAGTTGCCGGTAGGTGCGTCGAGCCACATCCGATAGTTCCTGCAACCGCAGTTCCCAGTTGCGGCTGCCGGGGGGGCTGGTGGGCAGCACGCTCGCCTGGATGACCGCCGCGCTCACCGTCTCGATATTAAATGCGGCCAGTTCGGAGAGCGAATACTTCGAGGCGAGCACTTCGCCCTGCTCTGTAATCTTGATGCGGCCGCTCACCGTGCCGTCGGGCTGGGCGAGGATGGCCTGGTAGGAAGGACCGCCGCCGCGCCCGACGGTGCCGCCGCGGCCGTGGAAGAGGCGCAACTGCACGCCGTGGCGGCGGGCCACCTGCTGGATGTGCTGTTGGGCCAGGAAAATCTCCCAGCTGCTCGAAAGAAAGCCCGAATCTTTATTCGAGTCGGAGTAGCCCAGCATCACCTCCTGCAGATTCTGGTGGCAGGTGAGATAGCAGCGGTACAAAGGCAGCGAGAATAGCTGCTCCAACACGTGCGGGGCGCTGCGCAGGTCTTCGACCGTCTCAAACAGCGGCACCACCATCAGCGTGCCGGTGCCGGTGGCCGGGTCGAACAAGCCCGCTTCCTCGGCAAGCAGGAGTACTTCGAGTAGATCGCTGGCCTGCTTGCTCATCGAGATGATGTAGGTGTGGCAAATTTCGGGGCCGAACTCTTTTTGCAGCCTGCGGATCATCCGAAATGTCTGGATGTTCTCCTCGGTGCGGGCCGAGAAGGGCAACTCCGCCGGGATGAGGGGCCTGAGGGTCTGCAGTTCGCGCACCAGCCACTCGAGGCGCGCCTGCTCGTCGAGTTCCGAATACGGGGTGGCCATGAGGCGCAATTTGGCGCTCACCTCCGAGAGGGTTTCCTCGTGGCGGGCGCTGTCCTGGCGCACATCGAGACCGGCCAGGTGGAAGCCGAACACCTCCACCTGGTCGATTAGGGTCTCCAGAGGTCGGCAGCCGATCCCGGTGGTGCGCAGGCACTGCCGGAGCAGGTGCAGTTCGGCCAACAGTTCGTGGGCGTGGCGGTAGTGATGGTGCCAGCCCGGTTCGTCGGGCTGGCTGAGGCGCTGGGGACCGTGCACCTCCAGCCAGGTGTTGCGCTCGCGGGTGCGCTCCAGCCGTTCGAGCATATAGGACAGCCTCAGCCTGTAGGGCTCCTGCAGATAGATGACCGAATAACGTTCGTAGACCCCGCCCAAATCGCGCTGGTCCTGCTCCAGAGCGAGCAGCAGATCCTGGGGCGGGTTGCCCTCAGCGAGGCTCAGTAAGTCGCGCAGGCGCTCGACGCTTTTGATGTACTTGGCGAGTACCCGGCCGCGCTGGTGGCAGGCGGTCCTCCAGGTGACCAGGGCGTTCACCGAGGGGTTGCCGTCGCGATCGGCCCCCACCCACGAGCCAAAGCGGCAGAAGGTGCCCAACGAACGGGTGAGCGACGGATGGAACATCTCAAGGCAGCGGATCAGTTCGCTGCGTACCCTGGGCATCGCCTCGAAGAGCACTTCCTCAAAGTAATGAACGGTGTGGGCAACCTCGTCGAGCACGGTCGGGCGGACCTGGTGCAACTCGTCGGTGCGCCACCAGAGGCGGATTTCTTCGAGCAAACTGGTATGGACCTCCCGCTGCTGCCATTCGCTGAGGGCGTTGTCGAGATCGTCGAGCAAATGCACGATGCGGCGGTGCTTGGTGCGGATGGTGCGCCGAACGATCTCGGTGGGGTGAGCGGTGAAGACCAGGCGGACATCGAGTTGCTGCAGCACCCGCTCGATCTCGGGGGTGGAGACGCCGAGGCTTCTCATCTCGTCGAATAGCCAGCAAAACGAGCCCGGCTGGGCGGTGTCGGCACTGAAACTGGCCTGCAGCCGCAGTCGCTTGCGCTCGTGGTGCTGCTCGACGATGTTGATGAGCTGGAAGTAAATCGAAAAGGCCCGGATGGCGAGCACCGATTTTTCGAGCGAAAGCTCGCGGATGAGCGCCAGACCCTCGCCGGTGTGATCTTGGTGGGAAGCCCAGAGCCTGTCGAGCAGTTCGACCAGATCGCCGCCCCCTTCCTGGGAAGCCACCTGCCGCAGGAGTTGCTCTACCAGTTCGATGTTTTCGCGCAGCGACTGGTGCGAGAGCGCCGAGGGGGAACCGGCGGCGGCAAGGTCGATCGGAGTGTCCCAGTTCACGTCTTGGCCTCTTGCGAAAGTACCGCCATTCTATGAAGCACCACCGCCGGGGGGGGGGTTATAGAAAGACTTCTGCATAATACAAAAAAACGGACCGCAACCCGTCTGTGCGGCACAAAAACTGGTTCAAGCCGGAGGGCTCCACCCCGCGCTTGTCACCTCCACCAAAAATTGTTCAAGCGCCCCAACACAGCTGCGATCCTCAAACAGGCCGCCGCTGCGCTCAGCGAGCATCTGCGCTATCTGCCGGCGCCAGTCCGGTTGCCGACCGAGGCGCGCGGCAATCGCAATGTACTCGGCCTCATCGCGGGCAATCGTCTGCTCGATACCCGCCACCTTCAGCATCGCGTACGTAAGTCGTCCCCGCATGAACGCTTTGGGACAGGTGACGGTGGGCAAGGCGAACGCCAGGGCTTCCAGGCTGGTGTTGCCGCCGGAAAAATCGAACGTGTCCAAAAACACATCGCTCACTTGCAGTAGGTGGAGATAGCCGGTATAGCTTTGCCGGGGCAGCAACCGGCAGTGGTTCCGACTATCGAGACCGGACGCTGCGAAGGCGCGCTGCAGGCGTTGTTCAAATAGTCCACTCACATGCGGGCTCGGGTGGGCGACAAATACAAAGACTGCCCGGGGAACCTGTCGGGCGATGGCCGCGAAGATATAGTCATACTGGGGCAAATATTTAAACAGCGATTGGCAGGATAAGTAGACGACTTGCTCCGCTTCAAGCGCGAAGTGCTCGCGCGCAGCCGGCTCGGCCGGTAGCGGCGGCCTGGTGTAGCAGACACCGATGCGCGGCAGCAGGACCAGTTTCTCGGTGTAGTAGCGCTGGGGATGGTCCGGCTCCATCGCCTCTCCAGAAAAAAAGTAATCGATAGTCGGCAATCCGGTGGTGACCGGATGGCCCCAGGCGCCGCACTGCACTGGCGCCAGGCGCAAAGCGGCCATCAGCGTCGTCTTCGGTTCCATGCCGATGTCCGGATAAATCAGTACATCGAGGCCGTCGTCGCGGATCTGTCTGCAAGCAGCTTCCAGACTCTCGGGGATGTGCCGGAAGATGTCGCTGGTGCGGTCGAATTGCTCGGTGGCTCCGTCCACCTCCTGGCCGGTGTGATAGCAATAGATCTCAAATTTTGAGCGGTCGTGGTTTTTTAGCCAGCCGAGTACCCAGCGGGTGCCGCTGTGGCTCAGGATATAGGAAGATACATAGCCCAGGCGAATCTTTGCACCGGGCCGCCGGGGACGCTCCCCGCAGTGCGCCCACTGCGGGAAATTGGCAACCATCACCCGGTGCACAAATTCGCCATAGCGCCGCTGCAGAGCCGTGTCGTCGATACCCTGGTATTGCAGATAAAAGTTGACCTGGCAGCTTGCCCCTGCGAGGGCCGCTTCGCGCCCCTCGGACGTATCGAAACGGGTGCGGCCAATCAGTGCTTCGAGGTTGCGGGAAAAACGGGCATGCCACACGGGGATCTCCGCCGGGTCGCAGTAGAGCACCGGCAGGCACAGCTGCATCTGCCACAGCGCCGGGGCGCAGTGCGGTTCGAGTTGCAAGGCGCGCTCGAAGCAGGCGAGTGCCTCTTCGGTTTGACCTTGGTCCTCGAGCACCGTGCCCAGATTGGTGTGCAGGCGCGCCAGATTTGGGGCCAGGGCCAGGGCCTGGCGAAAGCACGCCACGGCCTGCTGCGCTTCGCCCTGGTTGTCGAAGAGATGGGCCAGATTATTCCAGGCACCGACATGATCCGGCCGCACGGCCAGCGCTGTGTGGTAACTGGCGATCGCTTCCTTCCAGGCGCCCTGTACGCGCAAAACGTTGCCCAGGTTGTAGTGCGCTTCGGCAAAGCGCGGATCGAGGGCGATGGCCCGCCGGTAGCACTCGGCCGCTTGCGCCAATTGCTGCAGGGCTTCGAGCGCATAGCCCAAAGACAGGTGCGCTTCGGTGTGATCGTCTTGCAAAGCGATGGCCCGCCGGTAGGAGGGCACGGCCTCGGCGAAGCGCTGCTGTGAGGCCAGGATGAGTCCCAGGTGATAGTGGGCCTGCGCGAAGTCGGGTTTGAGCCGGGTGGCCTGGCCCACCAGGCGGGCGGCCCGCTCGCCGGTTTCTCCCAGCAAGTGCAGCGCCATCCCCAGCCCGTGCAGCGCCTCGGCTTGTTGCGGCCACCTGAGTAATAGGTGCTGATAGACGCCTGCTGCTTGCGAATAACGACCGACCTCAAAATTCTGCCGCGCTATGGCCAGCGCCTGCTGCAGCAACTGCGCACCATGGTGCTCATCATTCGAGGGCGATTTGTGTCCTTTGCCGAATCCGCGCGGCTTACCCATGCAGCATTTTCCTGTCGAATGGAGCAGATTGTTGCCCCAAGCTCGCCCTCGCAGTTGCACCGAGTGAGGACTCGCCCGATACTGCTCTGGGTAGTTCAGCGGGCCAGCCCCGCCAAAATTATGGCTTTTGCAACACCGATTTTGATCACGGGCGGCGCCGGTTTTATCGGCGCCCAGCTGGCTAACGCCCTGGCGAGCGCAGGCTGCTCGGTACGGGTACTCGACAACTTCCATCCCCAGGTGCACGGCGATACACCGCTCCTGGGGCGCCTCGACGGGCGGATCGAAGTGGTGATGGGCGATGTGACCAGCCGTGAAACGCTGTATCGGGCGTTGTGCGGTATCGAGCGCGTGGTGCACCTGGCGGCTGAAACCGGCACGGCCCAATCGATGTACCGGATTGCCCATTACCACGCCGTCAACTGCCAGGCCACCGCACTGCTGCTCGATATCCTGAGCGAAAGCCGGCACAGGGTCAAACAGCTGGTGCTCGCGTCGTCTCGGGCCGTCTACGGCGAGGGGTGCTACGCCACCGCCGTCGGTCAAACGGTCTACCCGCCGCCGCGCAATCTAGCCGCCCTTGAGCGGGGACGCTGGGAACCGGCCGACGAGCAGGGCCGGCCGCTGCTGCCTTTGCCGACCCCGGAGGGAGCACCGCTCAGACCGGCTTCGATCTACGCACTGACCAAATGGAGCCAGGAGGAACTGGTCAAGCTCGCCTGCCCGGCCAGCGGTATCGCTTACACCATCTTGCGCCTGCAGAACGTGTACGGCGAGGGCCAGTCGCTGCGCAACGCCTACTCGGGTTTGCTGTCTGTATTCGCCAACCGCATCCGCTGGGGCAAGCCGCTGCTGCTCTTTGAGGACGGCTTGATGTGCCGGGATTTTGTGCACGTCGATGATGTCGTACGCGCCTTCACATTGGTTCTTACTTCACAGAACGCACACAACCAGATTTTCAACGTCGGCTCCGGTGTTGCGGTACCGCTGCGTTCGGTGGCCGAGGAGCTATGCCTGGCGTTCGCACAGTCGGTTTCCATCGAAATTACCGGCCAGTACCGGCGGGGAGACGTCCGCCACTGCTGCGCAGACTTGAGCGCCATCGGTCGCGTCCTCGGTTTTGAAGCGATGATCCGCCTGGAAGAAGGGTTAAGACGTTTCGCCCAGTGGGTGCTTTCCCAGCCGCAAAGCGACGATACCCTAGACATAGCCAACCAGGAATTGCACCGCCGGGGACTGCTATGCGCCCCACAAAAGAGCGCCCCCAAGCTTGACCCCTAAGCTTGGGGGCGCTCTTCAATCGGGCGGCTATCAGCCTAGAACTCGAAGGTGGCCCGGACGTTGCCGATTGTCAGACCGTTCTGGTTGACGTTGTTGGGGTTGATCACAAAGAGCACCTCCGGAGTGAGCGACAGCCGGTCGGAGATCCGGTAGCGGTAAGCCACCGCAACGTTGCCCTCGGTGCCGGTGCGGTTGAAGGGCAGACCGCTGGCGCTGACGGTGCCGGTTGCCGGATCGATGTTGCCCACAAAGACGTTCTCAGCGCCGCGCGGGTCGGTGGACGGGTTGCTGCCGCTGGCTGGAAAGGCGATGACACCGTTGTTGGAGATTTGGATGGGCTGCAGATAGGCTAGCTGCAGGGCGTTGCCGCGGCCGAACAAGTCGGGGAAGGCGAGACCGGCCATCCAGGTGTTGGAATCGAGCGAGCCGCCGACGTTGAAGTCGCCGCCGCCATAGCCGAAGAAGTTGGAGTTGGCGAAAGTGTAGCGGCCGAAGATGGCAACCTGCGGCAGGATGTCCCAATCGACGTGGGCATTGAAGATCGAGTGGCCGACGTTGCTGACGTTGGCGGCGTTGTAGCGCAGACGACCGTCGCCGCCGCCGGCACCGGAGGCATCGCCGTAGATGAAGCCGGAACTGCCGCCCGCCGAGGAGACGTTGACGTAGCTAAAGCCCAGGCCGATGTCAATCGACGGGGTGGGCTGGAAGCCGATTTCAGCAGCGATCTGGGTGCTGCCGCCAAACAGGCCCGAACCGCCGAAGGGCACGTTGCCAATCGTGTCGGGAATGCCGCCGGCCGAACCGCCGTCGCGCGCTGCGTAGAAGATGCGCAGGGCAAACTGCCGCGAGAAGCGCAGGTCGATGTGGGCGCCGGGGTGAGAGCTTTCTTGGATCTGAATGAGCAGCGGGTCTTTGCGGAAGTTGCGGAAGGAGAACTGCTGGCCTTCGTTCTGGGTGAATTTGTTGCGGCCGAGCAGGTCGATGTTTTCGACGCGCGGGCCGAAGCGGATGCGCAGGTTGTTGACGCCACCAAATAGCGAAATCGGAAAGTCGTAGTAGACCTTGTCGAAGTCGATCGCAGCCGCGCCATCGAGCCGTCCGCCGGTCGCTTCGGTGTAGTCGACCCGGCCGACGCGGCCCTGGCTGGAGGTGAAGGGGGTC
Organism: Aphanocapsa lilacina HA4352-LM1; assembly: GCA_019359725.1. GTDB lineage: Bacteria > Cyanobacteriota > Cyanobacteriia > Gloeobacterales > Gloeobacteraceae > Gloeobacter > Gloeobacter lilacinus. The sequence goes on along the minus strand of JAHHGR010000002.1, from coordinate 40,842 downwards.
GATTCGCCGGCGCGGCCGTTGAGGCGGACGCGCAACTGGTCGCCCCTGGTAATCAGCGAGTTGGCCCGGATATTGAGGCGGGTGCGGGTGATGAAGTTGGCGTTGGCCTGGCCGCCGAAGCCTTGGGAGTTGCCTGCGCCGTCGACGTAGTTGTAATTGACGTCGCCGCCCTGGATGTTGGCGGCCATGAGCACTTCCGCGTCGAGCTTGGCGGTCGTCGAGAAGAGCTTCGACTCGATTTCTTTGGTCTTCGCTTCGAGGGCGTCCACGCGGCCGCGCAGGGCCGCCAGCTCGTTGCGGAACTCTTCCTGCAGCCGCTGCAACGTGGCCAGGTCTTCTTTGGTGGCCAGGTTGGCGGTGGAGGCGGTAATCAGTTCGTTGACTTTTTCAAGACAGGCATTCAAACCGGCGGCAAATTCGTAGCGCGACAGTGGCCGGTTGCCTCGATAGGTCTTATCGGGGTAACCCTCCAGGCAGCCATAGCGCTCGACGACGGACTTCAACGCCTGGAAGGCCCAGGAATTGGGATCGACGTCGGTCAGTTCGGAGACCGAGTTGACTTGGGCGGTGGCGCCCCGTTGCCCGAACATCGATGGACTACTAAGATCGTTGACGCTCGTCGTCGGCACCTCGGCCACAGCCGGCAGCGCGACCACAGCAAGAAGGCCCAGCGCGCCGGCCAGCCCCAAGCTTACGTAGGCATGTCGCATTGTTAACACTCCTCAACCAATCAGCGCACACGTGGTCCAGAATCATAATCGCATACGATTTCGCGCCGGGCACAGTTTTTTAATGGCGCCGTTGCACGATAAATTCGGCAAGGGCGGTCAGCGGCCGGGCCGATTCGCCAAAATCCGCCAGTTCCGCCACCGCTTGCCTGCGCAACTGCTCGGCGCGGTCGCGCGCGCCGTCGTAGCCCAGCAGGCTCGGGTAGGTCGCCTTGCGGTCGCGCAGGTCCTTGCCGGCGGTCTTGCCCAGTTCCGCCTGGGTGGCGGTGATGTCGAGCAGATCGTCGCGGATTTGAAAGGCCAGTCCGATGCAGCGGCTGTAGCGGGTCAGCCGCTCGACGACCCCGCCGTCGGCCCCGGCCAGGATGGCCCCGGAGATCACCGAGACCTCGAGCAGAGCGCCGGTCTTGTGGGTATGAATGTATTCGAGGGTTTCGAGGGTGATTGTCCGGCCTTCCGATTCGAGATCGACCACCTGGCCCCCCACCAGACCAGCGCCGCTCGCCGCTTTGCCCAGACGGCCGAGCACCTCGACGACGCGCTCAGGCTGCGCCCCCACGGTTTTCTCGGCAATCAGTTGAAAGGCGTAGGCGAGCAGGGCATCGCCCGCCAGGATGGCCATGTCCTCGCCGTAGACTTTGTGGTTGGTGAGCTTGCCCCGGCGGTAGTCGTCGTCGTCCATGGCGGGCAAGTCGTCGTGGATGAGCGACATGGTGTGCACCATCTCCAGGGCGCAGGCGGTGGGCATCGCCAGATCCGCGCTGCCGCCGCACATCCGGCAGCTGGTCAGGCACAAAATCGGCCGCAGGCGCTTGCCTCCCGCCAGAAGCGAATAGCGCATCGCTTCGTAGAGCTTGTCCGGGTACTGCTGAGGTAGATAGCGATCGAGGGCGGTTTCCACCTGCGAGCGGCACTGGCGCAGGTAAGCGTCGAGGTCGAACTGTGACATGGCTTGCGGTTTGCTGCACAGAAATTGTACCGGACCCTAGCTCTCCAAGCGCTCCAGCGCCGCCGCGTGGCTGGCGGGGCCGTTGTTGAAGGCGTTGAGCACCGTCGAGAGCTGCTCGAACTGCCGCCCGAGGTAGGGATTGGTGTAGCTCACCAGGATCGTGCGCTCCCCCGCAAGGCTGCGCAAAAAGTGCTCCGCGGCCGGGTGCACCCCGGCCGTTCCCCGGTAGGCGCGCACCGGTGTGAGCACCTGCACCAGCGTGCGCTCATGGGCAGCGGCGCGCCCGCCCAAAAACGCCAGGTACTCCTCACCCGCGGCTGCCTCCAGCCAGTGGGTCTCGTAGTGCGGCCCCAGTTCGCGGCGCTCAAGGATGGGCGAATCGGCGGCGACCGTGCCGTCCAGGCACCGGTCGACCACCAGGATGTTGAGGGTCGGCTTCAGACAGGGAACGGGCAACAGCCCGGCCCGGTCGCGCTCGACGGTCACGGCCGCCTTGGCGATCATCCGCTCCAGGGCCTGGCCGGAACGCTGCTCGACGGCGAGGGGCGCAGCGGACGGGGGTGCCAGGCGCGCCTTGGCGGCGAGCACCCGCTCCACCGAAGCGTAGAGCCGCTCTTCGCTGAGCAACCCGCGCCGCACCGCCGAGACGATGAGATCGACTGTGTCGGGCACGCTCTCAGGCATCATGATCACGTCCACACCGGCCTGCAGGGCACGCACCGCCGGGGCGGGCCAGCTTGCGATCGCCCCCATGTTGAGGGCGTCGGTAACGATGATGCCCGTGTAGCCCCACGCTTCGCGGACGATCTCAGTGAGGATCCGCCGCGAGAGCGTGGCGGGCCACTCAGGATCGAGGGCGGGGACGCGCAGGTGGGCGCTCATCAGGCTGTCGGCCCCCGCCGCAAGGACCGCCCGAAAGGGCAGCCAGTCCTCCGCTTCGAGCCTGGCGCGCTCGCGTCCGAGCACCGGCAGCGCCAGGTGCGAATCGACCTCGACATCGCCGTGGCCAGGAAAATGTTTGATAGCCGAGAGCACCCCGCCGTCGCGCAATCCGGCGGCAAAGGCCACCCCCAGGCGGGCTACCTCGCGTGGGTCTTCGCCGAAGGAGCGCAGACCAATGACCGGGTTGCGGGGATTGCTCATCACATCGAGGCAGGGAGCGAGCACCCAGTTGATGCCCACCGAGCGCGCCTCCCGGGCGGTGATCGCCCCGCAGTGGTAGGCGTAGTCGGCTTCGGCCGCCGCCCCCAGGGCGCGGGCCACCGGCAGCACGGTGGCGCCGCGGATGTGCTGGCCGCAGCCGGCCTCCAGATCGGCGGCGATCAGGAGCGGCAGGGCCGCCTGCTGCTGCAGCGCCTGAATTTTGAGGAACGTGTCGCCCAGGCTGCCGCCGTAGACGAGCACACCACCGACGCCGTGGGTGACTATCGCTGCTTCGAGGCGGACTGCAGCCAGTTCCCACTGTGGATAGAGCCGCTGGTGATCCAGCAAAAACCCGGAGATGCGCGGCACCAGCAACTGACCGATCGCTTCTTTTAAGTTCAGTTGTGCGGCGCGCGGTAAATTAGCCATTGCGACCTGCAACCCATCGACGGCTCAACGATTGTGTCCCAAGGGGAGCGTTGCCACAATAGGGACGGAAGGCACGCGAGGGGAGAAGGTGCCGTGTGGCCCTGGCTGGCTGTGGGTATGGCCTTGGGAGTACTGCTGGGCGCTCTGGGCACCTGGCTCGCTCTGCGCGGGCCGATCGCAGTCTATCGCGCTCTGCTGGAAGCTGCCCCCATCGCCTACGTTCTGCTCGATAGCCAAAACCGGCTCATCGCCGCCAGCTGCCTGGCCAGTCGCTACCTGGAATTGCCGGCTATCGGTCTACCCCTGGTCGAACTGGACGCCACCTTGATGGGCCTGGTGCTGCAGGCGCGCCGGGGCATGCGGGTACAGCAGCGCAACGTCGGCCTCAAAACCGTCCGCGGCGATTGGACGGTGGGTGCGCTGGCGGTGCCGCTGCCGGGTCTGCGGGTGGGACTCTACATCGACGATCAAAGTGCAGTGGCCCAACTCCTTCAGCAGCGCGACCGCTGGGTGGGAGATGCCGCCCACGAACTGAAGACTCCGCTCACCTCCATCCGGCTGGTGGCCGAGATGGTCCTGCCGCGGGTGGGTCCGGATCAGCAGCGCTGGCTCGAGCGGCTACTGGGCGAGGTGCAGCGCCTCAATCTGTTGGTGCAGGATCTGCTCGAATTCAGCCGCTGGCAGGCGGGCCGCACCCAGTTGAATTTCAAAGAAGGGGTGGATCTGGTGCAACTTGTCGAGCAGACCTGGACCACCCTTGAGCCGCTCGCCGAGCGCCGCCAGGTGCGCATAGAGATCGACAGCCCCGCAAGCGTGAACGTCTGTGCCGACGAAGAGCGCCTCTACCGGGCCTTGCTCAACCTGCTCGACAACGCCGTGCGCTACAGCCCCAAGGGCGAAGCGTTCTGGGTGCGCATGCGCACCCAGCCCGATTGGGTAACCATCGAGATTATCGATGGCGGCCCCGGTTTTCCGCGCCAGGATCTCGATCGGGTGTTCGAGCGCTTTTACCGCGCCGATCCGGCCCGCGCCCGCCAGACCGGCGGTACCGGCCTGGGACTCGCCATCGTCCGCCAGATTGTCGAAGCGCACCAGGGCATGGTCAAAGCCGATAACCACCCCGAGACCGGCGGTGCCTGGCTGAGCGTGCGGCTACCGGTGCGGACGGTGCCCACCGCCACCGTCCGCTGAAACTATCTGCCTTGGGGCGTAGGCGATGTTCGACTGATTTGAAGAGCTGCCGGGTTGGGTGACCAACTTAGCCTAGATTGAAGCGGAAGCCAAATCTACCCGAAAGGACGCCCATGGATGGTTCTTACAGCGCCGAGAGCAATGTCCACGACCAGATGCAGCAGTGCATCGATCTGTGCCTGAAGGCCCACGATCTCTGCCTGGCTTCGGCGATGCGCCGCATCGAACTCGGAGGCGAGACGGCCGGTCTGGTGCCGGTGCGCCTGCTATTCGACTGCGCAGAACTCTGTCAGACCCACGCGAATCTGATGAGCCGCCGCTCCGAGTATCACGCCCGCCTGAGCCCCATTTGTGCCGCCGTTTGCGAGCAAGTGGCGACCCACAACGAGATGGCGGGCGGCGACTCGCAGTTCCAAGCCTGCGCCGAGGCCTGCCGCCGGGCGGGGGAGTCGTGCCAGAAGATGACTTATGCCGATTCGTCTCTGGGCGCCACCATCTAAATCTATTTACTGAGGTTGTCTTCATGTCTCAGTCCCAACAACTCCAGCCGCCCCAGCAACAGGAGCGCCAGCCCGGCCTTGAATCGGAGATGACGCCGAAGCCCCAGGCCGACGATCCGAAATACCGCGGCAGCGGCAAACTCCAGGACAAAGTGGCGCTGATTACCGGTGGCGATTCGGGCATCGGCCGGGCGGTCGCCATCTTTTACGCCAAAGAAGGCGCGGATGTGGCCATTCTTTATCTCGACGAGCACGACGATGCCAGGAAGACCTGCCGTCTGGTACAAGAAATCGGTCAGCGTTGTCTCACCATTGCTGGGGATATCGGCGATGAGTCGTTCTGTCGGCAGGCTGTCGCACAGGTGGTCGGTGAATTCGGGCGTCTCGATATCCTGGTCAACAACGCCGCCGAGCAGCACCCACAAAAGAGCCTCGAGGACATCAGCGCCGAGCAACTGGAGCGCACCTTCCGCACGAACATTTTTTCTTTTTTCTATATGACCAAGGCGGCGCTACCGCACCTCAAACCCGGCAGCGCCATCATCAACAGCACCTCGGTGACGGCCTACAAAGGTTCGCCGCAACTGCTCGACTACTCTTCGACCAAAGGGGCGATCGTCGCTTTTACCCGCTCGCTCTCCCAGGCACTCCTCGAAAAGGGCATCCGCGTCAACGGCGTCGCCCCCGGCCCTATCTGGACGCCCTTGATCCCCGCCTCGATGTCGCCGGAGCGCACCGCCTCCCACGGCAGTTCTGCGCCGATGGGCCGGGTGGGCCAGCCGGAGGAAGTGGCTCCAAGCTATGTGTTTCTCGCTTCCGACGATGCGTCCTATATCGCGGGGCAGATCCTGCATCCCAACGGCGGCGAGGTGGTCAACGGCTGAGGCCGTACTCAATCCCTTCAATGACCGCCCGGCAACTGGCCTCGATAATGTTGGCCGACACCCCAATGGTCGTCCAGCGGCCCAGACCGTCGCTCGATTCGACCAGAACCCGGGTGCGGGCAGAGGTGCCGTGGGCGCTATCCAGGATGCGCACTTTGTAGTCGACCAGGTGCATGGTTGCAACCTGTGGATAGCAGCCGACCAGCGCCTTGCGCAGGGCGGCATCGAGGGCTGAAACCGGTCCGTTGCCATCGGCGGCGGTGTGCTGGAGCGCTTCGCCGACACGCACGCGCACGGTGGCCTCCGAGCGCACTGTACCGTCCGGGAAGGTCTGACAGGCGGTGTAGAGCCCTTCAAGAGAAAATAAGGGTTTTCGGACCTCCAGACATTCGCGCACGAGCAACTCGAAACTGGCCTCCGCCGCCTCGAACTGGTAACCCTCGGCTTCCAGCAGCTTAATTTGCTGGAGGATGCGGCCTACCGCCGGGTCGTGGCGGTCGAAATGAAAGCCCATCTCGGTCAGTTTGGTCAGCACATTGCTAAGACCCGCCTGGTCGGAGATGACGATACGGCGGCGGTTGCCGACGCTCTGCGGCACGATGTGCTCGTAGGTCTGGGGATTGCGCTGCACGGCGCTCACGTGGATGCCCCCTTTGTGGGCAAAGGCGCTCGCCCCGACGTAGGCGGCATGGTCGTTGGGGGCGAGATTCGCCACTTCGCTCACGAAATGGGAGACTTCCGTCAACCGGGCCAACTGCTCGGGGGCGATGAGCGCGTAGTTCATCTTGAGTTGCAAATTCGGGATGAGCGCGCAGAGATTGGCGTTGCCGCAGCGCTCGCCGTAACCGTTGACAGTACCGTGCACCATGCGCGCCCCCGCTTCGACGGCAACCAGGGCATTGGCCACGGCGGTTTCTGAATCGTTGTGGGTGTGGATACCAAGTTCTACTTCGAGGTTGTGCTCCCGGCAGTAATCCCGGACTGCTTCGACGCTCGTTCGGATCTGCTGGGGCAGCATGCCGCCGTTGGTGTCGCACAGCACCACCCACTGCGCTCCGGCATCGGCGGCGACGCGCAGGGCGGTCAGGGCGTATTCGGGGTTTTTGTAATAACCGTCGAACCAGTGTTCGCAGTCAAAGATTACCCGCCGGTCCTGGGCGCGAAAGAAGGCGACGGTATCTTCGATCATGGCCAAATTTTCTTCGAGACTGGTGCGCAGACCTTCGTGCACGTGCAGATCCCAGCACTTGCCGAAGGTGGTGACCCATTCGCTCCCTGCGGCCAGAATTTTTAGCAATCCGGCATCGTCCGACGCGCGCACCTGCGGTCGCCGGGTCGAGCAAAAAGGAACCACCACACTGTGCTTAAAACGGGTACTGTGCAGGCGCTCGAAAAACTGATCGTCCTTGGGATTGGCCCCCGGCCAGCCGCCTTCGATAAAAGGCACCCCCAGTTCGTCGAGTTTGTGGGCGATGCGCAATTTGTCCTCGACCGAGAGGCTCATCCCCTCGCGCTGGGCGCCATCGCGCAATGTCGTGTCGTACAGATAGATGCGTTCCACTGGCTCAGTCCGGCGGTGCGGGACTTCAGTATAGAGTCTCTCAAGTATCCTACGTTACTGTTATTGAAATTCCGTGCAAACTTGATTCGCACGTCCTGAGTCAAATCGCAAAATGCTTGCGCAGGGGCTTCAGCCCCGATCGCCGTTGCGGCGTTCCTGGTCGCGGCGAATCAGATAGTCGTTGATCGCTTCTTGGCGGCGATTGAAGGCCCGCAATTCGTCTACTACCTCGTCCAGTCTGACAATGTTCTGCTCCAGCCGGACGATCATGTCGGTGGCAACGGTGATGAACCGTTCGCCGATATGGGCCAGTCGATCCAGGTTTTGATTGGTCATCTGCAGGCTCTGATTGGTCGCGAGTTGGGAGGCGCGCAGTTCGGCTATTAACTCCCCATGCTGGTCCAGGCGCTGCTCAGCTCGATCGATTCGCTCTTCCATCGGCCATTCTCCCGTGGGTCTTCTAGTGTGGCATGCTCTCACCGCTGCCGTTGCGCATCCAGTGGGAGACCTCACTCTGCAATACTGGTCAAATAAGGTGTTTCTCAGTTTGAGCTACAGTAAACTCTGTTGGCCGACGCTATACACTGTCTATGCCTTTCACACCCGGAGTCCTGGTTCAAGCTCGCTACCTTCTCGAACGCCAGTTGGGCTCGACGGGAGCCCGGCAGACCTGGCTGGTTCAAAACTCAGATACTGGCCAAGCGCTGACGCTCAAAGCCCTGTACTTCGGCACTGGAATGGACTGGCAGAACCTGGCGCTGTTTGAGCGCGAAGCCCGGACCCTCAAAAGTCTCGATCACCCGCGCATCCCGCGCTACCACGAATTCTTTCAGTGGCAGCAACCGGAAGGGGACTACTTTTGTCTGGTTCAAGATTTTATTCCCGGCGTGTCTCTCGCCGAGCAGGTACACAGCGGCAAGCGCTGGAGCGAGGCGCAAATCGAGCAAGCCGCCCTCGAAATTCTGCACACCCTCGATTATCTGCACAGCCTGTCTCCTCCGGTCATCCACCGCGACATCAAACCGAGCAACGTGATCTGCGGCGAGGACGGGCGTCTGTATCTGGTGGATTTCGGTTCGGTCCAGGCGGAGCAGGTGAGCGGACGAACGGTAACTGTGGTGGGCACCTACGGCTACATGGCACCCGAACAATTCGGCGGTAGAGCAGTCCCGGGTTCCGATCTCTACAGCCTGGGAGCCACCCTCGTGCACCTAGCCGCGGGGATCAACCCCGCCGACCTCGTGGACGCTCGCTTTGGCATTCGTCTACCGGAGCAGACCGCTCTGAGCCCGGGGCTGGCGCGCTGGCTGGAAAAACTCGTCGATCCCGACCCGCAGCGGCGCTTTAACAGTGCCCGCGAGGCGATTTCGGGTTTGCGGTGCAAAGACACGGCCGTTTCCTGGTCAGGCATCGTCTGGGAGGGCCGGGTCGCCCTGCGTGCCGAACCGGAAAGATTTCGCGTCGAGATCGCCGCTCGCGAACCGGCTTTTGACGATATTCTGACCGGTTTCGCCTGCTTCATTCTGGCGGTGGTGGCACTTGTCACCACCAAAACCCTCAAAACGCTTCCGGCCAGTGACGGCTTTGCCGTGTGGATGTTCGCGCTGCTGTTGGCCTTCGGCTTCTGGACGGTTCTGGCCTTAGTCGCCGGTAACACGCTGCTCCGGCTGATGTGCTGCACGTGCCTTGAAATCGATCACGGCACGTTCACCCTCAGCCACTGGATCGCCGGTAGGCGCATTCACGCCAAATCCGGTCCGCTCACGGCCTTGCTCGGCAAGGAGCGCCTAAGCTTCAATACGACCACCGCCGAGCACGACTTCATCGTGACCCACCTGCGGCACTGGTTGAGTTGAATCCAAGGACCGTTGTAGCGATGGTACAGTTGAATCCGATCAGTATCTACCGCTGGAGATCCAGCCATGCAAAGGGCCTCCTACATACTGGGTGCGGCCGTAATCCTGGCGGCAACCGCCTGCCACTTGGATACATGGGCGGCTAATAATTTCTATGTGGTGTTGATCAGCAGCGCCATCTTCTTCTTTCCACTGCTGTTTCTTATCTGGATTCTCGGCCAGTCCAGCCTTCCGCGGATAGGTTCACCGGGAGGAGATTTTCTGATCACTTGGTTGGCCTGCACGCTCTTGCTGCAAGTCACCAGCCTCAATCACTGGGCTTTCTCGATCGTTTCGATGTATTCTATGTCGGCGAGCTTGCGGGTCGCAGCGACCGTCGCCGCCGCCAACGGGGCGCTGATCCTGGTGCTCAGGCTGATGAGCGCTCCTTTAAACGTGCTGACGGTGAGCCTGCCGGCCTTCGCGCTCACCGCAGCGGGGCTGTTGTTCGTGCCGTATACAGTCTCCGAAACTTACCTGCACAGCCACATCGCTGAAAACCTCTGGCCTGCCGCCTTCGGCGGTCTGCTGATTGCCTACGTGCTCACCGTGCAGGTAGCGGCCTACGCGCGCGAAAAGCGGCATCGCCCAAACATCAAGCTTCCCGGCTAACGATAATAGAAGCGGCGGCTATCCCTGTTTTAGGTGTGCGATGACGGCCTTGATCCTCAACCTCGATGCGCTTGCACCCCTCAGCGATAAGCGATTTTACGAACTCTGTCGGGCTAATCGGGAACTGCGGCTTGAACGGACCTCCCATGGAGAGCTGATCGCCATGCCCCCAGCCGGTGGCAAAAGTGGAAACCGCAATTTCCGTTTGATCGGACAGCTTTACGCCTGGGTGGAATATACCGGATTAGGAATCGGTTTTGACTCTTCAACCGGATTCGTCCTAGCTAATGGGGCGATTCGTTCCCCGGATGCCGCGTGGGTATCTCAGGAGAGTTGGGAAGTTCTGTCAAGTGATGAGCAGGAGAAATTTCTGCCGCTGTGTCCTGATTTTGTTGTCGAATTGCGCTCGGCCACCGACGAGCTGAAACCTTTGCAAATGAAGATGCAGGAGTATCTGGACAACGGAGTGGCGCTCGGCTGGCTCATCGATCCCCAGACCCGGCAGGTAGAAATCTATCGAGCCAATGGCGATGTTGAGATCCTTCTGGCACCCACCAATTTGTCGGGAGAAGCCGTCCTGCCGGAATTCGTGCTCGACTTGCAGGGCATTCTCGATTAATCGCAAGCTTTGAGCAGGTGTCAGGGTAAAAACCGTTGTCCACCTGATTTCCAGCCATCGGCAAGTGTCTGGGCATATGAGGATAATAGAAGCGGTGGCTATCCCTGTTTTAGGTGTGCAATGACGGCCTTGATCCTCAACCTCGATGCGCTTGCGCCTCTCGGCGACAAGCAATTTTACGAACTGTGCCGGACTAACCGGGAATTGCGACTTGAACGCACAGTGGAAAGGAAGCTGGTTATTATGTCGCCTGTGGGCTTTGGGGGCAGTGCGCGCAATGCTCGCTTGACGCAACGACTGCTCAACTGGGCAGACCTGGACGGTAGTGGCGTCGTCTGCGATTCTTCCGGCGGATTTGTGCTGCCCAGTGGAGCGATTCGCTCACCAGACGCCGCCTGGGTCAAGCGCGAGCGTTTGAGCACGTTTGATACCTGCGAGCAAGAGAAATTTTTGCCGCTGTGTCCTGATTTTGTTGTCGAATTGCGCTCGGCCACCGACGAGCTGAAACCTTTGCAAATGAAGATGCAGGAGTATCTGGACAACGGAGTGGCGCTCGGCTGGCTCATCGATCCCCAGACCCGGCAGGTAGAAATCTATCGAGCCAATGGCGATGTTGAGATCCTTCTGGCACCCACCAATTTGTCGGGAGAAGCCGTCCTGCCGGAATTCGTGCTCGACTTGCAGGGCATTCTCGATTAATCGCAAGCTTCAGTTGTTGCCGATGGTCAGATCTTCAAGCAACTGTGGATTGGCGGTGCCCGCCGGGATGGCGACGGTGGTGCGAGTTTGGGGCTGGGACATCGAACCGCCTAGGAAAGAACCCAGCAAACCACCCAGCAAGCCACCCCACAACCCTCCCCACCGCCTATCCACCGAGCGGCCCAAAAGCGAGCCGCCCACCCCCCCGGCCACACCGCCGATCATCATACCGGTGCCCTGATTTCCGCCGGAGCGGGTGGTCTGCGAAGGATAGACCTGGGAGACCGCCCGAATTGTGTACTGGCGGTCGTTGACGTAGAGTTCGCGCAGCGTCAGGCGCGCGCCGCTCGGCGTGGGTTCGACCGTGCCGCGCACCTGGCTGCCGCCGGGGATCATCAGATCGCCATCGTCGCTGAGGATATCCTGCAGGACCACCGCCTGGATGGGCACGGGCGATTCGCCCTCAACTACCACCTCGCGCTCCAGCAACACCGGGATCGGGCTGCCGGCGCGCAGCACGCTCACGCCAGTCCGAAAGGGTCGCTCGCTGTCGGAAGGCCCGCCGCCGGTGGCCGGGTCGGCCACTGCCTGGCCGGGGTAGAGTGGCTCACCCAAGACCGGCAGGTTTCCCTTGCCCGCGGGCGGATCGATCGGATCTCCCAGCACCGGGATACCGCCCGGCTCCTCGGAGGTGGGTTTGGAAGCGGCGATGAGCTTGCCCGGTTTTTTTCCCGCTGGGGCAGCGACCGAGGCGAGGCGGATTTTTTCGAGCATCTCGGGGTCACCCGAGCGCTGCAGTTGGGTGGCCGTACCTGGGGCGATCGAGCCTTCGAGCGGTGTGGGGCTGCCCAGCAAATAAGCGCGCAGGCTGACGGTTTTGATGGCCGGGTCGGCGCCTTCGAGCAAACTCGCCAGCTGGATCAAGGCGAGTTTGAGTTCGTCGCGGTTAGGAAAAATTTGCTCAGATTGGATGTTGAGCTTGGCCTTGTCGCGCTTGAGCGTAAATTGAGAGCCCACCAGACCCGAGCCGGACACGGTCTGCTCAAGCTGCTGCACCGACGCCGCGAGCAAAGGCACACCCTGGCAAGCCAACAGCACCATGCTCAACGCCACGGCAACACCGCCTCGCCGGATCTTGCTGACACCCATCGCCCGCCTCGCCTGCAAATGGTTCGTAATTTTTATTGTAGACTCGCGCCCGCCGGGCGGGTTCCAGCGGGCAGACAGCAAGCCTCAGCGCACCGGGTCGCGCCCGAGGTGGTTGCGGTTGATTTGATCGGGCCGCAAGATGCCGTACTCCAGGGCACGGCGCACGCACAGCGTCCGGGTGCGGCGCAGTTGGCCGTCCTCGACACCGGGCTCCGAAAGAATCTTCGCCATCAGCGACTTGACATGGGAAGCGACCGTCGAAGGCGCCACCACCAGCTTCTGGGCAATCTCACCGTTTTCGAGCCCTAGGGCCATATAGCGCAGCACGATGCGCTCGCGGGGCGTGAGCTTGGGCACATCGAGCTTGAGGGGGCGGCCGACGCCCTGGGCGGCCTGGCGGATCGCCTCGATGCGCTCCTGGGGTGTGGCGGTCTTGAGCAGATAGTCGTAGACCACCCGGGGCTTACAGTCGACGAAGGGCTGGGCGGCCACCAGTCCGGAGCGATCCTGGTGACCGGTCATGATGATGAGCCGGGTGGGCCAGCCGCCCGCCCGGATGGCCCGGCCGATCGCCAGTCCCCCCAGGTACTCCGCCGATTCGCCGGCGGCGCGGGGCAGTTCGAGGTCGACCAGGGCGACCTGGGGCTGGTGATCGCGGATCACCACGAGGGCTTCTGCAATCGTCTGGGCCTGGGCCACCAGGCGGATGTCGGGGCAATTGCCCAGATAGGTGGATGCACCGAGCAGCACATCCGGGTGATCATCGACAACGACAACGCGGATGGACATCACATCACCGAATGCAATTGTTTGCGCCTATGTTAGCAGGCGCACCATGTCATCCTACGCCTGGGGGATGCCCGGTGCCGAAGGCCCTATCCCCAGCGTCGCCGAGACCCGGCACGATAAATCCGCGCTCGTCGAGCCGCTCGTCGATCATGGCGGTGTAGATGGCGAGGCTCGGGTAGCTTAGCCCCAAACGCTGCAGCGCCGGGGGCGCACAGATCACCGAAATGATCCGCACCAGGGCCGGGTCGGCGCCGCGCTCGACGAGCTTGGCGACGACGGCAGTGGCGGTGCCGCCGGTGGCAAGCATCGGTTCGAGTACCAGCACCCGCGTCTCGGGGGCGAAGTGGGGCGGCAAACGATCGAGGTAGCAGGCGGCTTCGAGGGTGCGCTCGTCGCGGGCGTAGCCCAGGTGGTAGACCGAGGCGGCCGGCAACAGCGGCAGCACCCCGTCGAGCAACGCGAGCCCGGCGCGCAGCACCGGCACGATCGCCACCGGTACACTGCTATCGACGATGCGGGCGGCGGTGATCACATCGAGGGGTGTTTTCACACCGACTTCGAGCACCGGCAGCCAATCGCGCACGCATTCGTAGGTGAGCCAGCGGCCCAGATCGGCCACTGCGGCGCGAAAGACCGGGGTGGGCGTGGCCTCGCTGCGGCAGACGGCGAGCAGATTGGTCACGAACGGATGGGGTGGAACGTGGATTTTGAGGGCCATCGGTGCTCTTCAGGCGACCGAGTCGCCCTGGGCTTCGCCGCTCAGTTGAGCGCGCAACAGCGCCAGCGAAGGAAAGGTGAAATGATTTTCCTCGACGTACTGGGCGCTAAATAGGCCCTTAAAACCCCAAAAATACCGCTCCTGGATGCGCTCGGAGCGGTGGACGATCACGATAGCCGGTGGTTGGATGCGGTTGGCTTCGATGAAGCGCCGGGCGGCGGTCACCGATTTTTCTTCGCAGCATTCGAGCCCGAACCGGGGAACTAGATCGAGAATCCGCTTGCCCTCCAGGCGGCGGGGATTCACGCGCTTGCGTCTGGCCAAGCTTTGATCTCCTGAATGGGTAGACAGGTCGGGGAGGAAAGCAGGTATGAGTATAGCGGTTGAGGCCCGGCAAACAAAGCGGACTTTACAATCCGAAAGTGAGCGGCCGGACCAAATAAAACGTCCCGACCCCGGCGGCGGCGGCCACCAGCAGGGTCAGCACCCAAAACAACCAGCCCGGTCCTTCCGGCGATGCGGATTTTTCTGCGGCGAACCGGGGGGCCGGGGGGCCTTCTTCCTCATGGGCAGGCTCGGTCCATTTGGTGAACATCAGGGGCCGGGCGGCCGGGGCGGCAGCGGCGCGATGGGAAGCGGATTCGGCGACCACCGGCGCAGCGGAAAGCGGCGATTCTGAAAGTTTCAGACTCAACCGGCGCACCTGCAGCTCGAGGGCCTGGTTCTGGCGTTCGAGACGCTCATTGCGGCTGAGTAGTTCGTCGAGGGTCTGCTCGACTTCGTCGAGGCGGGCGCAGAGGCGGCGAAAAACAGCCACCGGGACAACGGAAGACTTTTTTCGAAACATGGGGCAGAGGGATGGAACTGCGCCCTCATCATAATGGGGGAGCTGCCGCCGGGAGTTTCAATCCCCCCTGTTTGGGGGCTAGCGCAGGGCATTCACGATGTGCAGCACCGCCGATTCGAGGGCGGCGCGCTCGGGGCGACCGCCCTTGAGCGCCACCTCCAGTCCAAGCAAAATCGGCAGGACCCGTCCGAGGCGCAGGGCGGAGGTGCGCTCCACTTCTTTTTGCAAAAAATAGACCCGCCCCGGATTGGCGATCTCGGCGGCGGCGGCGATCGCCTGGGCGTCGCGCTCGCCCGCTTCGATGAGAACCCGCACCCACAACCAGGTTCGAAACTGGTTGACCAGCACCGCCTGGATGCGCAGGGCCGGTTCGTTGCGCCGCAGCAGTTCGTCGAGTACACGCAGGGCAGTGGCGGCTTCCCCGGCCAGCAAAGCGGCGGCCAATTGAAAACTGGTGTGGGCGGTGGTGGCCACCAGCGCACCCACCGCCTCGGCGTCGACGGAGCGGCCCTGGGCAAAAAGGGCGAGCTTCTCCAGTTCGTTGTCGAGGCGACGCGCATCGTTGCCGACCGCCTCGGTGAGTAGTTGCAAAGCCGGGGCGCTCAGGGTGACTTTGCGCTCCTGGGCCATCTGCTGCACCTGGGCTTTGAGCTTCGCCTCCTGCCAGAGAGAAATGAGCGAAAATTCGCGCACCTCGCCCACTTTGGCCACGAGCTTGGTCGATTTGAGGCGGCCATCGGGCTTGCCCTGCAAAGTAAACAGCAAATGGCCGTTAGGATGCAGGTGCGGCAAGGTGCGGGCCAGTTCGGCCAACTCCCCCTCGGGGCAGTGGCTGAAGATTCTCGCTTCTTCGACCCACACCAGGCGCCCGCCGCCGCCGAACGGAGCACTTGCCGCCTGGTTGAGCGCATCGATGAGCGCCTCGCCCGCGTAGCGCCCGAAGTTGAACGCCTCCCAGGCCGGATCGACCACGGCGGCACGCAGTTGCTCGACGGCCTGCCCTCGGCGGTAGGCATCCTCCCCCCAATAGAGGTGCACCGGCATGGTGATTACTGGCTTGAGGCCAGGGCGCGGGAGAGCGCCTTCGCCCCGGCCTGGTACTGGCTGTCGGCGTCGGTGGCCAACTGCTCCAGCGAGAAGCTCTTGGGCAGTTCCACTTTCACGTCGGGCTCGATGCCTTGTTTATGGATGTCCCGCCGCGACGGGGTCTGGTAGCGGGCGATCGAGACGGCCAGACCGGAGCCGTCCTTGAGGGGGTGAATGGCCTGGATGAGCCCTTTGCCGAAGGATTTGGTGCCCACCAGTTGGGCGCGGCGGTTATCCTGCAGGGCGCCAGCCAGGATTTCGCTTGCCGAGGCACTGCCGCCGTCGATGAGCACCACCAGAGGCCGGGCGGTGAGTGGAGCGCGTTGAGCGCGGGCCTGGTCGCGCTCGCCCTGGCGGTTGACGGTGTAGACGATGGTCTGACCCGGCGTCAGCCAATAACGGGCGATTTCGACCCCCGCTTCTAATAGACCGCCGGGGTTGCTGCGCAGGTCGAGGATGTAGCCCGCCGCGCCCTGGGCTTCGAGCTTCTCGATCGCCTGGCGGACCTGTTGGGCGGCGTTGCCGTTGAACTGGGAGAGGCGGATATAACCGATGGGCCGGCCGTCGAGGCGCTTCAGTTGGCTGGTGACCGGGTTGACCTGGATGGTCTCGCGGGTGAGGGTGATATCGAAGGTGCGATCGCCGCGGCGCAAGCCAACATTCACCTGGGAGCCGATTCTGCCGCGCAGCCGGTCGGCCACGTCGTCGAGGGCCTGACCTTTGGTCGGTTGGCCGTCGATCTCGACGATCAAATCGCGGGCTTTGACGCCGCCTCGAAAAGCGGGCGACCCTTCGACGGCGGCAATGACGACGGGTAGTTCGCTCTCGGTGTCGACGGTAATCTGCAGACCCACCCCGGAGAGTTCACCGCTGGTGGTCGTCTGCAGGCTCTTGAACTGCTTGGGATTCAAAAAACGGGTGTACGGATCGTCGAGGGTCTTGAGCATCGAGGCAATTTGCTCGTAAACTTGCTCGATGGTCTCGGCAGGTTTTTCGAGATAGGCCTGGCGCACACTCCACCAGTCCTGGCCGTTGAATTTGGAATCGACGTACTCGTTGTTGATGTAAGCCCAGGTCTCGGTGAGAACCTCTTTGGAGGCGGGACCGGCGGTGCTGGAGAGCACCTCGGCCGAGCAACCGACAAGCGCTGCGCTTGCGAGTGCCGCTGCCGCCCAGACGGCGTGCCGCCGCAACCGGACAGGCCTTGCATCGTTCGGTTTGTCCAAGTTGGCCTCCACTGGTACCCCTCCAGACCATCTTAATGCGCAGGGGCCGGGGTGCCAGCTAGCCCGCCTGGAGGCTGCAGCGGCGCTGGGCGGCAAAGGCGCGCACCGCTTCGAGATGCTCGCCAATGCGGCGGCATAACTCGGGCGCCTCGGCAAATCCGCCGCTGCAGCACCCGCTTTCGAGGCGGCGGGCCAAAAACAAAATCGCCGGTGCGCCGACGCTGGCGCTGGCGCCGCTCAACTGGTGGGCCTGCTGCTGCAGCGCCAGGCAATCGCCTCGGGCCACCGCCAGACAGGCCTGTTGCAGTCGTTCCTCGGCATCCCTGATGAACGTTTGCAGCAATTCAAGCTCAAAGGCCGGATCGTCCTCGCAGAGCTTCTGCAGGTGTTCAAGCTCGACGACACCGGTGAGCTTTTCTGGGGGCTGAAAGGACATCATCTTATGCATGTGCCTACAAGTGGATAGAAGCGGGGCCAATCCCCATCGTTTTGGAGTCAGGCATTAAATATAGCGCTTTTTCAAGAAAGGGTGATCAGATTGTCGCGGTGCACAGCCGTGGGCGGTTGTCCTTCAAGACCCAACAGCGCGGCAATCTCACAGCTTTTGCGGCCGCGGATTTTTTCGAGTTCTTCGCTGGAGTAGTTCACAAGCCCCCGGGCAAATTCGAGGCCCTGCCCGTCGATGAGCCGCACCAGCGCTCCCGTCTCAAAGTGGCCTTCCACACCGCTCACCCCGGCCGGCAGCAGCGATTTGCCCCCTTCGCGCACCGCCAGGACCGCCCCCTCGTCGAGGTGAAGTGCCCCGGCGGGCACCAGACCGTAGCCGATCCAGCGCTTGCGCAGCGACAGACGCCCCCCGGGCCGCGTCAGGACAAATCGGGTGCCGATTGCTTCACCCGCCAGGATGCGCTCGATATTTTGCGGGGTGCTTCCCTCGGTAATCACGGTGGTCACCCCGGCGCTCGCGGCGATGCGCGCCGCCTCCAGTTTGCTCGCCATGCCGCCGCTGCCCCAGAGGCTGCGCCCGCGGGCCGAGTGCAGCAGTTCTTCAGAAATCTCGGTCACCTCGGACAAAAGCCGTGCCTGCGGATCGAGGCGCGGGTTGGCCGAGTAGAGCCCGGCCACGTCGGTCAACAGCACCAGCCACTGCGCCTCGACCAGCCCCGCCACCAGCGCCGAGAGGGCGTCGTTGTCCCCGAAGCGCAACTCGTCGGTGGCTACTGTGTCGTTTTCGTTGACGATGGGCACCGTCCCAAGTCGCCACAATTCGCTCAACGTTTCGCGGGCGTTGAGGTAGCGGGCGCGGTCCATCAGATCCTGGCGGGTGAGCAATACCTGGGCCACCGGCTGGCCGAGGGCTCCGAAGAGGCGATCGTACATGCTCATCAGCAGCCCCTGCCCGACGGCGGCGGCGGCCTGCTTGCCCGCCACGGTGGCGGGGCGCTCCTTGAGGCCGAGCCGTGCGCAGCCGACCCCCACCGCCCCAGAGCTAACTAGGATGATCCGGTGGCCCGCGCGCCGCAGCCGCGTGAGCGTCTCGGCGAGCCCCCCGAGGGTGGCCAGGCGCAAATCCCCCGTGCTCGGGTCGCTCAGACTCGATGTGCCGATTTTGACCACCAGCGCGACCATGCCGCCTTCCCCTACACCGCCTGCAGAAATACCTGAATGTCTTCGCGCAACTGGTTCAAGTCCACTTCGACCGACAGGCGCACCTGGCTGGTCTTGAGGGTGACCAGCACCCGGGCGGCAAAGGGCGAGGGCCAGAGGTTGGGGTTGCAGAAGACTTCCAGAAACACTTCACCGCTGTAGCGGTACTCGGTGGGCGGCCGGGGCGTCTTTTTGCCGGTTTGGGCTGAGGCGGCGCGCAGATGTTCAAGCAGCGTCTGCATCTCGGCATCCAGGGAGCGCACGGCGGCGGCGGGCAGCGCAACGGCGACGCTGCCGCCGGAAAAATTGAGGGTGAGACTCGGGATCATCGTCGCAATGGGGCGGGCGAGTGCATTGTACGCTTTGCCGGGGGCCGGGTGCGGTAGGTTAATCTGGTTGAGCAAAATCGTGTGTCTAGTAAAGTAGCGGGAGAACGATGGTCACCAGCGCTTTTCAAACTGCCCAGTCCCACCGGCTCTTTGCCGAGGCCCAGCAGCTGATGCCCGGCGGGGTCAACTCCCCCGTGCGCGCCTTCAAATCCGTGGGCTCCGAGCCTGTCTTCATCGAACGGGCCGAGGGCGCCTACCTGTGGGACGTCGACGGCAACCGCTACATAGAATACATCAACACCTGGGGACCGTCGATCGTCGGACACTCCCACCCGGAGGTAGTCTCAGCTCTGCGCGAAGCGTTGCCCAAAGGCACCAGCTACGGCGCGCCAACCCGCCTCGAAAACCAGATGGCCCGCAGGGTGATCGACGCCATCCCCGCCGTCGAGATGGTGCGCTTCGTCAACTCCGGCACCGAAGCGACGATGTCGGCTCTGCGCCTGGCGCGCGCCTTCACCGGCCGCGAGAAGATTATCAAGTTCGAAGGTTGCTACCACGGCCACGCCGACATGCTGCTGGTCCAGGCGGGTTCGGGGGTGGCCACCCTCGGATTGCCCGACTCGCCCGGCGTACCCAAATCGACCACCGCCGCCACCCTCACCGCTCCCTACAACGACCTGGCCGCCGTCGAAGCGCTCTTTAAGCAGCACCCAAGCGACGTCGCAGGGCTCATCCTCGAACCGGTGGTGGGCAACGCCGGCTGCCTGGTGCCCGAAATCGGATTTCTCGAAGGGTTGCGCGATCTCACCCGCGCCCATGGAACAGTGCTGATTTTCGACGAGGTGATGAGCGGCTTTCGGCTGTCCTACGGCGGCGCCCAGGCCCGCTATGGCATCGAACCGGATCTCACCTGCCTGGGCAAGATTATCGGCGGTGGACTGCCGGTGGGCGCCTACGCCGGTCGCCGCGACATCATGGAGATGGTCGCCCCGGCCGGGCCGATGTACCAGGCCGGCACCCTGAGCGGCAACCCGCTTGCGATGACAGCCGGGATTAAGACCCTCGAGATTCTCCAGCGCCCCGGCACCTACGAGCGGCTCGAAGAACTCTCGGCGCGCCTGGCGGATGGTCTTTTGGCCGCTGCCCGCGAGGCGGGGCACGCCGCTACCGGTAACCGGGTGGGGGCGATGTTCACTTTGTTCTTTACCGAGGGGCCGGTGCGCAACTTCGCCGACGCCAAGCGCTCGGACTTGCAAAAATTTGCCCGCTTCCACCGGGGCATGCTGGAGCGCGGCGTCTACCTGGCCCCCTCGCAGTTCGAAGCAGGGTTCATGTCCCTCGCCCACACCGAGGAGGACATCGACTACACCGTCGCCGCCGCCCGCACCGTCCTCGCTGCGCTCTAGCGCGTTTTGCGGTTAGGCTGATGGTGATTTTATGACCCGCAGGAGCGGCACCTCGTGAGAGCGAAAAATCCCTGGTTCTGGCTGGTGGCCACCGCAGCTGTCGCCCTCGACCGGCTCACCAAGGTCTGGGCGGTCGCCCAGCTGGCACCTGGGGAGAGCATCGCTCTGTGGCCGGGGGTCTTTCACCTGACGCTGGTCAAAAACAGCGGCGCCGCCTTCAGCCTGTTTGCCGGGGGCAGCGACTGGCTCAAGTGGATCTCGCTGTTGGTGAGCATCGGCTTGTGCGTCTACGCGCTGGTCGGTCCGCACCTGGGCTCCTGGGAGCAAATGGGCTTCGGTCTGCTGTTGGGCGGGGCTGTCGGCAACGGTTTCGACCGCTTCGCCTTTGGCGAGGTCACCGATTTTCTGGACTTCAGGCTTATTCAGTTTCCGGTCTTCAACGGCGCCGACATCGCCATCAACCTGGGACTGGCCTGTCTGCTCATCGGCACACTGCGTTCCGAAAGTCGCACCCCAGCCCCCGCGCGCCCGGCCTCCAAGCAGATCCGCGAACCCACCGACACCACCGGAGGGTAAACCCGTGTCCGCCGCCGATGCGACCTGGCTGAGGCTCGCCGTGCAGCCGGACCAGTCGGCGATGCGCCTCGATCGCTGGCTGGCCGAGCAGGTGGCGGACCTTTCGCGCGCCCGCATCCAGGCGCTCATCGACCAGGGATTGGTACTGCTCAACAACCAGCCCTGCCGCCCCCGCGACCTGGTGCATCCCGGTGACGCGGTAGCCCTCACGATCCCCGCTCCCGAGCCGCTCGCCATCGAAGCGCGGCCCATCGCCCTCGATATCGTCTACGAGGACGAAGAACTCATCGTCATCGACAAGCCCAGGGGCCTGGTCGTTCACCCGGCCCCCGGCCACAGCGACGACACACTGGTCAACGCCCTGCTCGCCCACTGCCGGAACCTCTCGGGGATCAACGGCGTGCTGCGCCCCGGCATCGTCCACCGCCTGGACAAGGACACCACCGGTCTGCTGGTAGTCGCCAAGACCGACCGCGCCCATCAACACCTGCAGGCTCAGATCCAGGCGAAGACCGCCCGGCGCGACTACCTGGCCGTCGTCGCCGGTGCTCCCGCCGAGGCTGTCGGCACGATCGACGCGCCCATCGGCCGCCACCCGGTCCACCGCCAGAAGATGGCCGTCCACCCCAAAGGCCGCCCGGCGCAGACCCACTGGCGCGTGCTGGAGCGCCTGGGCAACTTCACGCTAGTCCAATTCAGCCTGCAGACCGGCCGCACCCACCAGATCCGCGTCCACTGCCTGCACAAGGGCTGGCCCATCGCGGGCGATCCGCTCTACGGCTCGGTCAAAGTGCCGGTGACCCTGAACGGCCAGGCGCTGCACGCTTTTCGCCTGGGTTTCGAGCACCCGGTGACCAGCGAGCGGCTCACCTTCGAGTCCCCAATGCCCGCCGAGATGGTCAAACTGCTCGACGCGCTGCGCAGGCGCACTTGTTGAGTGCTCCACCGCCGAAACCACGGTGCCCGGCCTGGTTAAGGGCGCAGTAGGAATGGGTAAAGATTGCGCCATTGACATCCCATCGAATTCAACTTTATGGTCATGTGGACTTTTACAAGTGGTTTTTGCTCTATGTTTCGCAACATTTTTTTGAAGCGCACGGGCATCGTCGGCGCAGTGCTCTCAACGCTGCTTTTGTTGGCTCCTAAAACTTCAAACGCCCAGACTTCGAGTGTGCATCTCACCCTTGGTAATCCGAGCGGTGCCGTGACAAGTACCAGCTATCCGTATAACTATCTGATGATCAAATCGCAGTATGCCCTCTCCTACAGCGATTACGACAAAATTCCCAACTGGGTGAGCTGGCAGCTCAACAGCAGCTGGCTGGGCAGTGCTTCGCGCCAGAACGATTTTCGGCCCGACTCGGCTCTGCCCAGCAGTTGGTACCGGGTGGCGAGCGACGATTACACCAACAGCGGCTACGACCGTGGACACATGGCCCCTTCGGCCGATCGCACCAGTTCGACGCAGAACAACTCCGCCACGTTTTTGATGACCAACATCCTTGCGCAGGCACCGGACAACAACCAGGGGCCATGGGCGGATCTCGAAGCATACTGCCGGGAGCTAGTCGACCAGGGCAAAGAACTGTATATAATCGCCGGGGGCGACGACAACGACAACTACTTCCAGAGCAGCTACTCCGGGCAGTACATCTCGGTTCCTTCCTACGTCTGGAAGGTGATCGTCGTGCTCGATTATTCAGGCCAAGGCGTGGTCGGCGTTAATACAAATACGCGGGTAATCGCAGTCGAGATGCCCAATGTGCAGGGAATTCGCGGTGACGACTGGCGCTGGTATCGCGTGAGTGTCGATCACATCGAGTACTACACCGGTTACAACCTGCTGTCGAACGTCTCGACAAGCATCCAGAATGTCATTGAAGCCCAGATAGACGTTGGATAGCTGTATTGGGCGTCTGATTGCATACCTTTCTTCCAGAAGTGTTGAATCAGTGAACGCTTGCACACAGTTCGAGCGGCCAGACCCTGCGCCTCCAGCTGCCCAGCAATTTTCCCAGCCAATGCACATAACTGAGGTGTCCACCTCGATGTGCGGGCACTCCCGGCTGTAGACGTCCAGGGCCGTTGACCCAACGGCCCCCACGATTGTCCAGGTCCGCACTTTGCGTCCATCGGCCAGGGCAGCCAAGGGCGAAATCCAGGCTCCATAGCCGATTGGGACGTTCCAAGGCGGGCACCTCCGGCCGAGAGGACGGCCGGGTGCGGGGCTTGCGTCTTTTTGGGCGCACCAGCAGGCCCGCCTTGATGCACAGCCGATAGACCTTCTTGGCATTGACGAGTGTACCTTCGCGCCGCAATAGAGCCGTCAGCCTTCGATAGCCCAAGCGCGGGCGCTCGCTCGCCAACTGCTTGAGGCGGGCAAGCAAGGCCGGATCCTCGCGACGACGGCTGAGCAGACGGGCGGTGGAGCGGTGCAACCCCTTGACTCCGACAGGCACGCCTTTGTGCCATCTGCAGGTCAGTCTGCACAAAGGCGGCGGCCTGACGCTTGACCGCTGGGGTCAGAATTTTTTTGACAGCACCGCCCCCAGGGCATGGATATCCAGGGCCTGATTGGCGACGAGCTGCTTGAGTTTGCGGTTTTCATCTTCGAGGTCCTTCAGGCGTTGAGCCTCGGAGAGTTCCATCCCGCCGTACTTGGCCTTCCAGCGATAGTCGGTCTGTTCGCTGATACCGTGCCTACGGCACAATTCCGTCACCGTGGCTCCGGCCTGTCCTTCGTTGAGGATGGCGTTCGCAAAGCGGTGCGGAGCACCATCATCTGCTCGGTGGTGAACCGACTTTTCTTCATGGTCTTCCTCTCGGTGTGGTCGGCTGGAAGACTCACATTCTAGGCGGTTCACTTTCACGGTTGCATGTCAGAAGCATCTATACCGACGGGGATTCCAAGTGGTGGTACGATTGCGCAGATTTAGATGACGGCCCAACTACTCCAGAGCAATTTGTCGATTGGTACGACCAAGGTTTCCTTGATGCAAGGAATACCCTCAAATACTTCGTCAAGGAATCTAAATGATTACCGGACAACCAGCACCGGGCAGTGGGCGTGGTGGATGACGTGGTCGCTGACGGAGCCCAGCATCAGGCGCTGGACGCTGCCCAGGCCCCGCGAGCCGATGACCAGGATGTCGGGTTTTTCTTGCTCGGCCACTTCGCAGATCGTGTCGCGGGCGTGGCCGAATTCCAGGCGGGTCTGATAATCGACCCCCGCCGCCTCGCAGAGTTTGGCGCCTTTTTCGAGGGCGGCCTCGCCGACGGAGCGGGCGATTTGTTCGAGTTCGGCAAGCGGCGGCCCCTGGTAGAGCGGTTCGCCGGTCGGGAGCATCCCCGGCCAGAACGTGGGGTTGGCCTGCTCGGCCACCGTGAGCAACAGCAGCGACGCCCCGGTGGGTTTGGCCAGTTCGAGCGCCTTGGCCAGGGCGCTCAGGCCCGTCTCCGAACCGTCGATGGCAACCAGAAATTTCATGGAATAACCGCGTCTTGTCGCGGGCTGGGTAGATTCGATCATCTTACGCGGGCGGGAGCGGCGGATACGGCGGTTCTTGCGGACTGTTAACCTGAGGGCAAACCCGCCTGCTGTCGCGCGCCCATGCTGCCTTCCGTCCTGGTGCTCATCGCTAGTTTTGTTTTGGGGGGAGTACCCCTGAGCGGCTGGCTTTTCCGGCTCGCCACGGGCAAGGATCTCAAAGATCTGGGCACCGGCAACGTCAGCGTGGCGGCAGCCTTTTTGCACGGTGGGCGGGTGGTTGGGATATTTGCCGCCCTCCTAGAAGCGGTGCGGGGGATCGCTGCGGTGTTGGCGGCTCAGACGTTTTCGAGCGCACCGGAGTGGCCGCTATTGGCCCTGAGCGCCCTGGTGGCCGGCCGCTTCTGGATCGGCCGCTCGGCGGGGGCCACCAACGCCTGGTGGGGTCTGGTCTTTTTCGCTCCGGTGCTCACCTATCTGGTGACGCTGGTCGGGTTGATACCCTGGATCATCAACCGTGGACGCACCGGCCGCCGCCGCGGCCAGTTGGCCGCCCTGGCAGCTTTGCCGGTGGCGTTTTATTTGCAAAGCGGGCAAATCCTCACTGCCGGGGCGGCGGCCTTGCTCTCGCTATGGCTGGGATACGCGCTGTTGCGCGTGCCCGACGACATGGAACTTCCCCGGCAATCCGGCAAACTGCCGAGCCTCGATCTCGACCTCGCCCCCGGCGCGGTGGGTCCCAAAGCCGCCAACCTCAGCAAGCTCAAAAAAGCCGGATTGCCGGTGCCCGGCGGCTGGGTGCTATTGCCCGAAAACACCCCCGAGCAGTTGCTCGCCATCGCCGCTCCCAACCCTGAAGCACCCTGGATCGTGCGTTCCTCGGCCACCGGCGAGGACACCGCCGCCAATTCCGCGGCGGGCCAGTACCTGAGCGTGGCGGATGTGACGGACCCAGCCGGGTTCATCGAAGCGACGGCCCGGGTGCGCGCGAGCTACGACACCCCCGCTGCTACGGCCTACCGCCGCGACCGCAAGATTGCCGACGGTCGCATGGCGGTGCTGGTGCAGCCGCAGATCCGGGGAGTCTGGTCGGGGGTGGTCTTCACCCGCGATCCGGTGGACGGTGGCGAGGCCCTCGTCGTCGAGGCGCTTCCCGGCGGAGCGGCGGCGGTGGTGGGCGGGCAACGCACCCCCGAGCGGGCCACCATCGACCGGGCAAGCGGTGCGGTCGAATCGAGCGCTATTCCCGAGCCTATCCTCGCAGCGCTCCAGGTGCTGGCTGTGAAGGTCGAGGAACGCTTTGAGGGTATCCCCCAGGATATCGAGTGGACCTGGGACGGCGAGCGTTTGTGGCTGTTGCAGGCGCGGCCGATCACCGCTTTGCAGCCGGTCTGGACCCGCACAATTGCAGCTGAGGTAATCCCCGGCACCATTCGCCCGCTCACCTGGTCGATCAACCGACCCCTCACCTGCGGCGTCTGGGGCGAGATTTTCACGATTGTGCTGGGCAAACGGGCAGCGGGCATCGACTTCAATGAGACGGCAACGCTGTTGGACGGTTGGGCCTACTTCAACGCGACGCTGTTGGGAGAGATTTTTCTGCGCATAGGCCTGCCCCCGGAGAGCCTCGATTTTCTCTACCGCGGCAGCCGCTTCTCCCGCCCGCCCCTGGGGAGCGTCCTTGCCAACCTACCGGGGTTACTGCGCCTTCTGGGCCGGGATCTGAGCCTGGAGGGCGACTTTCGCCGCACCGACACAGATCTGCTCGGACCGCTCATGGCGACCCTGGCGGAGGAAAGCGTCGATCGCCTGAGTGCCAAACAACTGGTCGGCCGGGCCGAGCGCATCCAGGTGGGCCTCCGACTGGTCACTTACTTCAACATCCTGGCGCCTCTGGGACTGTCGCTGCGGCGCGCCGTCCTGGGGGTGAACGAGGACTGGCTAGGGGCGGAGGCAACCGCCGAAGTGCGCGCCGTCAGAGAACTGGGGGATCTGGCCACGCAAGCCAGATTCCCCCTCGGTTCCCTGGCCGATGGCGGTGATCGCACCCAGGTGGAAACAGTCCTGAAGGCCACCACGCTCCCCGCCCAACTCGACGCATTTATCGAACACTTCGGTTATCTGAGCGAGGTGGGCACCGATATCGCCGTGCCCACCTGGAGCGAGCATCCCGAGACGCTCCGCGATCTATTCTTCGCCATGGTCCAGATTCCCCGAAAGTCGGTCGAACGCTCCAGGCCCCGCCTGCCCTGGGACTATGCGCGCAGCGCCCTGTGCCGCCCGCGCGCCCGCACCCGGGCGCGCGTCTCAGAAATTTACGATCGGCTGCTTGCTCATCTGCGCTGGACATTTTTAGCCCTGGAGCAACAGTGGCGAGCAAGCGGGCTGCTCGAATTTGATGGCGACATCTTCTTTTTGACCCAGGAGGAAATCCTGGCCCTGGTGCGGGGCACATTTGCGGACGAGCCGCAAACCCTGGTGAGTGCTCGACGGGCCGATTACGAGCGTCAGCGCCACCGCCGGGTGCCCCAGGTGGTCTACGGTATGCAGATCCCCGAGCAGACGGCCGAACCCGAGACCACCGCCGCCACCGGACGCCTCAAAGGAATCGCCGCGAGCTGCGGCCGGGTCGAAGGGGTGGTGCGGGTGCTCAAATCGGTGAGCGCCACGGTGCGCCTCGATGCCGACACGGTGCTGGTGGTCCCTTACACCGACGCCGGTTGGGCACCGGTGCTCGCCCAGGCAAAGGCCATCGTCTGCGAGGCGGGCGGCAGGCTCTCCCACGGCGCCATCGTCGCCCGCGAGTACGGCCTGCCTGCGGTGATGAACGTCATCGGAGCGACGGCACTGCTCGCCGACGGCCAGCGGGTGCGCGTCGACGGCGGTGCGGGCACCGTCGAAATCCTCAATGCGGATCCTCAAGTAGGGGAAAAGCCTACGGCTTGAACGTCCCGGCTGCTGAGAATGCTAAAATCCAGCCAATTTCAACGGGGTCCGACAGGCTCAGTGGCACAGCTTCCCATTCGGCAAACGCTATTTCAGTGGAGCGAACGCCTGCCAGCACCGCTCAGGCGCTACGGGCTTTTGGGTGTGGGCCTGCTCATCCCGGCATTGATGCTGCTCACTTCCCAGCCGAGCTACCTGGCCAATGTCGCGGTGACCGTGGCGGTTTACATGGTGCTGGCCATGGGGCTCAACATCGTGGTCGGTCTGGCGGGCCTGCTGGATCTGGGCTACATCGCCTTTTTTGCGGTGGGCGCCTATACCTACGCCATCGGGGCGCCCCATGGCCTCAGTTTCTGGCTCGCTCTGCCGGTGGCCGCCCTGCTTGCCGCCGGTTTCGGGGTGCTGCTGGGGGCGCCGACGTTGCCGCTGCGCGGCGACTACCTGGCCATCGTCACCCTCGGCTTCGGCGAAATCATCCGCATCTCGCTCAACAACCTCGATTGGCTCA
The DNA here is from genome assembly GCA_019359725.1 of Aphanocapsa lilacina HA4352-LM1. Classification (GTDB taxonomy): domain Bacteria; phylum Cyanobacteriota; class Cyanobacteriia; order Gloeobacterales; family Gloeobacteraceae; genus Gloeobacter; species Gloeobacter lilacinus. The sequence goes on along the minus strand of JAHHGR010000002.1, from coordinate 12,918 downwards.
CCCGCGGCCCGGCGGGCATCAGCGGCGTACCGGCACCGGTCATTCCCTGGATAGGCCCCAAAGGTTTTACCTGGCTCACGCTCTATCAGCCGCTGCAACTCTATTTCATCGCGCTGGCCTTCGTCGCCTTTGTCTACTGGACGACCAGCCGCCTGAAGCAATCGCGCGTCGGCCGCGCCTGGGTGGCCATCCGCGAGGATGAAATTGCCGCCGCCGCCATGGGCATCGACACCGTCAAGCTCAAGCTCCTGGCCTTCGCCACCGGGGCGGCCCTAGCCGGCATGGTTGGGGTGCTCTTTGCCGTGCAGCTCACCTATGTCTCCCCCGACAGCTTCACCTTGATCGAATCGGTGATGGTCGTCTCGATGGTGGTCCTGGGAGGGATGGGATCGGTGCCGGGGGTGGCCCTCGGGGCTTTGATCCTGATTGTCCTGCCGGAGGCGCTGCGGGGCTTTTCCGAGTACCGGCTGTTGCTGTTTGGCGCAGCGATGATCTTGGTGATGCTCATCCGTCCCCAGGGATTATTGGGTGAGCGGCAGGGCGTGCCGCCCCGGCCCACCGGAGCGGGGCTTGAAGACGAAACGCCCTTTGAGGTCGAAAAGCGCGACCTGCCGGTGTGACACCCAGATTGTTTCTGCCTGCGACAGGCATCGAAGGTCTGGGAATCGCGATGACCCTCGAGCGGCGCGTCGAACCCGAAGCAGCCCTTGCCGAGTTTCGGGGGTGGCTGGTGCGTCTTTTCGGCCCGCCCTAGCCCCTGGTCATCGCCCTTGACAGACCGACGGGACAGCGCCAGTTTGTCCACATCAGATACATCCATAGTGGATAAATCAATGTTGTGCTTAGGCGACTCTCGCCCTGGCTGCGGGCCACAGGCGGGGGCTTGCAGCCAGGGCGACCGGCAGCCTGCCGCAACGCCCCTCGGCAGAAACTGACGATGCCCCAGCCCGCTGCCTTAGGGGCCAACTTTGTCGACTGGCGCGAGCGCAACCGGGTCTTTTCGCATCTGTCGCTGTTGCGCGGCTACCCGCGCAATTACGTGAGCGCGCGGGCGCCGGAGCGGCTGCGCGCGGGGCTGGTCTCGCCCGCCTTGATGGAACTGGCGCGAATCCGGCCGCTCATCGGCCGACCCTTCAGCCAAGAAGAGGAGATCGAAGGCAAAAACCAGGTGGTCGTATTGAGCGAGAGAGAGCTACTGGCGCCGCCGCTTCGACGCCAGCCCGGCAGTGCTCGGCAAGCCGATGAAGCTCGACGGCAAAAATCACACCATTGTGGGCGTCATGCCCGATCGCTTCGAATTTGCGGCGATGCTCAGCCGGACGGCGGACATCTGGATTCCCTCGGCGACCAGAAGTGTTGAATTAATGGACACTCGCACACGGGCAAGGTGAACAGAAAGGTTTTGACAAGCTGCGGAAAATCGAGTAGCAGCATCGGTCTAACATTAATAGTAGTGCTTAGCCCAAAGTCTACAGGATTTTGGGCTTATTTTTGCACCAGGGCTGTTTCATTCTCCAAAAACCCCATTCGGCCATGTCAATAAGCTTGACCTGCTCAACAAGCAATAAGGCTTTTGCCGCTCTCGATTCTCATTTGCATCCAATGCAAAGCTAGAATGAAACAGCCCTGATTTTTGCACCCTCATTTCTTGACATTCAACACTTCTGGGTCGGCCCGTTCCCTTGAAAATGGGCCGATTGAAACCGTGAAGCCGTGAGCTTTCGAGGCACCGGCGGCCTGCAAGCTGAAACTTCGAACATCCCTGCTAAGGGATTGAAACGTTGTATGGAGCCAGACATCACAAATGCAGGCGTCATGTAAAGCGTGCCGACTCCAGAAACGTCGGCCAGGCCCACCACCGTGCCCTGAAGTCAGGGCTGGCACCCCCCGGACGCGGGGAGGCTGGAGAGCGCGAGAGGGAAAGTGCGAAGGGGGTTCCGCCGCTCGCGACCCAGGCTCTCGTGCAAAGCGAATCCACCCAGACCCCGGTAAAGAGCGGCCAAAAGGACCCGGCCCGATTTGAACCACGCCATTTCACCCAGATTCGCCATCACTGCATCGCCAGCACCTCGGTCATCGCCTCCGGGTACTTGAGGGCGGAGCCGGTGTTGATGAGCACCACCCGGTCGCGGGAAGCCAGATCGCCGCGCTCGCGCAGGATCCTGGCGGCAGCCAGGGTAGCGGCTCCTTCCGGTGCTGCAAATATCCCGGTGCGACCAGCTAAAAGCTTCATCATCTCGCCGCACTGGGCGTCGCTCACGGCGATGGCGGTACCGCCGCTCTGCCGTACTGCCTGCAGCACCAGGAAATCACCCAGGGCCTTGGGTACGCGCAAACCGGAGGCAAAAGTCCGGGCATCCGGCCAGAATTCGGACTCGGTGCGGCTCTTCTCGAACGCTTTTACCAGCGGAGCGCAGCCTTCGGCCTGCACGACGATGAGTCGGGGCAGACTTCCCGTCACCCAACCCATCGCCTTGAGTTGCTGCAACCCTCGCCAGATGCCGATGATCCCGACCCCGCCCCCGGCCGGGTAGATGATTGCCTCGGGCAACTGCCAGTCCATTTGCTCGGCGATTTCAAGACCCAGGGTCTTCTTGCCCTCGATGCGATAAGGCTCCTTGAGGGTCGAGACATCGAACCAGCCATGCTCGCGCACCCCCTGGGCAATCCATTTGCCCGCATCCGAAATCAACCCGTCCACCAGCGTCAGATCCGCGCCGTACAGCCGGCATTCGAGCTGGTTGATGGCAGGAGCGTCCCTGGGCATCGCCACGTGCACGCGCAAACCGGCAGCGGCCCCGTAGCAGGCCCAGGCGCCGCCCGCGTTGCCCGCCGTGGGCAGAGCCACCTCCCGGATATCGAGTTCTCTGGCCTTTGAGATGCCGCAGGAAGCACCCCGTGCTTTGAACGAGCCGGTAGGATTGAGCCCGTCGTCTTTAACCCAGACCGCCTCCAGTCCCCAGGCCCGGGTAAGCGCGTCGATGGGTAGGAGCGGTGTGAACCCTTCGCCGAAGCTCACGATGTGGGTCGGGTCCACCACGGGCAGCAGTTCCAAGTAGCGCCACATCGACTCGCCGCGCCGGGCGAGCGTTGCTTTATCCACCGCCGATTGCACCCTTGCAAGGTCGTACTCGACCAGCAAAGGCGAAGCGCAGGCAGTGCAAAGGTTGTGGGCTTTGTGGGGGTCGAAGCGGCTACCACAGCGCGGGCAAATCAGATGGCTGATAAATGCAGGCATTGCAACTATTCCAGGCGGCAGAAGCTAAAGCAGACATTTATCTCATAGCATGTAAATTGTAGGGATCTTCCGCCCCGGTGCGCGCGGTGGGAAAGGTATTTTCATGCACTTGCTTAGCCGCAACACTCTGCTGTGGATGGCCGCAGCACTCTGTGCGTGCCTCGCCCTGGTCGGCTGTCAGACCCTCGCAGATCTGACCACCGAGGCAAAGGCCTTTGTCGAACGGGTGGCACCGCCTTCCCAGCCGCCCGCCCCGGGGACCGAGAAATCCCAGACGGCCGCACTGGGTCAAATGGAGGAGCGCATCGTGCGCGACATCAACGCGATCCGCGGGCGTGGCAACCTTGCCCCCCTCAAGCCCAACGCCAAGCTCGCCCAGGTAGCCCGCAGCTACAGTCGATTGATGGCCGAGCAGAACTTTTTTAGCCATACCGGTCCCAAGGGCGACAGCGTCGCCGACCGGGTGCGCTCGGCGGGGGTTTTTTATCTGGTGGTGGGCGAGAACCTGGCCTACGTCGGCGGCTCAAAGCGACCGGTCGAAATTGCAGTGCGAGGCTGGATGAAAAGCCCCGGTCACCGCGAGAACATCCTGCGGCCGGTCTACATGGAGACAGGGGTGGGTGGCTGGAAAAAGGGCAACCGGATCTACTTCACCCAGGTGTTTCTGACCCAGGTGTCGATTAGAAACCACTAAAGACGGTTTCAACTGCCGGGCAGGCCGGGTAGTTTGCCTTTGATCACTTGAAAAAGATCCGCAGGCAGGTTCTCCTCGAGTACGTTGCTGAAGGTGGGCACAAAGTCGTCGAGTTTGTCGGCGGGCACACCCACCTGAGCAAGGCGGGCAAACAGTTGGGCGGCAGCCCCGACCCCTCCCAGGCCGCCGACGGCCCCCGCCACTTTGCCCACCACGCCGCCCAGGAAGGACGATTCTTCTTTTTGCCTTTCGACGAGCAGGGCCTGCTCGATCCAACCGCGGGCCGCCGGAAAACGATCGATCAGCGCGTCAAACGTTCCTGCCTCCAGTTGCTGGCCCAGAAATTGAAAGGCCGACCCGGCGGCGGCGACGGCCACCGGTTGGGGAATACCGAGGCGGGCGGCGAGCTGTACGACGATCTGCTCGCCGGGGGAAGAGGTTCCACTGGCTACCATAGAGCACCTGGCAAGTGAATGCCGAGATCATATCAACCTGTCCGCCTGTTGCCGTGTTTTTGGGCAAACCACTGCCCCGGCAAGACGCTACGATAAAAACGCCTCGATGGGAGCCGCCATGTCCGATGCTTTCAGCGCCCAGATTAGCGAACGGATCTGCAGGCACATGAACGAAGATCACGGCGACGCCGTCGCCCTCTATGCCCGGGTTTTCGGCGGTGCTGCCGACTGTGAAGCAGCCCGGATGCTGTCGATCGACGCGGAGGGCATGAATTTGCTGGTGAGTGACAAAGATGCCCAGGTACCGGTTCGCGTCACCTTCGAGCGGCCCCTCAAAGACGCCGAGGACGCGCATCAGACGCTGATTGCCATGGTCAAGACGGGCCGCGCCCGTCTTGCCGGCCAACCTATCTGAGGTAGCGCGCCATGGCCCTCAGCGAAGAACAGGTCGCGCGCCGCGCCCTCGCCATCCGCATCAAACAGCAGCTCACCGAACTGTCCAAGGAAATGCAGAAGTGGCAGGGTTACGTGCAGCTGGCCAAGCAGCAAAGTCGCCCGGATATGGCGAGCCAGGCCGAGCAGCGCATTGCTGAGCTGACCGAGCGGGCGCGCGCCCTCTGGAAGCAGCGCGACGAACTGCTCACCGAGGAACGTTTCGCCGAACTGGAGATCGACGACGCACTGGCGGCCCTTAAGCGGCAGGTTCAAAAAGACGACGGGGTCACCGACGCCGAATTTGAAGAAATCGACGACGCACGCGAACAGCTCAAGCGGCAGGCCGGCAGCGAGCGTCCTCCTGCAAGTTAAACCGCAGGCACCGGCAGGCGAAATAGACGCCGGGCGTTGGCAGCGGTCAACCGGGCAATTGCTTCTGGAGTTTTGCTGCGCAACTCGGCCACTTTCTCAGCGACGTGGGCGACGTAGGCAGGCTCGTTGCGCTTACCGCGCTTAGGCACCGGTGCCAGGAAAGGACAATCGGTCTCCACCAGCAATAGTTCGTCGGGCACCACCCCCACCGCCTGCTGCAGCAGGGCGGCGTTTTTGAAGGTGACGATGCCACTGAAGCTGACAAACATGCCCAGTTCGACAAACCAGCGGGTCTCCTCGGGCGTGCCGCCCCAGCAGTGCATCACTCCCCGCACCGGCCCGACCGCTTCGAGAAGGCGCCGGGTGGCCATCGCCGCATCGCGACAGTGGATGATCACCGGCAGGTCCAGCTCCTGGGCGATGGCGATCTGATCGCGAAAGGCCCGCTCCTGCTCCTCGGCATTGTCGGCTTTAAAAAAATCGAGGCCGGTCTCGCCGATGGCTACCACCCGTTTATCTGAACGGGCATGCTCGCGGATGCGGTCGCAGAGGGCCTCGTCCCAGCGCCGCTCGACATCGAGCGGGTGGAGCCCCACCGCCAGGAACACCTCCGGGTAGCGGTCGGCCAAAGCCTGCATGCCCGGAAAATCCTCCGGTTTGACGCAGGCGTGTACCAATTGCACGACCCCCGCCGCGCGCCAGTTGTGGGCGACCGCCTCCAGGTCGGCGGCAAAATTTTCGTAGTTGATATGGACGTGGGTGTCGATCAGGCCGCTCAGCGTCGCCATGGTTTGCCCTTGACCGTTCTTCACAATCCTAACTTTGCCGCCCGCCCCGCCGCGACCGCCGCGCCGGGGGCACGGTACGATGAGGAAGCTTTTTGTTCTGGAAGTACATTTAGCCATGCGGATTTCACCCATCGAGCCGGAAAGCGCCGACAAGCAACTGAAGACTGTCTACGACGCCCTCAAAAAGCAGTACGGCACCGAGCTGAACCCGCTCAAAGTGCTGGCCCACCGGCCCCAGGTGATGCGGGCGGTGATGAATCTGTATGGAGCGATCCACACCCACAGCGACACGATTTCTGACGAACTCAAAGAACTGATCAGCCTGCGCATCGCCCAGATCAACAGCTGCCGCAACTACTGCGTGCCAATGCATACGTACATGCTCCACAAACAGGGCACCGCCGAGGAAAAAATCCACGTCCTCCCCCGCTACGCCACCAGTGACCTGTACTCGGAGGCCGAAAAAGTCGCCCTCGAATACGCCGAGCGGATCACCGTGCCGTCCACAATGGTCACCGAGCCACTGTTCGAGCGGCTCAAAGCCCACTACGGCGAAGGGGACATCGTCGAACTGACGGCGGTAATCAGCACCCTCAACTTCTGGACAAAATTCATCGACGCTCTCGAAATCCCGCTCGACGATGTGTTCAAAGAATAGCTATCAGGGGGAAATGGAGTGCACTCTGCAGTTGTCAAAAACTGAAGACCGCCCGCAGGATACCGACCGCCAGGCCGTTGCTGCGGCTGGAATGGACCGGCTGCTCGATAAATTGCAGTATCGGTGTGAGGCTGAGGCGGTCGGTGAGCATGTGGCGGTAGTACACCACGTAGTCGCGCTCGGTGCCGCTCGGCACCAGCGAACTCGTCACCCCTGGCCCCACCAGACCGACGGCACTGCCCGAAAAGACGCGCAGCGGCTGGGCGATGGTGAAGCCGAGGGCGTTGCCGTCGCCCCCGAGATTGGGCAGGGTAAAGCCCAACTGCCAGGTGTTGAGGCTGATCGCCGTGAACTGCTCGTCGATGCCGGCCACCGGATAGACCACGGTGGTCCCCCAGCCGTAGCGGCCGAAAATTGCGAAAGCCGGGATGATCGACCATTCGAAGTTCACCCCCAGCGACTGGGTGACGGTGTTCTGGATGGTCTCGGGCAGCGTCAGGGTATCGACGATGCCGCCTTGCTCGTTGAGTTGTCCGAACTGCAATTTCACCGAGGCGGCAGGGCCGGGGCGCACCTCGAACTCGCCCAACAGCGACGATTCACCGCCGAATAACCCGCCCGCACCGTAGCTGCCGTAGGGGGCTCCAAAGGGGTTCACGTCGCGGCGGGCGTCGCCGGTGGCCGCCCCGGCGTTGGTGGATAAATAGATGCCCCGCAAACTGAACGTCTCGGAGATGTCCCAGTCGAAGCCCGCACCGGGGCCAAAAAAAACAAAGGTCAACAGCGGGCTGTTGGTGGTAAGCCCGCCGGTGAAGTCGAGTTCTTCGCTGTTGGCGAAGCTGTTGGCGTCGAGGTACTCGGAAATCTCCAGTCGGGGACCGAAGAAGACCCGAAAATTGTTGCTGAACAGCGGAAAGATATAACGAATTTCGTCGATGGTGAAACTGGAGGTGCCGTTGGTGTTGATGCCCACTGTCGAGCCGTCGAAGGAAGTAGCGTCGGGGCCACCGCTGAAGATGAGCACGCCGATGCCGCTCGCGATCCCTGCGAGCGCGGCGCTGATGTCCTGGCCCGTGACCCCCCGCATCCGCAGCCGCAGTTCGTCCTGGCCGGTGAAGGTGGTGCGCAGGTTGAGGGTGGTGCGCGAAACAAACGTGGTGTTGGCCGCCCGGATAGGAATGCTCACCGCGCCGAGCGCATCCCCCAGGGCGGCGGCGGAGGGGTAAGTTGCCTCGGCGGTCCCCGAGAAAATCGTACAGCCGGGACAACCGACGCCGCCGGAGATGCCCATCACCACCGAGCCGTCCATCTTGGTGACGGGGCTCAAGAGATTGGCTTCGATTGCACCGAGGCGCGTTTCGAGGCTTCCCAGGCGATCGGCGGCTCCCCCCAGTTCGTCTTGAAATTCCACGCGCAGGCGCTCAAGGACCGCCAGATCGGCAGGCTCGGGGAGTGCCGCGCCCTCGGAGGCGATACGCGCTTCGAGCCCCGCCAGGATCCGCTGCAACCAGTCGGCAAATTCGAGCCGGTTGAGGGGGCGGTCGCCTTCGAAGCGCGGCGGCTGCGCCAGGTCGAGCCGCTGGGCGATTTGGGTCAGTTTTGTGCGGCTCCAGGCGCCGGGGGGCACGTCCGCCAGGGACCAGACGGCATTGGGAGCGCGCAGTTCGCTCTCCGGCCAGGCCTGGGCGTGGGCCGGCCGGCACCACCAGGACAGGCCCAACAGCCACAACCAAACCCACCATCGGGCTGTCGCACCGGTCGGCACAGCGGGTCACTCCGAAAGCCAGAAGCCACTCTAGGGCGGATTGTCCCGGGAAGCGGCCGGAAAGCGCTCCCCCGGCAAGACGAACTTGAAGACGGTGCCTTGATTGGACCGGCCGCCGTGGGCGGTGGTGCCGTACAGGTGACCGTCCGTGCCCTGCACCAGGGTGCTGACCGGGTGGGAGCCGTCCTCGCCACCAAAGACATGGAGCGTCTTGAGGCGACCCTCCAGGGTGAGAGCAAAAAGCGTGCCGTCGCCGTCCTCGAAGATCGACAGTTTGCCCGCGCTGCCGCCCATCAGCGACGGCTTGCCGCCGTTGACGGTCGTGCCGTAGAGCCTGCCGTCTTTGCCCTGGATGAGCGAGCCGTAGGGCCGCGAGCCGTCCACGCCCCGGAAGCTGTGCAGAGTCGTCATCTCCCCTTCCGGGGACAACTTGAAGACCGTGCCCAGGCCGTAGCTGCCCCCGGCGACGGTGGTGCCGTAGAAATGGCCGTCGCCCGCGAGCATCAGCGCAGCCCGGGGACTTGTGCCGGTGCTGCTGTCGCTGTCTTGAAAGGCATGGAGCATTGAGAAGCCAGCCGCGGCCGAAAAGCGGTAGACCGTGCCGCCGTTGTTGGGTCCGTCGTAGACCGTTGTGCCGTACAACTGGCCGTCACTGCCTTCCACCAGGCCGGTGAACGGGTCGGAACCTTCCTGGAGCTTGAAGGTGTGCAATGTCTTGAAGCGGCCGTCCGCTGCGAGGCGGAAGATCGTGCCCAGGCCCGGGGAAGCGACGCAACTGGTGGTGCCGTAGAAGTGGCCGTCGCGGGCCAAAAGCAGACTGGCGAAGGGATTGCCGCCGTCGTCGCTCTCAAAACTGTGCAGGGTGGTGAGCGCTCCATTCGGGGCTTTGCGGTAGAGCGTGCCGCGCCCGGCGACTCCCCCGGCGCTGGTGGTGCCGTAAAGGGAGCCGTCGGGGGTGATGGCCGGCCGGGCGACTGGGTGGGCGCCTTCCTTACCGCGAAAGCTGTGCAGGACTTTGAACTCGCCTGCAGCCGACAGGCGATACAGCGTGCCCTTGCCGTAGGCCCCGCCGGTGGTGGCGCTGCCGTAGAGATGCCCCTCCCGGCCCTGGACGATGCCCGCATACGGGGAGGAGCCGCCCCGTCCATCGAACTGGTAGAGCGTCGCCAGTTGGGCACGGGCGGTCGCCTGCAAGGCGATCAGCAGACTGAGAGCACCGAGGGCCACCCACAGTCGCCTGTCTTGCCGGTATCGCTCCATCGCCGTCCGCCTGCGCCCGATGGCCACACGATATCAGCCGCACAACCGCCACAGCAGTCGTCCATGCGACGCTTCCCAACCAGGCTGTGCGGAGAAGATGAACCTCAATCACTTCAGCAGGGACAATCAAGATGCATCACCGTCTGTATTTGAGCAGCATCGCTTTGCTGTGGGCCGGGATAAACGCCCTACCCGCCGCTGCCCAGGGCGTCCTGCCCGCGGGCGGACCCCTTGGGCTCAGACAGGCGCTCAGCCAGGCAGAACTGCGCAACCCGCAGCTGGTGGTTGCCCAGCGCAACCTGGGCATTGGGCTGGCCGGGATCACCGCCGCTGGGGCTGCTCCGAACCCGCAACTGACCGTCTACTGGGGGGTCGGCACGGCCTACACCGAGGACGGCAGCCCCCAGACGGTAGGGCTTTCTCAGAAAATCGAGACAGGAGGCAAGCAGTCGGCCCGCCTTGCCCTGGCTGACGCCCAGTACCGCCTCGCCCTTTTACAGTACAACGCCACACGCTTTGAAATCCGCTCGCAGGTGCGCAAAGCCTACGCCCAGTTCGCCGCGGCCCAGGCCGGCGGCCGCGCCCTCGAAGTGCAGGAGCGCCTCGCCCAAAGGCTGCTCGAAGTGGCCCGCAAGCGCAGCGCAGCGGGCGAATCGCCCAAAACCGACGCCCTGCAGACCCAACTGGAGGTCAACCGGCTCAAAACCCAACAGACCGAGGCCCTCGGCCGCGTCGAGCAGGCGCAGATTGCCCTGAGTGGTCTTTTGGGACGCGATCCGGAAGAAACGCTCGATATCGACGATCTGGGTCTATTTGAGCTGTCGCTCGAAAAAACTGCCCTGGTTCCTTTGCCGGGCGCCCCCGTGCCGCTGGTGGCCACCTTCCTGGAGCGGGCTTACCGCGCCCGCTTAGATCTGCAGGCGGCCGAGCAACAGCGGGAGGTGGCCCGCCGCCGGCTGGATCTGGCCCGCGCCCAGCGCGTCCCGGATGTGGATGTGGCGGCCGGGTATCTGTTTACCACGCGCACCAACAGCGATCCCCAGGCCCAGGGGGTCTACCTGGGCCTGGGGATCGATCTGCCGGTCTTCTACAACAACCAAGGCGAAGTGCAACTGGCGGAACTGGTCGGCGAACAGAGCAGCTTGCAGATCGACGCGCTCAAGCTGCAGATCGCCGTGGAGGTGCGCACGGCCTACCGGGCGCTGCTCAACGCCCGCGAGAGCCTGCGCCGCCACCGCAACCAGCTGTTGCCCGCCGCCCAGGACGTGGTACAGCTGACCCAACTGAGTTACGAACTGGGCAAGCGCGACCTAGGCGAGGTAGTCCTTGCCCAGCAGGCGGCCCAGGAGGTGCTCGACAGCTACCTGGAGGCGGTGGTGGCCTACCAGGGGGCCTGGGCGAATCTCGAAAAGGCGGTGGGTGAACCGCTCGATGTCTAGACCTCAAGCAGGGGGTGGTTCCACCCGGGCAGGCTCGATCCCGGGGCGCGGCTTCGGGGCGGCGCTGTACTGCCCGAACAACTTCTGCAGGCGCTCCCACGGCGAGGAATTCTTGCGGACGCTGCCGCCCGGAGAAGAACCGCCGCAGATCACTGGGTAGAGCACCGGTAGGGCAAACAGCGTAAAGAACGTGCAGGTGATGAGACCGCCGATGACGACGGAGGCGAGCGGCTGCTGCACTTCCGCCCCGGCACTGGTGGCGGTGGCCATCGGAATAAAACCGATCGACGCGAGCAAGGCCGCCGAGAGAATCGGACGCAGGCGCTCTTTGGCGCCTTTGAGGGCCGCCTTTTCAGCAGACAGACCCTCGGCCTCCTGCATGGTGCGGATGGTGGAGACCAGCACGATGCCGTTGAGCACCGCGACGCCAAAGAGCGTAATAAAGCCTACCCCCGCCGAGACCGACAGCGGCATGCCCCTGAGGTAAAGCGCCACCAGACCGCCCACCAGCGAGAAGGGCACATTGAGGAAGATCAAGATGCCCGGCCGCAGGTTGCCGAAGGAGCTATAGAGCAGCAAAAAGATCAGAGCCAGCGCCAGGGGCACGAGAATCTGCAACCGCGAGAGGGCCGATTGGTAATTTTCGAACTGGCCGCCCCAGACCAACCGATAGCCCTTGGGGGCGCTGATTTGCGACTCGACCGCCTGCTGGGCGGCGGCAACGAAGGAGCCCAGGTCGCGGTCGCGCACGTTCATACCGACGGTGATCACCCGCTCGCCCTCGCGGTGCGAAATCTGGGCGATGCCGTCGCTGGTGGTGATGTCGACCACCGCTCCCAACGGCACGATGCGGCCGTCCTCGGTGGAGACCGGCAGGCGCCGGGTTTCCTCCAGATCGCGCACGGCGTCCTCGTCGAACTTGACCGCCAGACTGAAGCGCTGGCGCCCTTCGTAGATCGTGCCTACTACCTTGCCGGCGCGGGTCGCTTCGATGGTGTCGAGCACCTCGCGCACGTTGATGCCGTACTGGGCGAGCCTCTGGCGATCGACTTTGATATTGAAGACCGGCAGGCCGCGCACGGTCTCGGCGCGCACGTCCGCCGCCCCTTGAACCTTTTTGATCACCCCGGCGGCCTGGTTTGCCAGGCGATCGAGTTCGTTGATCTCAGGGCCGTAGATGCGAAGCGCAATGTCGAGGCGGTCGCCGGAGAGCAGTTCGTTGACGCGCTGCTGGATGGGTTGGGTGTAGGCGACCGTCACCCCCGGCACGATGCCGGTGAGCCGCTTTTCAATCTTCTTGACTAGCTCGGGCTGGGTCTTGGCGGTTTTCCACTCCTTTTGGGGTTTGAGGATGACCAGAATGTCGGAGTTTTCGGATTTGTTGGTGTCGGTGGCCAGTTCCGGGTGGCCGGTGAAGGAGACGGCGGTCACCACCTCGGGAAACTCCTGAACCGCCTTCTCGATAATTTTGGTCTGGCGGGCACCTTCATCCAGGGAGGCGGCGGGCGGGCGGCGCATGTTGATCACCATCGACCCCTCCGAGAGGTTGGGGACGAACTCCGAACCCAACAGCGGCACCAGCGTCAGCGAGGCGACAAAGATGGCCGTGCAGACGGCCGAGACCGGCAGCCACTTGCCCATCAGCCAGGTGACACCCTTTTCGTAGCCCGGGCGCAGCCACTGGATAACCAGCGTCTCGCGCTCCTCGGGAAGCTTTTTGGAAAACGCAAAGTAGCAAGCCAGCGGCACCAGCGACAGCGTCAGCACCAGCGAGGCCACCAGGGCCAGAATCACCGTGAAGGCCATCGGCTGGA
>JAHHGR010000001.1 GCA_019359725.1 Aphanocapsa lilacina HA4352-LM1 | reverse complement strand
TGGAGATATCGACGGAGATACCGGTGTGGTTGAGACGTTTGAACAGGTCCTGCATGCTGAGGGTGCTTTTGTCCATCACCAGGGCTAGCCAGCAACTGAAAAAGAGCCGGGTATCGAGGACAGGAAAGTCATCATTGGGCAAAGCGGACAGAAAGGTTTTGACAAGTTGCGGAAAATCGAGTAGCATCGCTCTAACGAAAAAGAAATGATTCACAGCCCGAAGTTTACACTACTTCGGGCTGTTTTTGTAGGATCAATTCCTGACATTCAACACTTCTGGGCAAAATGATGATTCGCCCTGCTGCTCATCCTGCTTTCGACAACGGACGCACCGGGCTGGGGGTGCTTCAAATGCGTTGCTCAAGCGTTTTCCTGCCGTTCGAAGCTCTGGATTGGGCGAGCGAAGCTATTGATATTACCGATGGATCAAAAACCAAATGCGTTTGACGCTGTACCCCAGGCTATATACATTCAGAACAGTTCCAGAGCCGTTGGCCTTATCAGTTCAATCGATTTCTTCTTTACCGTTTAGGCTTCGATGGTCTTCGCGATCTCGGTCTATCCGGCCCTTCCGGTCTTCGGTCCGTTCGATTTGGGAACCGTTGCTTCGAGCAGAACGCGATCAGCCGCTGCGACCTGTCAAAATCTGACGCTCTCCCAGCGCAGAATCCGCAACCAGTGATTGAGGAGAACTGACAAGATGCAAATGCGCCGATTGGGAAAAGACGGCCCACGGGTTTCGGCGATGGGCCTGGGCTGCATGGGCATCTCCGATGCCTACGGCACACGCGACGAACGCGAAGCGCTCGCCACGCTGCAGCAGGCCCTGGATTGGGGTGTCAACTTTCTCGATACCGCCGACGTGTACGGCCAGGGACACAACGAAGAGTTCGTCGGTCGGGCCATCCGCGATCGGCGCGACCGGGCGTTCGTAGCTACCAAGTTCGGCCTGCTGCGCGACACCCAGGGCCGTCTGTCGGGGGTGTGCGGAACCCCGGAGTACGTGCGCTCCGCCTGCGAAGCGAGCCTGCGGCGCCTGGGACTCGACACTATCGATCTGTATCACCAGCACCGCCTGGATAGGGCAACCCCGATCGAGCGGACCGTGGCGGCGCTGGCGGCACTGGTCCGGGAGGGCAAAATTCGCTACATCGGCCTCAGCGAGGTCGACGCGGAGACGTTGCGTCGGGCCGCCGCGGTCCACCCGATCGCCGCCGTGCAAAGCGAATATTCACTGTGGACCCGCGATCCGGAGGCAGAGATTCTGCCGGCCTGCCGGGAATCGGGGGTGGGATTTGTGCCCTTCAGCCCCTTAGGACGGGGATTTTTGAGCGGCCGGGTCAACAGCATGTCCGATCTGCCGCCCGAGGATTTCCGGCAGCGCCTACCCCGCTTTCAGGGAGATAACTTCGAGCGCAACCGGGCCTGGGTCAGCCAGTTAGAAAAGTTGGCCGCCGCGCAAGGTTGCACGCCAAGCCAGCTCGCCCTCGCCTGGGTGCTGGCCCAGGGAGAAGACATCGTGCCCATCCCCGGGACCAAACGCCGGACGTATCTGCAGGAAAACCTCGGTGCGCTGGAGATCGTTCTGGGGGCGGAGCAATTGGCCGCCCTGGACCGGGTCGCTCCCCGCGGTGTCGCGGCCGGAGCGCGCTATCCCGAAGCATTGCTGCAGATCACCCGTTGAGACGTACTGCCCGAGGAGGGTGTGATGAGCGCAAGACCCTTTGACAACCTGATCGTGCCCAAACTGCTCCTTGCGGCCCTGGCAGCGAGTGGGATCCAGGCTTGCGGCTCGGCGCGCTCCGCCACCGAGACGGAGAAGCCGGCCGCTACCCCGGTTGCCTTAGCGACGGTCCGATCCTCCCGCATCGACGAAGCCTCCGAATATGTCGGCACGCTCAAGTCCCGGCAATCGGTGGTGCTGCGCCCGCAGATCGAGGGGCGGATCAGCCGGATTTTTGTGCGCTCCGGCAGCAATGTGGCTGCGGGAACGCCGCTTGTTGAAGTCGAGCCCGACCGGCAGCAGGCCGTTGCTGAGGGTTCCCGCTCGGCGGTTCGCTCCGCCCAGGCGGAACTGGACAACACCAGCGCCCTGGTCAGGTCCTACGCGGCCCGCCGGGAGGCGAGCCAGGCAAACTTCAGATTTATTCGCCAGCAACGCGACCGGTACGCCCGCCTGCGCGCCGAAGGGGCGATCAGCCAGGAGAATCTCGACGAGTACGACAACCGCCTGGCAGCGGCCCGGGCGGAACTCGAAGCCGCCGAAGCCCAGTTGGCGGCCCAGCGCTCGGCGGTCGAGCGTGCCCGGCGCGCCCTCGATCAAGCGCGCGCGACGGCCCGCGAACAGCAAGTTCAGCTGCAGTACTACCGGGTGAGCGCCCCTTTTGAGGGCCGCATCGGCGATATTCCTGCCCGGGTAGGCGATTACATCGCGCCTGCCACTGAACTGACCACCATCACCCAAAACCGTCCGCTCGAAATTTATGTCCCGGTCCCGCTCGAGCGCGTCTCGGGGCTGTATCCGGGCATGCAGCTGCAGCTTTTCGACGACCAGAACCGCTCCTTGGGAGCGAGCAAAGTCGGGTACATCGCCCCGCGCGTGGACGATCAAACCCAGTCGGTGCTGGTCAAAGCCTGGGTCGACAACGCCGCGGGCCGGATGCGCTCCGACCAGTTTGTGCGGGTCCGGCTGGTCTGGAAATCTCGCCAGGCGGTATCGGTCCCGACCACGGCCGTTACCCAAATCAGTGGCCAGAACTTTGTCTTCGTCGCCCAGGCGAACGGGCGTTTCGGGCTTGTCGCACGGCAGAAGGCGGTGACCCTCGCCGAGGTCGAAGGCAAGGCTTATCCCGTCCTCGCAGGTCTGCGGTCCGGGGAAAAGGTCGTCATCTCGGGCATTCAGAAGCTCTCGGACGGCGCGCCCATCTCCGCGCTCTAGAAACCAGACGCACACGCACCCAGGGATACCGATGTTTGTCGATTACTTTGTCAAACGGCCCATCCTGACGATCGCCTGCTCGGTGATTATCTTGCTGGGCGGGTTGGTCAGCATCCGCGCCCTGCCCGTCGACCAGTACCCTGAGATCGCCCTGCCCCAGGTGATCGTGACCGCCCGTTACGACGGGGCGAGCGCCGCGGTAGTCGAATCGACGGTCACCACGCCGCTCGAGCAGCAGATCAACGGGGCTGAGAGCATGCGCTACATGACCTCGACCAGCAGCAACGACGGCACCAGCACGATCACCGTCACCTTCGAGCTGGCGCGCAACATCGACGATGCGGCAATGGACATCCAGAACCGGATCACCGCGGTACAGGGCCGCCTGCCCGAGGAGGTGCGCCGCACGGGAGTGGCGATCCGCAAAAATTCCAGCCAGGTGACCATCGCCTTCGGCTTGCTTGCAAAAAACAACGAGTACGACAACACCTTCATCAGCAACTACGCCGACCTGTACATCAGCGACGCGCTGCGCCGGGTCAAAGGCGTGGGCGATGTGCGGATCTTTGGCGAGCGCCGCTACTCGATGCGGCTGTGGTTGGACGCGGATCGGCTGGCCGCGCGCCGATTGAGCGCCGGGGATGTCGTGCGCGCTCTGGAGGCCCAGAACCTGCAGGTAGGCGCGGGCCAGATCGGCCAACCCCCGTCGCTGGACGGCCAGCCCTACCAGATCAGCGTGCGGGCGATGGGCCGCCTCAAAAGCCCGGCCCAGTTCGACAATCTGGTGCTCAAGCGGGGGGCCGACGGCGCCCTGGTGCGCCTCAAGGACATCGGGCGCAGCGAACTGGGAGCCGAGGACTATACGACATTTTTGCGCTTCACGGGTAAAAATGCGGTGGGCATCGCTGTCTCCCAGTTACCTGGGGCCAATACCCTCGATGTCTACCGCGAGGTCAAAGCCGAACTGGATCGCCAGGCGCGCAGTTTTCCGCCGGGTTTGGAGTACGACATCGCCTTCGACAGCGCCTCGATGGTCGACGAATCCATCCACGAAGTGGTCAAAACCCTGATCGAGGCGATCGTCCTGGTGGTAGTGGTGATGTTCTTGTTTTTGCAGGACTGGCGCGGCACGCTCATCCCGGCGATTGCCATTCCGGTCTCGCTGGTGGGGACGTTCATCTTCGTCAAATGGCTCGGCTTTTCGATCAACACGCTCACCCTGTTCGGCATCACCCTGGCAGCCGGTTTGGTGGTCGACGACGCGATTGTCGTCGTCGAAAACATCGTGCGCTACAGCCGTGAACGGCGGCTCACACCGCGCGCCGCCACCCCCGAGGCCATGCAGGAGGTCTTCGGCGCGGTGATTGCCACTTCGCTGGTGCTCGTGGCGGTCTTTGTGCCGGTCGCCTTCTTCCCGGGCACCGCCGGACGGCTCTACCAACAGTTCGCCCTGACGCTCACCTTCTCGATTGCCCTATCCACGTTTATTGCCCTAACTTTGACTCCGACGCTCTCGGCGCTGCTGCTGCGCGCCGAACCGCCGCGCCACTGGTTGTTCGACCGGATCAACGCGCTGCTCGATTGGCTGCGGCGCGCTTACGCCCGTTCGCTGGGTTTCGTCCTGCGTTTTCGCGTCGCGATGCTGGGGGTGTTCGTCTGTCTGCTGGGCCTCACTTGGTGGCTGTTCGGTAAAGTTCCCCCGGGTTTTGTCCCCAACGAGGATCAAAGTTACTTCGTCGTGTTCGTGCAGGCTCCTGAGGGCAGCTCCCTCGATTACACCGACAAGGTGATGCTCCAGGTGGAGCAGGAACTGCGCAAGATCCCCGAAGTGGTCAAGATGTTCGCCATCGGCGGTTATAGCCCGAGCGGCAACGCTCCCAACAAGGCCACGATCTTCCCGCACCTGCTGCCGCTTTCGGAGCGGCGGGGGACCGGCCAGTCGATCGACGAGATCATCGACAAAGTGCGCGGGCCGCTTGCGCGCATCCCGGGGGCGCAGGTGGCCGCCTTCCCGATGCCCGCCATCCAGCAGGGGGTCGGCAAATTCGGCGGTTTCCAGCTCCAGCTGCAAGATCAGCGCAATCTCGGCCTGGAGACCCTGGCGGGCACGACCCGCGCCCTGGTGGAGCAGGGCAACGCCCAACCGGGTCTAAGCGGGTTGTTCTCGAGCTTCAGCATCGCCGATCCGCAACTGGTGGTCGAGGTGGACCGCGACAAGGCGCAGTCGCTCGGCGTCTCTACCGACGAAGTGCTCAAGGCCCTGCAAATTTACATGGGTTCGCTGTACGTCAACGACTTTGAGATGTTCAACCGCCCCTACCGCGTCTACGTGCAGGCCGACAAGCGCTTCCGCTCGACGCCCCAGGATTTGCGGCGCTTCTACGTGCGCTCGCAAACGGGTGCGATGATCCCGCTGGGCAACTTGATTGCTGTGAAGCGGACCGTCGCCCCCCAGATCATCAACCACTACAACATGTTCCGCTCAGCCGAAATCAACGGCGCGCCCGCCGAAGGTTTCAGTTCCGGCCAGGCGATCGAACAGATGCAACAGCTGGCCGAACGGGTGCTGCCCCAGGGCATGCGCTACCAGTGGTCGGGGGTGTCGCTCGAACAAATCGAGTCGGGCGACAAGGCGGTGTTTATATTCCTGCTGGGGGCGGTGTTCGTCTTCGTGGTACTGGCCGCCCAGTACGAGAGCCTGACCGATCCGCTGGTCATCATGCTCTCGGTTCCCCTGGCCATCCTCGGCGCCCTGGCAGCCCAGGCCCTGCGCGGCCTCGAAAACGACATTTACTGCCAGATTGGGCTGGTCATGCTCATCGGCCTTGCCAGCAAAAACGCCATCTTGATCGTCGAATTTGCCAATCAGCTGCACAAAGCGGGTCTTACCCGGCTTGCGGCGGTGAGCGAGGCGGCCCAAATTCGTCTGCGGCCCATCTTGATGACCTCGCTCGCCTTCATTCTGGGTGTGGTGCCGCTGGTCACCGCCGAAGGGGCCGGGGCGGCCGGTCGCCAGTCGCTGGGGACCGCAGTATTCGGGGGCATGCTCGTCTCTACAGCCCTGAGTCTTTACATCGTTCCGCTGCTGTACATCGCGGTGGGCTCCCTGCGCGAAAGGTTCGTAGGTTCCCGGCCGGGTGCGACCCCCGGCAATTCCCCCGCCACTTCTTCCAAGGCGCTCAAAATTCCCAGCACCTCTCAAGAGTAGTCCGGCACCTGTTTTCAATCATTCAACCACTCATACCGAGGAAATTAGCCATGGCACGATTTGCAGGCAAAGTCGCCGTCGTCACCGGCGGCAGCGTGGGCATCGGACGGGCGACGGCGGTCGCCTTCGCCCGCGAAGGGGCGGCGGTGGTGGTGGCCAGCCGCCGCGCCGAAGAAAGCGAAAAGACCGTGCAGATGGTCAAAGACGTCGGCGGCGAAGGCTTTTTCGTCAAGACCGACGTCACCCAGGCCGCCCAAATCGAGACGATGGTCGAAAAAACGATGGCCGTCTTCGGTCGTCTCGATTTCGCCTTCAACAACGCCGGGGTCGAGCAGCAGCCCTCGCCCCTGCCCGAGCAGAGCGAGGAGCTGTTCGACTGGATCACCGACATCAACTACAAAGGCACCTGGCTCTGCATGAAATACCAGATTCCCCAGATACTCAAAAGCGGCGGCGGGGCGATCGTCAACATGTCCTCGATCGCCGGGGAAATCGGTTTTCCGGGTGTGCCCATCTACACGGCCAGCAAGCACGCGGTGCTCGGTCTCACCAAGGCCGTCGCCCTCGAGTACGCCAAATCGAACATTCGAGTAAACGCCGTCAGCCCCGGGGCGATCCACACCGACATGTACGAGCGCTTCGAGCCGGAAGTGCGCGAAACGCTCATCAATCTGCACCCGCTCGGCCGCCCGGGCAAGCCTGAGGAAGTGGCCCAGACCGTGCTGTTCTTGTGCTCGGAAGGTGCCGGGTACATCACCGGCCACTCGCTGATGATCGACGGCGGCTACGTCGCCCAGTAGGGCAGTGGCCGCGCGGCGCCGGGCCGGGCCGCTGCCCGGCGCCCCAGTTTCAGAGGCGGCCGGTCGTCGTTGGGCCATCGCCATGTCACCCGTGCGCAAGCTTCAGCAGTGGTTGGACGCCTATGTGTTCACCGACAAGCAGACGGCTCGACTGGTCTGCCGGCTCATCCCGGCGACCTGCCCCTTTGCCAGACGAGTGCGCCTGTTTGGCCGGGTGTTCGCCATCCCGCCTTTGTGCAAAATCAACCCCGTCTACGAGCAGCTGGCCCATCTGCGCATCCGGGCGGTGACCTACCTCGACCCGGATCCTGGCCGCTGACGTTGTCTTACACAGGAGCCCGTTCTCGATGAAAGCCGCCGTCGTTCCGAACCTCCACGGCCGTTGGGAAATCCGCGATCTGCCGATTCCCGAACCTGGGATCAACCAGGTGCTCATCCGGATCAAAGCGAGCGGGCTGTGCTACACCGACATCCACATCACCGAAGGAGCCTGGCCCGCGGACAGCTTCCCGCGTACCCTCGGCCACGAACCAGTGGGCGAGATCGTCGCCCTCGGTGCCGGAGTCCGCACGCGGCACCTGGGCGATCGCGTCGGGGTGCCGTGGCTGCAGCTGGCCTGCGGGCGGTGCGAATGGTGTCGGCGCGGAAAGCCGATGTTCTGCAAAGAACAACAGGGAACGGGTGTGCAGACCCAGGGCGGCCACGCCGAATATATGCTCGCCCAGGCGGAGGCGACGGTGCTGCTGCCCGACGCCCTCGCTTACGAGCAGGCGGCCTCGCTGTTTTGTGCGGGGTACACCGTCTGGGCGGGGCTGCGCTTTGCCGACCCGAAACCCCACGAGCGTATCGCTGTGCTGGGCATCGGCGGCCTCGGGCACCTGGCGGTCCAGTACGGCAAGGCGGCGGGCTTTGAGACCTTCGCCATCACCCATTCGCCCTCCAAAGAAAAACTGGTGCGCTCGCTCGGGGCCGACGAGGTGTTTCCCTCCGGGGCGGCGCTGCGGAAGGCGGGGGGTGCCGATGTGATCCTCGCCTGCAGCAACTCTTACCGGGCAACGGGCGAAGCTCTGCAAGGGCTGCGTCCCGACGGCCGGTTGGTGCTGATGGGCCTACCCAGCGACAACCAGACCCTCGCGGTGAGCGGCGATCTACTGGTCAACCGCTGGCGAATCATCGGTTCGCAGCAAAACGGCCCGGAGTACCTTTTCGAAGCCCTCGACTACGCCGCCAGAGGCAAGGTCAAAGTCGTCGCCGAGACCTATTCGCTCGACAACATCAACCTCGCCTTCGACCGGGTACTCAGTGGGGATGTGCGCTTTCGCGCCGTCATCACTCCGTAACTTGGCATTGTTTCGATTAGGAGTTTCAACTGTGGGTTCATTCAACCAAAAAGCACCGATGATCGGGCTTTCCCTGCTGTTATTGCTGGGACTGACCCTACCCGAGTCCCTTTTCGCCCATCCCGTGCCCAACAACGCTCGCAATCACACGGCCTCTGGAAGACCTCTGCCAAAACCGTCCAGCGACGTGATCCTCACCGAGGAAGCTGCCGCTAACAGAGCTAACGGCAACGACTATGTCTTCACAGCCTCGATCACCACAGCCATCTATTCTGCTCTCTACGACGGCACGATGACGATTAAAACGCTCAAAAGCTTCGGCGACATCGCCCTGGGTGTGCCTGACCGCGTCGATGGCGAACTGTTTGCCGTCGATGGCAGGTTCTATAACATCCAGGCCGACGGTACCGTCTACGAACTGGCCGATTCGGAGAAAGTCGCGTGGGCGACGACCAAATTTTTCAAACCCGACCGGGTCTTGACGTTCGATACCCCGGTGAGCTGCTCGGATCTGTTCGTAAAACTCGACGAGCTGATTCCGAGCATCAATATCATGTACGCCCTCAGAATCGAAGGCGATTTCAGATACATGCACACACGAAGCATTCCCGGACAGACAAAGCCCTACATTTCTTTTTCGGAGCTGATCGACCAGACTACCCAGTTCTACAACTACGACGTCAAGGGAACGATGGTTGGGTTCCGCTTCCCCAGTTACATGGAACAGGTCAATGTTGGAGGCTTCCACTTCCACTTTTTGAACGACGCAAAGAAAGTGGGGGGGCATGTTAATGATTGCACGATGACTCGTGGTCGGGTGGCCATCGATAGCGCCCGCAAAGCCGACATTATTGTTCCCCGCAACGAAGATTTTTACGAATCGGCTCTTGACGGCGTTCCGTAAATGCCGAGGGCAGGGTATATAAGTCGGCAAGATACCGGAACCTACGCTCGATAACATCAACCTCGGCTTCGATCGGGTGCTCAGCGGCGACGTGCAATTGCGCGCCGTGATCACTCCCTACAGTTGTCCATTTCTTGCAGTGGATTTATCTGTTGCAAAACCACTGTTCACACTCAAATTACAGAGGAGATTGACCATGGATATTCGCAAGGTTTTCATCGGCAACGGCAGTAAAAAATGGAGAAAATTGAAGAGAATCCTGCTTTTGTCGGGCTTCACGCTCGTCGGAGCAGTTGCGCTCTCAGCGTTTTCGGTCCCCGAGTCGGTAAGTGATGATATTGTATTCCAGGCCTCGACGGCAGACGCAATCTATGCATCCATTTTCGATGGATTTATCACCTACGGCAAGCTGAAGCGAAACGGTGATTTCGGCCTGGGTGCCCCCGATCAAATTGATGGGGAAATGATGGCTATTGATGGCAAATATTATCAGGCCAAAACGGATGGTACCGTGAGAGAAACAGATGACGCCGAGACGGCTTCCTATGCCACTGTCAAGTTTTTTAAGCCTGAGCGCAGCTTCGATATTCTCCAGCCCATTGATTGCGAAGATTTCAGGGCGACGCTGGACAAAAGGCTGCCAACCACCAATATCTTCTATGCGATCAAGGTCGTAGGAACCTTCGAATCCGTTCAGTACCAGATCTATCCCAGAATGGAAAAACCTTACGCACCCTTTTTGGATGGGCTTGCCAACGCAGTGACCGAGGAAGTCAACGATGTCGAGGGGACGTTTGTGGGTTTCCGCTTTCCCGAGAAAACTGCCCCGGATCTCAACGTTCCTGAATATCATCTGCATCTCCTCACCAAGGATAAGCAAAAAGGAGGGCACATCAATACCTGTAGGATTAGCAGGGCTCGCGTTTACATAGATGCCGCTTCTCAACTCAAAGTCAATCTTCCCAACACCTTGCCCTACTACAAGTCTCCTCTCGATACCGAATTGTGATTGGCTGAACTTAAATGCTGTTTGCCAGCTGATTGGACTCAAAAAGGCCGCGTACTGCCAGACACCGGCTTGAATTTTGATGCCGCCGATCAGGGCAGGCAGCTCAAGGCTCCTGTCCGGCGCTGAGTGAGCCCAATTCGTCACTCAGTGCCGGACTACTGTTAATCATTTATCTATCAAAAATTGCAGACAAATCAATGACCGTCCAAGGGAAATTCAACCGACAAGGTAATGCTATTAGCCTCTGAAGTGAAGACGGAAACGGGAAGACAAAGGCTGCGAAATTTACGGCTAATTGTTGATGTGAATGGTGGAGAAAGCATCTATGTCGATAAGAGCAGATCTATCCCTTGCCGTTGTCGGCATGGACATCGAGGGCGGTTTGGACGCCTTTGCCCACGATCTTTACTGCGCTGCATGGCCGCAGACCCCGAAGACCCCCCGCCCGGGCCTGGATGTTGTTTTTGGGGCGCTGCGCGATGCCGGGCTTTGCGAGCGCCCGGAGGCGGTTGCCGTTCTGCTCACGGTGGGCGCCGGGCGGGTTCCGGCCGGACCGGACATTCGCACCGGTTTTATGGCCGAGTATTTTGCCCGTAGCGGTCATTCGGTCGGTCCGATTTGCACCGTCACAGAGGCGACCTCCGTATTCAAAACGCTCGAAATTGCCCGACAGTTTCTGATGGACGGGCAAGTCGAGGCCGTGGTCATCGGCGCAGGCAACGGGATCGACCCGGACGGCGGCGCTGCCGCTGTGAGCGCTGCGGTCGTCTTGAAGACCCTGGCTGCGGCCCTTGGCGATCGAGATCGCATCTATGCTGTCCTCGAAGCGATCGCCCTGGTGCCCCAGCCGGCAGGCGCTGAGCCGCAACCGGCGGCCGTGGCCGCCTGCCGACAAGCTTTGATGTCTGCGGGACTTTTGCCTGAGGCCATCGACTATCTGGCGGTGGTTTCGCCTCAAATCGACGGCAAGGGGGTGGCTCCCCCGGGCTCCCCCCTGCACTGTGCTTTAGGAGGACTCCAAAACGGTGGACTCCGCGCCGGGATCGCCAGCTTGATCCAGACCGCCCTGGCAATTTACTACCGCTTTTTGCCCGCCAGCCCGACGTGGCCTGCGCCGGAACAACTGGCTGATTGGCAGGATGGCGGATTCTATACGCTACCTGAATCAAGGCCGTGGCTCAGCCGCATCGACCGGCCGCGGCGGGCGGGGCTGCAGGTAAACGAAGCCGGAACGGCCGTCCACCTCATCCTGGCGGAGGCGCCGGGTGTGCCGCCGCGCATCAGCCCGCTGCTCGCGCGGATGCCTTTGCAACTGCTGCTGCTGGTGGGGCAGGACCCGGGGGAGATCGAGGCCCGGTTGCAGGCCGTACAAAGTGAGCTCGAAACGGTGGAGGACCTCGCGGCGATGGCCCGGCGGTACTTTGCGGCTTTTGCCGAGCAGCCTTCCAGCCCTTACGTACTGGCCCTGGTCGGCCGCAACCGGGACGAACTGCTGCGCGAGATCCAGCGCGCCCGCAAAGGCATTCCCGCAGCCCGCGCCGGGAATCGGGATTGGAAGACGCCGCTGGGCAGCTACTTCACCCCCGCGCCCCTCGGGGCGCAGGCGGGCATTGCCTTTGTGTACCCCGGCGCTTTCAACTCCTACCTGGGCCTCGGCCGCGACCTGCTGCCGCTGTTTCCGGATTGCCACCGCTTGCTGGAGCGGCTGACCGACGATCCGGGTCTGTTGCTCAGAGAAGCGCAGCTCTATCCGCGCAGCCTCGAACGCCTCTGCCGACGCCAGTTGGAAGCATTCGAAGCCCAGTTGGCCGAAGATCCGGTGGCGATGATCGAATCTGGGGTCGGTTTTGCGGTACTGCACACCGCCATTTTGCGGGAGTATTTCGGCATCGAACCCCGGGCCGCCTTTGGCTACAGCCTGGGGGAGACGAGCATGTTCTACGCGCTGGGAGCCTGGCAGCAGTGGGACAGCTACGCCGCCCTGCGCACTTCGCCGCTATTTCGCACTGTGCTTTCGGGACCGATGCAGGTGCTGGAATCTTTCTGGAGCAACGGCATAGGCGCGGTGCGCTGGGGAACTTATGTGCTGATGGCTCCTCCTGAGCGGGTGCGCGAGCGGCTCAAAAGCGAAGAGCGCGTCTTCCTCACCCACGTCAATACCCCTGAGGAGGTGGTGATTGCCGGTGAGGAAGAGGCTTGCCGCAGGGTGATCACCGCCGTGGGTTGCGAATGTTTTCGCGCCCCGGCCAGCCACGTCCTGCACTGCCCGGCCATGGAGTCCGCCTATGCGCAGCTGTTGCGCCTGAGCGACCAACCGGTGCGCCCCGTACCCGGCGTCGCGTTTTATTGCAGCGCGTCGGGGTGCGCACCCGTCGCCCTCACCCCGGAGGCGGTCGCCCCGGCGGTCGCCGGGGGCATCTGCCGGCCGGTGGACTTTCGCCGGTTGATCGAGCAGACCTACGCCGACGGGGCCAGGATCTTTGTCGAACTCGGCCCGGCCAGTACCTGCTCGCGCTGGATCACCGAGACCCTCGGCGAGCGCGCCCATCTGGCCGTGTCCATCAACAAGCGGGGCACCGACGATCACACCGGCCTGATACAACTGCTGGCCAGGTTGGTCAGCCATCGGGTGGCGCTGGATCTTGCGCCGCTGTTTGGGGTGGCGCCGCCGGCCCAACCGCTTCAGGCGACCCCGGCTGCGCCCGTGCCGGTGCCCCTGCCTGCTCCGTTTCTCCGGCCCCGGCTTGAGCACGCGCTCTTGCTCTCTGAAGCCCACGGCAGCCATCTGCGGGCGCGGCAGGAGGGTCTTCAGCAAATTGGCGCCCTGGTGCAATGGCAAATCGCCCTGGCGGGCCGGCTGGTTGCACCTGGCCCCGGCACGGGCCGCTGATGGGCAGCCTGACGAACACCTGTTCTATTTCTCAAGGAGGCGCACCGTGCCACCATCCAACCGTCTCGAATACTTGGGCTCCTGCTTCAATCCCTACCAGTTCTGGGAAGGTCCGCTGGAGTCGGTCGCCTTCGACGAAGAGGCTATGCGGGCGATGGCGCTCGATGGGGACCGGCCGCTGTACGTCGTCAAAATCGACGAGCGCATCGGTATGGCCCAAAGCGGCGGCCCCGCTCCCACCGGGCGCGGCAGGACCGCCACGGCCCAACTGCTCTTGAAGGCGCCGCCGCTGTCGCCCGAGCAACTTGGGGACGATCGTTTCCGGGTCGATCACGGGGTCAAGTTTGCCTATGCCACCGGGGCGATGGCCAACGGCATCGCTTCTGAGGAGATGGTGATTGCCCTTGGCCGCGAGCGATTGCTCGCTTCGTTCGGGGCGGCCGGGCTGGTGCCTGAGCGCATCGAAGCGGCGATCCAGCGGATCCAGCAGGCGCTGCCGACGGGACCCTACGCCTTCAACTTGATCCACAGCCCCAGCGAAGCGGCGCTCGAGCGGGGGGCGGTCGATCTTTATCTCAAATACGGCGTGACGACGGTCGAAGCCTCGGCATTCATGGATCTCACCCCGAGCATCGTCCGCTACCGGGCAGCCGGGTTGAGTCGCCGGGGCGACGAGGTTGTGATCGGCCACAAGCTCATCGCCAAAGTGTCCCGCCCGGAAGTGGCGACGCGCTTTTTGCAGCCCGCTGCGCACCCTGTGCTCAAACAACTGGTCGAAAGCGGCCAGATCAGCGAACTGCAGGCCCGACTGGCCGAGCAGGTGCCGATGTGCGACGACCTCACCGTCGAAGCAGATTCGGGCGGCCATACCGACAACCGGCCGCTGGTCTGCCTGCTGCCGGCCATCATCGCCCTGCGCGACGAGATCCAGGAGCGCTGCGGCTACACCCGGCCGGTGCGGGTGGGTGCCGCCGGCGGGATCGGCACCCCCCACGCGGTCCAGGCCGCCTTGGCGATGGGGGCCGCCTACGTGGTCACCGGTTCGGTCAACCAGGCTTGCATCGAAGCCGGGGCCTCCCGCCACACCAAGCAGCTGCTGGCCCAGGCCGATCTGGCCGATGTGGCGATGGCCCCGGCCGCCGACATGTTCGAACTGGGCGTCAAGCTGCAGGTGCTCAAGCGGGGCACCCTGTTCGCCAGCCGCGCCCAGAAGCTTTTTGAGCTGTACAGAACCTGCGAGTCGCTGGAGGCCATCCCCGGCCCCGAGCGCGAGAAGCTCGAAAAGCAACTCTTCCGCCGGCCTTTAGAGGCGATCTGGCGGGACACCGTCGCCTATTTCGCCAGCCGCGATCCCGAGCAGATCCAGCGGGCCACGGACAACCCCAAGCGCAAGATGGCGCTGGTTTTTCGCTGGTATCTGGGTTTATCTTCGCGCTGGTCCAACGCCGGTGAACCGGGCCGTGAGGCGGATTACCAGATCTGGTGCGGTCCGGCGATGGGTGCATTCAACCACTGGGTCAAAAACACCTACCTCGCCGAACCCGCCAACCGCAGCGTCCTGGATGTGGCCTGGCACCTGATGCGCGGAGCGGCTTTGCTGCAGCGCCTCGAAGGGATGCGCCTGCAGGGCCTGCATTTTCCTGCTTCCTGGACCCAGTACCGGCCCGTCGCTGGCCCCGTCCAACCCAGTCGTGTTTTAGAGGTACACCGATGAGCCCAATGTCTTCCCAGTCCAGCCTCAAGCCGATCGTCGGCGCCGCCCTCATCCAGGAGTGGCTGAAGGTCAAACTGAGCGAACGGCTGAAAATCTCCACCGAAGAGATCGACCCGGAGGAAACCTTCTCCAGCCATGGCCTCAGCTCGGCCCAGGCGCTGATTTTGCTGGCCCAACTGGAGGAGTGGCTCCATCTGCATCTGTCGCCGACGCTGTTCTGGAACTATCCGACGCTGGTGTCCTTCAGCCGCCGGATCGCCGAGGAAACTTCCAGCCCGGCCCAACCGAAGCTCGAGCAAGGAGAGCCGCGATGGAAGCGATAGCGATTGTGGGCCTGGGCTGCCGTTTTCCCGGTGCTGCGAATCCTGCGGAGTATTGGCGGCTGTTGCGCGACGGCATCGATGCAATCGCCGAGGTGCCCGCCGAGCGCTGGGACGTCGATGCTTTCTACGACCCGCAAGCGATCGCCCCCCGGACGATGAACACCCGCTGGGGCGGTTTCTTGGGCGGGGTCGAGCGCTTCGACAACCAGTTTTTTGGCATCTCGGCCCGGGAAGCCCAGTACATGGACCCCCAGCAGCGGCTGCTATTGGAGGTGGCCTACGAAGCGCTCGAAAGCGCCGGTCAACCGCTCGAGCAGCTGGCGGGCAGCCAGACCGGCGTCTTTGTGGGCATCTGCAACAGCGATTACTACCGGCTCAATCTCAACCAGCCCGACGACATCGACGCCTACGCGAGCACCGGCGGCATCTACTGCATCGCCGCCAACCGTCTTTCCTACCTGCTCGATCTGCGCGGTCCGAGCCTGGCGGTCGACACGGCCTGTTCCTCCTCGCTGATGGCGGTGCACCTGGCCTGCCAGAGTCTGCGCCGGGGCGAGTGCGCCCTGGCGGTGGCCGCGGGTGTGCAGTTGATGCTCACCCCGGAGCTGAGCATATCGCTGGCCAAGGCGCACATGCTCTCCCCCGACGGCCGCTGCAAAACCTTCGACAGCCGGGCGAACGGCTACGTGCGCGGCGAAGGTTGCGGTGCAGTCATCCTCAAGCCCCTGACGCGCGCCCTAGGCGACGGTGACCCGATTTTGGCCGTCATCCGCGGCACGGCCGCCAACCAGGACGGTCGCAGCAACGGCCTCACCGCCCCCAACGGTTACGCCCAGCAGGCCGTCATCCGCGAAGCCCTGGCCGACGCCGGCATTCCCGCAGGCGAGATCGATTATGTCGAGGCCCACGGCACCGGTACCCCCTTAGGCGATCCGATCGAAGCACTCGCCCTCGGCGCGGTGCTCGCCGAAGGCCGCCCCGCGGACCGGCCCTGCCGCGTCGGCTCGGCCAAGACCAACATCGGCCACCTCGAAGCGGCGGCGGGTATTGCCGGTCTCATCAAGGTGGTGCTGGCCCTCCGGCACCGGCTCCTCCCGCCCAATTTGCACTTCGAAGCGGCCAACCCGCATATCCCCTTCGATCGTCTGCCCCTCAGGGTGCAGGAACGCCTGGAACCCTGGCCGCGGCGGGAGGGACCGGCCAGGGCGGGGGTGAGTTCCTTCGGTTTCGGCGGCACCAACGCCCACGTCGTCCTGCAGGAGGCGCCGGTGGGCGGCTTCGAAAGCTTGCCCACGGACGACAGTCCCCAGCTGTTGCCCCTGTCCGCCCGCAGCGCCGAGGCCCTGCGGGAGCTGGCGGACACTTTGCGCGGGCGGTTGGTGTCCGAACCGGAGACCGACGCCCTGGCGCAATGGTGCTACAGCGCGGGGGTCCGGCGCACCCACCACAGCCATCGCCTCTGCCTGGTCGCCCGCTCGCAGGCGGAACTGGCCGGGCACCTCGAAACCTGGCTGCAGGGCGTCACCCCCCCCGGCGGCAGCCAGGGGCGCAAGCTGCCCAGCCGTTCGCTGAAGATTGCCTTTGTCTTCACGGGCCAGGGGCCGCAGTGGTGGGCGATGGGGCGGCAACTCTGGCAGCGCGAAGCGGTCTTTCGGCAAGTTTTCGGCGAGTGCGACCGCCTGATGGGCCGCTACGCCGACTGGTCGCTTGTGCAGGAACTGCTCGCCGAGAAGACCGACTCGCGCCTGCAGGAAACCGAGATCGCTCAACCGGTCCTGTTCGCCCTGCAGGTGGCACTGGCGGCCCTCTGGCGTTCGTGGGGCGTCACCCCCGATGCGGTGGTCGGCCACAGCGTCGGTGAAGTGGCCGCCGCCTACGTGGCCGGCGCTTTGCATCTACCGGACGCATTGCGGTTGGTTTTTCGCCGGGCGCAACTGATGCAGCGCGCCACCGGGGCGGGCCGGATGGCTGCCGTCTGGCTGGGCCGCGCCGAGGTGGAACCGCTCATCGCCGCCTACGCGGGCCTCTCCGTCGCCGCTCTCAACAGCCCCACCACGACGGTCCTCTCCGGCGAGGCCGACACCCTGGCGGCCGTCCTCGAACAGTTTGAGCAACGGGGCGTCACCACCAAAATGCTGCCGGTCAACTACGCCTTCCACTGCCCGCAGATGGAACCGATGCGCCCGGAACTGGTCGGGCACCTCCACGATCTCAAGCCGCGGGCTGGGCAAATTCCCTTCTACTCGACGGTCACCGGCCAAATCCACCCTTGCAACGGCCTCGACGCCGAATACTGGGGCCGCAATCTGCGCGAAGCCGTCCAGTTTGCCGATGCGGTCGACGCGCTGATCCAGAGCGGCCACCACATCTTTGTCGAAATCGGCCCGCACCCGGCCCTGGCCTCCGCCCTGGCCGAATGCCTGGAGAACCGTCAGAAGCAGGGAGCCTGCCTGCCTTCGCTGCGGCGCTACGAGGACGAGCGGGCCACGATGCTCGCAAGCCTCGGGCAACTGTACACCCTGGGTTGCCGCGTGGATTGGCGGCTACTGTACCCGCAGGGACCGCTGCCCTTCGTACCCCTGCCCGCGTATCCCTGGCAATGGCGGCGCTTCTGGCTTGAGAGCACGAACGGTACACAGGCAAGCAACGGCCATGCTGCGGGTGGGTTCGCCACGGCGGGCAACGGCCATCGGCCGGCGGCTCCACCGCAGACAAGCCCGCCTGCCGAAGCCTCACCCCGCAACGCGCTGCTTGCCGCTTCGCCGGCCGAGCGCCTGGTGCACCTGGGCGGTTATCTGCGCGAGAAGCTGGCCGCGGTGCTTCGCCAGCCGATGAACGCCGTGGATCCGCAGCAGCCGCTCACCCAGTTGGGTCTCGATTCGTTGATGGCGGTAGAACTGCGGGCGCGCGTGCTGGAGGACTTTCAGATCAATATCCCGATCAACCTGTTCTTTAACAACACGGGCCTCGGGCACTTGGCGGAGTTTTTGGCGGAGCAAACCCCGGCCGCCGAAGTCCCCGCCGCCGCCGTCCTCCCGCTGTTGGATCCGGCCGTGGGGATGCCTTGGTTTCGGGCCTGGCAGCAGGAGTTCGATCCGCGGCGCATCGAGCGCATCGATCGGCAGCTGGTCCACAAGGACTACGACCACAACGTGCTGTTGGCACGCTTGAGCCGGGCGGACGAAAACACGGTGCTGGCCGAGATGGTTCAGGATCTGGCACATCCGTTCTTCTACGAACACCCTAAAGACCACGTCCCGGGGCTCTATCTCGTTGAAGCCGCCCGCCAGCTGGTGACGGCGCTTTCCCACGTCTACCACGGTGTGGCGATGGGCAAGGCTTTTATCCTCGACGAAATCCAGGCCCGCTTCCTGCGGCTTGCCGAGACGGACGCGCCCGTGTTCTTGATCGCCCGCAGCCGCGCTCCCGTCTACTCCCGGGGTGAGCTGCTGCAGATGCACAACGATCTGTGTCTGCTGCAAAACGAGGCGGTGGTGGCTGAGATGAGCTGCCTGTTTCGGGTCTTCGACCCGGTGGGCTACGACCACCTGCGCAGCCGCAAAAGCCAGGCCGTGCCCGGCTAGCCGTACCGCCGTTGCGTCACGACGAGGGACAACCATGAAAATCCAAGGGCTATTTCTTGATTTCGACGGGGTGATCTCAGATAACTCCAACGAACTGATGATCCGCTGGCTGCACGCCTACGCCTGCCGCACCGCCGAGGGGCCGGTGGGGCTGCAGACGGTGCGCACGGTGGCCAAACTGGCGTCGGCCTGTACGCCCCGGGAGCTGTTGGAGTTGTTTTTTCATTCCTTCGCCATTCCGGGTCAAATCGGCGAGGTGCAGCAGGCGATGCACCGCGAGACCAGTACCGCGGTCCGCATCGGCGACGCGCTGGCGCCATTGTTGGCCGGCTGCGCCCGCCGGGGGATCCCAGTCAAGGTGCTCTCCCAGCGCAGCGCCACCCAGGGCACCTTTAACCAGTTGCACCATGTTCCTGGTATCGAACGGGACATGATTTGCTCCACCCGCGGTCTGTCCAAGGCCAATCCCCTGTGCTATCGGCAGGTCGGCGAGGAACTGGGTATCGACCTGGGTGGGTGGCTGATGGTCGACGATTCGCCCTACGCGCTGCGCGGCGCGAAGCTAGCCGGGCTGCAGACGGCCTGGATCGTCACGGCGGGCTTCCACGAGGCTGACTACCGCGACTACGAGGGGCTCATCGACCTGCGGCTCGGCTCGCTCGCGGCCTTGCTGCCGCTCATCGACGATCGGCAGGCCGCGGCCTGAGACAGAGATATTTGGGGGGTTTTCTCATGGCATTCAACAACCGCAACACCCTGGCTGCAGAACGCGGCAAAGCCGCTTTGCAGGCGGACTGCATTATCATCGGCGGCGGACCGGCGGGGGCCGTCCTCTCTTTGCTGTTGGCCCGCCAGGGGGTCTCGGTGATCCTCTTCGAGGCGCAAAAAGACTTCGACCGCGATTTTCGGGGCGACTCGCTGCACGCCGTGGTCATGGAGTTGATGGACGATCTCCGATTGACCGAGCGCCTCTTGGAGCACAAGCACAGCAAGCTCAAAACCCTCACCATGGTCAGCGCCGCGGGGGCGGCCCGGGTGGCCGATTTCAGCCGCTTGCCGACCCACCACAATTACATGACCATGGTCGCCCAGAAGGACTTTCTCAACTTCATGGTCGCCGAGGCGAAGCGCTACGCGAACTTCCGAGTCTTCATGGCCGCCAGCGTGCAGCGGCTCATCGAGGAGGAGGGCGAAATCCGCGGGGTGGTCTTCAATGGCCCGGATGGACCGCAGGAGGCCCGCTGCGCCCTGACGGTCGGCGCGGACGGACGCTCCTCGCGCACCCGCCAGATGGCCGGCATCGATCTGGTCAAATTTTCCCAGGCGGTGGACGTGCTCTGGTTCCGCCTGCCGCGCTACCCCCACGAACCGGAGGGGGTCCTCTACCGGGTCGGTCAGGGGGCAGTCATGGGCCAGGCCGATCGCTCCGATGCCTGGCAAATCAGCTATATCATCCGCAAGGGCACCTACCAGAAACTGCGCGCCCAGGGCATCGAGGGGTTGCGCCGGTCGGTGACGACGCTGGTGCCGGAACTGGCCGATCGGGTGGGACTGCTCAAGGACTGGTCGCAGGCGTCGCTGCTGTCGGTCGAATCGGGTTATGTCCGCCGCTGGTACCGCCCGGGGCTGTTGCTGATT
Organism: Aphanocapsa lilacina HA4352-LM1; assembly: GCA_019359725.1. GTDB lineage: Bacteria > Cyanobacteriota > Cyanobacteriia > Gloeobacterales > Gloeobacteraceae > Gloeobacter > Gloeobacter lilacinus. The sequence goes on along the minus strand of JAHHGR010000001.1, from coordinate 192,048 downwards.
GGCGATGCGGCCCACGTGATGTCCCCCTTCGGTGGGGTGGGCATCAGCTACGCGATCCAGGACGCGGTCGCCGCGGCCAATGTTCTGGCGGGGCCTTTGCGCAGCGGGCGCGTCGGGGTGGGCCACCTGGCCGCCGTCCAGCGCCGCCGGGAACTGCCCACCCGCCTCAGCCAGTACTACCAGGCGATGATCCAGGACCAGCTGTTGGCCACAGCCGCCAACGAAGGCATTCCGCCCAAACCGACCCTGCTGCGGCGGCTGCTGCGCCTGCCCGGGCTGCGGGAACTGCCGACGCGGCTGCTCGCCTTCGGTCTGTGGCCCGCCCGCCTGCGCACCAAGCAGAGCATTCCACCCACGATGCACCGCTAGAGGCGGGGGGCCGCGCCGCGGACCAATGTGCCCATTTACCCAACCCATAAGGATAGACACCCATGATCGACCTGCCGTCCAGTAGCCGTCGAAAGCGCAGCCCGTGGATGGGTCTGCTCGCCGCGGGTCTTGGCACCTGCGTGCTGCCCCTCGATGCCGCAATGGCTGCCTTCTCGCCTGAGGGCATGCCGCCTGCGCCAGCCGGTGTCGGTGAGACGGTGCCACACTCGTCACTACGGCAATGCGACGAAGCTGAGCGCTTATCGCGTTGCGGCTGCCCCTCCTGTGCCACTTCCCGGCAGTTTGCCTCCCGCTCCCGGATGCAGAGCGAATCCCAACAACCGCGCACCTTCAACCCTGAGGAGGTCAAACGCCCATGACCAAGCAAATTGCCCAGGATACCACCCGCAAACTGGGTGCCGAACCCGACAACAAGTGGGCGATCTTACTGGCCGTGAGCATCGGCACTTTTCTGGTGCCGCTGGACATCACCGTGGTCGCCCTGGCCCTACCCGATATCGAAAGCTCGCTGCGCACGAGCTTTGCCGATCTCCAGTGGATCATCAATGGTTACAACCTCTCTTTTACCGCCTTTTTGTTGGCGGCCGGAACGCTTGCGGACCGCTTCGGCCGCCGTCGGCTGTTTCTGGTCGGCCTTGCCCTGTTTACCCTGACTTCGCTCACCTGCGGGCTCGCCTCCACCCCCCTGACTCTTACCCTCGCCCGCAGCATCCAGGGGCTGGGCGGGGCGCTGCTGCTCATCTCCTCGCTGGCGATTCTCTCCGAGACCTTCCGCGCAGGACCGGAGCGGGCAAACGCCTTCGGCGTCTGGGGCTTGGTGATGGGGGTGGGCGCTTCGCTGGGGCCGATGATTGGCGGCCTGCTGGTGGATCTGCTCAGCTGGCGGTGGATCTTTTTGCTCAACGTGCCGATCGGTGTCGGCCTGGTCGTCTTTACTCTGAGCAAAGTGGACGAGTCGCGCGATCCCGGAGCGGCCCGGGTCGATTGGCTGGGACTGACCACGTTCACCGCGGCTCTGTTTTCGCTGTGCTTCGCCTTGATCCAGGGCAACGAACTGGGCTGGACCAGCACCCCTATTCTTAGCTTGTTGGCGGCGGCGACGGTGCTGCTTGTCGCCTTTGTGATCATCGAACGGCGGCAGAGCCAGCCCATGTTCGAACTGTCGCTTTTGGGCAACCCCGCCTTTGTGGGGACTTCGTTGCTCGCCGCGACCAACGGCGCTTCGTTTTGGGCAATGATCGTCTATTTACCCCTGTTTTTTCAAAACGTTCTTGGTTACTCGCCTTTGCAGTCGGGGTTGCTGCTGTTGCCGCTGACGGTGCCTTTGCTGGTCTGCCCGCCTCTGGGCGGTCGGCTGGCCCAGGTATTGCCCGCGCGGGTGCTGCTCAGCGGCGGCATGCTCATGATCGGCCTGGGCTTTGTCTGGATGTACGGGATCAACGCCGGTTCCCCCTGGACCGCGTTTCTGCCGGGCTTTTTGTTGGCCGGGATCGGAGCCGGGCTGATCAACGCCGAAATCGCGAACGTGGCGATTGCTGTGTTGCCCCCCGAGCGCAGCGGCATGGGTTCGGGAATCACCAGCACTTTCCGCCACGGTGCCCACGCCTTGGGTATCGCTCTGCTGGGCTCGCTGCTCACCCAGCGCGTGGCCACGAGCCTGGAGCAATCGACACAAACCCTACCCGGTCTGGTGACCGAGCGCAGCACGCAACTGGCAAGCCAGATTGCGGCAGGCGACCTGAATGGCGTGGTCCGCACGCTGCCGCCGAACCTGCAAAATGCGTTTGCCGAAGCGGCCCAAAACAGTTTCATCGACGGATTTAACCTCATCGTGCTCCTGGCCGCTGCCACAGCACTGATAGGCGCTTTGGCCACCTTCGTTCTGGTAAAAGATCAACGTTCCCAAAGCCAAGAGCGCCCCAGTCCCTCCAAGACATAGGTGTCGGCAGCTCCTGTGGGGTCAAACTGCGCCGCAATCGGTGGGTGCTTTTTGGCCCTTCAGTCTTTCGGACGGCTCGGCTCGGGGAGATCGACAATCGCCCCGAGGGCTTTGAGGGCGGCTTTGCGAGCCTCCGTCAGCCCGGACACTGCGCTTAGATTCATCCTTTCGTAGGGCTTCGGATTGCGCAGAATCCGCGAGCGCTCGGCGCTGTGGGTTTCCCACAGCGCAATGCTTCCGTCCGGGCTGCCGCTGGCGAGCAAGCAGCCGTCCGGGCTGAAAGCGACCGACCAGACCGAGTGGGTATGCCCGGAAAATGTTCGATGGATCTGCCCGGTGCTCGTCCTCCAAGTCCTGATGACGCGGTCTTCCCCCGCGCTCGCGAGCAAGGTGCCATCCACACTGAACGCCACGGCCCATACGGGGCTGGCATGCCCTTCAATAATTCGGGCACACCGACCGCACTGCCAGTCCCAAAGCCTGACGGTTCCGTCGGCACTGCCGCTTGCCAGGAGCGAACCGTCCGGGCTGAAGGCCACAGAGTGGACCCAATTGGCGTGTTCCGCCAATAGAGCGACGCACAATCCGTTGCCGACGTTCCACAATCGCACGGTTCCGTCCACGCTGGCACTGGCCAAAACTTGGCCATCGGCGCTGAAGGCCACGGCGCTCACCCACCCGGCGTGCGCCTGCAAAACGGCGTTGCGCCGTCCCGTCGCGGCATTCCACAGACACACCGTCCGATCCGCGCTTCCGGTTGCGATCGTGGCTCCGTCCGGGCTGAAAACGGCCGACCAGACCCAACTGCTGTGCCCCTCCAAAATTTTGCGGCAGTCGCCTGTAGCGGCGTCCCACAGGCGCACCGTGTGATCCATGCTGCCGCTGGCGAGGGTTCGGCCATCCGGTCCGAAGGCAACTGCGAACACCCAACTGCTGTGCCCCTCCAAAATTTTGCGGCAGTCGCCTGTAGCGGCGTCCCACAGGCGCACCGTGTGATCCGTGCTGCCGCCGGCGATCGTGCCCCCGTCCGGACTGAAAGCCACCGAATTGACGCCGCTGGTGTAGCCCTGTATCGTTTTGCGGCATTGACCGGTGTCGGTCCTCCACAAGCGCACGGCTTGATCGGCACTCCCGCTTGCCAGTGTCTGACCATCGGGGCTGAAGGCGACCGCATACACCAGATTGGTGTGGCCCTGCAAGATTTTGCGGCACTGCGCGGTGGCAACGTCCCACAACTTGATCAGCGCGTCCTGTCCTCCGCTTGCCAGAATCCGACCGTTGGGGCTGAAGGCGACGGACCAGATAAGGCTGGAATGGCCGAGCAAGGACTTTTGGCACTCCCCGGTGGCGGTGTCCCACAGGCGGACGGTCCGGTCGGCGCCGGCGCTCGCGATCGACCGGCCGTCCGGACTGAAGTCGACGGAGTGTATCCAATCGGTGTGCCCGCGCAGGGTGCGCAGGCATCGCCCCGTCGCGCGCTCCCACAGCCGCACGGTCTGATCGGAACTGCCGGAGGCCAGAACGCTCCCGTCGGGGCTGAAGGCAAGCGACAAAACCCAGCCCCCATGCCCGCGCAGGGTGCGCAGGCATCGCCCCGTCGCGCGCTCCCACAGCCGCACGGTCTGATCGGAACTGCCGGAGGCCAGAACGCTCCCGTCGGGGCTGAAGGCAAGCGACAAAACCCAGCCCCCATGCCCGCGCAGGGTGCGCAGGCATCGCCCCGTCGCGCGCTCCCACAGCCGCACGGTCTGATCGGAACTGCCGGAGGCCAGAACGCTCCCGTCGGGGCTGAAGGCAAGCGACAAAACCCAGGCTGTATGTCCTTCGCAGATGTTCAGCTGGATACCGTCGGGCAGTTGCCAGAGACAGACTTTGCCATCGGCGTCACCCGTGGCCAGCACGTTGCGATTGGGACTGAATTTGACGGAGGAGATATTGCCCAAAGGTTCGATGAACATTGATTGGGACAAATCGCACTGGGCGAGATTGCATTGTTGAAGGTTGGCGTTTCGCAAATCCGCCTGCCATACAGCCAGGCCCGAAAGGTCCCAACCTCTTAAATCGACCTTTGCAGTGCAGAGGATGTTCAACAAATTTCCTCCGGCATAGCCCTGGTGACCCAAAGCTTCCTTTCTTAAATCCGAGAAGATGTGGGTGAAATGTTTCTCGATCGCTTCGGGCGTTTTAAAGAACGACTTTAGTCGAATGACCAGGGGATGAACAATCAGCCGTAGCTGAGTGCTCCGTACGTAGTCCGGCCCCTGGGCTTTAAGCAAGAAGCATTGCTTCAAAAGGGACAACTTTCTGGTTTGAATCTCCGTCCAGACATGGTGAATCAATCGATCCAGAGTGTATTCCGTTATCACGGGTTGCAATGAAAAATACAGTTTATTCTCCTCGACAAGAGAGCGCCTCGACAACGATTCCATGGCCTCCAGCAACTCGGGAACTGTCGTGGGGAGCAAAACGACTTCGTGAAGCTCGGAGAGTGAAATCGGCTCGCAATGTATCGAAAGCCAGTACATGACTTGCCTTTCCAGTTCGGACAAGCGGTTGAAGTGCTGGCTCAACAAATCCCGAAGATCGCCAAAGATAGAAGTGCCTTGTGCCACGAAGTTCGAGATGTTATTGCCAAATAAAGTCCGAATCGTGGAGGCCACCATTTTTATGGCAAGGGGGTTGCCCCCGTAGTACCTGAGCAGTTCTTTGCTGTCTCCTGTAGAAATGTTCAAGCCCCTTTCTTTGAGGATTTCCAGACCGTCGTTTTCTTGGAGGCCTCTCAGCCGCAAAGAGCGAACTGGGAGGGTTTTACCTTCCAGGGGTTCCAAATCCTTGGGTTTCTCCCGGCTGGTCAGCACCAGGCAGCTTTTGTGGGAAGAGCTTCCGACGCTCTTGAACAGTTCGCCGTAGTCTTCGTATCCTTCGCGGTAGTACCCGGCTTTTCTTGCGCTGTCCATTACCGTTTCGACGTTATCAAAGACGATCAGGCATCGGTGGCTCCGAAATAAGTCAATAAGTTGAGACTGTTTTACGTTGGAAACTCGATGGGATATGGGCGGCTGTGTCAAACCAACAAATTGAAAAATATCGACCAGAATTTCCTGCAGAGGCGGCGCATTTCGCAGGGATCTCCAGAGGACGTAATCAAAATTATCCTTGACCGTTTCCGCGAGCTTCACCGACAGCGAAGTTTTGCCGATTCCCCCCATCCCCAGCAGTGCAACCACGCGACATTTGTCGCGAACAATCCAGGTTGTTAATGCAGCAAGTTCCTCGGCACGGCCGTGAAAGTTTCTGACATCAATGGCCTCCGCCCAGTCCTGCTGGGTTTTGCTGACTCTGCTGTCTAGATTCTCGCTTGGATTGCCTACTGCCTGGTAATCGTTTTTCGTTAGCTTCAAATTAAACGCTCTAAAAAATCGCTCGAGCGTGCGTTTATCTACCCCTTCTTCGCCATCGAGAACCTTTGCAATCGTGGGGCAGGACAAGCCGGTTAACTCGCTCAATTGCTCCAGGGTATAGCCGGCGCCATAGTTGTTTTTGGCTTCGAGGGCAGCCCGCGCCTCTTCGAGGGTTGCCAGACCTCTTTTGCTCAGGACGACCCCTCTATTTCGGCGAGACGGGGGGCGAAGCGATCCCATGCACTACCCGCAATAAGTAGAGATTATTATAAATCAAAACTATCACGAGAATGTTTGCAGTGATGCGCCGTGGGAATTTCGCCCTCGTCTTACTGAGCTTCCGCGCGTTTTGCAGAGGGCTTTGAGTGTTACAGGGTACGGGAAACGGTGGACCCTCAACGGGTGGTAGCCGGGCTGCAACGGCTAAAAGCGGCTTCTGGAGAGGATTTGAGTAGAGAGTAGGGGATAGAACCGTGGTCTCCAATTGCCAGATACTACAAGAAGCTCTAGGTAGGCAGGGATTGAAAACAATCCGTGCGATCGCCAGCTGCAATTCACGAAACCCATGAAATGCTCGCCGAGCATATAGCTTAACGGCAGTGGGCTTGCTCCTCAAGGGCAGCGAACATCACCTCAAGCTATCAAAGATCGATGGTTCAGCTGCTGCGCAGCCGAAGCGCCTTCGGGGGAGAGTTGGATTGCAGCAGCAAAGCGCTGCGGCTGTCCCGATCGCTCCCGGTGCCGGTCTAGACCTTGGGCACGCTCGGATCGACCTCGTCGGACCAGGCGTGGATGCCGCCTTTGAGGTTGATGCCTTCGATACCGACCGACTGTAGAATTTGCAGGGCCTTGGCCGAGCGCATGCCGCTCCTGCAGTGGAGCACCAGTGCGGAGCCGTTGACTAGAGAACGCACCTTCTCGATGCCCGGTCCTTGCTCAATTTTCGGTAGCGGCACCAGCGTGGTGCCGGGGATGCGGGCGGCAGCAAATTCGTCGGGGTTGCGCACATCGATGACGACGACGTCCTTGCCGGCATCCAGCAGCTGTTTCAGTTCGGTCGCGGTGATTTCTTGCAGAGTCGCTTTGGCCTTTTCTTCTTCGGCGCGGGCCTGGGGGATGCCGCAGAATTCCTCGTAGTCGATGAGCGAAGTGACCGTCGGGTGATCCCCGCACACCGGGCACTCGGGGTTCCTGCGCAGCTTCAACTCGCGGAACTTCATGTTGAGGGCGTCGTAGAGCATCAGGCGGCCCTTGAGGGTGGTACCGATGCCCAGGATGATCTTGACCGCCTCGGTGGCCTGGATGACGCCGATCACCCCCGGCAAGATCCCCAGGACGCCGCCTTCGGCACAACTGGGCACCAGTCCCGGCGGCGGCGGCTCCGGATAAAGGCAGCGGTAGCAGGGGCCGTCCTCGTAGTGGAAAACGGTCGATTGGCCCTCGAAGCGGAAGATCGAGCCGTAGACGTTCGGTTTGCCGAGCAGTACGCAGGCGTCGTTGACCAGATAGCGGGTCGGAAAGTTGTCGGTGCCGTCGATGATCAGGTCGTAATCGCGGCAAATGTCGAGGGCGTTTTCGCTCGAAAGGCGCACCGGCCAGCGGTCGATTTGCAGGTGCGGGTTGATCTCCTGGAGACGGTCGGTGGCCGAATCGATCTTGGGCTTGCCGATCCAGGCGGTGCCGTGGATAATCTGGCGCTGGAGGTTGCTTGCATCGACCACGTCAAAATCCACCAGCCCGATGCGACCGATACCGGCGGCGGCCAGGTACATCGTCAGCGGTGCTCCCAGACCGCCGGTGCCCACACAGAGCACCGAGGCGGCTTTGAGCTTCTTCTGGCCCTCCAGACCTACCTCCGGCAAGATCAAATGGCGGGAGTAGCGCTCCAGTTCGTCGCGCGATAGTTCGATGGTTGTGGTGTCGGGATTGAGCATGGCTAGAATCCTCCGGCGATCGAAGGCACGATGCTGATGACGTCGGTCGGTTGAACGGCGGTGCCCTGCTGCTGCAGGTGGCGGATGTCTTCGTCGTTGACGTAAATGTTCACAAAGTTGCGCAGCCTGCCGTCTTCGCCGTATAGATGCTTCTTCAGTTCGCCGTAGCGGCCGGTCAGATCATCGAGTATCTCGCCGACGCTGCTGCCCTCCAGTTCCAGGCTCTCCTGATTGCTGGTGTAGCGGCGCAAAGGAGCCGGGATCAACACTTTCACTGCCATTTATCTAGACCTCCGTGGTCTGATGAACCGTTTCACACTGAAACTGACGCTCGTCATCGAGCGTCCAACTGGTCAAATCGGCCGCATGACCATTTTGCACCGAAACAATAAGGTAAGAGTAGACCGGCCAGGCATTGCCCCGATCGAACTCCGAAGGCCGCGCCGGGTGATCGGGGTGGGAGTGGTAGGTGCCGATCACCTCCCACCCCTGCGAGCGCGCCGCGCTCTCACCGGCCCGGTAATCCTCCGGGGTAATCAAAAACCGGCGCTCCTCACCCTCGCCATCCCCCAGGCCAAATTCTCCCGCCCCCTGCCAGGTGTTCTCCACCGGATACACAGCATGGAGAGTCTTCGCGCCGTCGGGCTCGAAGCGCCCGAGCAGTAAACCACAGCATTCGCGCGGGTACGTGCGCTCGCCATGGGCGCGGATCGCCCCCAGTTGGGCCTCGTTGATCGTCAGGGCCATCGCCTTAACCCACCAAACCTATCGGGATACAGATCTATTCTGACACACCGATCAATCAAGTCCAGGCTCACCCCACACAGGGCGGCCCGGAGTGGGGCAGGCAACGATTGCGCTAGTAATGTCCGACCATCCGCTGCGGTTCGCCGAGCCATTCGCTGAAGGGCCGGTGGGCGCTCAACTGGCGCATGCGGCGGGCCAGATCCCGCAGCGCCGTGGCCTCGTCGACCCCTTCGCGTTCCATCTGCAGGCGCACGTCGAGGGCCTTGAGATAGTCGCCGACCGTGTCGAGCAGTTGGGTCTGGCTATCGGGAGGGGCCTCGAAGTAGTGCTCTTCGATCTGGTGGATGAGGCGTTCTAGTTCCGCGGTGCTGAAGGTTGCCGCCAGCTTTTTGATGAAGTTGATGTTCATTTGTGCAACCACCCTACATCCCTAATCCTACTGGTACCGGGCTTCGGGGTGCCCGGATGATGTGTTTTCTTAGGGATCGGACAAGCCCCGGCTCAGGCCGGGGCGCACACTAGACTTCTTCGTCGCCCAACTCGTCGTCGCCCTCGTCCGGGGCAGCCCCGGCAGCGGCCGGGACGGCGGCACCGCTCGCGATCTTCTCGCGCACTTTGATCTCGATCTCCTGGGCCTGGGGGGCATTCTCCTCAAGGAGCGCCAGCACGTTCTCGCGGCCCTGGCCGAGCCGCTCGCTGCCGTAGGAGTACCAGGCGCCCTTGCGCTCGACGATCTCCATCTCGACGGCCAGATCGAGGATGCAGCCCAGCGAGGAGATGCCCTTGCCGAAGATGATGTCGAACTCAGCTTTGCGGAACGGCGGGGCGACCTTGTTTTTGACCACCTTGACCCGAACGCGGTTGCCGTACTCGTCCTGGCCTTTTTTGAGGGTCTCGGCCTTACGGATATCCAGGCGCACCGAGGCGTAGAACTTGAGGGCATTGCCGCCGGTGGTGGTCTCGGGGTTGCCGTACATCACGCCAATCTTGGAGCGCAGCTGGTTGAGGAAAATCACCATGCAGCCGGTCTTGCCGATGTTGCCTGTGATCTTGCGCAGAGCCTGGCTCATCAGCCGCGCCTGCAGACCGACGTGGGCGTCGCCCATCTCGCCTTCGATCTCGGCGCGCGGCACCAGGGCGGCCACCGAGTCGATGACGATGACGTCGATGGCGGCTGAGCGTACCAGCTGATCGACGATCTCCATGGCCATCTCGCCGGTGTCGGGCTGGGAGATGATGAGATCATCCACGTTCACCCCCAGCACCTTGGCGTAGGCCGGATCGAGGGCGTGCTCGGCGTCCACGAAGGCCGCCACACCGCCGGTTTTTTGGATCTCGGCGATGGCGTGGAGCGCAAGCGTCGTCTTGCCCGAGGACTCAGGACCATAAATTTCGATGACCCGGCCTCTGGGCAGGCCGCCCCCCAGGGCCAAGTCGAGGGTAATGGCGCCGCTCGGCACCGTCTCCACCCGGATGCGCGTGTTCTCACCCAGGCGCATGATCGCCCCTTCGCCGAAGTTGCGCTTGATCTGGGTGAGTACCATCTTGAGCGCTTTTTGCTTTTGGGCCTCGTCGGCGGTACCGGCCGCGGGGGCGGCCTTTTTGGAATCGTCTGTGGTGCGGGCCATGGTCGTCTCCGGCGCATCAGAAGAAAGGTCGATCGATTCCCGCGCCGAGGACCGAGTGCCGTTGGTACCGTTTTTGGTCATCAAAATAGCTCCCAGATTCTAACACCGATGCTAAGCTGGCCCAGGTCCGACCCGCCGCGAGAAGTGGACCAACGTCCACAACCATAGCATACAAGTGTGCGGCGGCGCCCGTGTTTTTCGCTTTTTTCGGTTTTTGCACTTTTCGCTACAATAGCGGGGCAGTATCGGAACTCCCATGGCCGTGAGCCGCGCAACGCTTTTTGACAAAGTCTGGGATCTGCACACGGTGGGCACTCTGGCCTCCGGTCAGACCCAGCTTTTTATCGGACTGCACCTGATTCATGAGGTGACCAGTCCCCAGGCCTTTGCGATGCTGCGCGAGCGGGGTTTGGGGGTGCTTTATGCGGAACGGACGGTGGCGACAGTAGATCACATCGTGCCCACCCAGAGCCAGCAGCGGCCTTTCACCGACACGCTGGCCGAGCAGATGATCTGCGCCCTCGAAGACAACTGTGCCGAATTCGGCATTCGCTTTTACAACATCGGTTCAGGTTCCCAGGGCATCGTGCACGTCATCGCCCCCGAGCAGGGGTTCACCCAGCCGGGCATGACCATCGCCTGCGGCGACAGCCACACCGCTACCCACGGCGCTTTCGGCGCCATCGCCTTCGGCATCGGCACCAGCCAGGTGCGCGACGTGCTCGCCACCCAGACCCTCGCCCTAGACAAGCTCAAAGTGCGCCGCATCGAGATGAACGGCGGCCTGCGCCCGGGGGTGTTTGCCAAGGATGTGATTTTGCACATTATCCGCAAGCTCGGCGTCAAAGCCGGGGTGGGCTATGCCTACGAATTCGCCGGCACCACCTTCGAGGCGATGAACATGGAAGAGCGGATGACCGTCTGCAACATGGCCATCGAGGGCGGCGCCCGCTGCGGCTATATCAACCCCGACGCCGTCACCTACACCTACCTCAAAGATCGCGACTTCGCCCCCCAGGGCGCCGACTGGGAGCGGGCAGTCGCCTGGTGGGAGAACCTCCGCTCCGACCCCGACGCCCAGTACGACGACACTGTACACTTTGATGCCGCCGAAATTGCCCCCACCGTCACCTGGGGCATCACCCCGGGTCAGGGGATTGCCGTCGACGAGACCGTTCCCCGGACGGAGGAACTCCCCGGCGAAGATCGGCCGCTAGCGGAAGAAGCTTATCGCTACATGGACCTGGCCCCGGGGGTGCCCATCGTCGGCACCAAAGTCGATGTCTGCTTCATCGGCAGCTGCACCAACGGACGCCTGAGCGATCTGCGCGAAGCAGCCAAGCTCGCCCGGGGACGGCATGTCGCCCTGGGCGTCAAAGCTTTCGTCGTCCCCGGCTCCGAGCGCGTCAAGCAGCAGGCTGAAGCCGAGGGGCTGCACGAAGTCTTTTTAGAAGCCGGTTTTGAGTGGCGCGAGCCCGGCTGTTCGATGTGCCTGGCGATGAACCCCGACCGGCTCGAAGGCCGGCAACTGAGCGCCTCCTCCTCCAACCGCAACTTCAAGGGCCGCCAGGGCTCGGCCTCCGGCCGCACGCTGCTGATGAGCCCGGCGATGGTGGTGGCTGCCGCCGTGAGCGGTGCGGTCACCGACGTTCGCGCCCTATTGGAGCCCACCCCATGAGCCGCATTGCCAGCATCGAAGGCCGGGCCATACCGCTACCGGGCCACGACATCGACACCGACCGGATCATCCCGGCGCGTTTTTTGCGCTGCGTCACCTTCGACGGTCTTGGCGAAGCGGTCTTTGCCGACGACCGCCGCCAGAGCGGACAGCACCCCTTCGATGCCCCACACCATCAGGGAGCGAACATTTTGGTGGTCGGCCGCAACTTCGGCTGCGGCTCCAGCCGCGAGCACGCCCCCCAGGCCCTTGCCAAGTGGGGCATCCGGGCCATCGTGGGCGAGAGCTATGCGGAGATTTTCTTCGGCAACTGTGTCGCCATCGGCCTTCCCTGCGCAACCGCCCGGCCGGAGCACATTCAGCATCTGCACACAGCCATTGCCGAGGATCCGCAGATCCCCCTCACCCTCGACCTCGAAGCGCTCGAAGTGCGCCTGCCGCAATCGCGCCTACCCGTAGAGATGCCTGCGGGGGCGCACCGGATGTTTCTGGCCGGCACCTGGGATGCTACCGGTCAATTGCTCGCGGGCCTGGCCGCCATTCGGGAGATTGCCGGGCGCTTGCCCTATGGATCCCCCCTTGCCAAGGGGGGGTAGCTGGGCGGGGCGCGGGTGGGCTCGTGGCCTCGCCCGCCCGCTGGCGGGATTGGGAGGATGCTACTCGGGTGGGGTGGCGAGGGTGGTGAGGCGGCGGCAGACTGACTCCCAGCGGTACAACACTTCGTCGTTCGAGAAGCGCACCACCTGCAGGCCGTAGCTTTGCAGGACGGCGCTTCTGGCTGCGTCGTAGGCCCGGCCGTCTTTAGTGAAGTGGCCAGCCCCGTCGACTTCGATCACCAGCTTCAGCCGCGCACAGTAGAAGTCCACGATGTAGTGGTCGATGGGCCGCTGGCGCAGCACCCGAAAGGGATAAAACTTCAAGTACTCGTGCCAGAGGCGACTTTCTGCCGGGGTCATGGCCCTGCGCATCCGTCGAGAGTACCGCACATTTTTAGGGTTATAGGCCAGCGCAAAATCGGGATCCACCAGTCCCCGCCGCCGCCGCTTGCTGTGGTCATTGCTCATAAATCATCAACCGCATCACAACCCCCCCTTTCTAAGGGGGGGGAGGGGGGATCTCCCCCCCCCCTCCCCCCCGCCGCACAGCCGGTAGTCTGGAGGCATGGCCATTGCTTTGGAACTGGTTGCCCTCACCAAGCGCTACGGCTCACAGCGAGCGGTGGACAGCTTGAACCTGCAGATTCCTGAAGGGATGCTCTACGCGCTGCTGGGACCCAACGGCGCGGGCAAGACGACGACTCTCAGGATGGTTGCGGGGTTGCTCGCCCCAGACAGCGGCGAGGCACGGATCCTGGGTCGCAGCATCACCCGGGAGCCGGCTGCTGCGAAGCAGACGCTCGCTTACTTGCCGGACGAGCCGCTGCTGTACAGCAAATTGCTGCCGATGGAACATCTGGAATTTGTCTGCGGGCTGTGGGGGGTGCCGGCCAGCGAGGCTGAGCCCCGCGCCCGCGAGCTGCTCAAGCAACTGGGTCTGTGGGAAGTACGCGGGCAGTTGATCGAGACGTTCTCGCGGGGCATGAAACAAAAACTGGCCCTGGCTGCTGCCTTCGTGCACCGGCCGCGGGTGATTATCCTCGACGAGCCGCTCACCGGTCTGGATGCGGCGGCCGCCCGCCTGGTCAAGGATATGCTTGGCGAACACGTCGCCCGGGGCAACACGGTGATCCTCACCACCCACATCATGGAAGTGGCCGAACGTCTGGCGCAGCGCATCGGGATTATCAACCGCGGACGGCTGGTGGCCGAGGGAACGCTCGAACAGTTGCGCTTGCGCAGCGGCGAGGCGGACGGCACGCTGGAGTCGGTCTTTCTGGAACTGGTCGATAGGCAGGATCGATGAAAACCGGCACGCTCCGCTGGCTTTTGGGCTGCGAGTTGCGTCTGTGGTGGCGTGAGATCACCGCGAGGCCGGCGGCGAAGACCATCTTCGCGGTGCTGGGGCTGTCGGTCGCGGCTTTGCTGGTCTGGCTGTGGTTTGTCTTTGCCGAGGTGCGCGGGGGGCTGTCGGTCGAAGGTGCTATCCCGGAACCGGCTTTGTGGATCGCGGTGGTGCTGTGGCTTTTTGGTTTTTTTTATGCGTTTTATCAGGCGATCGAGCAGAGTATCGTCGCCCTTTTCGACCGAGGAGATCTCGATTTGTTGGTCTCCTCGCCAATCTCGACCAAGGTGATCTTCGCAAGCCGCCTGTTGGGGGTGGCTGTTGAAGTTTTCTTGAGCTTCTGCGTGGTTGTTGTGCCTGCAGGTGCCCTTGCGGTGCTCGCGGGAGTACCGAGGCTGCTGGGGGTGTTCCCGGCCCTGATGGGCATGGTGCTCGCCGCCGCCAGCCTCGCGATGCTCGTCACCCTGGGGCTGGTGCGTCTATTGGGGGCGCGGCGGGCGCGCACCGCTGCCCAGGTGTTCAGTGCCCTATTGGCTGCGGTGTTCTTTGTGGCTTCGCAGTTGCCCAACTGGCTTGCCGGGAGCGGGCCGGGGGACGGGGTGGTTTGGGAACGTTGGCTGGCGCTGTTTGCCGAAGGCGGTCCGCTCGGTGCCCAAAGTTGGTTGTGGACCCCGGCGCGGGCGGTCTTTGCCGATCCGGTGGCGATGTTGCTGACGCTGGGAAGCGGTGGCGCCCTTGGCTGGCTTGCCACCGAGACGCTCTACCGTGCGTTTGTCGCCGGTACCCAACAGAGTGTCACAGAGAGCCCAAAACGGCGGCGTAGCGGCGAGCCCCGCTGGCACGGCGACTTCGGGCGGGCTGTGCTGCTCAAAGAATGGCGGTTGCTCCTACGCAATCCTTATTTGCTCTCGCAGACTTTTCTGCAGGGGGTGTTTTTGATCCCGGGGCTGGTTGTGCTGTTGCAGAACGCAGGGGGGCCGCTCGGAGGCACCGGCACTCTCGCGGCGACGGCCGCCACGGTGGTGGGTAGCAGCCTGGTCTATACGCTCACGCGCATCGGGGTCTCGGGGGAAGAAGCCCCGGATTTGCTGCGATCCTGCCCGACCGAGCGGACGAAACTAGTCCGCCTGAAGCTGCTTGCAGCCTTAATCCCGGTGTGGGTGCTGCTCTTGCCGCTATTTGGGATCCTGCTGGTGCGTGGAGAACCCTGGCTGGTGCCTTTGGGCGTTTTTCTGGCGGCAACCGTCGCCGCTGCCACTCTGCGCCTGTGGAACTCGCGGCCCATTGCGCTTGCGGAGATATTCAAAAGCCGAGCGGCAGGGGGCGGAGATCCGATGCTCGGGATTGTAGAATTCGTCTCGCTGCTGGGGTGGGGCGGGGTGAGCTTTCTGGCTGCCCGGGACAACTGGGCCGCAGCGCTGCTTACTCTGGGTGCACTGGGTCTGTTGATGGCGGCGGGCTACTGGCGCAGCCGTCAACTCGGCTCGTCGCTGGGGTTTTAGCAAGAATCTCGGCTAGAGCGCCAATGAGCAGATCATTCTCGGATTCGCCGCGCACCGCCACCCGAAAATAACGCTCGCCAAGACCGTCGTAGCTGGTGCAGTGGCGGATGAGCAGGCGATGGCGGCGCAGCAATTCGGCCTGCAGGTGCACCGCCGAGGTGGCGGTCTGCACCAGCAAGAAGTTGGCCGCCCCCGGCAGGACCGTCAACCCCGGCAGGAGCGCAAGGCCCGCGGCGAGGCGGGAGCGGGCCGGGCCAAGCCAGGCGCGGGTGCGCCGCTCGAAATCGAGATCCGCCAGGGCCGCTACTCCCAGGTGTTGGGCAAGGGCGTTGACAGGCCACGGATCGCGCCAGGCTTGCCAGCGCGCCGCCATCGCCACCGGCAGCACGGCATAACCCAGCCGTAACCCCGGCAAACTATAGAACTTGGTGAGCGAGCGAATCACGATCAGCCCCGGGTGCTCGGGGCCGCAAAGCGCCGAAAATGCCGCCGGGTCGTCGAGAAAATCGATGAACGCTTCGTCGAAGATAAGCAGCTTGAAACGGTCGAACAACTCAGCGAGGGCGGTTCGGAAGTAGAGATAGCCGGAGGGGTTGTGGGGATTGGCGAGCATTACCGCATCGCCCGGCGGCAGTGCCTTTGGCAGTGAAAAATCGGCTGCGAGCGCTACAGAGATATACGGAGCGTCAAAGGTGGCGAGGGCGCGGCGGTAATCGCCAAAAGCCGGTACCGGCAGGACGGTCAGTCCGGCGCGGGCGCACTCGCGGCCCGCCCAGGTGAGCAGTTCCGCCGCCCCGTTGCCGCAGACGATGCGCTCGGGCTCAATTCCCAGGCGGGCGGCGAGGGCCGATTGCAGCTCGCTGCCGTGGGGAGCGGGGTAATGCAACAGATCGGCAAAACCCTCGCCGTAGGCGGCCTGTACCCCAGGGGGGGGACCGAGGGGGTTGATGCTGGCAGAGAAATCCACAAGTTCTTCGATGCGGCAGCGGGCGAGCCGTGCCGCCCATTGGCGGTCACCGCCGTGGGCAGGAAGGGGTGTTTGAATCACTTAGTCCGCTTGGGCGGAACCGGAGACGGCTTCTCGAAACTGCTTGCCCGCCGAAAAAGCCGGTACGGTCGTCGCGGCGATGGTCATCTTCTCGCGGGTCTTGGGATTGCGGCCTTCGCGGGCGGCGCGCTTGCGCGGTTCAAACGAACCGAAACCCACCAGGGTGACTTTGTCGCCCCGCGAGACCGCTTCGACAATCACATCGAAGGCCGCACCCACGATCGCATCGACGTCCTTTTTGGCCAGCTTGGCTTTCTTGGCGACGGCGTCCACTAATTCACCTTTGTTCATAAAAACTCCTCACCGTGCAATATCAGGTCCAAAAGCAGGTGGGCGAATCGCTGGAAGTGCCTTTGGGCCTGAATTTCAATCGCTTATTCTACATGCTTTGGAGAGAGCGCAGCACTTTTTTTACCCTTGGCGATGAAGTAAGTCTGGTAAATTTTCTTTGCAATCGGGGCGGCATCGGATCCGCCATGGCCGCCGTTCTCAAGCAAAACGGATACAGCAATCTCAGGGGCAGAGGTGGGGGCGTAGCCGACGTAGAGGGCGTGCGTGCGGCCGCCCTTGCGCGCACCATGTTCGGCGGTGCCGGTCTTGCCGGCGTTGGGCAAATCGGGCATCGACAGAGCGCGGCGGGCGGTGCCGCTGCGGACCACTTCACTGAGGCCCTGGCGAATGGTGGCCAGGGTGGAAGGTGCGAGACCCACCGGCGAGAGCCCCGGGCGGCTGTCGAGCACCAGATGGGGCTGCACGCGGAAGCCGCCGTTGGCGATGGCGCCGACCATGACCGCGTTTTGCAGTGGGGTCGAGAGCACCATGCCCTGGCCGATCGAGGTGTTGGCGGTGTCCCCTCCGAACCACTGGCGCCCGAAGCGGCGCTTCAGCCACTCGGGGGTGGGCACCAGGCCGCGCGATTCGCTTTGCAGACCGATGTCGGTGCGGCTGCCGAAGCCAAAATTGCGCGACCACTTGGCAATCTCGTCGGGACCGATGCGCAGGCCCACCTGATAGTAAAACGTGTCGCTGCTTTGGGAGAGGGCACGGACAAAACCGATCGTGCCGAAGCCGCGGCCGTTGTGATCGCGAAAGACGCGCCCGCCGATGCGCAGGCCCCCGAAGGTGGCCAGGCGGCTGTTGGGGTTGAACTTGCCGCTTTCGATGCCGGCTGCGGTCATGATGATCTTGAAGGTGCTCGCCGTCGGATAGGGCCGCACCGCCCGGTTGAGCAGGGGCCGATCGGGGGTCTGCAACCGCCGCCAGTCCTGCTCGGCAATCCGGCCCGAGAGAATGTTGGCGTCGTAGGAGGGGGCGGAGGCGATGGCGAGGACCTGGCCGTTGCGCGGGTCCATCGCCACCACCGCTCCGCGATTTTTGCGGGAGTGAAGGGCGGCCTCGGCGGTCTTTTGCAGCGCCAGGTCGATCGAAAGGCGCACGTCCTGCCCGGCTTTGGGCTGCACTTCGCCGATGACGCGCACCACCTGTCCGGCGGCGTCCACCTCGACCTGTTCGCCGCCCCACTCGCCGTGCAATTTCTCCTCCAGCAGCCGCTCGACGCCGGCTTTGCCGATGATGTCCCCGAGGCGGTAGCCCCGCTCCTTGCGTTCGGCCAGCTGCTGCTCCGAAATTTCGCCGGTGTAGCCCAATAGATGGCTCGCGACTGGACCGTTCGGGTAGAAGCGCATCCACTCGACGTCGACTTTGACCCCCGGCAACTCCTGAATGTGCTCGCGCAACACGGTCACCAGCTGCGGTTCGACATTTTGCAAGACGCGCACGGGGTAGGGTGAGTTGTACCCGGCGGCTTTGAGCTTTGCTTCGAGCTTGTCGGCGGGCACTTTGATAAAAAGGCTCAGACGCGCCAGCGCGGCGGGCCATTCCTTGGGCTTGAGCTGCATCGGTTCTAGAAACACCGAAAAAGAAAGCCGGTTGGTGGCGAGCACCCGACCGTAGCGATCGAGGATACGGCCGCGGGGCGGGCGAATGGGCAACAGGCGGATGCGGTTGTTCTCGGCCAGTTCGCGGTGATACGCACCCTGGATGACCTGCAGATAGGTCAGCCGCAACCCGACACCCCCCAACAGCAGGGCCGCCACCCCCGCCAGCACCAATCCCCGGTTGTCGCCGCCGCTGGTGCGCTTGTCGCGCTGCTCTGCCTGCAGTTGCACGAGAGTTGCTCCCCTTGCGGATTCTGGTGCACTTCTAGCACATCGAGGCGCCGACGCTTCAATGTGCTAGGGTGAACCGCAGAAGTCGGCGCTCCGGGAGCCGGGCACCCGGCGCGGCGCGGGCACGTCATGATGGCATCGTTTTTGCGCTTGGGAAGGTAAGTCGTATGGGTAATTGGACAGGGCGTCGGCGGGTGGGCGCAGCAAAGGGTTTTACGCTCATCGAACTGCTGGTGGTCGTAGTGATCGTGGGCATTCTGGCCGCCGTCGCGGCGCCGAACCTGATCGGCCAGACGGACAAGGCCCGCACCACCGAGGCGACGGCGGTGCTCGCCAGCATCAAAAACGGCCAGGCCGAATACAACTTCAAGCATCCGGGTGAATTTGTGACCATCGGCCAGCCCACCGCGGCGGGCCAGACCCGCGTGCCGGCCAAGAAGACCGACTACATCACTTCTGAAACCGACCTGGGCAATCCGGCCACCCCCAACACCGAACAGGAGCAGACCGAGTTCCAGCAGATTCTCGGTATCTCGGTCGGTCAGGGGACCGCTGGGACGCGCTGGAACTTTGCCACCGCCGGCCACGCCAGTGTCTTCAATCCCGAAGGCGACGTGCTGGTACCGTCTGGGGCGGCCAGCGGCGAGGGCGGCACCGCCCAGGACTACGTGGCGATTGCCAAGGGCCTGGACGGCACCAACGAGACCGCCCGCCTCGGCGCCCAGATCGTCCACAGCCAGAACCGCACGCTGCTCGATGCCAAACGGCAGTAAGTCGCGGCTGATACACTGGCTGAGAACCTCTCTTGGCGCGTGGTCCGGGCATGTCTGAAGCTGTCCCTGCCCCCGGCAAAAGCTCACCCCCCCCACCCAGGTTTGCGCTGCCGCTGTGGCTGCAGCGCACGCTCATCGGTGCGGCCGGCGTGGGGCTGGCGAGCTTCGCGGGGCTGGCGCTCGTGCCGCTGTTTGTCGATGGCGAGAGCTTTCGCAAGCCCCTGCAGGAAGCGCTTTCACGCTCGCTGGGCCGCGATGTGCTCCTCGGGCGCGTCGAGTTGCGCACCCTGGGGGGCGTTGGTCTGCGCACCGAGCAGGTGCGCGTGGTCAACCGCGGGGGCACCAGCGAACTACAGGCGCGGGGCGCCTTCGTCGAACTGGCGCTGCTGCCGCTGTTGGTCCGCCAGATCGAAGTGCGCAATATCGAGATAGACGGTGCGGAAATCTATCTCAAGCGCTTTCGCGACGGGCGCTGGAACGTTGCGGATTTAGGCGACGGGCAGGGCGCCGGTGAGGGACCGGTCAATCTTGCAGGTACCGGGCTGACGCTCTTTGACAGCACTGTGCGCTTCGACGATGAAGGGGTGCAGCCTCCCCAGCGCTTCCTGGCGAGCGCACTAAGTTTGAAGGTGCAAAAGTTCGACCGCGCCGGGTTGCCCATCAATCTGCAGGGCCGCATCGTCAACGCCCTGCGCGACAAACCGGTGGCGACGGCGCTCACCCTCGACGGCACCCTGGCCTGGCCCGAGGATGGCGATTGGCAAAAACTCACCGGCAATCTGCGCATTCTGGCCGAAAAATTTCGGCCGCGCTATCTGTCGGCCTACACCCGCGACATCCCGAGCCTGGCGGGGCTCACGGGGGTGTTTGACCTCGATTTTGTCTGGCAGGGCACGCTGGGGGGCGAATCTCGCCTGGAGGGCACCTGCGGCACGCGGCTGTTGCGCTGGGATTGGCCGCTGCTGTTTGGCGGCCAGCCGTGGCTGGCGCGCAAGGTCAAAGTCGACACGGCCATGGGCGTCAGTAGCGCCGGGGTGCGGGCCGAGCGGCTTCGCCTGAGCGGCGAGGGCTTCGACGCCGATATCCAGGGCAGCGTCCGGCGTCCGACCGGCGAGTCGCCAAGTCCCTTGTTGGATCTGACGGTCAAAACCGGCTTTATCGACCCGTTCGCCGTGCGCACCAATGCGCCTTTGCAACTGGTCGCCGAACCCTGGCGCGAGTGGATCGCCACCAGCAAAGGCAGCGGCCGGCTGCGCACCGAGCTGGTGGTGCGCGGTCCCCTCGACACGGCGACCACCGGCGGCAGCTTCGAATTTCAGAACTTTAAATTGAGCAACCCGCGCCTGCGCAGTCCGATCGACGCGCTCAACGGCAGGCTGGTGCTCAGCGAAGCCGCACTGGCGCTCGAGGATCTGCGCGTCGGCGCTCCCGGCCAACAGACGACCTTCACCGGCACCATCGCCCGTCGCCCCGAGGGACCCATCGATCTCAAGGCCGTGGGCACCGGCGGCGATCTGAGCATCTTCAGCAACCTGGGGGGAGGACGGCTGGGGCTGCTGGGCGGCCGGGGCAACGTCGACCTCACCTTCACCGGCACCCTCGATGCCCCCCAAATTCTAGGCCGGGCCGAACTGGTGGGTGCTTCGCTGCTGCGCGAGGGCTGGGTGCACCCGCTCAAGAACCTGCGCGGCGAGGTCGTCTTCGAACCGACCAAGATCGCCCTGACCAACCTGGAGGCGGATCTGGGCAATTCCTCGTTGAGCGTCGACGGGGTGCTCGAAGGCTACGGCAGCGCTGCCCCCAACCCGCAACTGACCATCAGCAGCAGCGGCCTCGACCTCAAGGCCGCCTACCCGATTCTGGTCTCGGACCTGTTTGAAGGCGGCTTTCGCAGGGCCTTGCGCTCGACTTTCAGGGGACTTGCGGGCAATGCGGGCGTCGAGCTGAAGGTCGACGGCGCCCTGGCCACCGGCACCATCGACCTGCGCGGCGCCACGCTCGCCCTGGTGGACCTGGCCGCTCCGCTCGAAGAGGCCGTGGGTACCGTGGCCCTGGGCGAGCGGGGGACCACCATCGAGCAGCTGCGCGCCGTCGCGGCGGGCTCCCCCGTCAACCTCAAAGGTACCGTCGGCCGCGACGGCGCAATGCAACTGAGCGGCAACGGCACCCTCAACTTTCCCCGGGCGCTCTCGCTGGTGCCGGCGGGTAGCCGCGACGGCGTGCGTGCCACCGGCAGCGCGCCGCTCAGTTTTGCGCTCAGCGGCGGCCCCCAGGCGCGCGCTTTGCAATTGAGCGCCGATCTGACGGCGGTCTCGGAACTCACCCTCGGCAATATCCTGCGCCTGGCTCCGGCTCGCCGTCTGGTGCTGGTGAGCACCCTCACCCCCGGATCGCTGCTGGTGGGCGAGGCGTCCAGGCTGGAGGGCGAGCGCACTTTGAATCTGACGGGCTCGCTCGGCAACTTCGATGCCAAAAGCCAGCGCTACGACCTGCGGGTGCGCTCCGACGCGCCGATGACGATGGCCGAACTCGGTCGCTACGTGGTGCCGTTCGCCAATCTCGGGGCCACCGCCGGTTCGACCGGCAGCTTCGATCTGGCCCTGGTGGGTCCAGTCAGCGCCCCCGGGTTGCGCGGCAATCTGGAACTGGCCGGGGTGAGCCTGCCGAACCTGCTGGGGGGCATCGAAGATCTGAGCGGCCCGCTCAACTTCGACGGCAACCGGGTGAGCACACCGGGGATGAACTTTCGCCTGGGCAGCGCCGCCACCGGCCGCATCGGCGGGTCGCTCACCGATTTTCGCGACCCGCGGCTCGATTTTGAGGCGCGCTTCGACCGGCTCGACCTCGACGAACTGGTCGCCTCGAGCGCGGCGACCGAGGGCGAGAGCTTGCTGAAGGGTCTGCGCGGCGAGGGTACGGTACAGATCGACAGAGGCCTGCTCAGCCGGCTGACCTTTACGGACCTCAGCGCCCGGGCGCGGCTCGATCGCGGTTTGTGGAACCTCTCGCAGATCAATCTTGCCGCCGCGGGCGGGCGGATGACGGGCGCCCTCGGGGCCGATGTGCGTTCGACCATTCCCCAGTTCAGCGGCGATCTCGCTTTTCGCGGCACCGACATCAACCTGCTGGCCACAGTGCTTCTGGGTCTGGGGGACCAGATCTTTGGCGAAGGGGACTTGCAGGTCAAATTCCAGTCCCAGGGTGCCAACCCAGACGCTTTTTTGGGGGCGCTCTCCGGCAATGGAACGCTGCTGGTACAAAATGGCCGCTTGGCCGCCAACGACTTGCTCGGGCCGCTTTTTGGGGCGGCGGGCGGCAACTTCGCCGGGGCGTCGGGGGCTGTACGCACCTTGACGACCGGCCGCTTCGACCGGTTGGAGGGCAGCTTTAACCTCGCAGGCGGCACCGCGACCACCGAAAATATGGTGTATCTCTCTTCGGGGATGCAGTTGCGCCCGGCCGGCAGCCTGGTGCTGCTCGATCGCACCGCCAACCTCCAGGTGCAGGGTGAATTTGAGCGCACCAACGGGCAGAACCCGCCGCGCCGCCCGGGTGGCGGCAACGGCCGCAGCCTCTTTGCCTTCGAGGTGGCGGGTCCGATCAACCAGACCGGCTCGCTGCGCGATTTGCGTTGGGTCGACGAACCGGCACCCATCGAAGAGCGCCCCGCCTCGACGCCATGAGTACCGCCCCCACCGACTGGCGCGCCAAAGCCGACGCCGTCTTCCGCCTACTGCGTTGGGACAAACCGGCCGGCCGACTCATCTTGATGATCCCCGCGCTCTGGGGAGTCTTCGCCGCCGCCGGAGGCTCGCCCTCGCCGCTGTTGGTGCTGGTGATGGTAGTAGGCACCATCGCCACCAGCGCCGCCGGTTGCGTCATCAACGACCTGTGGGACCGCGACATCGATCCGCTCGTCGAGCGCACCCGCGCTCGACCCCTCGCCAGCCGCGAACTGGCCGTGCCGGTGGCGGTGGTCACTTTCGCAGTCTCGCTGCTGTGCGCCTGGGGACTGACTTTTTTTCTCAACCCCTTCACCTTCTGGCTGTGCGTTGCCGCCGTACCGGTGATCGCCCTCTATCCAGGGGCCAAGCGCGTCTTCCCGGTGCCGCAACTGGTTCTCTCGCTGGCCTGGGGGTTTGCCGCGCTCATCTCCTGGTCGGCAGTCACCGGCGGCCTGGAGACCCCCGCCTGGTGGCTATGGGGAGCGACGGTGCTATGGACCCTTGGCTTTGACACGGTCTACGCCCTATCGGATCGCGAAGACGACCTCAAAATCGGCACCAACTCCAGCGCCATCTTCTTCGGCCGCTTCACCCCCCAGGCGATCGGCGCCTTCTTCACCGGCACCGCCGGGTGCCTGGCGGTAATGGGCTACCAGCTGGAACTGGGATCGATTTTTTATGTGTGTTTGATCGTTGCCACCCTCTTCTGGTGGCGCCAGTACCGCTCGCTGGTGACCGGCGACGATCCGACCCGCTTTAACCGCATCTTCAATGAAAACGTCACCGTCGGTTTTGTCATCCTGACGGGGCTCATCGGCGGGACGCTGATCTGAGTGCAAAAGGTCCGGCAGCGAACTGAACCGGGCGGGAGTTTTTGTCTGCGACTAATAATGACGAATGTGGGCTTCACCCTGGGCAAGCAAGTTGAGTACATGGTCATCGTCGAGGTGATAATAGACGACCCGGCCGACTTTGCGCGAGCGCACCAGCCGCAAATTGCGCAACAGCCGCAACTGGTGGGAAACCGCCGAGGCCGTCATCCCGAGCACCGCCGTCAGATCGCACACGCACAGGTCGCCATCGCGCAGAGCTGTGAGGATGCGCAACCGGGTCGGATCGCCAAAGGCTGCGAACAGCTGCGCCAGTGCATCGATGTGCACCAGTGCCCCGACGCGCGCTGCCGCCCGCGCCACCGCCTCCGGGTGCAATCCGGTGTGCTCGCAGGTCTCGTCACGCTCGGCGTTGATTTTTGAGACTTCCATGGTGCTGCCTCCCTGAGGACGCCCTTGCTCAGCGCGGCGACCGCGCGGATATTCTAAAGCGCTGCTGCCGACAAACCCCGGCTCGCAAAGTTGGAACCGGGGAATTCTTGATAAGACGATCTACTGCAACTGCATCACTGGCATTCGCAGCCCGTGTGCCCGCAGCCGGAACCGTCCGGGTGGCCGTTGGCGCACGGGTCGCTGCAAAAATACTTGCCGTCCTTCTGGATCGATTCACTCAGGTTGACGATGCATAGGCAAGCGTCACAAGCACATTTCATCTGGGTCACGGTGGTCATGGCTACTCTCGATGGCAACGACACCATCGTAACCAAAAACAAACTATTGCTCAAGTATTTGTTTAAATGCTAGAGCCCAAAGCCGCGTCCTTCGCTGGGCACACTCCAGGCGACGACGTCCCCGTTGGTGTGTCCACTGACGAAGTGCTGGCCGTCCGGTCGCCAGGACAGGGCGCTCACCTGGGTGTCCGGGCGGGCGAGGCCCATGGGCCGGGCGGGTTTGAGGGGATTCCAGAGGCTCACAATCCCATCCGGGCCGCCCATGGCGAGCAGGCCGCCTTGGGGCTGGTAGGCCATGTGGGAGACTGGTTTGAGGTGGGCGGAGAGGATACGCGGCTTGCTGCCGGCCGGACCTTTGCCGGAAAAATCCCAAACCGTCACATCCGCGCCGCCGCCGGTGGCTAAATATCGTCCGGTCGGATCCCAGGCGAGGGCGCGCACTTTGCCGGCGTAGCCGCTCATCTGCAGATCCGTGCCGCTGGCCACCTCCCACAGGTGCACCGTGGCGTCCTGGCAGCCGCAGGCTATCCACCTGCCGTCGGGGCTCCAGTCCAGGGCGATCAGCGATCCGGCGTACTCGAAGACATCGGCCGGGGCGGCCTTGAGGGGCGCGTGCAGCCGGACGCTGCCGTAGCAACAGCTGGCGAAGCGCCCCCGCTGCGGGTGCCACACCAGCCCCGAGATAGTACTGGCGTGCGGGGGCTCGGCGGTGCGCAGCAAGCGGCCATCGGCGCTCCAGAGCTTGAGGTGCTTGCCCGCGGCGGTGGCGAGTAGATACGGTGCATCGCCCCAGGCGAGGTATTCGACCCACGCTGCTCCGCCTTCTAGGGCGGCAACTTCGTGGCCGCTTGTCGGATGCCAGAGGCGGGCGGTGCCGTCGGCACCCCCGGTGGCCAGCAGCCGGTCCTGGGGCGCCCAGGCAAGGCACAGCGCACCCTGGGGATGGCCTGCGAGCCTCAACAATGCCTGGCCGCTCCCGCCGTCGAGGATAGCCACCGCTCCGGCGGCGGAGGCGGCAGCTACCAACCGGCCGTCGCCCGACCAGGCGATAGCCGCGACGCAATCGTCGAGGACCGCCCGCCAGCGTGGTCCTAGCGATTGGGGATCTTTCAGGCGAGGCATGCGGCGAACTCCCGCGTCAGTTGCTCGCGGTCGAGGTTGCGGCCGATGAAGACCAGCTGGTTGGTGCGCGGCTTACTGCCCCAGGGCCGGTCGGGGTTGCCGTCGAAGAGCATGTGCACCCCCTGAAAGACGTAGCGGCGCTCCTCGCCCTGCAGGTGGAGGATGCCTTTCATGCGGAAGATGTCTGTGCCCTGCTCGCGCAGCAGGCGGCTCAGCCACTCGCTGAGCTTTTTGGGGTGCACAGCGCCCGGCATTTCGATACCCACCGAAGTCACCTCCTCGTCGTGGGTGTGCCCCGCCTCGTAAATGCGCTCTACCAGCGGCTGCAGCGCTTGGCCCCCCTCGGCCGCCAGCACCAGGGCAAATTCTTCGGGGCGGTGTTGGGTAAAAAGCGCGTAGTCGCCCGCCTCGGTCACTTCCAGCGCGAAACGCTTCACCCCCGCCTCCCCCAGTTGCAACTCCACAAGCGCCGCCTGCGGAGTCAACCCCTGCCCCGGCTCGCGCAGCTTCGCCCGGCCGGAAAATAGGCGCACCGCCTGCTTCTGGGACGCTTCCAGGCTAGCTTCGCCTGGGTCGGGGACGGGAAGACACACCAGAGCCATCGCCGGGTCGGGGCCGTCCTGCAGCGTCAGGATATAGCGGTCCGGTTCCAGATGATAGATCCCGGCCCACTCGAAGGGATATTCCGGCTCCAGAAAGGTCGGCTTGACACTGAGGGCGCGCTCCAGGTCGAATCCGCCGATATCGAGCACTCGGTCTATCTCGACGGCCGCATTCTGGGTACGGTAGATGCGGGCCATCGCGTTTATGGCGCGCACCCGCCGCTCCAGTTCGGCGAGCTGTTCGGGGGTAACCAGATCCGTTTTGTTGAGCAGCACGATGTCGGCAAAGGCAATCTGCTCCTGGCATTCTTTGCTCTCCTCCAGGTGTTGCCAGACGTGCAGCGCGTCGACGAGGGTGACGATGCCGTCGAGCTTGAGCTGTTCGCGCATCTCCTCATCGACAAAGAACGTCTGGGCCACCGGCGACGGGTCGGCAAGGCCCGTCGTCTCCACCAGGATGTGGTCGAACTTGTCCTTGCGCCGCATCAGATTGCCGATGATCCGGATGAGATCACCGCGCACGGTGCAGCAGATGCAGCCGTTGTTCATCTCGAAGATTTCTTCTTCGGCGTTGACCACCAGGGCCTGGTCGATGCCGATTTCACCGAATTCGTTTTCGATGACGGCGATGCGCTTGCCGTGTTCCTCGGTGAGGATACGGTTGAGCAAGGTGGTCTTGCCCGAACCGAGAAACCCGGTCAGTACCGTTACTGGAACGCGCTGGTTCTCCATGGTTGGTCTCTCCTGTTGTCAGTGTTGCTGTGTCTCGCGAAAACTCCAGAACCTAAGGGCCACCAACAAGGTAAAAAGTCCTGCCCCCAAAGGCAGGACAAACGGCTCAAAGTCCACCCCTAAAAGCTCCGCACCGCCCAGGCCAAACGAAAAAATTACCACCGTCACCCCCAAAATACGGGCCGCCGCCAGCGAGCGGCTGCCGCCCGCCGCCGAAGCGCGCTGCGTGCGCGCTGCCAGGTAGCCGTCGGTGCCGTCGACCAGCAGCATCCCCAGACAAAACGTCCCCCCCAACAGCCAGGGATTGGCCTGGTTGCTCAGGGCTAAAGCCGACAGCTGGCTTGCCGTCTCGAAGCCTGCGGCAAAGAGTACCCCCAGCATCAGCGGGCTGCTGGCGACCAGACGCGGTAAGTGCAGTGGGGCGGGATGGGCCAGCCGCCAGAGGTTGACCGCTCCCAGGGCAATCAAGAGCCACGGTGACCAAGCTTCGAGAGGGCCCACGACAATGCCGCCTACCCCTACCGCCAGCAGTGTCACCACCAGGCCGTGACCGATGGCGAACAGCGCACCGTTCCAGGGACTGGGATGGACGCGCGCCAGGCCGTCGATGGCTGCCAGGTGATCGGCGTCCACGCCATGGCGCATCCCCAGGGCCAGAACCAGGATCAAGAAGGATGATTCCATACTAATTGATAATGATAATCGTTTTTGTGACTCTTGAGCCAGGCTATCGGCGTGGCTGACAGCAAAAAGTTACGGTAAGCTTAAGGTTCCCAACGGAATCGTATTTGTCTTATCGATATCGGGGCGTGTTTTGCACGTGGGGCTGCCTTTGGAGATCCATTGCGCACAAGTACCAGACTCGAGGATGAACCAGCAATCTGAACAGCAAATGCGCCTGAATGCGAAACATCTGCACTTTGCGCTCGAAGCCGCCAACTTGGGTACTTGGGATTGGAATGCCCTGGAAAATACGGTGTGTTGGTCCGATAACATGGAGCAGTTATTGGGTCTGGCTGCGGGCACATTTGCGGGTACCTGCGAAGCCTTGCTTGCCTGCATGCACCCAGAAGATCGCGCTCCTGTCGCGGCTGAGATCGCCGAAGTTCTGGCCCAAAAGCGGGAGCCGCACGGCGAATTTCGGGTCGTCCACCCGGTGGGTGAGGTGCGCTGGCTGTCAGTCCAGGGCCGGCTGGTCTTTGGCGACGACGGTGCGGTGGTGCGAGTGCTCGGCATCGTGGCGGACATCACCGAGCGACGGCGGACCGAGGCGGAGTTGCAGCGGCAGAACCGTCGCATCCGCCTTTTCTCGGACATTGCCCTGAAAATTCGCCAGTCTTTACAACTGGAGGACATCCTGCGCACGTCCGTCGACGAGGTGCAAAAGCTGCTGGCTGCCGACCGGGTGCTCATCTTCCGGCTGTGGGCGGACGGCACCGGCCAGGTGGTGCAGGAGGCGGTGCTGGAGAGCTGGCCGGCGGTACTTGGCCAGAACATCCTCGATCCGTGCTTTCGAGACGGCTACCAGGAGCAGTACCGCCGGGGGCGCATCGGCGCCATCGCCGACATCGAGACGGCGCCCATCCAGCCCTGCTATGCCGATTTTTTGCGGCGCTTCGCGGTGCGCGCCAATCTGGTGGTGCCCATTTTGCAGCGCGAGCAACTGTGGGGTCTGCTCATCGCCCACCAGTGCAGCGCCCCCCGCCAGTGGAGCACTTTTGAGACGGAGTTGCTGTTGCAGTTGGCCGACCAGATGGGTATCGCCCTCGCCCAGGCGCAACTGTTGGAGCAAGAGACCCAGCAGCGCCGGGAGCTGGCCCGCTCCAACACCGACCTCGAGCAGTTCGCCTACGTCGCCTCCCACGATCTGCAGGAGCCCCTGCGGATGATCGGCAGCTACTTGCAACTGTTGGAGCGGCGCTACCAGGACAAGCTCGACCCGGACGCCCAGGAATTCATCGCCTACGCCGTCGATGGGGCGCGCTGGATGCAGACGCTCATCAACGATCTGCTGGCCTACTCGCGCGTCGGCACCCGCACCGAGCGGCTCGGCCGCATCGACGCGGATGCCGCCCTCGACCACGCCCTGACCAACTTAAAACCAACCATCGAAAAAAGCGGCGCCACCATCAGCCGCGCAGCGCTGCCCAAGGTGATCGCCGATGCCACCCAGCTTGCCCAGGTCCTCCAGAATCTGGTGGGCAATGCGCTCAAGTTCCATGGCCCCGAGCCGCCGCAGGTCGATATCGGCGTGCGCCGCGCCGCAGGGGAGTGGGTCTTCTCGGTGGCCGACAACGGTATCGGCATCGAAGCGCCTTACCGCGAGCGCATCTTTGCCGTCTTTCGGCGGCTGCACCCCCGCGGCGATTACGCCGGCACCGGCATCGGCCTCGCCATCTGCAAAAAAATTGTCGAGCGCCACGGCGGGCGCATCTGGGTCGAGTCGCAGCCCGGCCGCGGAGCGACGTTTTTCTTTACCGTTCCGGAGCCCACGGGTGATCTATGAGCAGTGCCGCCGCCCCGAACCGTCCCATCGAAGTGCTGCTGGTCGAGGATAATCCCGGCGATGTGCGTTTGACCCGCATTGCCCTCGCAGAAGGTCTGATCCCCGTGCGTCTGCAGGTCGTCGAGGACGGCGCCGAGGCTCTGGCGTACCTCGAGAAGCAAGGCAAGTACGTCCGCGCCCGCCGCCCGGACCTGGTATTGCTCGATTTGAATCTGCCCAAAAAAGACGGCCGGGAGGTGCTCGTCCAGATCAAATCCAACACCTCCCTCAGGCGCATTCCGGTGGTGATCCTCACCACTTCCCAGGCGGAGGAGGATATCCTCAGAGCCTACAACGACGCGGCCAACTGCTACATTACTAAGCCCGTCGATTTCGGTGCGTTTCTCAAGATCGTGCAGTCGATCGAAGATTTTTGGTTCACGGTCGTCACACTTCCCCCGAGGTGAGGGCGATGGCGGCGATCAAAATTCTGTTGGTCGAAGACAACCCCGGCGACATGCGGCTGCTGCGCGAAATCTTAAAGGACGCCCCGGCCGAGCGCTTCGAGTGGCACGAGGCGGGTCGGCTTCAGGAAGCCGTCGCCGCCTTGGCCCACGAGCACTTCGACGTGGTGTTGCTCGATCTCTCGCTGCCGGACAGCCGCGGACTCGACAGTCTTATCGCCCTCAAGCCCTTTGCCGCCGCCTTGCCGATTGTCGTGCTCACCGGCTTCGAGGACGAGACCCTCGCCACCGGGGCGATGCAACTGGGTGCCCAGGACTATCTGGTCAAAGGGCAGGTGACCGGTTCGCTCCTGGTGCGCTCGATCCGCTACGCCATCGAAAGACAGCGCGCCGAGCAAAAGATCCACGAACAGGCGGCCCTACTCGATGTCGCCACCGACGCGATATTGCTGAGGGATCTCGATAACCGGGTTGTGTTCTGGAACAAAGGGGCCGAGCGGCTCTACGGCTGGAGTGCGGCTCAGGTGTTGGGCCAAACCGCGGCCGATCTTCTTTACGGGCACGGGCTGGCCGGAGCCGATGAAGCCCGGCTTGTTGCTGAGGAGGTCTTCGCGACCGTCGTGGTGCGC
This sequence comes from Aphanocapsa lilacina HA4352-LM1, assembly GCA_019359725.1. GTDB lineage: Bacteria > Cyanobacteriota > Cyanobacteriia > Gloeobacterales > Gloeobacteraceae > Gloeobacter > Gloeobacter lilacinus. Next base: position 161,579 of record JAHHGR010000001.1, on the reverse strand, counting down.
GGTGAATGGCAGGGCGAGTTGACCAAATTCACCCGCTCGGGCAAAAAACTGATTGCCCAGAGCCGCTGGACGCTGGTGCGCGACGAGCAGGGCCGTCCCAAGTCGATTCTCACCGTCGATACCGACATCACCGAAAAAAAACAGCTCGAGGCAAAATTCCTGCGCGCCCAGCGCCTGGAGAGCCTGGGCACCCTCGCGGGCGGCATCGCCCACGATCTCAACAACATCCTGACGCCTATCGTGGCAGCGGCCCAACTGCTGCCTTTGCGGCTGACGGATCTCGACCAGCAGGATTTGCGCCTGCTTAGAATGCTCGAAGAAAATTCGCGCCGCGGCAGCCATCTGGTCACCCAGATTCTCTCGTTTGCCCGGGGTATGGAAGGTCGGCGCACGATTTTACAGATTCGTCACCTGCTCGGGGAGGTGGGGCAGATTGTCCGGCAGACGTTCCCCAAGTCGATCGAGATTCGTATCGATGCGTCGGCGCAAGATCTCTGGACTATCCAGGCGGATGCCACCCAGATGCACCAGGTGTTGATGAATCTGTGCGTCAATGCCCGCGATGCGATGCCCGGCGGCGGCCTACTCACCCTCACCGCCCGCAACTTGATCGTGGACGAGCACTACGCCCGCCTCATCCCGGATGCTGTGGCCGGGGCCTACGTGGTGGTTACGGTCGGTGACACGGGCACAGGCATCACGCCTGAGATTATCGAGAAGATTTTTGAACCGTTTTTTACGACCAAGGAGTTGGGCAAGGGTACCGGCCTCGGGCTTTCGACGGTGCTGGGCATCGTCAAGCACCACGGCGGTTTTGTCGGTGTCTACAGCGAACCGGGCCGGGGCACCGAATTTCGGGTGCACCTGCCGGCGGCGGCGGAGAGCGCAGTCGAGCCGGAGGCGCAAGCGGAACTGCCTGAGGGCTGCGGCGAACTGGTACTGGTAGTCGACGACGAGGCGGCCATTCTGGAGGTGATCCGCACGGCGCTCGAAAGCCACAACTACCGTGTGGTGGGTGCCTGCAACGGTCTGGAGGCGATTGTCGCGGTCAGCCGACACCGCGGAGCGGTGCGCGCGGTGCTGATGGACATGATGATGCCCGCTATGGACGGCCCGGCGGCAATTTTTGCTCTGCAGGACATCGACCCGTACCTGCCGGTGGTCGCGATGAGCGGCATTGCTCACGCCGAGCGGCCCAGAGCCCATCACCCCGACCTGCGAGCTTTTTTGACCAAACCGTTCACCCTGCCTGAGTTGCTCCTTGCGATCCATACGGCTATCCATGGTCGTTCGGCTGCCTGAGCGCTGTTGGACCCGGGTTTGCCCGGCTAGCGGTCGGCTGTGGGGTAGCTCAATGCAACGTTTTTTCCTTGACACCTGAAACCTGGCACCTGATACCTTCCCAAGTGCGCTACTTATAAAACAATGGACCGGAGCACACATCGATGGTCACCACCTCTGTCGTTTATCCGGAATCGGACGGCCTGCCCATGGCTGACAATACCCGCCAGTTTTGGTGGATTGTCTATATCAAAGTGAGCCTGGATTGGCTTTTCCGTGCGCAGCCGCAGGTTTTTGTGGCAGGCGATTTGCTGTGGTATCCCGTGGAGGGCAACAACAAAATCTGTCAGGCTCCGGATGTGATGGTTGTCTTCGGCCGCCCGAAGGGGGATCGGGGCAGCTATTTGCAGTGGCGGGAGAACAATCTGCCGCCGCAGGTGAACAACGCTTTAATCGGCTCATCGATTATCTCCGCCAGCAGGGGCTCGATCCCGACGAGTTATGACGGTTGCCTGGATTCGGGCAGACTGCCTAGAATTTTGGCGTTTGGTGGTTGGTTTTGCACGAGAATCTGTGGAGCGAGAGGTGGAACCCCCTTCGCGCTTCCCCTCTCGCGCTCTCCTCCTCCCCGCGTCGCGGGGGTGCCACCCCCCCGACACCCCCCGGACTTCACGGCACTACGGGGAACGAGGCTGTGTGGGTGGGATCGGTTTATTCTTCCAGGGCCTGCACGACGCGTGTCGACTGCGACGAAGGGGATGGCTTTTCGTTGGGTTGCAGATGTCTTTGAAAGTGAAGCAGTTCAAACGCTGTACATAATTCTGATAGGCAGCAGTCTTCTTTGACACCTGGCACCTGTCAACAACCCAATGCTTTCAAATATTCCCGGTCAAAGGCGGCGCACAGGCCCTCGGAGTGGGCGTAGGGGCCGGGGGTGTAGGCTCGGGAAGCTGTGCCCTGCTGGGTCCACTCGCACACCTGCCAGTCCTGACGGTTGATTTCGTCCCACAGGGTCACTGCGTCGGTAGGATCGAAGCCGGGCTGGGCAATTTGGGTCGGGTCGAAGTACCACTCGCAGACAATCTGAGTGGCATCCGGTGCCTGGGGCAGCAGATAATGCACCATCGCGTAGTCGGGGTGGAGGCTGAATAGCAGGTTGGGAAATAGTGTGTAGTAGTAGGCGCGCTGCAGGTCCTCGCCTGCGACGCTGCCCAGGGGCGGGCGCGAACGGCTGCCGCTGACAGTCAGAGCCATGCCCGGATGGATGCCCATGTAGCCCCCCAGAAATGGCCCTTCCATCAGGTCGTTTCGGCCGCTGTCGGAGGGGGAAAGCTGCGCCAGGCGCGGGTGGATGGGTGGGCAGTGATAACACTCGTTGTAGTTCTCGAAAATCAGCTTCCAGTTGGCGCGCAGGTCGTAGGTGACGCGCGCCCCGAGCCTGAGGGCCGGAAGTCGCCAGTCGGTGAAGCGGCCGATCAGCGGGGCGAAGACCGACTCGAACGGTGTCGGTCGGGGATCCAGGTTGAGCCAGACGAAGCCCTCCCACTCGGCAAGGTGGCAGCGGTGGAGTGGGTAGTCCGCCGGGTCGAAGTCCGGGGATTGCTCCATGTTGGGGGCGGCAGCCAGGCTGCCGTCCAGGCGATAGCTCCAGGCGTGGTAGGGGCAGCGCACCAGAGCGGTGAAGCGGCCCGCTGTTTCGCTGCACAGCCGGGTTCCCCGGTGGCGGCAGAGGTTATAAAACGCTTGCAGTGTGCCCTGGTGGTCGCGGATGACGATCAGACTCTCGCCCGCCACCTGTGCCAGGAAGTATTCTCCGGGACTGTGCGCCTGCTCGGCGCGCCCGACACAGACCCATCGACGCGCAAAGATTTCGCGTTGCTCTCGATCAAAGATCGCAGGGTCGGTGTAATAACGGCCCGGCAGGGTGCGTTCGCTGGACTGGAGGCGCGCTTTTTCGAACGTGGTCATGGGTGTCGCTCCGTGTGCGCTCCCAGTCTAGATGCCCCGCGGCCGACTGAGCTGCGACCTCTTTGGGCGGGCGTACAGTGGAAGTATAGAAAGCCCGCTCAGGATTCGGCCCGGTGAAAACGTTCGTACAGGATCTCGCCCGCCAGATCGAAGGCGAAGTGCGCTTCGGCGAGATCGACCGCGCCCTCTATAGTACCGATGCCAGTTTCTATCGCATCCCGCCTATCGGTGTGGTGATCCCCCGCTCGCAAGCCGATGTGGTGGCAACCGTTCAGGCCACCCGGGCGGCAAAATTGCCGGTGCTGGCCCGCGGCGGCGGCACGAGCGTCTCGGGCCAGGCGGTGGGCCAGGCGGTGGTGCTCGATTTTTCGAAGTATATGCACCGGGTTATCGAGATCAACCCCGAGGCGGGCACCGCCTGGGTCGAACCGGGAGTGGTGCAGGATGTTTTCAAGCAGCATTTGCGGCCCTACGGTCTGCAGTTCGGCCCCGAGACCGCCACGGCGAGCCGCGCCACCCTGGGGGGTATGGCCGCCAACAACTCCGCCGGGGCGCGCTCGATTCTCTACGGCAAAACGGTCGATCACATCCTCGAATGCCGGGCGGTGCTCGCGGACGGTTCGGTGTGCCACTTCGGACCGCTCAACGAGACTGAACTCGCGGCCAAATCCCAGGGCAGCAGCCTCGAAGCCCAGCTCTACCGGCAGATTCCGCGCCTGATTGCCCAGCACCGCGAGGATATATTGAACGGTTTCCCGCGTTTGCTGCGGCGGGTGAGCGGCTACAACCTCGACGCACTGCTCGCCGACTATCCGGATCCCTCGCCCCTACCGGACCCGGATCGCCGCTTCAACCTCGCCAAGTTGCTGGTGGGTTCGGAAGGGACATTGGCGGTGCTGAGCGCACTGAAGGTGCGACTGATCCGGCTGCCCAGGGCAACGGCTGTGGGAGTGGTGCATTTTGCCGCTCTCAACGAAGCCATCGACGCGGTGGAAACAATTCTGGAACTCGCCCCAGCCGCGGTTGAACTGGTCGACGATCAGATCCTCGCTCCCGCGATGGGCTCGCGGGCCTTTCAAGATCGGGTCGGTTTTATCGAAGGTGACCCGCGCGCTGTGCTCCTGGTCGAATTGCACGGCGAGAACGAACACGAGGTGGCGGAGCGGCTGGAGGCCCTGGGCGACCGCCTGGTGCGAGCGCACCTGGGCTACGCCACGGTGAGTGTGCGCGATCAGACCGCCCAGGCGGATGTCTGGAATCTGCGCAAGGCCGGGTTGGGGATGCTGATGAGCACCCGCGCGGAACGCAAACCCCTCGCCTTTGTCGAGGACCCGGCCGTACCGATCGAGCGGCTGGGCGAATTTGTGCGCGAATTTCAGCGCATTGTCGCTGCCCACGGCACCCACGCCGGCTACTACGGCCACGCCTCGGTGGGCTGCCTGCACATCCGCCCCGCCCTCAACCTCAAAGATCCCGGCGACGTCGGGCGCCTGAACGCCATGCTGCACGAGGTGAGCGACCTCACCCGCGCTTTGGGTGGTTCGATGAGCGGCGAGCACGGCGATGGTCTGGCGCGCAGCTGGCTCAACGAAAAGATGTTCGGCCCCCGGCTGTACGGCGCTTTTCAAGCGGTCAAGCGCACCTTCGACTTCGAGAACCGCATGAACCCCGGCAAAGTGGTCGACGGGCCGCCGCCGGACGCTCACCTGCGCTACGGCCCCGGCTACCGCACCCAGGAGCTGACCACCACCTTCGACTTCAGCCGCGAATTCGGCTTTGCCCGCGCCGCCGAGATGTGCAACGGCAACGGCAACTGCCGCAAGCAGGACGTGGGCACGATGTGTCCTTCCTACCAGGCGACCCGCGATGAAAAACACTCGACCCGCGGCCGGGCCAACGCCCTGCGCTCGGTGCTCGCGGGCCAGGCGGGCTCGGAAAGTTTCACGGGTAGGGGCCTTTACGAGGTAATGGACCTCTGTCTTTCGTGCAAAGCCTGCCAGACCGAGTGCCCCTCCAGCGTCAACATGGCCAAGCTCAAAGCGGAATTCTTGAGCCATTACCACCGCGAGCATGGCACGCCCTGGCGCGACCGGGTGGTCGGTCACATCGCACTGGTCAACCGGCTCGGCGCGGCTACCGCTCCGCTCTCAAACTGGCTGATCAAAAGTTCCCTGGGGTCGCTGGGCAAACGCCTGTTGGGCTTTGCCCCCGAGCGCACCCTGCCCACCTTTGCTCCCCAGACCTTCAGCCGCTGGTTCGCCAAGCGCTCCTCAAAGCCCGTGGGTGCGGGCCGCCGGGGTCCGGTGGTGCTCTTCCACGACACCTATATGGAGTACAACACCCCCGCAATCGGCCAGGCGGCGGTAAAGTTGCTCGAACAGCTGGGCTACGAGGTGATCTTGCCTGCGCGGCGCTGTTGCGCCCGGCCGATGCTCTCCAAAGGATTGCTCGCACAGGCCCAGGCCCATGCCCGCTTCAACGTCGAGCAACTGCTGCCCTACGCCCGAGCGGGTATACCGATCCTGGGCTGCGAGCCCAGTTGCATCCTCACCCTGCGCGATGAGTACGTAGATCTCGTCCCCGGCGGCAATGCCAAGGATGTGGCCGCCCACAGCCACACCATCGACGAATTTCTATTCGACCTACACCGGCGGGGCGAACTCAACCTTAAATTTGTCAAATCGGCGATCCCGGCACTGCTGCACGGCCACTGCCACCAGAAGGCGATGGTGGGCACCCGTCCGACGCTGGAATTGCTCAAACTGGCCTTCGACGCCCACGAGATCCCTTCGGGCTGCTGCGGGATGGCCGGTGCCTTCGGTTACGAGCAGGAGCACTACGATCTGTCGCTGGCGATCGGTTCCCAGCGTCTGTTTCCAGCTATCGAGCAATCTACGCCCGAAACTGTTCTGGTGGCAGACGGCGTCTCCTGCCGCCAGCAGATCGCCCACGCCACCGGCAGGCAGGCCAAACACCTGGTAGAAGCGCTCTCGGTAACGCTCCCCTCTTACTAAGGAGGGCCAGGGGGGATCTACTGCCTTGGATACTGGCTCTTGACGAAGCCGATCTCAAAGAGCTGCTGGTAAGCCTTCTGGCCTAGATCCCGCGTCGGGTTCTGGCTGGTGGTGATGCGCACCAGCAAGGGCACCGCCAATTCGGGTTTGCCCTGGGCGCGGTGGATGAGCGCCAGTTGATAGGTTGCTTCGTCGCGGCGGATGGCCGCCTGCAGCGCCACTTGCTTCTCTTGATCGGCGATGCGGTTGTCGATGCCGGCAAACGCCTTCGAGAGCTGCGAGTGCAGCGTGGACATCTGGTTGAGCATCGTGATCGCCTCCTGGTTGCGGGCGACCGCCTCGGTGAATTTGCCGTCCTTGGCCATCTGCTGGGCCGCCTTGAGCATCTGATCGGTCCCGGCGATGCTCAGGACACTGTTCTCCTGCTCCAGCTGCCGATATTTGGAAGCGTCGGGGATCACCGGGGCGGTCGGCTCCGAAGCAGTCGTCGTCGTCGTCGGGTTCTGTTTGAGAGGGCCTGCCTGCTGCGCTCCCGCACCCGCCGCCGTCAGCAGGGTCAAAACCGCCAAGCACGTCCCCACCTGGGAGAGTCTACGCATCGGGAGGTTCCTCAAAACTTCCGTATCATATCACTCCAACCGAAACCGCTCCCGCCCTCGGGGGTACGTCCCTCGGCGGGCGAAAGCAACGGTTTTGCAATTATCGGCAACCTACCGTGACGAACCGGACGGAGGCCATAACGCTCAAATCCAGATCCAGTAATGATTTCAGGCTTTTTAAAAATTGTTAAGTGCGCCGTTTGCGCCCTCGGGCTGGCCTATAATGCAGCGTAACTGCGTATGCTCTTGGGTGGATTTCCGCCATCATCATCTGCTTCATCAGAAGATACCGAGAGAGCATCCGTTGTGGTTCTCGTTCCAAAACCGAGCATCGACGACTCTGTCGGCGGTGCGTCAGCAAGGAGATCCTCAATGTCTACAACGCCGCAGGAGCGAGAGAAGCCCGTCAGGGTTCTCGTAGACAACGACCCGGTCCCGACTTCCACCGAAAAGTGGGGCAAGCCGGGCTGGTTCGAGCGGAACCTGGCGCGCGGTCCCAAGACGACCACCTGGATCTGGGATCTGCACGCTCTGGCTCACGACTTTGAAACCCATACCTCCGACAAGGAAGAAATCTCCCGCAAAATCTTCTCGGCCCACTTCGGCCACCTCGCGGTGGTCTGCGTGTGGCTGAGCGGCATGTTCTGGCACGGCGCGTATTTCTCCAACTTCGCCGCCTGGATGGAAAACCCGCTGGGGCTCAAACCGAGCGCCCAGACCGTCTGGCCGGTCTTCGGCCAGGAAGTGCTCAACGATCCGGCTACCGTCGCCAAGGGCTTCGAGCAGGGCGGTATCGTGATCACCTCGGGGCTTTTCCATCTGTGGCGCGCGGTCGGGTTTACGACCACCGGCCAGCTTGCGGCGATGTCGATCGCGATGCTCATTATCGCGGCGCTCTTTTTGTTTGCGGGTTGGTTCCACTACCACAAGCGCGCTCCCAAGCTCGAGTGGTTCCAGAACGTCGAGTCGATGCTCAACCACCACCTGGCGGGGCTCTTCGGTCTGGGCTCTTTGTTCTGGACCGGCCACCTGATTCACGTGGCCCTGCCGGTCAAAGCGCAGCTCGACGCCGGTATCGCCCCGGCCCAGGTCAACCCGTTCGCGGGCCTGGACTACGGGTTGATGGGCCAGTACTTCCCGAAGGGCTTCGGCCCCAACGGCGGTCTGGGGGCGTTCTTTACCCTCAACTGGGGTCAGTTCACCGACTTTTTGACCTTCAAAGGCGGTCTGGAACCGGCCACCGGTGCGCTGTACCTCACCGATATCGCCCATCACCATCTGGCCATCGCGACGATGTTCATCATCGCGGGCCACATGTACCGGACCAACTGGGGTATCGGCCACTCGATCAAAGAGATGCTCGAAGCCCACAAAGGTCCCCTCACCGGTGAGGGCCACCGCGGCCTCTACGAGGTGCTCACCACCTCCTGGCACGCGCAGCTGGCCATCAACCTGGCCCTGGCCGGGTCGATCACGATCATCGTCGCCCACCACATGTACGCGATGAACCCGTACCCCTACATGGGCACGGACTACGCGACCCAGATTTCGCTGTTCACGCACCACATGTGGATCGGCGGCTTCTTGATTGTGGGCGCCGGTGCCCACGCGGCGATCTTCATGGTCCGCGACTACGACCCGGTCACCAATCAGAACAACCTGCTGGATCGGGTGCTGCGCCACCGCGACGCGATCATCTCGCACCTCAACTGGGTGACGCTGTTCCTGGGCTTTCATTCGTTCGGACTCTACGTCCACAACGACACGATGCAGGCCCTGGGCCGCCCGCGCGACATGTTCGCCGACTTCGCGATTCCGCTGCAGCCGGTGTTCGCCCAGTGGATCCAGAGCATCCACGCGGCGGCCCCCGGCGGTGCGACCGCTCCCTGGGTAGGCGGCACCAGCCCCACCTGGTACGGCGGCCCGCTCTCGAGCGCTGCGACGCTCAAGGCGACCGAGGTGTTGGCCCTGGCCAACGACAAAATCTCAATTTCGCCGATTCACCTGGGCACGGCGGACTTCATGGTCCACCACATCTTTGCCCTGTGCATCCACGTCACGGTGCTGATCTTGCTGAAGGGCGTGCTGTTTGCCCGCTCCTCGCGGCTCATTCCCGACAAGGCCAACCTCGGCTTTCGCTTTCCCTGCGACGGCCCCGGCCGCGGCGGCACCTGCCAGTCCTCCGCCTGGGATCATGTGTTTCTCGGGCTGTTCTGGATGTACAACACCATCTCGGTGGTGATCTTCCACTTCAGCTGGAAGATGCAATCCGACGTCTGGGGGACGGTCGATCGCTCAACAGGAGCGGTTAACCACATCATCGGCAATACCGACGTGTTGCTTGGTGGCCAGACGGTGGCCCTCTCGCAGTACGCCGCCAGTGCCGTCAACATCAACGGCTGGCTGCGCGACTTTTTGTGGGCGCAGTCCTCGGCGGTCATTAACTCCTACGGTGGACCGCTCTCGGCCTACGGTCTGATGTTCCTGGGCGCCCACTTCATCTGGGCCTTCTCGCTGATGTTTCTGTTTAGCGGCCGCGGCTACTGGCAGGAATTGATCGAGTCGATTGTCTGGGCCCACAACAAGCTGAAGGTGGCCCCCGCCATTCAACCGCGCGCCCTGAGCATCACCCAGGGTCGGGCGGTGGGTGTGGCCCACTACCTGCTAGGAGGGATAGCCACCACGTGGGCGTTCTTCCTGGCCCGATTCCTGGCCTTGCCATAGGGAGTGACAGCAATGGCAACTCGTTTTCCAAAGTTCAGCCAGGACCTGGCACAGGACCCGACTACGCGCCGAATTTGGTACGGCATCGCCACCGCCCACGACTTTGAAAGTCACGACGGGATGACCGAAGAAGCGCTCTACCAGAAGCTCTTCGCCACCCACTTCGGCCACCTGGCGATCATCTTCCTGTGGTCCTCGGGCAACCTGTTTCACATCGCCTGGCAGGGCAACTTCGAGCAGTGGGTCTCCAACCCCACCGGCGTCGTGCCCATCGCCCACGCCATCTGGGATCCCCACTTCGGCAAGGGTGCGGTCGAAGCCTTCACCCCCGAAGGGGGCGCAGGTCCGGTCAACGCCGCCTACTCGGGGCTGTACTACCTCTACTACACCCTCGGGATGCGCTTCAATTCGGACCTCTACCAGGGTTCGATCTTCTTGATGGTGCTGGCGACGATCTTCTTGATCGCGGGCTGGCTGCATTTGCAGCCGCGCTTCCGGCCTTCGCTCGCCTGGTTCAAGAACGCCGAGTCGCGCCTCAACCATCACCTCTCGGCGCTGTTTGGGGTCTCCTCTCTGGCCTTCGCGGGCCACATGATCCACGTCGCCATCCCGGCCGCCCGCGGCCAACGCGTCGATTGGAGCAACTTCCTGAACACCCTTCCCCACCCGGCGGGCCTGGCGCCCTTTTTCACCGGCAACTGGGGAGTGTACGCCGACCCGGAGGCGGGTCCGCCGATTCTGACTTTTATCGGCGGTCTCAACCCGGCCACCGGCACCCTCTGGCTCACGGACATCGCCCACCACCACCTGGCCATCGCGGTGATCTTCATCATCGCGGGCCATATGTACCGGACCAACTTCGGCATCGGCCACTCGATCAAAGAGATCCTCGATGCCCACAAAGGTCCATTGACCGGTGAGGGCCACCGCGGCCTCTACGACACGATCAACAACTCGCTGCACTTCCAGCTCGGTCTGGCGCTCGCGTCGCTGGGTGTGGTCACCTCGCTGGTGGCACAGCACACCTACGCCCTGCCGGCGTACTTCTACATGCCGCAAGATCACACCACGATGGCGGCGCTGTATACCCATCACCAGTACATCGCTGGATTTCTGATGGTTGGCGCCTTTGCCCACGGTGCGATCTTCTTCGTACGCGACTACGACCCGAAGGCGAACGAGAACAACGTCCTGGCCCGCATGCTGGAGCACAAAGAGGCGCTCATCTCGCACTTGAGCTGGGTGTCGCTGTTTTTGGGCTTCCACACCCTGGGCCTTTACGTCCACAACGACGTGATGCTGGCCTTCGGTCGCCCGGAAGATCAGCTGCTCATCGAGCCGGTCTTCGCCCAGTTCGTCCAGGTGCAGTCGGGCAAGATCATCGAGGGTATCCCGGCTTTGTTCGGCGGCCCCGGTGTCACCGCTCCGGGTGAATTCCTGACCGGCTGGTTGGGTTCGGTCAACGCCAACAACTCGCCCATCTTCCTGCCCATTGGACCCGGCGACTTCTTGGTGCACCACGCCATCGCCCTCGGTCTGCACACCACCACGCTCATCCTGGTCAAAGGGGCGCTCGATGCGCGCGGCTCCAAGCTGATGCCCGATAAAAAGGACTTCGGCTTCGCCTTCCCGTGCGACGGCCCCGGCCGCGGCGGCACCTGCGACATCTCCGCCTGGGACGCCTTTTACCTGGCGGTCTTCTGGATGCTCAACACGATCGGTTGGGTGACCTTCTACTGGCACTGGAAGTGGATCTCGATCTGGGGGGACAACGTCGCCCAGTTCAACGCCAGTTCCACCTACCTGATGGGTTGGTTGCGCGATTATCTGTGGGCCAACTCGGCTCCTTTGATCGGCGGTTACTCGCCCTCGGGCGGCACGAATGCCCTCTCGGTGTGGGCCTGGATGTTCCTGTTCGGCCACCTGGTGTGGGCGACGGGCTTCATGTTCCTCATCGCCTGGCGCGGCTACTGGCAGGAACTGATCGAGACGCTGGTGTGGGCGCACGAGCGCACGCCGCTGGCCAACCTGGTGCGCTGGAAAGATAAGCCCGTGGCGATGTCGATCGTCCAGGGCCGTCTAGTCGGTCTGGCTCACTTTACGATTGGGTACATCCTGACCTATGCGGCGTTCTTGATCGCTTCGACGGCGGCGCTCTATCCGAATGGTCCGGCGGCTTTTACCCCGGCTATCTCTGCGGAGCAAGCTAAAGGCGTGCTTTCGGAGTTCAAGGCCAAGCCGGTGCCCGGTGGGGTGATGCTGCTTCTGCCTGAGAACATTGTTTTTGACTTTGACAAATCCAATGTCAAGTTGGATGCTGACCCGGCTCTTAACCGGGTAGCCGGGGTCATCCAGTTCTACGGCAGCGAGCCGGTCGAAATCCTGGGGCACACCGACAGCCTTGGTGAAGATGCCTACAACCAGAAACTCTCTGAAGATCGGGCCAACGCTGTGAAGGCCTTCTTTGAGAAAAAGGGCATCGAAGCCGACCGCCTGACGGCGAAAGGCTATGGCGAGACCAAACCGGTCGCCCCCAACGCCAAACCGGACGGTTCGGACAACCCCGAAGGTCGTCAGCAGAACCGCCGGGTGGAAATCTTGATCAAGACCGAAGTGGTCCCGGTCAGCTGATTTCTTCCCAACAACAAAAAAGCCCCCGGCGGTTGTCCAGGGGCTTTTTTGTTGACTGGCTTAGGGCGTGTCAGGGTAAGGACGGGTCTGTTTGCAGGTCACCTTTTGCTGTTCGACATCGAAAACCAGCAGGTAGCGGACGGACAGGTTTTCGGGGCGCGGCCAACCGGGCCATTGCAGCGCTTCGAGGGCGGTGCGGGCTGCCGCATCGAGGGCTTCGCCACCGGAGGTGATCGTCTGGGGCGGCTCTTTGAGTAAAGCGCGCCCGCCTTCGACGGTAAGGGCCACCTCGAAAATAGACAGTCCTGTGCCTGGTTCTGGAAAGTCGATGACGTTGCTGAGCGCGAAGCAAAGGCTGGTCGCATACAGTTCAGAGGCGTTCGCCTGTGCAGAGGAAGGAGGGGTGCGGTTGGGTTGGCCACTGCGGGTGAGCACCGGCGGAGAGTCCGGTGGGGTGGTAGGAGGGGCCTCCGCGAGCAGAGTCGGTGGTAGGGGGGGAGGGGGAGGTGCAGCAGGCCGGCGCGGCTTGGCAGGGGGCGGAGTTGCCGGGATTGAAACCGTTGGACGGAGGGATTGGGGGGGGGAAGCAGTTTGGGGCGCCGCCGCGGGTCGGGGTGGTGCGGGTGCTACGCGGGGCTTTGCCGCGGTGATGGCCACCGGGTCGGAGTTGCCGGGTGTGGGTTGGGAAGGGGGGCGTTCCCGCAGAAGGCGGGTACTGGCAAACATGACGAGCACTGCGGCAGCCACGGCCACGGCTGAAGCGCCCAGAAGCCAGGGGGACCACTCCTGGCGCCGGTCCGGGCCGGCCATCGCCTCCTGCCACAGCCGTTCCTCCTCAGGCGGGGCCGCTGCCGGTTGCGGCAGAGCTGCTCCCGGCCAGCCGGAGCGGCGGATCAGATCGCCCAGGATTCGCTCCAGCCGTTCAGGATCGATCACGGCGCGCACCTCCGCAGGGCTTCGCAAAACTGGGTGTCGATGCAGTCCTCCGCAAAGCCGCTTCCCAGTGCCACCGCCAGCCGGGTGCAGATCTGGCGCAGTCTTTGACAAATGCGCGCCGGGGTGCGCCCCAGCGAAGCGGCGATCTCTTTTTGGCTCTCACCCAGCAAATAGAGGCGGGTAAGTAAAACTTTATCGGCTTCACCAAGCTGCTCAAGGGCTTCGACGAAGCGATCCCGGCAATCTTCTTCAATGAGACCGTCCTCCACACGAGGGTAGGAGACACTGACCAATTCAGCCTGACTGGTCGATTCGTCGCCCCCCGCGCTCAGCCGCACCGGGCGGTCGAGGGAGTCGGGACGGGCGATGCGGCGGGCGATCTGGCGCTCGGCCCGGCCTGCCGCCGTCGTCGGTTCGGGGCGCTGCCAACTGGGATCGATGCGGCGCTGCATATCGGTATAGACCTGTCGGAGAATATGGGAGCCGAACCAGGTGGAAAAGCGGGCCTTGTCCGGGTCGAATTCCGGCAGGCGCGCGTGGGTGAGCAGGATCACCTCTTCGACAAACGCTTCGATATCGAAGCGTTCGGGGCCGCCGGTACCCTTGTGCGCCACGTAGTTACGGCAAATCAGCGCGAGGCGTTGGTGCAGCTGCACCAGACCCTGGCGCTGGGCTTCGCGCTCTAGAATGCGCAGGTTCTGGGCGCGTTGCTCGGTGCCGACGGACGCATCTGTGCACAGACGCTGCCGTTCGCGCAAGATCGGCTGCAACCGTAGAACCAGGGCCTGGGTGGCGTCGGCGAGCGAAGGTGTGCTTCCCCCCAGGGAAAACAGAGGTGCGGCGTTATTCATCCAGGCTCCACCTGTGCTGTTGACCCACTCCCAAGAGCTGGCCCGTTCTTGCGCTTGTTTCATGTCAAGTACATAGGCGTCTCCCTCACTTCAATTAAGGGTGCAGTTGACTATTTTATGCAACGCGTCCTCCAAAACCGCCCCCATAGAGCACCGCAGGCAAAGGGCTACAGTGGAGGGTATGCTGCCCATCATCCGCGTCCAGAATCTCAGCAAGGTCTATCCGGTCGCCGACAAAGAGCCGGGTCTCGTCGGGACGCTGAACCATTTTTTTCGCCGCCGCTACAAGCTCATCGAAGCGGTTCAACAGGTCTCTTTTGCAATCGAGCCGGGGGCGGTGGTCGGTTTTTTGGGGGCCAACGGCGCCGGCAAGACCACCACCCTCAAGATGCTCACGGGGCTGATTTACCCCTCGGAAGGGACGGTGGAGGTGGCGGGGTTCATGCCCTTTCGCCGCGAGCGCGATTTTCTCAGCAAGATCACCCTGGTGATGGGCCAGAAGCAGCAGCTCATCTGGGATCTGCCCGCCTTCGACTCGCTGCGGGTCAATGCCGCAGTCTACGGCCTCAGCGACGCCGAGGCGACCCGGCGGGTGGGCGAACTGGCGGAGATGCTCGCTTTGAGCGACAAGCTCCACCAGCCGGTGCGCAAGCTCTCGCTGGGCGAGCGGATGAAAGCGGAATTGCTTGCCGCCCTGTTGCACCAGCCGCAGGTATTGTTTCTGGACGAGCCGACGTTGGGCCTCGATGTCAACGCCCAGACGGCGGTAAGGACGTTTCTTAAAGAGTACAACGAGCGCTACAATGCGACGGTGTTGCTCACCAGCCACTACATGGCGGATATCACCGCCCTGTGCGAGCGGGTGCTGCTCATCCACCGCGGCCAACTGATTTACGACGGCAGCCTGGACGGTTTGCTGGACCGCTTCGCCCCCTACCGCGAGGTGCGTGCCGAATTCGGCCGCGCCTACAACCGGGAGGAGTTGGCCGCTTACGGCGAAGTCGAAATGCTCGCCAAGTGCGAGGCGCGCTTTCTAGTCGAGCGCGACGCACTGGTGCACACCGTCAGCCGCTTGCTTGCCGAACTGCAGGTGGTCGATCTCGAAGTGAGCGATCCGCCCGTCGAAGAGGTGATCGGCAAGGTTTTTTTGACGGGCGCCGTAGCATAGAGCAGGTGTCAGGATGAAAATGCCTGTTCACTCGGGTTTTGAGGTGGTCGGTAGTTGTCCAGGTAACCGAAAACCGGTCCGGACGCTCTTCCCGATTTTCAGTAGCGGACTACCCGATAGACCACATCGCTGCTCTGGTAGCGCGGTTCGTAGAAAACACCGCTGCAATTATAAAGCCCGTCGTAGCTGGTGATGCAGCCGTCCGGCAGGTAGTCGACCACCGCGCCGACGGGCGGTTTGACGACGACGTAGGTGCTGCCCGAGGGCTGCATATAGATGCCCTCGGAGTAGATGTACGGCGTGGAGCCCACATAGACCGGCGTGTAGTAGGGCGGTGGCGAGCTCAGGGCCGCTCCGATCGCCAGTCCCGAAGCAAAGGTAAAGGCCCCCCAACCCGGCGGCGTATAATAACCGCCGCCGAACCAGCCGCCGCCGCTCCAGGTACCGGGGGCGTTGATATTGATGTTGTTGTTGCTGATATTAACGTTGCTGACCCGGTTGGAGCGGACTTCGTTTCTGCGGTTGTCGATATTGGTACTGTTGCGGGTGTTGTTGACGCGATTTTGAACGTTGGTATTGTTCTTGGCTTGATTGGCCCGGTTTTGTACGTTGGGGTTATTGCGCGCGGTATCGATGCGGTTCTGGGTGTTGGAATTGTTCTTGGCTTGATTGGCCCGGTTTTGTACGTTGGGGTTATTCTTGGCTTGATTAGCCCGGTTTTGTACGTTGGTATTGTTCTTGGCTTGATTGGCCCGGTTTTGTACGTTGGGGTTATTGCGCGCGGTGTCGATGCGGTTCTGGGTGTTGGAATTGTTCTTGGCTTGATTGGCCCGGTTTTGTACGTTGGGGTTATTCTTGGCTTGATTGGCCCGGTTTTGTACGTTGGGGTTATTGCGTACCTGATTTGACCGGTTTTGAAAGTCTGGCTTGGAGGGTTGAGAGACGTTGCCGCGATTTTGCAGATTGACGCTGCTGTTGACGCGGCGGGAGGCCCCGCCCCCACCGCCGCTGCCACCCCCAAAACGCTGGGCACAGGCGTTGTCGATCAATGGCATCCCAACAGCCAGCAGAGCGCCGAGCGCGGTGTAAGAGACGATCTGGGCAAAGCGGTTCACTTTTTACCTCCTGGCTTCTGGTCGGGCTTTTGGGTAGGTTCGGAGGACAAAAACCCGATCGCGCGCGCGCCCTCGGGGGGAACAAAAGCAAAAGTCTGTTCACCAAACTGGGGAGACAGGTCCCATCTGGAAAAAACCGCCGTGTACTGCGGGGATTGCGGCAGATCCCGGTAGGTGATCACCATTTTCAACGGCAAGGGTTTTTCGCCTTCGCTGACCCACAGCTGCCAGTCCCTGGTCTTGCCGGTAAACAAATAATGGTATCCGGGCACGCGGTTGACCATGTCGGTGCCGATGTAAGTCGCTTCGAGCGTATCGAGTTTGAGCTTGGTGCACGGATCGCTGACGATCAAATTGGACAGGGGAATGGTGACGTCGTACTTTTCGGCGATGGCGTCCACGGCCGCGTCGATCGTCGCCGGGGCCTCCCGGCTAACGTACAGATTCTGCAGCGGCGAGAGCAGCGCAAAGGATTTGCCGTTGTAATAAAACCTGCTCACCCGTTCGTCGCCGACGTAATCGGATCGGACGCGGTCCGGCTTCTGTACAGAGAGCATCTGGTAGGCGCTATACTGGATCTTTTGCTCGTCCGCAAGGACGTTGTCGTAGACAGTATCGACCTCGACGCTGAAGGCCTGTTGTTCCTTGAGCGTCGTACATACTTTATCTAGAGCCTGATCCGCGGGCAGTAGCTGGGACGGCACCGGTAACTGGGGCGGTAGGGGTTGGGCAAAGGTCGCAGGGGCAGTTCCCACGGCCAGCCCGCCGAGTAGAAGACACAATAAGGCAATGGTGATCATCGTCAAAAGTCGATGGGTGTGAAAAACAGGCCAACTGCGGCAACACTCCGGCCTGTTGTTGCCTGACCGGGTGCCAAAGATTTTATGAACGGCATTATGCTACCACTCGGCGCCAATTTGTCAATTGCATGCTGTCGACGGGTTTGACCGGCCCTGTGGCCACCGGGATGACCGCCGGGTCACAATACGGTGGTGCTCTGGCGCTGGTGGAATGGACGATCTGTGGATCAAAGCCCGCACCCTGCTCGCGGTGCAGTACGCCTACATGCTCGAATACCGGGCGGAACTGCTGCTGTGGGCGCTCTCGGGATCGCTGCCCATCATCTTGATGGGGGTATGGATCCAGGCGGCGGCCGGGGGACGCTTCGGCCTCGGTCCCCTCGATTTTGCCCGTTACTTTCTGGCGGTATTCGTCGTCCGCCAGCTCTCGGTTGTCTGGGTGATCTGGGAGTTCGAGCGCGAGGTGGTCGAAGGCAAGCTCTCGCCCTTGTTGCTGCAGCCTATCGATCCGGTCTGGCGCCATGTGGCCGGGCACATCAGCGAAAGATTTGCCCGGATGCCCTTCATCGTGCTACTGGTGGGTCTATTTTTCCTGCTTTATCCCCAGGCATTCTGGCTGCCCCGCTGGACAGACGCACTGGTGTTTGTCGGTTTGATTGTTCTGGTGTTTGCACTGCGCTTTTTGATCCAGTACACCCTGGCGCTGCTGGCCTTCTGGACCGAGCGGGCCTCGGCAATCGAAGAGCTGTGGTTCTTGTGCTACTTGTTTCTATCGGGGCTCATCGCTCCTTTGGAAGTCTTTCCGCCGCTGGTGCGGGAGGTGGCACTGTGGACGCCTTTTCCGTATCTGGTGCATTTTCCCGCCGGCATTCTGGTCGGCCTGCCGGTGGATGTGCCGCGCGGCTTGTTGGTGATGGCCGTTTGGGGAGGGCTATTTTTTGTCCTGAACCGCTGGCTGTGGCGGCGTGGGCTCAAGCAGTACTCGGGGATGGGCGCCTGAAGCAAGTCTGCTTGTTGCAAGAATCCGCAGCGATTGGGAGTTGTCTTGATCTGCCCCAAAACAGTAAGCCCCTGATACTGTGGGTTTCCGGCCTGGTTTTCATCAGCGTATAGGTCGCTGCCAGTCGGGCGACACCGGAGCCTGAACGGCAGCTGACCTTGTCCCTAAAAACTGGCCCAGCTTCTTGGGTCAAGACCAGTGCCTTGACTCGTCCCCTGGGGGAGACTGCAGCATATTGCTTGCCGTAGGAGGGGTAAGCCATGTTGCAGATCGGGCAGTTTGCCAGACTCGGGCGCGTATCGGTTAAGACGCTTCGGCACTACGACGAGATCGGCTTGCTCAGGCCCAGCCACATCGACAGGCAGTCGGGCTATCGCTTCTATGCCGCCGCGCAACTGGTCACGCTTGCGCGCATCCTGCAGCTCAAAGAACTCGGCCTGCCGCTCGCGGCGATCGCCCGAAGCGATCCTGCCGCGCATGGACCATCACTTCAAGGTGTTCCCTGGTCGGAGCGGTTTGACCCACCCGAGCGGCGGGCGCGCCGACGCCCGGCCCGCGGTCCAGTCGATGACCGCCTGGCTGCGTGAAAGAGGCGTGCGAGCGCCGGCCCGCTAGCGCATCGCTCTAGAATCAGCAGTTGACGGTAAAAGCCGCATCCTCTTTTCTGGAGATGACCTCTACCTCCTTCGCCTATGCAGCCCTCTGTCTGGCAGCCGCCAGTGGAACCCGCTTCTGGGCTTGGTGGAGCTTAATTCCCTACCTCGAATGGTGGGTCCAGTCCACTACCCCTGGTTGGCCCGCATCGAAGATGTGATCTTTCCCATCCAGGGAGCACGTATAGATCACGTAGGCAACCGAATACAAGGCGATAGGAGCAAAGAATATGGCTGGAACTGTGCAAATGGAGACTGTGGGTCGCTCTGACGGGTGGTAAGCCGCAGGGGTTCCTGTCGCTCATTCGTAGCATTCGGAATGCGTCGGCTTCCTCTGTGATCTTGCCGCAGTAGCAAGATTCGCTTTGAGGAAAATCATGAATTTGAATCCTTTCGGTTGGGATGGTTTTTTCGCGCAAGCTTTCGCGGGCTATCCCGAGCATGAATACGCTCCAGGCCGGGTGATTGCCGAACACCGCGGCGGCTATGGGGTGGCCACAGAAATGGGGGAAGTGGCGGCGGCGGTCTCCGGACGCTTGCGCCACGCGGCGCACGGGCCGGCGGATTTTCCGGCGGTGGGCGATTGGGTGGTGCTTGAGCGCCGGGAGTTGCCCGCGCGCGGTCTGATTCAGGCGGTGTTGCCCAGAAAAAGTCGGTTCGCCCGGCGGGCGGCGGGCGGGCCGAGCGAGGCGCAACTGGTGGCGGCCAACGTGGACGTGCTGTTTTTGGTGAGCGGTCTGGACGGCGACTTCAATGTGCGGCGCATCGAGCGCTATCTGGTGCTCGCCTGGGAGTCCGGTGCCAACCCGGTGATCGTCCTCAACAAGGCCGACGTGTGCGGCGAGCTTGAGGAGCGGGTGCGGGCGGTGGAGCGGGTGGCGCCGGGGGTGCCGGTGGTGGCGGTGAGCGCCGCTTCGGGCAGCCTGGAGTGCCTCGCTCCCTGGCTTGCCTCCGGCCGGACGGTGGCCCTATTGGGCTCCAGCGGCGCGGGCAAATCGACGATCGCCAATCGGCTACTGGGTTGTCCGCTGCAGGCGGTTGGAGCCGTGCGCGAAGACGACAGCCGCGGAAGGCACACGACCACAGCGCGCCAGTTGCTGCAACTGCCCGGGGGCGCCCTGCTCATCGACACCCCCGGCATGCGCGAGTTGCAGTTGCTGGCGGGCGAGGACTCTCTGGAGACGGCCTTTGCCGATGTCGAAGCGCTCGCCTCCCGCTGCCGCTTTCGCGATTGCCGCCACACAAACGAACCCGGCTGCGCGGTGCAGGCCGCCCTGCTAGCAGGCGAACTGGAGGCGGCGCGGCTGGAAAGTTACCGCAAACTCCAGCGCGAAGCGGCCTTCGAAGCGCGCAGGCAAGAGCGCAGCGCCGCCCAGGTCGAGAAGGAGCGCTGGAAGCGCATCCACAAAGCCCAGCGCGAGCGGCGGAAGACTTGATTCGGCTGCCAGGTGTCAAGGGGAACCCACCGATACCTGGCAACCGGCTCAGGGCAGCGACGGTACCAGGGAATTGCGCAGGATGGTCAACGTACCGACTCCTCCGAACGACAAATCGGACGCCGCGCCCACGTCCAGATCCCCGTCGCCGTCGAGATCGCCCGCCCGCACCTCAGCAGTGGGGCCTTCGGCCACCACAGCGGTCGTGGGGATATCGGAGAAGCTGCCGCTGCCCAGATTTTCGCGAACCGAAAGGCCAGGGTTCTCGGATGTCGCCAGGTCGAGGTCGCCGTCGTTGTCGAAGTCGCCCGCCACCACGTCACTCGGAAATGAAAATGCACCGGTGCTCACGTTCACCGCCGGGGCGAGGGTGCCGCCGCTGTTGAGCAGGATCGAGACGTTGGAGCTGAACTGGTTGGTAACCGCCAGGTCGAGATCGCCGTCGCCGTCCAGGTCGCCGCTGGTGATCCCCCGCGCATATTCGCCCACGGCGACGGTGGCCCCCGGGCTGAATCCGCCGCTGCCGTTGTTGACTAGAACGCTGACGGTGCCGGAGTCGGCGTTGGTGACGGCCAGTTCTACCCGGCCGTCGCCGTTGAGATCGGCCGCTTCGATCCCACTCGGTCCGTCACCGGCTGGCACCGTGGCCGAGCGGCTGAACCGCCCCCGACCGTTGTTATTGAGAATCGAGACGTCGTCGGAGCCGTTGTTGGCCACGGCCAGATCCAGATCGCCGTCGCCGTCGAAATCGCCCTTGACCACCGCCTCAGGAGCAGTGCCCACCGCCACGGTGGGCGCTTCGGCAAATTCGATGGCGGCCGGTAGCGGTTGGGCAAGACCAGTGCTCAAAGCCAGCCAGCCGATACCGACGGCCGCAGCCCGAGCGAGCGACACAGACATCGACAGCCCCAGACGGGAACGGGCCTTAGACAGGGGGGCTTCTTTGAGTACCTGGCTGGAAAGCTTGGCAAAATAGCGGCAAATCTGTTCCATCGCAGCACCGGCCTCACTAAAAAGGTGACAGAAGCATACCTGGCATATTCCGAATAGTCGTGTATTCTCTTGTACTCGCAGTGAAAATGGTGAAGTGTGGAAACGATAGGCTTGCTCTTGAGCCAGAAAAGCAGCTAATACCGCAAGACGATCGACCAACCCTTGACGGGCAACTCTACTTACCCTAGGACGCGGCATTTTTGATGGACGCACATGTCCCGGGCCGCGTTTTTTTGTACGTACCATTCGGTAGACCCCTGAAAAAGGCAGATCAAGGGCCTGCAGGATAGGATCTGACCAGATTGGTCAGATGGTGATAACAATGGCAAAACGGCGAGTCCATGACGGTCGGTCACTGCTCGGCGGCTTGTACCGTCGCTGGCGGCTGGAGGAGGCCAAGGCCCGATTCAGCGAGATGGTACGCCAGGCACGCTCGGGCGAGCCGCAGGTGGTGACGGTGCACGGTCAGGAAGCAGTGGTGGTCGTGTCGGCCGACCAGTTCGCCAGATTGCAGGGAGCAGGACAGCCCCAGAGCCTGCACACTTTTCTATCCACCTCACCACTGGCGCAACTGGAGTTCGACAGTCCAGCGGAACACGCCCCGGTGCGCGACGTTCAGTTGTGAACGGCTTTCTACTGGACACAAACGTAATCAGCGAACTGCGCAAACCGCAGTGCACACCGGCTGTCAAGGCGTGGTCGGATCGGCAATCGCCGTCAACGCTGTACCTGAGCGCAGTGACGATCGCTGAGATTCGCTGGGGCATCGAGCAACTGGCGGACCTCAACCGGCGGGTGCTGTTGACCTCCTGGCTTGAGGGCGGCTTGCGGCGTTGGTTTGCCGGTCGCATTCTGCCGGTGGACGAGGAGATATTCCTAGAATGGCGGCGCATGGTGGCCCGTGGTCGTACCCTTGGCCATACCTTCAGCCAGCCGGATCTTTTTATCGCCGCAACCGCTTCTACACACCGATTGTGTGTAGCCACGCGCAATGTGAAGGATTTCCGGATGGCGGGCGTGGCGGTTGTAGACCCGTGGGATTTTGCGCCTTGACTTCGCCATAATTGGCGTGTGCGCTACTTGCGGGTGCTGCAACTGTTCTGGTCGACGGCCATCGCCGCCGAGGCGGAGTACCGCGCCAACTTTTTACTCGCCGCCGTCAACAGCCTCGGCAACCTGGCGGGCAGCCTGTTCGGGTTGTTTTTGTTCTACCGGGCCGACTACACCTTCGCCGGCTGGCGGTGGGAGGAGGCGCTGGTGGTACTGGGCATCTTCACCGTTTTCCAGGGCTTTTCGGCGACTTTTTTGAGCCCCAATCTCAACCGCATCGTGCAGCAGGTGCAGCAGGGCACCCTCGATTTTGTGCTGCTTAAGCCCATCAGCAGCCAGTTCTGGCTCTCGGTGCGCACCGTCTCGCCCTGGGGGTTGCCGGATCTTTTATTTGGGATGCTCTTGATTTTCTACGCGGGCGCCCAACTGGGTATCCGGCCCATCGACTATCTGTCGGCGGCGGTGCCGCTGGCCTTCGGCTTTGTGATTCTCTACAGCCTCTGGTTCATGCTTGGGGCGACGAGCATCTGGTTTGTGAAAATCTACAACGTCACCGAGGTGCTCAACGGACTGTTGGAGGCGGGGCGCTATCCGATGGTGGCTTACCCCGTCGCCTACCGCTTCTTCTTCACGTTCGTGATCCCGGTGGCGTTTTTAACGACTATCCCGGCGGAAGCGCTCTTAGGCCGCGGCGAAATCGGCTGGCTGTTGGCCGCCGGGGCGCTCGCGGCGGGCTTGCTGGTCGCATCGGGATGGTTTTGGCGCTTTGCCTTGCGCTTTTACACCAGCGCCTCCAGCTGACGCGCGGTTCCTCCCGCTGGCAGAACCCCGCCCGGTCGGGACGTTGGATAGTGGTGCCAGGATAGTTGATGAGCAAGGAGAACCGATGAGCGACCAAGGCTTTACCCACGTTGCACTGGCGGTGCGCGATCTCGATGCCACCATCGCCTTTTACGCGCGCTACGCCCGCATGCAGGTGGTGCACCGCCGCCGCGATCCCAAAAGCGGCGACGAGGTAGCCTGGATCGGCGATCAGACGCGGCCGTTCGTGATCGTGCTGTTGCAAAAACCTGCGGTCGAACACCGGTTGCTGCCGCCCGCCCACCTGGGGGTGGCCTGCGACAGCCGGGAGGAGGTGGATCGCCTCTGCGCCCAGGCCCGGACCGAAGGCTGCCTGTGCAACGGTCCGGACGATTACGGCCCGCCGGTGGGCTACTGGGCGTTTCTGGCCGATCCCGACGGCCACACGCTGGAATTGTCCTTTGGCCAGGAAGTGGCCTTTACCGTCGAGCAGGCGGGCTCTGGGGACTCGCTGATCGGAGCACAGCAGCGATAACAACTTTCCGGGCTGCCGTCTGAGCCGATCACCCTCCAGCTTGACTTTCTGGCTGAGGCGATTGTTCAAGGCGAGCACCGGACCGAGACCCGGCAGCCGCACCTGCCCGCCGTGGGTGTGGCCCGAAAGCTGCAAATCGATGCGAAAATCACCCAACCGCCAGAAGGTATCGGGGTTGTGCGACAGCAGCAGCGTCGGCCTGCGGCCCCGCAGCGAGGTAAGCGCGGCCGCCGGGTCGTAGGGGCCGAACCACAGATCTCCCGTGCCGCCTACCGCCAAGTCGCCCAGTGCGGTCCAGCGGTTTTCGAGTACGCCGATCCCGGCGCGCTCCAGCGCTTTTTTGATCTTGCGCCGCGAGTCGTAGCGGACGTTGTCGTGGTTGCCCAATACCGCGAAGCTGCCGTGGCGGGAGCGCAGTCGGCCCAGGGCCGGGGCCAGTTCGTGGATGGGCCGGGGATGGTGGGTGACATAGTCCCACCAGATCGACATCGAGGGCGTTGACCACCTCCACCGCCCGCTCGATCGACCGCCAGGGCACATTGGCGTGATCCCAGTGGATATCGCTCAACTGTGCCACTTTGAGCGGCCGGTCGAGGCCGCGCACCTGCACCCGCACCCGCTCCAGCTGCAACGAATCGGCCTCGTGCAGCGCCCAGGCGGGCAGGGCAACAGCGCTGCCGCCTACGGCCGCGAGACCCCCGAACAGCAGTTGGCGTCTGGTGAGCATACTGGGGAAGTATTCCGTAGGGCTGATATCGATCCAGCGTAAAGCATCTTCTGCCGTCGCTGCCTTAACATCAGTACATGAGACAATTAAGAGGAGATTGTATGTCCGACCTGATTCAGACGGTCATCGACAGCGAGGAAAAGGCCGACCTGCGCCAGTTTATCGGCTTACTCTACCGGCAAGAAAAGCGTTACTTGTTGCGAAGCGATATTCTGCGGGTCTTCTCGGAATACTGCTCCCAGGCCGAAAAAGAGGATAGCTTTTTTTCGGGATCGCCCCTTGGCCAGCTTATTTACTTTACCCAAGAATTTATTCTCGAAAACGAGAGTCTGTGCCTGGTGTTGCGGCCGGTGATCGCCCGACAGGAGTACTTCCGAATCAATCGTGAAGATCTGCGCGTCGAACCGCTCAGTATCCAGGAGTACCTCGATCTGTGCGATCAGACCACGGGTCGCTTTCGTCCCCAGGACGGCGATGTACTCGAACTGGACTTTCAGCCGTTTTATGATTTTTCACCGAGCATCCGCGACTCCAAAAACATCGGCAAAGGGGTACAGTTTCTCAACCGCTTTCTGTCGAGCAAACTCTTTCAAGATCCGGGCAAGTGGCAGCAGCGGCTGTTTCAATTTCTCCGGCTGCACCGCCACAACGGCAGCCAACTGCTCATCAATGAGCGCATCCAGACGCTGAGCCAGCTGAGCGTGCAACTCAAGCGCGTCATCGCCTTTGTGAGCGCCCGCCGCCCGGAGGAGCCCTACGCCAATTTCCGCTTCGACCTGCAATCGCTCGGCTTCGAGCCGGGCTGGGGCAACACCGCCGCCCGCGTGCGCGAGACGCTCGAAATTCTAGACGCGCTGCTCGATTCGCCCGACCACGAGACGCTCGAAGCGTTCATCTCGCGCATCCCGATGGTTTTTCGGGTGGTGCTCGTCTCTCCCCACGGCTGGTTCGGCCAGGAAGGCGTGCTGGGCCGCCCCGACACCGGCGGCCAGGTGGTCTACGTGCTCGATCAGGCGCGCAGTCTAGAAAAGCAACTTATCGAAGATCACACCCTGGCCGGTCTGGAGCCGAACCCCAAAGTGGTCATCCTCACCCGCCTCATCCCCAACAACGATGGCACCCGCTCCAACCAGCGGCTCGAAAAAGTCTACGGCACCGACAACGTCTGGATTTTGCGGGTGCCCCTGCGCGAATTTAACCCGGCGGTGACCCAGAACTGGATTTCCCGCTTCGAGATCTGGCCCTACCTTGAATCGTTCGCCATCGACTCTGAAAAAGAACTGATGGCCGAACTGCGGGGACGACCCGATCTGATTGTCGGCAACTACTCCGACGGCAACCTGGTGGCCTTTTTGCTGGCGCGGCGGCTCGGGGTGACCCAGTGCATCATCGCCCACGCCCTCGAAAAATCGAAGTACTCTTACTCGAATCTGCAGTGGGAGGAACTCGACGATCAGTACCATTTCTCGCTGCAATTTACCGCCGATCTGATTGCGATGAACGCCGCCAACTTCATCATCACCAGCACCTACCAGGAGATCGCGGGCACCGCCGACAGCGTCGGGCAGTACGAGTCGCACCGCACCTTCACGATGCCCGATTTGTACCATGTCGTCTCGGGGATCGACCTGTTCAATCCGAAGTTCAACGTCGTGCCGCCGGGGGTCAATGAGAACATCTATTTTCCCTGCACCCGCACCGAGGACCGCACCCCGGGCGACCGCGAGAGGCTCGAACAACTGCTTTTTAGCCTCGACGATCCCGACCAGGCCTACGGCCACCTCGACGATCCCGGCAAGCGCCCGCTCTTTTCGATGGCTCGCCTCGATCGGATCAAGAACCTGACCGGACTGGCGGAGTGCTTCGGCCGCAGCCCCGCCCTGCAGGAGCAGTGCAACTTGATCTTGGTGGCGGGCAAATTGCACGCCGAAGATTCTACCGACCGCGAGGAAATCGCCGAGATCAACCGGCTTTATGAGATCATCGATCGCTACCACCTCGAAGGCAAAATCCGCTGGCTGGGGGTGCGCCTGGCCAAGGTTGATTCGGGCGAGATTTACCGGGTGATCGCCGATCGTCAGGGGGTCTTCGTGCAGCCGGCCCTGTTTGAGGCGTTCGGTCTGACGATTCTGGAGGCGATGATTTCGGGGCTTCCCACCTTTGCAACGCGCTTCGGTGGGCCGCTCGAAATCATTCAGGACGGGGTGAACGGGTTTTTGATCAACCCCAACGCTCTGGAGGAAACGGCGGAGAAGCTGCTCGAATTCGTGAGCAAGTGCGAGGCCAATCCCAGTTACTGGCAACAGATCTCCGAGCGCGCTGTCCATCGGGTGTACAGCACCTACACCTGGAAAATCCACACCACCCGGCTGCTCACCCTGGCGCGCGTCTACGGCTTCTGGAACTACGGCTCCCAGGAGAACCGCGAGGATCTGCTCCGCTACGTCGAGATGCTCTTTTATCTGCTCTTTAGGCCGCGGGCGCAGAAGTTGCTGGAGCGGCACTTCCAGCGCGATTCGATAGAATAAGGCAGACCTTCGCACCCGATGCCATGCTGCAACGCATCAAGCTTCTGCCCTGGCCCGAGATCGCCTGGAGCGCCGTGCTCGCCGATCTCGGGCTTTTGGTGATCTGCCCGCTGCTGGTGGTGGTGTTTTTCGCCACCCCCGGTCCATTGCGCACAACGCTGGTGGGCATCGGCGTGCCGCTGTTGTGCGGTGTGGCAGGCGGAATCCTTGCCAGAGTGATCTTCAGCCGGCTCTTTTCTCGGCAGCTCATCGACAACGGTATCGGTTGGGCGCTGGTGCTCACTATCTCGCTCACCGCCTTTCCGGTAGGCTGGGCGCTCGGCACGGCCCTGCAGAACCTGCCCACCCTGCTCGGTCTACCGCTGGAGGCGGGCGAAGCCGTTCAATTTGTCGGTGAATTTATCGGCAATACCGCCCGGTTGCTCTTCGACATCGTCTTCGTGGTGGGCGGGGCGATGGGCATGTTCTGGCGGGCCATCCGCGTCGGCCGCTAACAGCAACGGAGTTGGGTCTGCGCTGCCATTTGGCGCAGTTGCCCGGCGGTGCGGCTGAAGGTCTGGTGATGACGGGCCCGCGCTTCGGGCTCCGAAACGCGGGGAGTCAGTTGCGCCGTTATGACGGGCTCCAGGGTGCTTTGATTGCTAAACCCGGCGCTCGGTAACCAGTGTCAGGCCCACCCACTCGCCCTTGGCACCGAAGCGGCGGATCATCCGCTGGCGCAGCCCCGGCTCCACCAGCCAGCCCACTTCCATAAACACCGGCTTGCCCCAGGTGTGGACGAGGGGGCCGGTGCAGGAGGCACCACCCGCCATCAGCAGCACCTGCACCGGCTGGGAACCTTCCTCAAACAGCAAGCGCGCCCCATCGATCCGGGCGGTGGAACTCCATTCGAATTTGTCCGAGCGCAACTGTTGCACCAGCTGGTCCCCCCGGCGCTCGACGGTAAGGAAGGTCTGTGCCACAGAAGGCGGTTGGAAATCGGGATACAGGCTCAGCGATTCACCCTGCCACGTGCCTTCGAGCGCTTCGACGGTCAGGGGCGGCGATTCCGGTTCAGGGCGGTCTTCGCGGTGCTCGCGGATGAGCGTGATCCGCGACAGGCGGTGATCGTTGTCGTAAAGTTGCACCAGCCGCAATCGCCGGTTGCCTGCAATCAGGCCGAACTCGGCCCCAAAATCGCCAAAGGGGGCAATTTGCACCGAGCCCTGGCAAAAGGCGCCGTCCGGAAAAAATTGGATGTTTTGATTCAAAGAGCTGTAGCGGAAGGATTTTTCACTGACCACCGCACCATCGACCGGTGAGGTGAGCCGGACGATCTGGTGGATGGTGCGGTGGTCGTCGAGGCCCTCCAGGCTCACCAGACTGGGCAGATCGTCCAGTTGTTCGCCGGTGGGCGAGAGGCGCGTAAAAGAACCCCTCCAGGCTCCGAGGTTCTTCAGCAGACGGTCCCACTGGGAAGCAGTCGAATCGCTCATGGCTTGCACCAACCGGGCGCCCCCATTGTCCCACGTGATCCCGGCCGCGCAGTGCGTGATAGCATTGCCCGCATACTGCGCTCCCCGGTTGGGATGGAGCCCATGGAAAATTCGGCGGATCAGTTGCGCGCCCGGCTTGCCAGTGACGTCGTCGGCGAGCGGATCGCCGCTGCCCTCGATTTGCGCTTTCTGGCGCCCGAGGAGGCGGCGCCATTGTTGCAGCAGGCGGCACAAGATTCTTCCTCGCTGGTGCGCGTCTACGCGGCGGTGGGCTTGGGTAAACAAAAAGCCCCCGGCTGCTTCGAGACCCTGGCAGACATGGCTGCGCTCGACGCGGTGGGCTCGGTGCGCGCCGAGGCGGCCGGATCGCTCGGAGCCTTGGGCGAGGCGCGCGCCTTCGAGGTGCTGGAGCGGGTCTACCGCGAAGATACCGACTGGATCGTGCGCTACAGCGCCGTCGTCGCCCTGGGCCAACTGGGCGAGGCGCGCGCCTTCGACGTGCTGTGCGACGCCCTCGCCAGCCCCGAAGAGATGACCCGCGACGCCGCGATCACTGCCCTGGGCGCTCTGGCAAATCCCCTGGCCGTCGAGCGGCTGCTGCCTTTTGTCGGCCACCCGCAGGCGGAGGTGCGCCGCCGCCTGGCCCACGCCCTGGGTCGGCTGGGCGATCCGGCCGTCCGCTCCCCCCTCATATACCTGGTCAAGGACAGCGACCCCAAGGTGGCCGAGGCCGCCGCCCACGCCTTGCAACGGCTGCCCGGGGAGGCCAACTGAACGTTAGAATTCTTTGGCTACCGTCTTGCAA
Organism: Aphanocapsa lilacina HA4352-LM1; assembly: GCA_019359725.1. GTDB lineage: Bacteria > Cyanobacteriota > Cyanobacteriia > Gloeobacterales > Gloeobacteraceae > Gloeobacter > Gloeobacter lilacinus. The sequence continues at coordinate 132,489 of JAHHGR010000001.1, read as the reverse complement.
CTCAGCTTTCGGCCCCGGTGAGCATCAGCCCGGTGATGGCACCGTAAGCATCCACCCAGGCTTGTTTGACCTCGGGGGTCCAGGCGTCGCCCAGGTAAGTTTCGAACGTCTTGAGCAGTGAAGTGCCCACCATCGGGTAGTGCTCAGGAACGATGCCGTAGTTCGCATGGCGGTTGCCCAGGCTCTGCAGGGCTTCGCTGAGTACCTGGGGCTGGCGCAGGTTTTCGACCACCAGCACCAGCGAGGCGAGCAATTTCTGCTGCTGGGCTTCCATGTCGCTGTGGGCAAACAGCGCCTGCGTCTGCGGAAAATCCGCAAAAAGATTGCCGTAAAAGCTGGCGGCAAAGGCGTCGGCGTTCGGTTTAACGCCTTCAAAGCTCTGTTCCAACAGCTTCACCTGCAAGGCCATCGCGGTCACCTCCATCAACACTCGACAAACTTCCTCAAGGCAGCGCCGAAAGCTGTACCGCACAGCTTTTGACTTCCGGCTGACCCGAAATCGGATCCGATTCGGGGTGGGTGAGGGCGTTGACCTCGGCCGCCTCCGCCCAGAGCGCTCCCCAGTGCATGGGCACAAAGACCGTCCCCGGCGCCACCGCCAGGGTGAGGCGAGCCGGCAGGCGGACGGCGCCCCGGCGCGAGCGCACCTCCACCCGGTCGCCCTCGGCGAGGCCGAGTTTGCCCGCGTCGCGGGGGTGGATTTCGAGAAACGGCTCGGGGTAGAGATTGCGCAGTTTCTCGATGCGGCCGGTGCGCGTCAAGGTGTGCCAGTGGCCGTAGAGGCGGCCGTTGATGAGCACAAACGGATACTCGGGGTCGGGGGGTTCGGCCAGGCCCCGGGCGTGGCAGGCGGCGAAGCGGGCGCGCGCGTCGGGTGTCGCAAAGTGCCAATCGGTGTAAAGCCGCGCGGTGCCCGCCGAACCCGCCGGGCAGGGCCACTGCAAAGGCCCCTCGCGCTCCAGGCGCTCGTGGGAGATGCCGGTCATCTCGCAGGGGCGCCCCCGGGTGAGGGCGGCAAATTCGGCGAAGACCGCCGCAGCGTCGGCAAAGGCGAACTGCTCGGCAAAACCCAGACGGCGGCCGACCTCGGCAAAAATTTGCCAGTCGTCGCGCGCTTCGCCCGGGGCGGGGTGAAAAGCCGGGCAGAGGGTGACGCGGCGCTCGGAGTTGGTCATCGTGCCGGTCTTTTCGCTCCACTGGGTGGCAGGCAGCAAGAGGTGGGCGTATTGGGCCGTCTCGGTGGGATAGTAGCAGTCCTGGTAGACCGTAAAAGGCGAGCGCCGCAGGGCGGCTTTGGTGCGCTCCAGATCCGGCAGGCTCACCGCCGGATTGGTGGCGGCGATCCAGAAGACTTCGACGGCATCCGCCTCCAGCGCCTCGATCATCTCCCAGGCGGTGCGCCCCGGCCGGGGTGCAATGCTGCCGGGCGGCAATCGCCAGTGTGCTTCGACTTGCCCACGGTGCTCGGGGTCTAGGACGCTGCGGTAACCGGGAAGCAATTGCGACAATCCGCCCGCCTCGCGCCCGCCCATGGCGTTGGGCTGGCCGGTGAGCGAGAAGGGACCGGTGCCGGGTCGGCCGATCTGAGCGGTGAGCAGGTGCAGGTTAATCAGGGCGCGCACCTTGGCGGTGCCTTCGATCGACTGGTTGATTCCCATCGACCACAGCGATAGAACGCGCGCCGAATTTACCCACAGGCGGGCCGCCAGTTCGAGGGCGGCGGTGGAGATCGCGCAGCGGCGGGCGACCGCCTCGGGCGGGTAGTGGCGCACCACCTCGGCCATCGCCTCGAAGCCCTGGGTGTGGGCGTCGATGAAGCGTCTATCGGCGCGCTCCCACTGCAAGATCAGGTGGGCGATGCCGTTGAATAGATCAATGTCCGTTCCCGGTCGGATAGCCAGGTGCAGATCTGCTGCCTTGGCGGTGGGGGTGGCGCGCGGATCGACCACCACCAGCCGGGAGCCAAGATCTTGTTTGCGGTGTTTGAGCAGGCGGTTGAAGAGCACCGGGTGGCATTCGGCGGTGTTGGTGCCCACCAGGAAGACGCAATCGGCCAGATTGAGATCGTCGTAGCAGGCGGGCGGACCGTCGCTTCCCAGGCTCTGCATATAGCCCGACACCGCCGAGGACATGCAAAGTCGCGAGTTGGCGTCGATGTGGTTGCTTCTCAGGCAGCCTTTGAAGAGTTTCTGGGCGACGTAATAGTCTTCTGTGGCAAATTGCCCGGAGCCGTAGAAGCAGCGGCTGTCCGGGGAAGCGGCGCGCAAGTGCTTCACCACCAGATTGAGCGCTTCTTCCCAACTCACCTGCCGGAAGGGTGCATCGAGGCTGGCGCGCACCATCGGGTGGAGCAGGCGGTCCTTGGGGATCGATTCGAGGACGGTCGCCCCCTTGACGCAGACCATGCCCAGCGTGGAGGGGTGGGCCCGGTCGCCGCGCACGCGCGCACCGGTGGTCACCTCCAGGCCGCAGCCCACACCACAGTAAGGACAGAGGGTCTTCGCCAGCGTGTCAGTCGGCAAGGACGGGTTCTCCAAAGCGGTCGTAGAGAAATGCGAGGATGCGGTTTCTGAGGGTGTAGTAAGCCGGATCTTCGAGGATCTCGGCGCGCGAGCGCGGCCGGGCGAAGGGCACCTCGAAAACTTCGCCGATCGTGGCGGCAGGACCGTTGGTCATCATTACGATCCGGTCGGCCATCAAGATCGCTTCGTCGATTTCGTGGGTGACCATCAGGACCGTCGTGCGGTCGGCTTCCCAAATCTTGAGGACTTCCTCCTGCATCTCCTCGCGGGTCAGGGCGTCGAGGGCGCCGAAGGGTTCGTCCAAGAGCAGCACCTTCGGCCGGGTGGCGAGGGCGCGGGCGATGGAGACCCGCTGCTTCTGGCCGCCCGAAATCTCCCCCGGGCGCTTGTCGGCCTTGGCGGCAAGCCCGACCAGGGCCAAGTAGCGCTCGGCCACCGAACGCCTTTCGCTTTCGGGCGCGCCGGGCATCGTCGAGCGCACCGCCAGAAAAACGTTCTCGTAGGCGGTGAGCCACGGCAGCAGCGCGTAGTTTTGAAAGACGACCATCCGGTCGGGGCCGGGCTGGTCGGTTTCTTTGCCTTCAAGAATCACCCCGCCCGCACTGGCCTGGCTGAGGCCCGCCACGATGTTGAGCAGGGTCGATTTGCCGCAGCCGGAGTGGCCCAATAGGGCGACAAATTCGCCTTTGCGGATTTTGAGGGCGACGTCTTTGAGGGCCACGAACGGCCCTTTGGGTGTCGGGAAAGCTTTGGAGATATAACTCAATTCGAGAAAGGGCTGAATCATATTGGCGGATGGGGTTAGACGGCGTTGAGCGTTCGGTCGGATTGGCGGATGGCGAAGCGTTCGATAAAACCGGTCGGGTCGTCAGGATCGAGGATGTCGCCCCCGGGCAGGGTCAAAGGCCGATAGACCGGTTCTGGCGGGACTGCAAGCCCCAGTTGGGCGCACGCTTCGCGGGCGGGTTCGTCGCGCCAGACGCGCTCGACGGCGGTGCGCCAGCGGGTCGGGAAGGCGACCATTCCCCAGCGGGCCAGCTGGGTGAGGATCCACAGCCTTTCGGTGGGATTGGCGCTCCAGCCGTCGAAGCGGTTGAAATCTTCGAGGCGCTCGGGGGCGCCGAAGCCGCGGTCGTAGGTGCCCGAAAGTCCCATCGCAGCGTAGGCCGGGTCGGCGTTGACGTACTGTTTGGCGCAGACTAGGCGGATGACCTCCTCGCGGTGGGCCGGGTCGGCCGCATAGCGGCAGGCTTCGATGAGCGCTCCGACCAGCGCCAGGTGCGTCTTCGGGTGGGCCGCGGCCCAGGCTTCGCGCACGCCCAGCACTTTTTCGAGGTGGCCGGACCACAGATCGAGGCTGGTGGCGGGTACGAAGCCGAGTCCTTCGTGAACGGCGCGGGCGTTCCACGGCTCACCGGTGCAGTAGCCGTCGATGTTGCCCGCCTGCAGATTGGCCACCATCTGCGGCGGCGGAATCACAACTAGATCCACATCCCGCTCCGGGTCGATGCCCACTCCCGCCAGCCAATCGCGCAGCAGCAGGTTGTGCATCGAGCTCCTGTGGACGACGCCCAGCACGGGTCGCCGCTCTTCGCCCCCGGCTTTGATGAGGCGGGCGAACCCTTCGCGGTCGCGCACGCCTTGATCCCAGTAGCGGCGGTGCAAGGTGACGGCGTTGCCGTTGCGGGTGAGATCCAGCGAGGCCACCAGGGGCACGCCAGCCCCCCCCAGCATACCGGCGAAGGCCATCGGGGCGACGATCTGGGCGGCATCGAGGCGTTCTTCGACCAGTCCTTCGAGGATGGCCTTCCAGCTCGGTTCGCGCGAAAGGGTGACTTGCAGGCCGTGGCGGGCAAAAAAGCCCTTCTCCTGGGCAATCACCAGCGGCGCACAGTCGGAGAGGGGCACGAAGCCCACCGCCAGGGCGGTCCTTTCGAGGTCACAGCGCTCGGTTGCAGCGGGTCGAGCCTTGGCAGGACCGCCCTGGGCTGCCTTTTTGGCCTTGTTGAGGAAATACAGCAGTTCGTTGCGCTGGCGGTAGTAGTGGGGGTTGTTGATCACCTCCATGCGCGTGCGGGGCCGGGGCAGTTCGACGCTCATCACCTCGGCGACGTTCGCCGCCGGACCGTTGCTCATCATCACGATCCGGTCTGAGAGCAGGAGTGCCTCTTCGACGTCGTGGGTGACCATCACCACCGTGAGCCGGTGGGCTTCCCAAATCTTGAGCAGCTGCTCCTGCAGTCGTCCGCGCGTCAGCGCGTCGAGGGCGCCGAAGGGTTCATCCAAGAGCAGCACCTTCGGCCGGGTGGCGAGCGCCCGAGCGATACCCACCCGCTGGCGCATGCCGCCTGAGATCTGGCCGGGCTTTTTGTCGGCGGCGGCGCGCAGGTTCACCATTTCCAGGTGTTCTTCGACAATCCGCCCCCTGGCCGTCTCGTCGAGCTGTTTGTGCACGGCCTTGACCGCCAGGGCGATATTCTGGCGCACCGTGAGCCAGGGCAACAGCGAATGGTTCTGAAAGGCGACCATCCGGTCCGGCCCGGGGCCGCTCACCGCCACACCGTCCACCACCACCCGGCCGGCGGTGACCAGCCCCAGCCCGGCAATCAGGTTCAGCAGCGTCGATTTGCCGCAGCCGGAGTGGCCGATGATCGAGACGAATTCGCCCTGCTGAATCTGGAGATTGACGTTTTTGAGCGCTTCGTAGAGCGAGCCGTCCCGAGCAGTAAAGGTCTTGCCCGCGTTTTGAACTTCAAGAAAAGCCATCGTATTTACTCCGAAGCGACCAGCAGACGGCCGGCGTAGTAAATCGTCCGGTCGAGGACAAAGCCCACCACTCCGACGCACAGCACCGCCAGGATGATGTCGGCCATGCGCGAGCTGTTATAGGAATCCCAGATAAAAAAGCCGATGCCGACGCCGCCGGTGAGCATCTCAGCGGCCACAATCGCAAGCCAGGCGAGGCCCACGGCGATGCGCAGGCCGGTGAAGATGTAGGAGGCCGCCGAAGGCAGCAGGATCTCAAAGAAGTAGGTGGGTTTGGAGAGCTTCAGCACACTTGCGACGTTGCGGTAGTCCTGGGGGGTGGAGCGCACGCCGACGGCGGTGTTGATGATGATGGGCCAGACGGCGGTGATGAAGATGACGAAAATGGCGCTCGGGTTTGCCTGGCTGAGGGCCGCCAGGGCAATCGGCAACCACGCCAGGGGCGGGATCGTGCGCAGTACCTGAAAGATCGGGTCCAGGGCAAGCTGGAAGGGCCGCATCGATCCCATCAAAATGCCCACCGCGACGCCGACCACCGCCGCCAGGCTGTAGCCGATTGCCACGCGCTGCAGTGAGGCGGCGAGCTGCCAGGCAACGCCGACGTCGTTCTCGCTGTTGTTAAAAAAGCCCACAATCAGCGGCTGCACATCCTGAACCACCTGCAGCGGCCCCGGCAGCGTCCCGGTGAGCCCCGCCGCACTGAGCGCTTGCCAGAGGCCCAAAAAAACCGCCACTGCGACGAGCGGCAGCACCACGGTGCCGCTGCGCTCCAACAACGCTTTCAACTGGGGAGTGCTCCCGGCCGCTTCGTCCCGCGCCGGGGCGATAACCGTCTTGTTTGTCGTCGTCATGAATCTTTCTCGCGAGTGAGAGGCCCGGTTCTTCAGGCCAGTTTCTTGAGCTTGACGCTCTTGAGGTACGCTTCCGGCTTGGCCGGATCAAAAGTGACGCCGTCGAAGAATTTTTCGACCCCCCGGGAGGTGCCTTTGGGAGCCGGCTGGCCCAGGGCCTTGGCCGCCTCGCGCCAGAGATCCTCGCGGTTGACCGCAGCCACCAGCTTTTTGGTGTCGGTGGCGGCGGGCAGGACGCCCCAGCGGATGTCCTCGGTCAAAAACCACAGGTCGTGGCTCTGGTAGGGGTAAGAGGCAAAATCTTTCCAAAATTGCATGACGTGGGGGCTGTTGCGCTCGACCGGTCGGCCGTCGCCAAAATCAAAAATGCCCTTGTAGCGCGCCACGATGTCCGAGACCGGGGCGCCTATCCAGCTGCGCTTGCTGACGATTTGAGCCAGTTCGTCCTTGTTCTCGGCTTTGTCCGCCCAGATCTGGGCCTCCTGTACCGCCATGAGCAACGCTTTGGTCGCCTTTGGGTACTTCTCGACGTAGTCGGCGCGCAGGGCGAAGGATTTTTCCGGGTGGCGGTTCCAGATCTGGCCGGTCGTGAGCGCGGTGTAGCCGATTTGCTGATTGATGAGCTGCTGGTGCCACGGCTCGCCCACACAAAAGGCGTCGGTGACGCCGGTCTTCATATTGGCCACCATCTGCGGGGGCGGCACCGTGATCATCTTGACGTCGGTTTCCGGGTCAATCCCCCCGGCCGCAAGCCAGTAGCGCAGCCACGCCCAGTGGGTGCCGCCCGGGAAAGTCTGGGCGACAGTCATCGGATCGCCGTTGGATTTGGCCTTGAGCGCTTCTGCTTTCATCGGGGCGGCGTCGAGGCCCACCTTGAGGGACTTGTACTTGCTCGCTACCGAGATGCCCTGGCCGTTGACGTTGAGTCTGGCCAGCACGAACATGGGCACCTTTTTGCCGCCCTTGGTGATGTTGCCGTTGGCAATCAGGTAAACCATCGGCGTGAGGATATGGGCGCCGTCGATACCGCCGCCCCCAGCACCCAGTTCGAGGTTGTCGCGGGTCACCCCCCACGACGCCTGCTTGGCGACTTCGACATCCTTCATGCCGTATTTGTCGAACAAACCCTTTTCTTTGGCGATCACCAGCGGCGCGCAGTCGCTGAGCGAAATAAAGCCGAGCCGGGCTTTGGTGGTCTCGGGGGCATCGGCCGCCCCCGCGTAACCGGGAGCGAGCAGCGAACCGACCGTGGCCGCCCCCGCCGCCTGGAGGAGCGTGCGGCGGGTGAGCATGAACTGGGTGGTATCTTCAGACATGACGGGAGCCTGCAATCTGGGCTTTGTTTACAATCAGAAAACACGCTGTACCGCGCCCCAATCGTGTTTTCTGATACACAAAATCCTAGGATCGCAACATTTGTTATCAAGCCGATAACCACATGGAATGCCCGTCAGGGATGTCGGCCCTGCTTGGCGGCTGGAGGCACAAAGATGCGTCTTCCAGAAAATCTTTAGTGCGCAAAAGCGGGAAGGGCCGGACCCTGCCGGCTTGTATCCTGAAGAGCCCGCTTTTTGTAGTAGATGATCGACGGTTTTCCCCTGACACCTGATGCCTGAATTACCTACAATAAGGCGCCTGCCTGGATTGGTGCGATGTCTCGATGTCTGTTGCCCCGTCGTCAGTTGCTCCGGCTTTTGGCCGCTACGCCGGTGCTGATGGCGCCGCAGCGGGGGGCGGCTGCCCAGGTGGGGGCGGCTGAGGTGTGCGCTGAAGCGCTGAAGGCGGCCCGGCAGGCGGGGGCGAGTTATGCCGATATTCGCCTCATCCGGCAGCGCCAGCAGGTGCTCGTAGCGCGCAACGACCGGATGGCGCAACTGAGCGATGAGCAGACGTTTGGGTTTGGGGTTCGCTGCCTGGCGAAGGGGGCCTGGGGATTTGCCAGTTCCGCCGCTGTCACCCCCGCAAGTGCAAAGCAGACCGCTCGATGGGCGGTGGAGATCGCCAAAGCGAGCGCCCTGGCCCAGCAGACGCCCATCAAGCTCGCTCCTGAGCCTGTCCACCGCGGTCAGTTCCGCTCGCCGCGCACCGTCGAGAGCTTCGAGGTGCCGGTGGATAAAAAAGTGGATCTGCTGCTGGCCTGCACGGAGCAGATGCGCAGGGTGAACGAGGTAAAGGTGGCGACGGGTTTTATTTTTTTGATGGGTACGGATAAGTACTTTGCGTCGAGCGAAGGGGCGCTGTTGCACATCGAAAGCCTGATCACCCACGGCGGGATCACGGCCACTGCCGCCGGGGAGGGCGATCAGCAGTCGCGCTTTTATGAAATCCATCCGCTGCAGGCGGGCTGGGAACATATCGAGGCGGGAAATTTGCTCGCCAACGCCGAGCGGGTCGCCGGGGAGGCCAAACAAAAACTGACCGCCGCCGAGGCGCCCCAGGGAATTTTTGATCTGGTTCTCGACGGGGAGAATCTGCACCTGACGATTCACGAGAGCGTCGGCCATGCCACCGAACTGGACCGCGCCCTGGGCTATGAGGCCGACTACGCCGGGACGACTTTTGCCACTCCCGATCAGTTGGGCCGCCTCCAGTACGGCTCAGCCCAGGTCAATCTGGTGGCAGACAATACGCTCGCGGGGGGGCTCGCCTCGCTGGGCTACGACGATGAGGGAGTGGCTGCCCAGAAGTGGGATATCGTGCGCGAGGGGCGGCTGGTGGGCTACTCCACCAACCGGGAGGTGGCTCCTCAGGTGGGTTTCAGGCGCTCCCACGGGTCCTGCCGCTGCGAGAGCTGGGAATTTATGCCGATCGTGCGCATCGCCAATGTTGGCCTGGCCCCGGGGGCAGGATCGCCGGAGGACTTGATTGCTGATACCAAAGACGGCGTCTATATCGAGAGCACCGGCACCTACTCGATCGACCAGAAGCGGCTCAATTTTCAGTTCGGCGGCGATCTTTTTTACCGCATCCGGGGCGGCAAAAAAGCGGAGATGCTCAAAGACGTCGTCTACCGGGGCACGACCCCCGCCTTCTGGGGCGCCTGCGACGCGGTGTGCGGTCCTGAGTACTGGCGGCCGTGGGGGCTCACCAACTGCGGCAAAGGCCAGCCGGGGCAGGCGGGACGGATGACCCACGGCGCCGCCCCGGCCCGCTTCCGGCAGATTGAAGTCGGTTCGGGTAGAAAGATTTAACGATGGCTTTTCTAAACGCCGAGCGGGCGCAAAAAATGGTCGAAATCGCCCTCAAAGCGGCGAGCGCCAAAGATGTGCTCGTGCGCCTGGGTGAGCGCCGCAATGCCGTCACTCGCTTTGCCAACAACGCCATCACCCAGAACACCCTGGATGCGGGCACCGAGTTGGCAGTCGAAGTCGCCTTCGAGAACCGCCGCGCCAGTGCCCGGGTGAGCAGCCTGAGCGAAGAGGCGATCCGCACGGCGGTGCGGCGGGCCGAGGAGCTTGCCCGGGTGGCTAGGCCCGACCCGGAATATCTGCCGCCTTTGCCCCGGCAGCAGTATCTGGCGGTGGATGCCTACGACCCGGCCACCGCCAACCTTACACCGGTCGAGCGCGCCAAACGCGCTGGGCGCATCGCCGGGGCGGCGGGCCGGGCGAGCCTGCGGGCGGCCGGAACGGTCGAAAGCGCTGAGCGCGTCTCGGTGGTGGCGGCAAGTAGCGGCCTGTTTGCCTTCCACCTGCGCACCGACGCCCAGATTGGCTGCACGCTGCAGGGACCGGACAGTTCCGGCTGGGCGCGCGATGTCGCCTCGCGCATGGCGCTGCTGTCGCCGGAGCGGATCGCCCAAAGCGCCATCGAGCAGGCCCGCCGGGGCGTCAATCCCGTGGCCGTCGAGCCGGGCCGCTACACGGTCATCCTCGCCCCGGCGGCGGTGGGCACGCTGCTCTTGCACCTGGTGGAGCAGATGGACGCCCGCGACACCCTAGACGGGGTGACGTTCCTGTCGGGCAAAATGGGCCGGCAACTGGTCGGCTCGAATATCACTTTGCGCACTGACCCTGCCAATACCCGTCTGCCGGGGGTGCCCTTCGATGAGGAAGGATTGCCCCAACCGCAGTTGCGTTGGATCGATCGGGGTGTGTTCCAGCAGATGCGCTGGGACCGCTTCACCGCCCAAAAAAATAACCGCCCCCCGCTGCCCGCCCCCCGGAGCCTGGTGATGGAAGGCGAGGACAGAAGCATCGAAGATCTGATTCGCTCCACCGAGCGGGGGCTGCTCGTCACCCACGTCTGGTACGTCCGCGACGTCAAACCTGACGAAACGACGGTCACCGGCCTGACGCGCGACGGCACATTTTTGATCGAAAAGGGTCAACTGACCCGGGGAGTGAAGGTGCTTCGCTTCAACCAGAGCCTGCTGGCCATGCTCTCCAGCACGCTGGCTTTAAGCCGCCCCGAGGCGGCGGCCGACAACGAACTGCCCCCCAGCCTGCTGCCGGCCCTCAAGGTGGCCGAGTTCAATTTTGTGAGCGGCAGCAGCTTTTAGCCGGGGCAGAATACTGCGACGAGCGCGACAGGAATGCCGTGCGGGCGATTCACTTCCCGACGCTGGCAATCGAGGTGCTTTCACCAACCACCGAAGCCTACGATCGGGCACCAAGTTTCGCCGTTACCGGTGCATCGAAACCCTGAGCGAATACGTGCGCGTCGATGCTGAGCGCGTGGGTGCCGATTGCTTCAGGCGCAACCCCGTCGGCATTTGGGAGCTGCAACCCTACATAGAAGAATCTTCATCCTCGGTGCCGGGCGAGAGCAATTCGACAATCACCAGCGGACGCACCTGTTCATCCCAGAGCACGTAGCTTCTGCGCATATCCTGACCCAGATACAGCGAGGGCACATCCACCACCGCGTACCAGTCGGGACGCTTGTAATAGCCGGTGTGAAGTGGATCGTAGTACAGATGGACGTCGCAGGCGGTGAAGATCCGCTCGGCCGGGTGGGTCGCAGGCCGAAAGGTCTCGCTCAAAAGTTGCGCCTGGCGCAGAGGGTATTCGTCGGGCAATCCGGGCTGACCCACCTCTTCGCTGGGAAGATCGTACATCGTGGGAAGGGATCGTCGCGGCGGCCGGTCGGCGGTCATCGGCGATGTCAAGGACGGCTGTCCCTATTAAAGCCCGGACGGGAAGCTAGCGCAGCTTTTCGAGTTGCCGCCAGGCGAGCCCTTCGTCGAGCGCCCGGGCAGCAAGCGGAATTGCTGTCTCGAGCGAGGCGCTGTGGCCGGATTGCACCAGCAAAAAGGCGCTGTTGAAGATTGTCGCCCGACGCAGGGGGGTGTCCTTGCCCTGGAGGGTCGCCAGGCACAGATCGCGCTGGCGTTCGAGATCCTGGCCGTCGCCCATCAGGGCCAGATCGTCGTCCCCCAGGCCGTAATCGCTTGCCGGGATGCGAAACGGTTCGGGGGTATCCATCGCCGCCGTCCAGCGCACCCCGAGATTGGGATGAAACAGCGTGCAGTTGACCGAGCCTTGCAGACCCCGCACCATGACCATCGCGGTCGCACCCCGAAGCGGCGCGGTCTGGACCGCCAGGGTGATCGTCTCGCGATGGGTGTAGCCAATCACCGGCAGACCCGCGCCGACCGGGTTCCAGAACAGTTCAGCCGTGGCCACCGGCGGGCGCTTGCCAATTTCGTCGCGAAAAGCTTGCAAAGCAAATGCCTCGGGAAAATGGGCGGGCAGGTACACCCAGCCCAGACCTATCGCCCGGTACTGCTCGCTGAGGATTTGCCGGTCGCGGGCGGGGTCGATGCCCAGAGCGCCCAGCAGGTCGAAGCTGGTGAGGCCGTGCTTGGGGGGCATGTCGGTGCTGCCGTGTAGTACCACCCCCTGGCCGAGCGCGCTTACAACGAAGGCGGTGAGGGGTGTGGCGTTGGCGAGGCGGTCCTGACCGTCGTAAGGACTGCTCAGCACCACCGGCGGCGGGGTGTTCGTCGGGACGGCGAACGGTTGAGCCACCTGATCAAAGGCGTCGAGGATGCCCGCCAGTTCCTCCGGGGTCGGGCGCTTGATGCGGTGGGCAATCAAAAAAGCACCGATCTGCGTCGGGGTGGCTTCCTGGTGCAACAGCATCGACATCGCCCGGCAGGATTCTTCGCGAGTGAGGTCGCGGCCGGTGAGGCGACCGGAGCCGATTTTTTTGACGAATTCGCGAAAGGCCGTGCTCATCAGCCCGCCAGGTACGAAGCTTCGCGCAGCCAGGGTTCGGGGCCGGTGTGGACCCAGCGGGCAAAGGCGGTGGGCAGGTGCTCGGCCACCAGGCGCGTAAAGGCCGCCACCACGGGCACCTGGTAGTTGTCCTTGCGGCAGACCAGTTCGACGCGCCGGGTGATCGAGGGCTCCTCGAGGCGGGCGATGACCAGATCCGTCCCCAGGTGCTGCACGGCGCACAGCGGCAGGATGGCCACCCCCACCTCCTGGCGGACCATTTCTTTGAACGCTTCGAGGGTATTCAGTTCGACAGCCACATCGACCGTGGCGCCGATGGCACGAAAGTGCTGCACCAGGGCGGTGCGCATCGCGTACCCGTCGCGAAAAACCACCTGCGGCAGAATTGCCACCTCCGCAAGCCGCACGCTCGGACGGCGCGCGAGTGGGTGGTGCGCAGGCAGCAGCACGACCAGTGCTTCTTCGTAGAGCGGCGTGCTCACCAGTTCCGGCGAATGGACCGGTCCCATCAAAATGGCCACATCCACCAGCCGGTCGAGCAGCACCTTGATGATGCGCTCAGAACCCAGCGAGGTGAGGCGCAGCTGCGTACCGGGGTGCTTCTGCCGAAAAATCGCCAGCAGCGCCGGCAGCAAATAGGCGTTGACCGAGTGCAGCCCGGCGATGCAGATTTCGCCTCGGTCGGGCTTTAACAATTCGCCGATGGCGGTGCGGGCCTGTTCGAGTTCTTTGTGGGCGCGGCGGGCATAGGGCAAAAAGCACTCGCCCAAGGGCGTGAGCGAAGCCCGCCGACTGGTGCGGTCGAACAGCGGTCCCCCAAGCTCGCCCTCAAGAGCCATGATCTGCTTGCTAAGACCTGGCTGGGACACACCGCACTGCTCGGCGGCGAGCCTGAAACTGCCACAATGATTTAATGCCAAAAAGTACTGCAGCTGCCTTGAGTCCAACCCGGAACCCCAACCGTTTAGTCACTCCGTGCATCAGACCATATCCGGCCCGCATGGCCGCGAATGTATCTGACGTTACGCATCGTTAAGTTCCTTCAAAGCGTTCGTGGGACGCTGGCCCTCGAAAGGTTATTGAGTCAATAACCATTGGTTTCCGGTCGGCAATTTTTGTAGAAATGGGCACATTTTGTTGCGCCCGGGACCGCTTCTGTGGGAAGGAGCTGCCGTTGTTGTCTGGAAGGTGCTGTGGCAAACCCGATCGAAAAAATCAAGGCTGAAAAACCCGGTCTTGCCGTCAAGGCCGAGCTGATCGAATTTGCCCGTCTCGGGTGGGAGGCGATTTCCAAAGGCGATCTGGAGCGGCTGAAGTGGATCGGCTGGTTCTTCCGCAAGAAGACGCCGGGCCGCTGGATGGTGCGTCTGCGCGTACCGGGGGGGATCTTAAGCAGCGAGCAGTTGCGGGTAGTTGGGGGGATTCTCGCCGAATTCTCGGACGTCAAGCAACTGGATATAACCACCCGCCAGAATCTCGAGATGCGTGGATTGCGCATCGAGGACAGCGTATCTATCCAGGAGCGCCTTGAGGCGGTGGGGTTGACTACGGTGCAATCGGGCATGGACAACGTGCGCAATATCGTGGGCTCGCCGGTGGCGGGCATCGATCCTGACGAACTCATCGACGTACGCCCGCTGGTGCAGCAGATCCAAGATCTGATCACCGAGGGCGGCCGGGGCAGCTTCGCCTTCAGCAACCTGCCGCGCAAGTTCAATATTTCGATCACCGGCGACCGCGAGAACTCGGCCCACGCCGAAATCAACGACATCGGTTTTATTCCGGCGCGCCGGGAGGACCGCATCGGCTTCAATGTGCTGGTGGGCGGGGTGCTCAATTCCCAGCGCGCCACCCCGGCGCTCTCGCTCGGTGCGTTTGTGCTTCCTGAGCAGGTGGCACCGCTGTGCGCGGCCGTCTTGCGCATCTACAGCGACCATGGCCCGCGCGAGGCGCGCACCCGCGCCCGGCTTATCTACTTGCTCGAAGACTGGGGGATCTCAAAATTTCGGGCTGCTCTCGAAGACGACCTGGGCTTTGCGCTCCCGCCTGCCGCCCACGAAGAATTTATCGACTACGACAAGCGCGACCACGTCGGTGTCTGGCCCCAGAAACAGGCGGGCTACTGCTTCGTGGGTCTGCATGTGCCCATCGGCCGGCTGTGGGCGCACCAGGCGCTCGAAGCGGCCGACCTCGCCGAGGTCTACGGCCAGGGCGAAGTGCGCCTTACCGTCGAGCAGAGCTTTTTGATTCCCCACATCGCCGAGGAGAAGCTGGAGGCCCTGCTGGCCGAGCCCCTGCTGGCGGTATTTTCTCCCGAACCGAATCCGCTGTTGCGCGGTCTGGTCTCCTGCACGGGGGCGCAGTTTTGCAACATGGCCATCATCGAGACCAAGGAGCGCGCCCTGAAGCTCGCCCACGTCCTTGCAAGCGAACTGGATCTGCCCCAGCCTGTGCGCATCCACTGGTCGGGCTGTCCCAACTCCTGCGGCCAGCCGCAAATCGGCGACATCGGCCTCATCGGCACCAGGACCAAAGTGGCCGGCCAGAGCGTCGATGCGGTGGATATTCTGATGGGCGGTCAGGTGGGGCGGGAGGCCCGTTTCGGCCAAGTGGTGCGCGAAGGCGTACCGTGCGACGAATTGCCCGCTGTGCTTAAGGGGCTGCTGATCGAACACTTCGGTGCCGAGGAGCGGCCGGTGGCCCTGGCCAGTTGAGGGCTGAGGGTCTCTGCCGAAGGATTGCAAAATGCAATTCTCCAGATAGAGGCAGAACCACCAGCAAATTGCCACGATAGGGTAGTTCCCTGGAGCTGAACATGGTTGCTTTTTTGCTGAGCTGGCTGGTTTCGGCCGCGGTCCTGGTTCTGGTTTCCTACATCGTGCCGGGTTTCACCGTTGCGACGATCGGTGCGGCGCTCATCGCGGCGCTGGTGGTGGGTATCATCAACGCGATTATCGTACCGGTGCTTAACTTGCTCGCCCTGCCGATCAACATTCTGACGCTGGGCCTGTTCTCGTTTGTGATCAGCGCCCTGGGCCTGCTGCTGGCCGCGGCCATCGTGCCCGGATTTGCGATCGCGGGCTTCTGGACGGCGCTGTTGGGCGCCATTCTCATCGCTGTCGCCAACGCGGCGGTCGGTCTACTGGGTGGGCGCAGCTTCGCCTGAGGCAGGCGAGCGGGCGGCGGAGCGGGCGAGCGGTCTGCCGTCGGCGTCGACGATCGCCAACTCACCAAGGCCCAGCGCCCGCACAGCAGGCTCGATCTTTTCGAGATCGCCAATCACCAGCACCACGCTCCGGTCCGGGTCGATGTACTTGCCGGCCACTGCCTGTACCTGTTCGGGGGCGACAGCGGCGATCCCCGCTTCGTACTCCCCTAGCCGCTCGAGCGGCAGCCCATAGCTGAGGAGCGTGGCAATCTCTCCAGCCACCTGGGCGTTGGACTCGAAGCGCTGGGCGTAGCCGCGGGTGAGGTTGGCCCGGGCGTCGGCCAGTTCCGCTGCGGTAAACGGCTTAGCTCCGGCGACGCCGCGCAGTTCACGCTCAAACTCGACCAGCGATTCTTTGGTGACGGCGGTCTGCACGCCGCCGGAGCTGGTCCACAGCCCCCCCTGGGCTCGGTAGAGCACACTGCTGAAGGAGCCGTAGCTGTAGCCTTTATCCTCGCGCAGGTTCAAGTTGAGGCGACTGCCGAAGGCCCCGCCAAGCACACCGTTGGCCACTTCGGCGGCATAAAAGTCCTCGGAAGTGCGCGCCGGTCCAAGGCTACCCACGGCGATCTGCGATTGCTGGGCGTCTTTTTTGTCTACCAGATAAACGCGCTTCGCGGCGGCGGTGAGCGTCGGCACCGCGGGTTTCGCCACTGGGGCCGATTGCCAGGTGCCAAACAGGGAGCGCGCCAGGGCGGTCGCTTCTTCAAGACCGACATCGCCTACGAAGACGAGGGTAGCGTTATTGGGACGGTAGTGATCGCGGTGGAAGGTTTTCAGATCGCCCACCCCCAGGGCGGCCACCGTCTCGGGGGTGCCGGTGGGCGGGTGGCTGTAAGGGTGGGCGTTGCCCAGAAGCAACTGCGGCATCAGGCGGGCTGCGAGGGCGGCAGGATTGTTGCGCTCCTGGGCGAGCGCGTCGAGGCGGCGCTGGCGCTGGCGCTCCAGTTCGGCGGGCGCGAAGGCAGGATCGAGCGTCACCTCTGCCAGGATGACCGTTGCGGGCTTGAGGTTGCGCGAAAGGGTCTGCAGCGAGATGCTCGTGCGCTCCATCGCGGCCGTGGTTCTGAGCGTGGCGCCCAACCGTTCGAGTTCGGCGGCGATTTCGAGAGCAGAGCGTCTGCGGGCGCCCTCATCGAGCATCTCGGCGCTCAGCGAGGCGAGCCCGAGTTTGTCTGCACTATCGGATGCCGCCCCACTGTTGAGGGTTAGCTCGACTGCGACTTTGGGCACGTCGCGCCGCTCGACGACCACCACCTTCAGGCCGTTGGCCAGGGTGCTTACCTGGGCTGTGGGGGGAGTGAACGGCTTTGCTGACCCAACAGCCGGCGGCTGGGTGCGATCGAACTCGGCGGCGGCGGGCCGGGCGGCGGTTTCGGGGGTGTAGCCGAGCACCAGCCGCTTGGTGGTGTGGTGGTAGCGTCGGGCAGCCTCGCGCACGGCGGGGGCGTTCACCTTTCGGTAGCGCTCGTAATCGACGGCAAAGTAATCGGGTGAACCCAGGTAGGTGTTGTAGCGGTTGAGCAGGTCCGCCTTGCCACCGAATCCACCGATACGCTCTAGTCCACCCACAAAGTCGGCTTCGTACTGGGCCTTGGCCCGTTCGAGTTCGGCCGGGCTCGGTCCCTGGGCAGCAAATTTCGCCACCTCGGCATTCACGACCTTTTCAATCTCGGCAAACGATTGATTGGGCCGGGCGGTCACCATGAACACCTGCAGTCCCGCAATCTCAAGCGGGACATTGTAGACAGACACGTCCGAGGCCAGTTGGCGGTCGTAGACCAGGCTTTTGTACAGGCGCGAATTTTTGCCGTCCGCGAGGATGCGCGCGGCCAGTTCGGTCTGGGGTTCGTCGGGGTCGAAGTAGGCTGGGCCGGTGTAGGCGATGTACAGCCTGGGCAGCGGCACGCGATCGGTGACTGAGAGGCGCTTTTCGCCGTCGAGGGTCGGGACCCACCGCTTTGGACGCTCGAAGGACGGCCCCGGCGGGATGGGACCGAAGTACTTGGCTACCAGCGCTTTGGCTGTAGCCGGTTCAAAATCGCCCGCGATCACCAGCGAGGCGTTGTTGGGTGCGTAGTAGGTGCGGAAGAATTCTTTGACATCGTCCAAGGTGGCCGCCGAGAGATCCTCCATGCTGCCGATCACCGACCAGGAGTAGGGGTGCCCCTTGGGAAACAAGTTCTCGAAAATGAGCGTGAAGTCGCGCCCGTAGGGCTGGTTTTCCCCCTGGCGCTTTTCGTTTTTGACGACATCGCGCTGGTTTTCAAACTTTTGCTCGGTGGCCACATCGAGCAGATAACCCATGCGATCCGACTCCAGCCACAGAATATATTCCAGCGATTCGCTCGGGACGGTCTCGAAGTAGTTGGTCCGGTCGGTCGAGGTTGTGCCGTTGACTCCCCCGGTGCGCAGATTCGCCCCGGCCCGCTCGACTAGCGACAGGTATTCGCCGTCGACGTGCTTGGAGCCCTGGAACATCATGTGCTCGAACAGGTGGGCAAACCCTGTGCGGCCGGGCTTTTCGTTTTTGGAGCCGACGTGGTACCAGAGATTGACGTGCACCACCGGCAACTTGCGGTCCTGGTGCAAGATCACTTGCAAGCCGTTGGGCAGGGTGTACTTCTCGAACGTGATCTTAGGCACCCCGGCGGCATGGGCGCCGGGGATCAGCAGGGCAAGACAAAACAGCAGCGCGAGACTGAAACCAAAAGTGGAGTGTGGACGGAGCATACAGGCGATCCAACGGCAGGACAGAATCTCGACGGCCCCGAGCTGCCCAGGTTCCCCACAAAGTGCATTTACCCCGGATGTTCGCCGCCGCGTTCCTTCTAGAAGAAGAGGATAAGGCGTCGAGCGATTCGACTTCGAGGATTTTGTCTGGCACGGTAGTGGTGAGCGGGTCGTCGTGTTCGCTTGAAGTCGCCCTTAGTTACACCGAAGTGCTCGGTTGAAGCGGATCTTCTGTGCCGCCCACAGCACCTAGTTCGTCCTGTGCCGATCTTTGTCGGCCTCTCAAGGCGGTGATTTCTCCCGCGTCGATATCGAAGCTGCGCAGGATGTGTGCGCACATGCCGAGGGCCAGTTCGCGCTCTCCCATCAGGGTCAACCCGACTCCCTGCTGCTCGAGGTACTCCCGTTCCGCGTCGCTATGGGTGCGGACCACGACTTCGATGTCCGGGTTGGTCTGGCGGGAGAGTTCGAGGATACGCCGGGCCTCGAAGGCATCCGGCGCGGCGATGATCAACATCTTGGCGCACTCCAGATGGGCGTGATCGAGGGTAGCGGCAACGGTGGCATCGCCGTAAATCGCCGGCACGCCTCGACTGCGCAGTTTCTCAGCATACTCGCGGTTCTGCTCGATCACCGCGTACGGGATGCCCTGACGGGCAAGCACCCCGCCGATGATACTCCCGACAGGCCGTAGCCTACCAGCACGGCGTGCCCCTGCAGCCGCTGCTCGTCGACGCCGACGGGCGTCTCGGACAATTCGTCGGCAGGCCGCTCCTCAAAGAAGCTTGCCAACTGAGGCTGGGTGCGCAGGCGCTCCTCGATGCCCAAAAACGCTCGGAAGATCCGCGGATTGAGGGTAATCGACAACAAGGCACCCGCCAAGATCAAATTTTGCCCTTCGGCAGGAAGCAGTTTGAGACTGACCCCCAACCCGGCCAGAATAAAGGAAAACTCGCCTATCCGATTCGTTAATCACAATCCCGGCAAAAAAAGCCCCGAGCGCAAAAGAGACGCCGAACATGAGCAAAATCACCCCGATTTCGGCCAGTTGCGGCGCCAGTTCGGTATCGGCGACAAAACCGGGTGTAAGCGGACCGATCAGCACCCCCGCCAACAAATAGCCCACCAGCGACGGCAGCTTCAGCCGGGTCGCTATAAAGCCACCGATAAATGCCAGCGACAGTCCCACCGCAATCTGTAGAAATAAGGGCAGTCTCGTGGGGCATAGTATGTCTTCAAAAAGCGACGGGCTGTAAGCCCGATTCAAGCAGTGCCGAGCAGCGATTCGACTTCCAGGACCGTACCTGCCATGGTGGTCGTCAGCAGATCGCCGCGGACGGTGCCGCGTACCTGCACGGTTTTGCCGTCGAGGCTTTTAAGGTCGGCGGGCCGGTTTTTGAAGCGCAACTGGTACTTGCCCTGGGGGGTGACCAGTTGCCACACCCCGGTCTCGATGTCGATAAAGCGCAACGTCCCTGTGAACATGGTGGTCTCCTCGCGTACTTGGGCCTGGCAGGCGGCTATGGGCACAAGCAACGGCAGCGCCAGCCCCAGACCCGCTAGCGCCCCAAGCCGGTTCACGGGTTTTCTCCGCCGCTACGGTGGACAAAAAAGCCCAAAAGCAGGCTGAGCAGGGCATTTACCAGCAAGAAGCCGCGGGCGTAGGACTCTTCGGTAAACCATGTCAAAGGCGTATAGAAGACGCTCCCCTGCAGGGCGAGCAAAGCCGCGGTGCCGACGCACGCCCCCACCGCCAGCGAGCGACCCCAGCCGGAACCCGAACACAGCGCCGCGATCAGTCCCGGCACCAGAACTGTGTGCAGGCCGGGGTTGAGCCAGCCTTCAAAAAAGCGTAGATCCCAGTTGGGGATGGGAGTAGCCAGTAAAGCCAACAGCCCTTCCGCTCCCCAGAGGGTGCCGAAGGCCGACAGCGGAAAGAAGCCGACTCCCGTGGCCGCAAAGCCGACGGCGTAGAAAAATTCGCTGAACCCGGCGGCGCGGCTGCCCAGCATCACCAACGTCCCCAGCAGGATACCGACGGCGAGGGTGGCCAGCGGCACCAACCACCAGAAGCCTCCCCGGAAGAACCAGTAAGGGTTTTCGAGGCTGTCGAGGGCAAGTTGGGCGTTCAGTTGCCCGGCACCGTGCTGGTTTTGAAAGTCGTGGCCCACCGGACGGGTTGCGCTGAGCAGCACCTTGCGGATCTCAGCGGCGTCGTGCACTCCGGCGCTGTAGACGAGGGCCGCCACGCCAGCCACGTGGGGAGCAGCCATCGAGGTGCCCTGGTAGCTCGCGTAGGTGGAATTGCCCTGGTCGTCGATGGTGTTTTGCAAGATGCCGCCGTCGGCTCCCAGAGCACTCTTGTCACCGCCGGGAGCGCTCAGATCCACGCCGCGCCCAAAGTTCGAGAAAAATGACAGCGATCTGTCCGGGCCGGTGGCCGAGACACTCAGGCAGTTGGCGTACAGAGCCGGATAGGATGCCTGGGGAGCGCTTTCGTTGCCGGCGGCGCAGACGACCACTACACCCTTGCGGTGGGCATAATCGACCGCCTCGCGCAACACCGAGCTGTCGCCGGGGCCGCCGAGGCTGAGGTTGATCACATTGGCGCCGTTGTCGGCGGCAAACTTGATGCCCTCGGCCACGTCGAGGGCGGACCCGGACCCGTAGCGATCGAGCACCTTGACGGGCATGATCCTGGCCCGATAGGCGATTCCCGCCACCCCCTCACCGTTGTCGGTCGATTGGGCGATGGTGCCCGCGACGTGGGAGCCGTGCCCCTGATCGTCGGTGGCGTCGTCGTCGTCGTTGACAAAGTCGTAGCCGCGCACGAAGTCGGTCTGGGCCATATCCGGCAGCCTGCGGGCCACACCCGTGTCGATGACGGCGACCACAGCCCCGCTGCCGTCCGCCTTGTGCCAGGCGCTCTCGACGCCGATGGCGCGCAGATTCCATTGCTTCGGATAGAGCGGATCGTTTGGAAAACCGAGGGTGCGGTAGACGTAGTTGGGCTCGGCGTACTCGGCCATATCGATGTCCACCAGGCGCGACAACAGCGCGTTCACCTCAGCGCTTTTATCCGGCGCGTAGCGCACCCGAAACACCCGCCCATCGCCGCTATAGCGGCTATTGGCCTCGAAGCGCAGACCATGGCGCACCTGCAGAACGTTCAAAAACGCCTGGGAAACCGGGTCGCGAAAAGCGATCACCGCTTCTTGCGGGAGGGTCACCGGTTCGGCGAGGACCGCTGTGCCCGCAAGCGCGAGTGCCATCCCGGTCCACAGCGCCGTCCACCATCTGCGCAAGTGCATCGCCACCACCCAAGGTCTCAACGGTTGCCCCGAGCTTAACATGCGCCCAGGATGGCGGCAGGTGAGCCAATCGACGCAGATCGCGGTACCCTGAAATGGCCAGCGGACCCGGCGGGCTCCAGCGGCGGGATCGGCTGGCGGATTGCCCTCTGGTGAATTGCGGTGGAGGCGCCATTGAGGTGAAGCATGGTTGGTTGCTCAGTGCGGGGCTGGCCTCGCTGGTATGGATAAGCGGACCAGCCGATCCGGTAGGGTCGCAAACCAACCTGCAACAGCTGTTCAAGGACGCTTACGCCCAACAGAACAAGGGCAACTACACCAAAGCGCTCAAAATCTGGAACGAAGTGCTCCAGCGCAGCCCCGATGAGCCCGCCGCCTACGTCAACCGCGGCATCACGCGCTACTTGATGCGCGATTTGCGCGGTGCTGCCGATGATTTCGGCCTGGCCATCGATCGCAAGGCCGATTACGCCAATGCCTACTTCAACCGGGCCGTCGTCTACAACGATCTTAAAGAGTTCAACCGGGCCGTGGACGATTACGGCCGCTATCTCGAATTGGTCCCGAACGCCCCCGATGCTCCCCAGGCGCGCGCCATGCTCGATGCGGCCCGCCGCGCCGCCGCCCCGTCCGCCGCCCGCAGGCAGGCGACCGGATCTCCCCCCGCCCGTCCCCAGCCATCCGACCCGACCCGCCAGCCCCCTGGCGACCCCGCCACCCCGGCAAGCACCGGGGTTCAGGCCGAGGCAACTTCCTCCGCCCGCCCTGGGCCGCTGCCGGTCGCTCCGTCTCCGCCGGTCCCGGTAGAAGAGCCTGTGCCCCCCCCGGCCACAGCGATGCCCCTGGTCAGTGCCAGTCGCCCTACCGAGCTTCCCGCCGTCGCCCCCTCCCCGTCGCCGATCGCCGCTGCCCGTCCGGGCGCGGTTGCCGTCGGCAAAATCAGTGGCTACGACGCCACCACGGACGATGTGCTGCTCGGACTGAGGCTCAGCGTCGAGCGCA
Source organism: Aphanocapsa lilacina HA4352-LM1 (assembly GCA_019359725.1). Classification (GTDB taxonomy): domain Bacteria; phylum Cyanobacteriota; class Cyanobacteriia; order Gloeobacterales; family Gloeobacteraceae; genus Gloeobacter; species Gloeobacter lilacinus. The sequence continues at coordinate 109,914 of JAHHGR010000001.1, read as the reverse complement.
AAGTGCTCAGCCGCGAAGCTGCAGTATACGGGCAGACCCAAAATTTTGTCGTGCGCATGAAGCGCGGCTCGACCGTCGATGAGGCCCTGGAGAGTACCGGCCTCGACCGCCAGGCGCTCATCCGTCTGGCCTGGCGCGGGGCTGCCTGGCGGACCTACAAGATCTATATCAAGTAGAGAACGCGCCTACTTTGGAGGATCGAAGGGCTTGTCCGCGGGCCTGAGGATATCCGGTGTTTCCGGGGCGCTGACGGGCGCTTTGGCAGGCAAGAAAAGTTCCGGTGGGGAAACCGTTTTGGCAGGCTGACCCTTGGCACTCAGGGTGGGGAGTTGGACCGGTGCGGACCGATTTTGCTGCGGTTTGGGTTTGGGCTGGATAGCGGCGTCTTGGACTATCGGTTTCGGCCGGGCGGACGCGGTGGGTGCCGCTTTGGCTGGCGGAGGCGGTGCGGCAGTTTTGACAACCGGCGCGGCTGCCGCGGGCGGTTTGGTCGGCACCGGCGCGGGCGACCGCCCGGGGCGGGTGGCTTGGGGGGCGGGTTTGGAAGCGTCGCGAAGCGGTGGGTTCGCCGCAGGCAATTTAGCAGGAACGACAAGCGCCTGCTTGGGCTGTACAGGCTCGGGCGCCTGGGGCACCGGGGACAGTTGCGGCGATGGGCGGTTTGCCAAGGAACGATAGGCCAAAAAGCCCAGAGCCACAGCGGCCACGGCAGCGCCGGTCAGCGCCAGCGTCCGGCGGGACGACGCCTGCTGCGGGGCCGGTGCCGAAGCGGTTTGCGGAGGCAGCTCGGAGACGGCGAGCGGCAGGGGTTGGCCGTAATAGGTTTTCTCGCGGGCCTGCGGCGTTTCAACCGGCGGCGGTGTCTGCTGCAGAACCGGCATTTCGACTGGCAGCGGCTGACCGTAGTACGTTTCTTCGCGGAGCTGCGGTGCTCCGAGCGGCGGCGGTGTCCGCTCGACGGCGGCTGCCGATCTGCTGGCGGGGCTGCCGTAAAGATGTTGGAGCGCTTCGAGGGCTTCGCCGGCTGTCTGGTAGCGGTCCTTGAAGTGATAAGACACCATTTTGCTGAGAATCGCACACAGCCCCGGGCTCGCCTGGGTGTTTTCCTGCCAGAGCGGCTCGCCTGTGCGCGAATCTTCGGGCAGTTCCATCGGATTGAGCCCGGTCAGCGCCTGGATACCGATCATCCCCAGCGCATAGATGTCGCTGCTCGGGCGCGGTTTGCCCCGGCCCTGCTCGGTGGACATGTAGCCCGGGGTACCGATGATCGTACCTGCGACCGTGCCGCCGCGCTGGCTGCCGGGCAGGGCCGCCGGGCGCGACCAGACCGTCTTGACCGCTCCAAAATCGACCAGCACCAGCTTGCCGTCGCTGCTACGGCGAATCAGATTGTCAGGCTTGACGTCGCGGTGGATGACCCCCTGGCTGTGGACGAACGCAAGCGTCGAGAGCACATCCTGGAGCATCGCCGCCACCCGGGCCTCGCCCATCGGCGCGTCCGGCTGCAGCTCAGTGGCGAGCACATGCCCTTCGATAAATTCCTGCACCAGGTAAAACTCTTCGTCCTCTTCGAAGTAGGCGAGCAACCGCGGGATTTGATCGTGGTGCCCGATGCGCTCAAGCGTCTCCGCCTCACTGCGAAAAAGACGCCTGGCAATCTGCAGAGAACCGGGATTCTCGCTGGTGGGCTTGAGGTGCTTGACGACGCAGGTGGGACTGCTGGGCCGCCGCGTGTCAAGGGCAAGATAAGTCTGGCTGAAGCCACCCGCTCCCAGGATCTGCAGTATCTTGTAACGCCCGTCGAGCAGTCTACCGATCATTATTCGTGCTCAGCATATACATGTACTTAAGCGCAGATTCGTGCCCCAGCCCGAGGTGATCTCCCATAGGCACTAACGTTCTATCAGATTTTGCTTATATACTACGTGAAGCTATATTGCAAGACGTGCAGGGATTCATGGCTCCAGGCTTTGGTAAGATTGGCTTCCTGGAAGCCTGTTGGGCTTGATTTGCAGGATAACACTGAATTAATGACGGCGAAAGACACAGAAGCTGTATCCTGCGATACAGATAGAGTTTCATCGATTTTCTTGGACCGGAAGGTCTTGGGTCAAAGCCCTTGAGTCGCCGGAATTTGATCCCTAGTCACGCCCTGTTTGACTGCAGCAGAGTCAAGAATGCACACTGCACTTTGCAATCTGTTGCAGGAGTGGTGGTAAAAGCCGTGCGGGTAAATCGCTGGGTGTGGATGCTGGCGGCAGGGGTCCTTCTCCTCTGCGGTACCGGTCTGGGGTATGCCAATCCCGAAAGGCAAGGACAGGTCCGGGGGGCGGAGGCTGCTGCTCCGGTGCTGCCGTTCAAGACGCCTTCACAGCCTGTCGGCGAGGTGGAAGTCCGGCTTATCGGTGCCGAGGTGCCGGTAAGCGCCGCTGAACCTTTGATGGCGGAGCCGCCGGTGCCGGTAAGCGGTGGACCGTTGCCGCTGGTTGCTGCCGCGTTGCCCCTTGGCGAACCGGTGGCCCCTGCCGAAGCGGCGGCCATGTTTGCGCCTGCAGAGCCCGTCGGCGAAGAGTCGTCCATTGCCCTCAAAGCTGTGACCAGTCCTGAGCCCGACGGAGTGCGTCGCCCGCGTGTAGGCACCGCGCCGTGGATGAAGCCTGCTCCGCTGCCTCTGCAGCCGAGTGCGCTCGCCATTGCTGTACCGACGACGGCATCGACACCAACGGCGCCGGGGCCGGCTGCGGTGCTGGTCCAGATTGCCATTCCGCTCAAAGACGGCAACGTCGCCACCGCAGATCGCCTGCTAGCGGTGCAGGAGCGAGTCTGGCACTGGAAGGGAGGCTCGATCCGCCGTCGAATCGCCGGATTGATCAACCTGCTCATCGACACGCGCGACCTCGAAGTGGCTTGTGAGCGATCCGGTTTATCCCTAAACGAAGTCCAGTACCTGATCATCAGAAGTTTGGAACATTAGCCCAAAAAAAAAAGCCCCTCTCTTCCAGGGGGTTTCCGGGAGTCCAGAGAATGGGCCTGACAGTTAGGTTAGTCTGCGTGTATCGTGGCATGTCCCGACGCCAGCACCTGTATTGCCGCTAACATTCCCCGCGATCTTGGGAAGTTTCCAAGAATGTCGGCAGGCGCACCAGGCTGTGGCGGGAGCGCGCCCGCGGCGGAAGCTCGGGGATTTGGCCGTCGGTCCCGGTGATGTTGGTCGATTCAGGAAGGCAGAGCGGCGGCTGGGAGCGGTCGAAGGTGGTGCGCTCCAGGACGGCTTTGAGTTGAAGCAGTTGCCGTTCGAGGGCAATGATACGTTCGTTCGCTTTGAGCAGCCGGGCTTGCGCCTGCTCGGCGGCCTGGGCCTGCTCGCGGGTGCACCGCTCGGCTTCGGCGATTCTGGCTTCCCATTGGGGCGAAGCGGCAGGGCGATGGGTCAACTGCTCCTGCAGGGTGGCCAGACGCTGCTCGAGTGAGCGGATGATCCCACTGGAGCGATCGAAATTGCGGCGCAGTTCGCTCAGTTCGGCCTGCTGGCTGGCAATGGTCTGGCGTTGCACAATCAAAGCACTTTTGGCTTCCTGGCGATCGATATGGGCCTGGCGAGCAATTTCCATGTGCTCGAGGCACAGTTGTTCAGCCTCCTCGGCGGCACACTTCCAGTAGGCGACACGCGCCTTCTGGTCCACCGGCTCCCTCGGGCGGTCGGGGGGGTGGCTTTTGGGTGCGGCCGACTCCTCGTTCACGGTTGTTCCTCTTTTTTTGAAGACAGCATAGCGCCCCGGTCGCTAGCCCGCTTCCTCCGAGGCATAAAACACCTGCATGGCGTGCAGCACCGAGAGTTCCTTGAGTGCCTCGGTGATCAAGTTGTGCACTTCGTCGTCGACCCGCTCGTCGATGGCCCGCAACAGCCTGGTCACACTCTGGGTCTGGGTCTGCAGTTCTTCCCGGGTGACCACCCCGTCGGCTAGGGCCAGTTGCCAGGAGTCCGCGCGGCTGACCACCTGGAAGGCCAACTCGCCGGTTTGCTCGTCGAACCAGGGTGTGCGGATCATGCGGGAGTCTCCATTCGATCCAGCAGGCGGTGGGCCATCTCCAGTTTGCTCACCAGGGGAATCGCATGCATATCCCCGCAGCTGCCTAAGAGCATAGCTTGATTATTGTCACCGCCGAAGCCCTGCTCCTGGAGGTCGACCCGGTTGGCCACCAGCCAGTCGAGATGCTTGGCTTCGAGCTTGGCCGCCGCCGCAAGCAGCCAGTCCTCGCCGGTCTGGGCGGCAAAACCGACCAGTGTCTGCCAGGGCTGCTTGCGGCGAGAAAGTTCGAGCAAAATGTCTTCGACCGACTCCAGAGCGAGCGCAGCGCCCAGCTGGTTTTTGGGAATTTTGCCGGTGTGGATTTGGCTCGGGCGCACATCGGCCACCGCGGCGGCCATGAACGTCAGGTGCGCCCGCTCAAACAGCGCAAAAGCGGCCTGGGCCATTTGGGCGGCGCTAGCCACCGGGTGGCAATCGACCTCCGGGGGTGCCTCCAGGTGGGTCGGACCCAGCACCAGGTGCACCGCCCCGCCGCGGTGGGCGCAGGCGGCGGCCAGCTCAATGCCCATCCGGCCGCTGCTGGGGTTGCCGATAAAGCGCACCGGGTCGAAAAATTCGCGGGTGCCGCCGCCGGTGACCAGCACCGTTTTGCCCGCCAGATCCTGCTTACCGCCGCTCCAGAGCAACGATCCCAGGTGGCGCAAAAGCACTAACGGTTCGCTGAGGCGCCCGGCCCCCACCGCGTCGCAGGCAAGCCGCCCCCGGCCGGGGCCGCTCAGATGGTAGCGCGGCCGGGTACTCAGGATTCGCACATGGGCTGCGACCGGCTCCTGCTCCCACATCTGGGTGTTCATCGCCGGGGCGAGCAAAATCGGGGCGCTCGAAGCGAGCACCGTGTTGGTGAGCAGGTCGTCGGCGAGCCCCAGGGCGAGCCGCGCCAGGGTATGGGCAGTGACGGGCGCGATCAAAATCACCTCCGCCCACTGGCCCAGTTCGATGTGCAGGGGCGAGCCGTGCTCCGCCGACCAAAAATCGGCGTCGGTGTAGGCGCGCGCGCGCGCCAGGGTGGCGAAGGTGAGGGCGCTTACGAAGCGTTCAGCCGCGTCGGTGAGCAGCACGCGCACGGAGGCACCCGCCTGGACGAGGGTGGAGACCACCTCGCAGACTTTGTAGGCGGCGATGCCGCCGGTGACGGCCACCAGGACGCGCCGACCCGCGAACATTAGCCGCTAGCCGCCCGGAAAGGTGCGTTCGAATTCCACCAGCAGATCGTCGATTTCTTCGAGGGCCTGGTTGACGTCCTGGCGCGTATCGAGGCCAAGATCAGGTTTTTCTATTAGCTGCAGCAGATTGGCCCGCTCGCGGCGCACCTTTTCTACCCCCTCGCGAATCTCCTGCTCGGTCATGGTTTACGTTCCTTCACGCCTCGTTCTGGTGCCATTGTGCCACGCCGTGCCCGCCCGCACTGGGAGGGTCGGGGTTGAGCCGTTACACTGAATAGAGCCCATTTCCGCCGGTCCGTAGGTTTTTGACGCATGTGGAACCGTTTATTCGCCCTCGCTTTGGTGGCAAGCGCCCTGGCTCTGCCCGCGGCACACGCCCAGACCCCGCTGGTCACCGTCCCGTCGCTGGCGGCCGACCAGTTGCAGCGCCAGTCGATGCAGTTGGCTGAGGAGGCCATCCGGTTGGTGCAGGTGGCGCGCTACAGCGAGGCGGAGGGGATGGCCCAACTTGCGGTGCAGCTGTCGAAAAACAACCCCCAGGCCCACACAGTCCTGGGCGGCATTTATCTGCAGAACAACAAGCCCGAAGCGGCCCTGACCGAGCTGAAGCTTGCCAGTGAGCTGGCCCCCGACAATGCCCGCTTTCAGTTCAACCTGGGTCTAGTCAACAGCCGCCTCAAAAATTATCCGGCGGCCGCCACCGCCATCGAGCGCGGCCTCAAGCTCGATCCCAAGGCCGTCGATGAGTACTTCAACCTCGGCAACACCTACGTGCTGCTCGAGCGGCCGGAGGACGCGGTGGGCGCTTTTGAAAAGGCGGTCGCCCTCAAGAAGACCTTCTGGGAAGCCATCAACAATATCGGCCTCATCCGCTACGAGCAGGGCCGCATCGACGAAGCCAAAAGCCGCTGGGAGCAGGCGGTGGCCATCAACGCCAAGGCCGCCGAGCCGAAGCTCGCCCTCGGGGTGGCGCTCTTTAGCCAGGGGGAGCGCGAAAAGGGCTTGGCCCTCAGCGAGGAAGCGCTTGGCTTCGACAAGCGCTACAGCAAACTCGATTACCTCAAAGAAAACCTCTGGGGTACCAAGCTGCTGGCGGACGCGGCGATGGTGCTGACCACCCCGCGCATCAAAGCAGCCCTGGAGCGACTGCCGGAGCCTACCAGTGACGAGCAAGCCGCCCGCAACGGCGCGCCCTAGCCTCCTGCCGGACCTGCCGGCGCCTGTCTGGATTTTGTTTGCCGGTCGGCTGCTCGCCTCGCTTGGGCTGGGCTTCGTGCTGTTCTATTCGGCAATCTTCTTTACCGGTGCGCTGGGCCTCAGCTACACCCAGCTCGGGTTGGGCCTCGCCTCCTCGGCAGTCAGCGGCATCTTTGCCCGCCTGGTGGGCGGCACGCTCACCGACCGGCCCGAATGGGGGCGGCGGCGCACGCTGCTGGTGGCCCTGGTGATCTTGAGCGTCGGTTATGTCCTGTTCGCGCTTGCGGACAATTTCGCGCTCTTTGTGGCGGCTAACGTAATCACCGGTTGGGGCTTCGGCCTTTACTGGCCTGCTAACGAGGCGGTAGTGGCCGATTTGACCGAGGGCAAGCAGCGCGCCGAAGCTTACGGTCTCACGCGCTCAGGCGACAGCATCGGCCTGGGATTGGGCGCGGTGGCGGGCATTGCGGTGATTGCCCTGACCGGCAACTATCGTCTGCTCTTCTGGCTCAATGCCTGCGCATTTCTCGGGTTTTTCGCCGTGGTGGCCCGGGGTGTCCCCGAGACGCGTCCGGAGCATCTGGAGGCGCACAAATTCCTGGGAGGTTATCCCGAGGCGCTGCGCGACCGCAACTTGTGGTGGTACGCAGCGGCAAACCTGGTTTTTACCACGATCGTCGCCCAACTCGAAAGCACCGTTCCCGTCTACCTGCGCAACTTCGCGGGCCTCAGCACCGAGGCGGTGGGTGCCTGCTTCACCCTGCACGTCGCGCTGATGGCCGCCATTCAGCTGTGGGTGGCCCGCGGCACTTCGGCCTGGCGGCGCACCCGCATCTTGATGCTCGCGGCGGTGGTGCTGGCGGCGGCACTGGTGATCATCTGGCTTGCCGGAACATTCTCGGGTGCAGCTTTTGGCCTCGCGGCCCTGGCTTTGGCGGTGGCGGCGGTGGCGCTCGCTTTGATGCATCCGGCGGCGGCGACGCTGGTAGCGGCAATGTCCCCGCACAACATGCGGGGGGTGTATCTGTCGATCAACTCCCAGTGCTGGGCGCTGGGTTACATGATCGGCCCCGCGGTGGGCGGACGGATCCTGGATCTGCCCCGGCCTCTGAGCGACTGGCTTTGGCCGGGCTTTGGGCTGCTGCTGCTGCTCGACTGTCTGGTGCTGGGCTGGCTGGAAGTGCGCCTGCCGCCCGCGGTCAATGCAGCCGGGAAGGTGCAGGCTTAATTGTGATGGATAGTGGCACTTTCTGGTGGAGAACCTCGACAGGCAGGCGCATCCCTGAGCTTTTATAAGTTGGTAAGAAAATTGCTGAAAGCCTCTTGTGGAGAGGAATTGCAGCCATGACTACCCCGAAGGAGCCCACTGCCACTGTCTCTGAGTAGTACCAAGCCCAAGGCTCAACGAAAATCCCGGCCGGTACAGCGACCAGCCGGGGCAGGTTTCAAATCACGCCCTGAGCCGAATCAGGGCAGTTTGCCGATATTGAGCAGTCGGGTTTCCCCAGCGCCGTCGTTGTCGTTGACCACCCAGAGGTTGCCGCGCTTGAGGGCGGTGCCTTCGATCTTCTCCAGGTCGAAACCGAACTGGGTGAGCAAATCGACGCGCAACTGCTTGCTTACCGTCGCGCCGGGGGCGAGGCCCTTGAGGCTGAACGAGTAGATGCGCTTGACGGTGGCGTTGCCCGCCCCCTGGTTGTCGCGCTCGATGACGGCGAAACTTTCATCCCCCAGGGCGGTGATTTCGCTGAGGCCCACCCAGCCGTCCTCCGGTGGGGTGTCAAGGGGGTAGTTATAGAACGCCCAACTGGCCGTATCGCGGTCGTAGGCACCCACCCGCACGAAGCCGACATCGCCCTCCAGTTCGCGCTGGATGACCGTGTAGACCTTGCGGCCGGAGGGACTGACGGCCACCCCCTCAAAACCGTTGTCGCCCACCCGCGCGGCAATGTCGGCAGGCAGCGTGATCTCTTCTTGCACCGCACCGCTCGCGTCGGTGCGGATGAGCAGGTTGGGCGGATTGTTCGCTTCCTCGCCCTCGCTGGCGAGCCAGAAGCCGCCCTCCGGGGCGACGGCGATACCCTCCAGGTCGTAGTTTGCCGGGGCGCCGTCCTTGGTGATCGGAAGAGCCGCTTCAACCAACGCGCGCGATCCTTGCAGGCGAATCGTGAAGAGGCGCGAGGGCTGGAAGGCTCTGTCCGGCACAGCGTACAGCACGTTGCCGGGACCGTTGTCCAGGCCGCTTAGGGCGCTCCAGGGCACTGACAATTCGCCGCTTCTGACGGTCGGTTGGGTCACAGGCGGCACGTAGCGGCCGGGAACGGCCTCGAAGATGTTGACGGTGCCGTCCTCTTCATTGGCGGTGAGCACCAGTCCGCGGCTCGGGATGGCGAGCACCCCCTCCGGCGAGATGCCCGTGGGCAACAGTTGCACAAAGCGGGGAGCACGGGGGGTGGTGAGGTCGTAGACCGCGAGGAAGCTGCCCCGCTCAGAAGCAAGAAACGCGAAGGGCGTGCCGCCGAAGATGGCGAGGGTGCCCCCTTCTAGCTCAATGCCGCTATTTTCGGAGCGCGAGTCGGGGTAGTGACCGAACAATACCGCCCGCGCTTCCAGGCTCGAACCGGCGTCGTAAAGAATCTTGCCCTCCAGGTCCACAACGCTGAAGCCGCGTCCGCCCGAATCGCTGCCCTCAGTATCCCCTTCGTTGGCGATGACCAGGGCCTTGCCGTCGGGGGTAAAGGCGACCGCATCCGGTTCGCGCCGCCCCTCAAAAGGCTGTACAAACTTGATATCGTCATCTTCGATCAGATCCGCCGCCCGGTGCTTCGAGGTCCCCAGCGAGAAACTGCGCACGACCGTGGCGCTCTCGATGTCGATAAGCGATAGAACGTTGTTCTCCTGCACGCTCACCGCCGCCGTCTTGCCGTCCGGAGAGACGGCCACAAATTCCGGCTGCGGGTCGCTTACAAAATTGGCACCGGGGACCGAGGCGAGGTCGATGGGTACGTTGATGACCACGGAGTTGGCAGGGGCGTCGTAGTCGAGCTTGACAATATTGACCGAACCGGGGCGGCTGCCGGGCAGGTTCTCGGTGTCCTCCTCATCCTCGATGGCGATTAGTGCCTTGGCGCCGTCGGGGGTGAGCGCGATGCTGTCCGGGCCGATGCCCAGCAAATTTACCTGCCCCACGACCGTGAGGCTCGCCAGATCGATAAACAGCAGCACCCCCGGCTTTTGAGCGGCGATGTCTTCCTCGTCATCTTTGATCGCCGCGAGGGCGTACCGGCCGTTCGGGGTGATCGTCACCGAAGTCGGCTCGCCAAAGCTCGACACGTCCACACTGCCCGCTTCTACCGGTACCGCCGGATTCTGGATGTCGATAAAGCCCACCACTTGCTCGCCGGCATCGGTGTAGGCCAACAACTTGCCATCCGGGCTCGCGGAGATAATTTCAGCTATCGAACCGCTGACGTTGTAGCGCGCCAGGGGCTTGAAGCCGCCCACCGCCGACGTTGCGGCCACAGGCAGCACGCCGCTGGCCGCAGCTAGGGCTATCCCACCGCTGAGGAGCATCCCCAGGGCCAATCCTAGAGTCAATTTGCGCATTTCCCACCCTCAAAAAAATAGATTCGAGCCGCATAGCGGGCAGGCCCATCCTACGAACCTGGCGCGGCTGCCATTTGGCCCTCAAAAATTTACCGGCGCCACGTAAAGCCCAGATGATGAAAACGCTAAGCCCAAATTAAAGAACAAGAAGCCCTGACGGCGGGATACCCGCATCGCCGCATCCGCCTTACGGAAATGAACACAATTCCCGATTGGTACTACGGTACTTGCGGGGGGGTGCGCCGCGGTTCACTGCTGTAACGCATTGTTGCAGAATTGCCCCGATCAGGTGAGCCATTGCGCATCCCTAGGCAGTCGCGCTCGACTCGACCATGGGAAAAGTCGTGTCCGTTTGCGCCGGACGCGCGGGATGCTCCGACTGTTGGCTGTTCGGTGTACCCGCCGCCATCGAGGGGCTCTCCCCCAGGCGCGGCCCGGTGGGTACCCAGGTGAGTCTCACCGGCTCAGGCCTGGCTGCAGCGACGGCGGTGACTTTCAAAGACGGCATTACCGCCAGCTTCACGGTCGTCTCCGACAGCGAGCTGTTGGTCACTGTCCCGGCCGCTGCTCGCTCCGGCCGGGTGAGTGTGAACACCCCGACCGGAAGCGCCGCCAGCCGCAACCGCTTCCGGGTCACACCTTAAAACGTGCTCGAAAGCCCCACCCGAAAATTGATCCCCGGCCCGGGGTTGCCGTAGGAGCGCTCGTAGTAGCTGTTGAACAGGTTGAACACATAGCCGCTCAGGGCCACGGACGGGGTGAGGGGAACCCGCACCGAGAGATCGACGGTGGTGTAGCCGGGCAATAGCGATCCGGGGGCGAGGCGGGCCGGGTTGAGGGTGTCGAAGGGGCCGACGTGGTTGACATCCACCGATCGGCCCCCCGAAATGTTGGCAAACACGCTCGCGCGCAGACCGCCGGGCGGCTCGTAGGTGACCCCCAATCTGGAGGTCAAAAAGGGCACCAGCGGGTACTGGGTCTGCACCAGGGCGTTGCGCTCGCCCACATCTACCCGGAAGGTGCCGTCTTCGGAGTTGTTGAGCGCACCCAACTGCACCAACTGGTTGTTGACGGTGGCCGGGTCGGGGGCGGCCACCAAGCGCGAATCGACCAGAGTGGTGGTGGCGAAAGTACTCCACGCGGGGGCGATCTTCCAGTTGAAGGCGGCCTCCAGGCCGGAGGAATTGACGCGCGGGTAGTTGACCCGAAAGCGCTCGGCGTTGCTGCGCGGATCGTCGTTGCAGTCGGGGGCATTGCCGTTGAGTTCGCAGGCGTTGCGCACCAGCAGGTAGTCGGTGAGGTTATTGACATCGGCGGTGAAGTAAGTGAGTCTCAGCAAGCTGGTGCCCCCGGTCTGCCAGTCGAGGCCGATGTCGAAGGCGTTGCCCGATTCGGGCTCCAAAAACGGGTTGCCGATGTGGGTGGTGCGGCCAAAGAGATCGTTAAAGTTGGGGGCGCGGTAGATGCGCTGGTAGTTGCCGCGCAGGGCCAGAGTCGGCAGCAGCTGGTAGCGAAAGCCCACCGTCGGATCGACGGAGCTGGGAATATCGCGCACCAGGCCGCGCGCCACGATGTCGCCTACAAAGGTAGCGCGCACCCCGGCGGTAATCACCAGCGGTTCGAGCGGCTTCCAGGTGTACAGAGCAAACAGGGCGGGCAGGTCCTGGCCGGTGTCGAAGCTGGTGATCTCACCGCTGTTTTCGCCGGAGCGGCCGAACTGGCGCTGGAACTCGAAGCCGTAGGTGATGTTGTTGGTCGGGTTGAATTGCCAGTTGTGGCGCACCTGAAAGTTGAACACGGAGATATCGGTAAAAGTCCCCCGATCCACCAGGTCGATGCCCGAAAATTCTTCCACCAAATTGCGATCGACGGCTGCGAAGACCTGCAGCTGCGAGTCGCGCGCCTGGCCCAGGTCGCTATCGTACGTCAGCGCGACGCCGTGGGCCTGGGTGACCAGACGGGTAATTTCAAACTGCGGCTCGCCCGTGGCCGGGTCCAAAAACGGCCGCGACGCATCGAGAATCGAAAAAGGGGCGATCCCCCGGCTGCCGCCGCGCAAGTACCCGTCCACGCGCAGGCGGTTGCGATCGTCAAAGTCATAGCTCAAGTTGAGATCGTAAAATTTGTTGTGCTGGTAGGCGTTCGGGCGGTTGCCGGTAAAGAGCCTGCCCGGCCGCTGCACCTGGTAGTAATAATCGTCGGTGGTGTCGAACTGGCGGTAGCTCGCCCGAAAACCGAACCGGTCCACTTTGCCGCCGTAGCTGGCGCTGTAGTTGCTGTAGCCGTAGCCGCCGAATTCGACTTTGAGATCCGCTTGCAGGGGACCGGTGGGCTTGCGGGTGATCACGTTGATCACCCCGCCGGCGGCGTTGGTGCCGTAAAGGGTCGTGCCGCTGCCGGTGAGCACCTCGATGCGCTCGGTGTTGTAGACCGGCAGATCGGATAGATCAAAGTGTTCCTGGTTGAGGTTGGTGATTAGCCGCCCGTCCACCAGAATGCCGATACCCAGATTCGGCAGGCCGCGGATAAAAAAGTTGTTGTGCACGTCCGCCCCGGCCCCGAAGACGTTCGACTGCACGCCAGGAACGCCCTGGATCGCTTCGCCGACGCTGTTGGCGCCTTTGTCCTCGATTTCTTTGCGATCGACGGTGTAGACCGTGGTGGACGTTTCGTTGGTGCGCGCCGGCCGCAGCGTACCGGTGACGGTGATTTCATCGAGGCTATAGCTGCCCGCCGGGCCGATCGATTCGATCGCCGTTTCGTTTTGGGGAGCCTGGGAAACGTTGGCGGCCGGCGGCTCCAGAGCCTGGGCCAGCGAGCGGATGCCTGCTTCCTGCCACAGCAGTTCCCTTTTGGTGGGAACATGCTGGGCGTGGGCAGGCACGGTACCCGCAACCAGACCCAAGCCCAATAGCCAGACCCGCAAGCGCATGGAAAAGCTCCTCAACATCTAGTGTCGATTAAACTGTCTACCGCAGGATGGCGATATGCCTCCGGGGGGCACACCGCCGACCCAACGATGCGAAGCGTCGATATCTCGCCCGTTGGTGGCGAGCGCTCAGCGGCAGCATAATCTGGAAGCCTGTTCAGCTTCCAGACCAAAAACTGTCCAAACGCTGCTCTCTGCTATCCACCAGCCTTTGCCGGCTCAACGGCCGGCAGAAGGGGCGAGCTGCTGGTTGGCCACCCACCCCAGCAACAAACTCACCTCGCTCTGGTGTTGGCGCTGGGTCTCCTCCAGACCAAAACTCGTACAAAAGCGCTCCAGGCAGTCGCCGGCGGCTTCGAGCAGCACCTCGTCCGGTACCAGGGCTGCCACCGTCGCGTAATCGCCCGATTCCGGACCGATGCCTTCGATGCTCGCAAACGTAACACTCAAAGGTACCTGATCCCAGAAGCCGTTCCAGACGGTCTGGACGACGGTAACCACCGGCACGGGCAGCTGGTGAAAGCGCGCCAGAAACGCTCGGTAGACCAGGGGACTGACCGTTTCTTCCTGCACACGGCGGCTGGCGCCGGGACCGTAGTCTTTGCGGGTGATCGAAAAGTGCACCCGCGAATCCGCCTCGGCTCGCCTGAGGCGCAAATACTGGTGCGGCCCCAGCACCTCCAGGTAATGGTCGGTCTGCTGGGCGGCCGGTGCGGCGCGAAAGCCGCTGTCGCCTAGTTGCGCCTCCAGATGGGCGCGCCGGCCGGCCGCGAGGCGGTAGCGCCGCTCCAATTCCAGCGCTCCCACGGGCAACTGGTTGCCCTCGAACAGTTCGCGGTCGTCGGCGGTACCCGGCCAGCTCACCCACACCGCCAGGCTGTTGCGCATGTCCTCAGATAATAGTCGCGTCTTCAGCCGTCGGAAGCGGCGCACGGCGTTGCGCCGCTCGTTTCTCACCAGCGCCGTCAAACGGGCAAAGGGCTGCTGCCAGGGGGTGGCGGGACCCAGCGGTTCAGTGTGCAGTTGGCCTAGAAGCACGTCGCAGTCGTGGATGATCCCCAATTCCTCCTGGATGCGCTTCAATTCGCCGTGCAGCGAGCGCACCGCCTTGCCGTAGCAGCTCAGGAAAAATTCGAGGTTGTAGCGCACCCGTTTGACGGCGATGCGCAGGTCGTGCATGGTCTCGACGTCCGGCTCCGCCCAGCCCGGGTGCGTCCAGAGGGTCGAAAGCGCCTCGCGCAAAAAAGCAGGCAACAGGTGATACAAGCTCTCGTCGGCTCCCCGTCTGAATTTGGGCGCTTCTAGAAACTCGGCGTAAGCCAATTTGAACTGCTCGTAATCTGATCCGTCGAGGTAGCGCAGCATGGCGGTTCGCGCCTGGGCGCGCTGGTTTTGCAGGTGTGTCAGCAACCGCTCCAGGGCCTGCTGCTCCCCCTCCGGCAGCGCCCCCAGATAGCGCTCGCGCAGCATCTCCATCTGCACGTCGAGGTCGCGCACGGTGCCCAACACCGCCGCCAAGGGCGAAAGCGAACGGCGCCGGGCGGCCTTGGGGAGCTTGAGGGCCGGTTCAAAAAGACGCAGTGCCGATCGCAACCGCCGGATGCCGACGCGCATCTGGTGCAGTTGCTCCGGGTCTTCGCCCGCGCGCGTGCCTGCCTCGTGTTTGAGGATCCGGCGCGTCTCGTCCGCGAGGATCTGCAGGGCGGCTTCGCTCCAGCGGGCGCTTGCGTGAATTTTAGCCATGGGTTCGCTTGAGTCTTTGGGTGTTCAATAAATAATTAAGCCGACGCTGGCAAACGGCGCCTGCAACTGGCTACAATACGACACATTGAGAGGCAAACACTGGAGAGAGCGCTATGGGATTATTCGATCGCATCGCCGCGGTCTTGAAGTCAAACCTGAACTCTGTGGTCACCAAGGCCGAAGATCCCGAGAAGATGCTGAACCAGACGGTCAACGACATGCAGGAGGACCTCGTCCAACTGCGCCAGGCCGTGGCCCAGGCGATCGCCAGTGAAAAACGTATAGAACAACAGTATCTCCAGGCCCAGGCCCAATCCGACGAATGGCAGCGCCGCGCCGCCCTCGCCGTCTCCAAAGACAACGACGAGTTGGCCCGCGAAGCGCTGACCCGCAGAAAGTCTTTCTCCGAGAGCGCCACGGGCCTCAAGACCCAGCTTGAGCAGCAGCGCAAGACCGTCGCCACCCTCAAGACCAACCTGACCGGCCTCGAAGGCAAAATCTCCGAGGCGAAGGCCAAAAAAGATCTGCTGGTGGCCCGCGCCCGCTCCGCCAAGGCAACCGAGCAAATCAACCAGACCCTGGGCAAGGTCAACACCAGCGGCTCCTTTTCGACCTTCGAGCGCATGGAAGAAAAGGTCAACGAACTGGAAGCCCGCTCCCAAGCCGTGGCAGAACTGGCAACCGACAACCTCGAAGACCAATTCAAAGTCCTCGAATCGGGGGGTGGCGTCGAGGACGAACTGCTCGCCCTCAAGTCCCAACTCGGTTCGCAAAAGTCGCTGCCGGCCGCCGAGGCTGCCAAGCCCGACGCCGACAAGACCGTGTAGCCTTTACCTACCGGCAACAGCGCCGAGACCAGCCCCCAGAGCGGCGCCGATGGCGGTGTTGATCACATTCGTCATTTCGTTGGTGAGCCAGCCGCGTTGCTGGAGGGTGGCTCCAATCAGGCTTTCGCAGGTAGTGGCCACGAAGGCTGCGATTGCGCACCAGAGCAATCCCCAGCCCGAAACAAATCCCACCAGCCAGCCGCAGGCCGCGAGCACCAGTGAACCGGCCACCCCGGCCAGGGTGCCTTCGAGGCTGACCGCCCCCTCGGTTCCGGCAGGCACGGACCTGAGCGTCGTCACCAGATACGTTGTTTTGCCGTAGGCCTTGCCCACCTCGGAGGCCGTGGTATCCGAGAGCTTGGTGGCGAGGCTCGCGGTGTAGGCCAACAGCCACAGTGGATTGGGAACAGCCATATATCCCAAGGCGCACAGGGCCGCGACGGCGGCCGAACCCCAGACGTTTTCCGGCCCGCGCCGCCCCCCGCGACCCTCGGCGATTCCCTTGGCCGCCTTGCGCGCAAAGCCGATGCGTGTCACCAGCGTGCCCAGCGCGAAGTACACCAGCATGATCAGGTAACCCCGCCAACCCAGAGCCCCCCAGACGAGCACCCCCAGCACCCAGGCGTTGAGCAGGCCCCAATTGGTAAGCAGCTTGGCCGGGAAGGCCAGGGCGCCCAGCAGGGTGTTGACGGCAAGCGCAATCGGCCAGTCGGTAAGCAAGGCTTAGCGAAACATGCTGCTGACGGAGGAATCTTCGTGGATGCGCCAGATCGCCTCGCCGATGAGGTCCGCCACCGAGAGCACCCGCAGCTGCGGGAAGCGACGATCAGGCGGCACCGGGATGGTGTTGGTGACCAGCACCTCGGTGAAGGTGCCGTCGGAGAGGCGGTCGATGGCCCGAGAGGAGAAGACCGCATGGGTGGCGCAGGCATAGACTTCTTTGGCTCCCTGGCGCAACAGCACCTTGGCCGCCTCCGAGATGGTGCCGGCGGTGTCGATCATGTCGTCGACCAGGATGGCGGTTTTGCCCTTGACGTCGCCAATCACGTTCATGATTTCGACTTCGTTGGGAGCCTGGCGGCGCTTGTCGACGATGGCAAGCGGGGCGTCATCGAGTTTTTTGGCAAAGGCGCGCGCCCGGCTGACGCCGCCCACGTCGGGAGAAACGATCACCATATCGCCCAGCTGCTTTTCTTTGATGTACTGCAGCAGGACCGGCGAGCCGTAGACGTGGTCGAGGGGAATGTCGAAATAGGCCTGGATCTGAGCGGAGTGCAGGTCCATGGCAAGCACCCGGTCGACACCTGCTGCTGTGATCAAGTTGGCCACTAGCTTGGCGGTGATCGATTCGCGACCGGCGGTCTTGCGGTCGGCGCGGGCGTAGCCGTAGTAAGGCAGCACGGCGGTGATCTGGCGGGCGGAAGCCCGGCGGCAGGCATCGATGAGAATCAGCAACTCCATCAAGCTGTCGTTGACGGGGCTGCAGGTGGGCTGCACCAGATAGACGTCGCAGCCGCGGATAGACTCTTGAATCTGAACGTACAATTCGCCGTCGGCAAAGGACTTGCGCACCAGCGGTCCAGGGGCCAGACCCAGGTAGCGGGCCACCAGTTGGGCCAGTTCCGGATTGGCCGAACCGGAGAACAACCTCAGCCGCTCGTCACCCATCAGGCGCACCGGTTGTACCGTGGATCTGCGCGGCAGTAAGTCAGGAAAAACCACCTTATGTACCCATTTATAGAGACAGCGAACCGCTCGGGCGCTACGGGCAGTCCAAGACAGTCTAGGCCCTGGCTGCGGTCAGTTTAACATAGACCCGGAACGCCAATCTGTCTCTCGCACCTGCCTGTACGGGGATCAATCGCCGCCGTGGACCTGGTGAACGATGAGGCCATCGCCGATCTCTCCGCCTTCCGTAGCCAAACTTAATCGAAAATGCCTTGATTGTGAGCGCATGTTAAGCAGGGGAATGGTACGGTTACAGAACCCAGTTTCGGTAGCCAGGAATACGCGGAGGTGCTGTCCCATGGAGAACATCATCCAATCGCAAACGAGCGAATTTGATGAGAATCGTGTGCACGGCCTCAAGGCCCGTTGCAAGGTGATACCTGACACGCGCAACCATCAGGGCTTTTTTATCTCCGAGGACACCTACACGCTCATCGAAGAGACCGAGACCGGCTGGGCTTACATTTGCACCGACGACTCCGAAGACGGTTTTCCGAGTCGCTGCCACTTCGTCAACCCGGACGATCTGCGCTTTTTGAAGAAGTTCCAGCAGCACTAGACGCCGGGCTTAAAATTCTGTACACTTGTGCATTGTCGCTATTGTGGCGGACTCCGGCACCGGCTGGTGTTTCCGCCCGCTGAGACCGCTCGCAAGGGCGGTTTCGATCTGCCAGGAGCACATGCACTATGGGCATTCGCAAATACCGACCGATGACCCCGGGCACCCGCCAGCGCTCCGGCGCCGACTTTGCCGAGGTCACCAAGTCCAAGCCCGAGAAAAAACTCACCAAGTACGTCCACCGCAAGCAGGGGCGCAACAACCAGGGTGTGATCACCAGCCGATTTCGCGGCGGCGGTCACAAGCGCCTGTACCGCTTCATCGACTTTAAGCGCGACAAGCGCGGCATTCCGGCCGAGGTCCTGGCCATCGAGTACGATCCCAACCGCAACGCGCGCATCGCCCTGGTGCAGTACACCGACGGCGAGAAGCGCTACATCCTGCATCCGGTCGGGCTCAAAGTCGGCGCGCGCATCAGTGCAGGCGAAGACGCGCCTATCGAACTTGGCTGCGCATTGCCGCTGGAGAAGCTGCCGCTCGGCTCCAACGTCCACAACATTGAGCTGTTGCCGGGGCGGGGCGGCCAGATGGCCCGCGCCGCCGGGGCGGTTGCCCAGTTGATGGCCAAAGAGGGCGAGTACGCCACGCTGCGCCTGCCCTCGGGCGAAGTGCGCATCGTGCGCAAGGAGTGCTACGCCACATTGGGCCAGGTAGGCAACCTCGATGCCAAGAACATCTCCATCGGCAAAGCCGGTCGCCAGCGCTGGCTGGGCAAACGGCCCCACAACCGCGGCGTGGTCATGAACGCGGTGGATCACCCCCACGGCGGCGGCGAGGGCAAAAGTCCAATTGGCGGCAAGCCCCAGACCCCCTGGGGCAAAAGTGCCCTGGGCACCAAGACCCGCAAGCGCCGCAAGCCCAGCAGCAAGTTCATCATCCGCCGTCGCAAAACGGCTTCCGGGCGAGGTTAATAAGCATCATGGGACGTTCGCTGAAAAAAGGAGTCTTCGTCGCCGATCACCTCCTGCGCAAGATCGAGACGATGAACAGCAAAAACGAGAAGCGCGTCATCAAGACCTGGTCGCGCGCTTCGACGATCGTGCCGCAGATGATTGGCCACACGATCGCGGTGCACAACGGCAAGGAGCATCTGCCGGTCTACGTCACCGAGCAGATGGTGGGCCAAAAACTCGGCGAGTTCGTGCCGACGCGCGTCTTCAAGGGGCACGCCGGCAAAGACAAAAAAGGCAAGCGCTAGGGGTGCTAGCGACAAACCCCGGTGGAGCTTCCCCTCCATCGGGGTTTTATTTTAAGATGCGCTCACCAGACACTGATTTCATCCGTAGGGCCACCGGCGGCGTAAGTTTGTGGGGGGATTACGACCAAAAAAGCCGACTGGCTGCACCGCCATCGGCCCTTCCGGCGTCGAATCTCACCCTCCATCGGCACAACGCGTATGGCCCCACAACTTGTGATTCCCTCGAAGACGTTCACACTGCTGAGCATCGGCCAGCGGGGTGTGGGCAAAACGGTATTTCTGGCGGGCAGCTGCGCCCACCTGCTGGAGCGCCGGGGTTCCAGCCAGCTGCTCTGGTTTGAGAGCAAAGACGGCGACTCGCGCAAACAAATTGACAAGATCTTGGAGTACATGGCCCGCACAGGCGAGTATCCGCCGGCCACCGCCGCGGTGAGCACCTTTCAGTTCAGCCTCAAATGCCGCTCAGCGCTCGGGACGCGCACGCTCTGCCACTTTCGCTGGCAGGATATTCCGGGCGAAATTTGTCACGTGCTCGACCCGGCTTTTCGGCAAATGATCCTCACCTCCAACGGCTGCTGCACCTTTCTTGACGCCGAGGCGCTTCTGGAGCGCGAAGACTATCTAGAAGAAGCGGCGGGGGTGATCGAACAGGTGATGCTGATTGCCAATCTCGTTGCCCTCAATAGGCTCAAGTACGCTTTTACCCTGGTGCTCACCAAGTGCGACCGCCTGCGCTCGCAGCCGCAGTTGGCGGTGCGGCTCGAGGAACGTCTGCAGCCGGTGCTGGAGCAACTGCAGGTTCTAGGCTGCCACTACCGGGTTTTTCAATCCGGGATGGTCCTGCGGGCCGGGGCGCCGGTCCCCGTCGAGGCGACCGCTGGGGTAGACGCGCTGGTGTGGCTGGTCTCGGAGGTCAACAAGGCTCACCGCGACCGCTGGACGCAGACGGTGGGCAGATGGCTCGTGGGCTTGCTCGGAGGCGGCTCGGCAAACCAGACTGAGCGAGGGGCGCTCGGGGCGCTGCTTGTCTCGCAACCCTTCGCATCCAAGCCCCACTAGCAGTTGCTTTCTGTCGGGCCATCACAAAACGCCATGTCTTTGCTGCTTGAACCATTGATTTATACCAGTCTGCCGGGCAGGGGGTTCGCGACCCTGACGAGCGATGCCGTCGATGAAGCCACGCGCCAGGTGTTCTTCGATGAGATCGTCTCTCGCCACTGGAACGCCTACGACCCACCCCCAGCCAACTTTCGGGCGGTCTTTTTGCATTGGGATCCAGCCTGTGGCCGCACGCTGTTCGGCTGGCTGTACAACGACGGGCGCGACGAGATCGGCCGCGCGAATGTGCCGTATTTTTTGTGTTATCGGTTGCGCGATCCCCTCGACGCTGTGCGGCTGGAGCGGGTTTTTGCGGCTCTGGAGCGCGGGCCGCTTGCCTTTGTCGAACGCGCGAGTCTGCCCACGGCACTGGTGAGTGTGGCCTGGGGCGAGGAGGCAACCGCCGATGCGGCGCGACCGGGGGTAGCTCTGCCTGCCCCCATCAAAACGTTCGCCCGCGAGGGGTGGCGCCTGGGTGAACCGGTACGGCTGTTTGTAGCCGGGGAGGAGGACGCAACGGCGGGGGCTGTTGAAGCGCTTACCGCCCGACTGCCGGTAGCTGTGCGGGAGCGCCGACAATCGCTAGAGCGGCGTGCGGCCCGCCGCACGCCCAGGTTGGCGATTGCCGGGGCAGTGGTATTGGTCGCTTCGCTGGCGGGTGCCGCTGTGGCCCTGTGGCAGCCCGGTCCTCCCGCCCCCGCCCGCATCGCTTCTTCCCCGGCGGTGCGCTGTCAGGGCAGCAATTGCCCATCCTGGCAGCAGGCGCGCGCCAGGACAGTGGGTGCTCATCCTGGCCCGGTCTGGGCAAGCGCGGTGCGGCCCGACGGCCGGATGTACGCCAGTGGCGACGACGATGGGGCCATCCGGCTCTGGTCCCCTGCCGGAAGACTGTTGCAGGCGCTAGAAGGCCACACAGACACCGTGCGCGCCGTGGTCTTTACCCCCGACGGCCGCACCCTCGCCTCCGCCGGCAGCGACCGGCGCGTGCGACTGTGGGATGTGGGCACGGGCAAATTGCGGCGCACCCTCAAAGGACACAGCCAGCCGGTCTGGACTCTGGCGATGGCCCCCGACGGCCGCACCCTCGCCTCCGGCAGCGGCGATCGCAGCGTGCGACTGTGGGACATTGCCTCCGGGCGGCAACTGTACCGGCTGCGCGGCCATGGTGATTGGGTCTTTGCTGTCGCCTTCAGCCCGGACGGCCGCACCCTCGCCTCCGCCGGCAAAGACGAGACGATTCGCCTGTGGAACAGCGCCGACGGCAAGCTGTTGGCCACCCTGCGCGGCCACAGCGCTCCGGTGCGCGCCCTCGACTGGAGCAAGGACGGCCGCACCCTCGCCTCGGCAAGCTGGGACAAGACCGTAGCGCTGTGGGATATGCCCGGCCAAACAGTGCGCACCCGCCTGAGCGGACACACCGCCCGGGTGACGGCGGTGGGCCTCGCCCCGGATGGCCAATTGGTCGCAAGCGGCAGCATCGACGGCACCGTGCGGCTGTGGCAACCCGATACCCGCCGGCAGATCCATCGCTTCGACCTTCCTGACTGGGTACTCTCGCTGGGATTCAGCCGGGATGGGCAAATATTGATAGCAGGCGGCAAGGACAGCACATTGCGCCTCTGGCAGCGCCTTTAGAGCGGTTTATCACTGACGCCTGGAGACCTGTTTCAAGCCTGACGCCTGAAAGGTGGTCGCTACAAATAGCGATGCTCTAGATTTCCAGCCGTGCAAAGACCGTATCTAAGTGCTTCAGGTGGTGCGTCGGCTCGAAGCAGGCCGCCAATTCCTGCGGGGCAAGGAGGACCTGCACCTCAGGATCGGCCACGATCAGGGCGCGAAAATCGCCTCCCTCGCGGTTCCAGGCTTTGTGGGCGTTGGTTTGTACGATGCGGTAGGCTTCCTCGCGGGTGAGACCTTTTGCTACCAGCGCCAGGAGCACCCGCTGGCTGAAGACGACGCCGCCATAGCGATGCAGGTTGCGCGCCATGTTCTCGGGGTAGACCGCAAGCTTTTCGACTAGGGCGGTGAATTTGACGAGCATGTAGTGCACGAGGATCGCACTGTCCGGTAGAATCACCCGTTCTACAGATGAGTGGGAGATGTCGCGCTCGTGCCAGAGGGCCATATTCTCAAGGGCCGCCGTGGCGTTGGAGCGCACGATGCGCGCCAGTCCCGTCAGTTGCTCGGAGGTGATCGGATTGCGCTTGTGGGGCATAGCCGAGGAACCTTTCTGGCCCGCGGCGAAGTATTCCTCCACTTCGAGCACGTCGGTGCGCTGCAAGTTGCGGATCTCCACGGCGAAGCGCTCGATCGACCCGGCCATCAGCGCCAGGGCCTGCACAAATTCGGCATGGCGGTCGCGGCTGATCACCTGGGTGGAAGCGGTGTCGGGAACCAAACCCAACAGCTCGCAGGCGCGCGCCTCGACGCGCGGATCGAGATTGGCATAGGTGCCCACCGCTCCGGAGAGCTTGCCCGCCGCCAGACGCGGCCTGAGGGCGCGCAGGCGCTCGGCGTGGCGAGCGAGTTCTGCAAGCCAACCGGCGAGCTTGAAGCCGAAGGTGATGGGCTCGGCATGAATGCCGTGGGTGCGGCCGATCATCACGGTGTCGCGGTGCTCGCGCGCCTTCGCGCGCGTGGCGGCCATGAGTTCCTCCAGCTTTAGAGCGAGGACATCGAGCGCCTGCACCAGCTGCAGCGCCAGGGCCGTATCGAGCACGTCCGAACTGGTGAG
The DNA here is from genome assembly GCA_019359725.1 of Aphanocapsa lilacina HA4352-LM1. Taxonomy (GTDB): domain Bacteria; phylum Cyanobacteriota; class Cyanobacteriia; order Gloeobacterales; family Gloeobacteraceae; genus Gloeobacter; species Gloeobacter lilacinus. The sequence continues at coordinate 86,981 of JAHHGR010000001.1, read as the reverse complement.
CCCCAGATGAATAAATCGTCCTGCCGGGCCGACATGCTCGCTGACACTCGTCAAAAAAGCGATCACATCGTGCCGCACTTCGGCTTCCAACGCGGCGATACGCCCGACATCAAAACCCGCCTTGCTGCGGATCTCCTGCCACGCTGCTCGCGGAATCTCACCCAGCTCCGCCAGAGCCTCACAGGCGGCCATCTCCACTCTTAACCAGTTGCGATACTTCTGCTCCTCAGTCCACAGAGCACCCATCTCGGGCAGGGTGTAGCGCTCGATCACAGTCTCGTCCGTTCAAAGGCGACAGCCTCACATTGTACCAAAAGGTTGCCGTGGACCGAAGATACTCAGCGGGCCGTATCAAGGCTTAGTAACTCCTCGAAGCGCTGGCGCATCGCGTCCAGGTCGAACTCCTCCATCGGCTGGATATCGCCGAAGAAGTATTGCTTGAGTTCCTGCACATCGAAGGATGGGCTTTCCAAGGGTTTCATAAGGTTGCTCCTGGCATGAGTGCAAGATGGGTCGTGAGTTAAAAAGCTTAACAGATGCAATAATTCTTAACTTAGAGACACTTCCCGGGACTGTCAAGCCCTTTTGGGGGATGCGGCCCGATTTTTTCGTATTTTTTACGACAGCACCCGCTGTCTCTGTCCGGGTGCACAGGTACAGCGGGTGCGGGTCGGGTCTCAATGGAGTCGAAGTGCGCTGGAGTATCGCCGTGCTGCTCAAGAACAAAACCACCGACAGCCTTGTCGAAATCGACGACATCGCTCAACTGGTCAACCCGGTCGCGGAGCGGGTAAAGGCCCAGAACCAGGCCGGTGAGGAGGAGCAAAATCCCGAGATGTTCGCCAAGGCGGATCTGGTCTTTCCGTCCGGCGAGGCGCTGCCGCGCTGTTGGACGGACGCGGACTATCGCTTGAGTGTCGGCTGAGGGGCCAACAGCGCTTCGAGCGCCCCAACCGGGCTGGCGTACCAGGCGGCAAGACCCGCCAGTTCCACTCCGAGCCAGTCGTGCCACTCGTCGGCTACGACGGAGCGCCAGTCGGCGAGATAGCCCGCCTCGACGAGCGCTTCGCACAAGGCGCGCGGGGAGACCCACCACCGCTGGGCAAGACGCAGGATTTCCACGGGTCGCGCGGGCAGGTAGGTGGCCCTCAAGTGGCGCTGCAATGTCCAAGCGTGCGCGGTAGGTACAGCCTGGGCGAATAGATGCACGCAAGCCGGCTGGGTGGCGGCGATCAGCCAGCGCAGGTGCAAAGGCGAGGGCGGCAGGCTCCACAGCAGCAGATGTTCATAGCCATAGGTCGGCTGCGGCCGGTCGTAGTGCACCGGCAGCCCGCAGGGCAACTGCGGCCTTGCGTGGCCGTAGAGCAGCACCGGGGAAGCCTGGGCAGCGACGAATTCGTGCACAAAGGCCGCAGCTTCGCAGTGCCGATGGTCGTACCAGCGGATTGGCCGGTCCAATGGCGGCGGTTCCGGGAGTTCGATGGGGGCGGGGGTGGCGGCGCGCAGGCCCACCACCTCCAGTTCAACTTTTGAATGACCCTGCCAGGTGTTCTCTTTGGCCTGAAAGGCGATATCGACAAACGGCGGCAGCGGCAGCCACTCGGCCATCCGCCAGCCCACCGCCCGCCGCTCGGCGGTGCCGTCGTTCACGGTGAGATTGAGGTGGGTGCGGGTCTTGCCCATCGCCTTTTGCTCGACGACGCGCGCTCCTGCCACCCAAAAGACCGGTTCGGCGTTACCCAGACCGCAGGGTTGCAACCGGTCGATCTCGTTCAGCAGCCGACGATCGACCTGGTCGAGTTGCACCCGGGCGTCCACCTCGACCAGTGGGGCGACCTGCTCAGGGGCAAGCCGGGCGCGGGCAAATTGTACAAGCCGCTTCCGAAAGGCCGGCAAGTTGGCGGCAAGCAGCGAAAAGCCGCCCGCCATCGGGTGGCCGCCAAAGCCTGCGAGCAATTCGGTGCTGTCTTTGAGCGCTTCGTAGACATGGAATTCGGGGATGCCCCGGGCCGAGCCGCGGGCGTGCTCGCCTTCGATGGCGGCGATAAACACCGGCGCGCCGTGGCGGTCCTTGAGGCGGCTTGCCACGATGCCGATCACACCGTGGTGCCAGCCCTCGCGCGCCAGCACAATCACCCGCTCGCCACTGAGATCCAGCCCCCCGGTTTTCTCAGCTTCGAGCATCTGGGCTGCCTCCGCCTCGATCTGCGCGCATAGTTCTTGGCGGCGCTGGTTGGCTAGTTCACACTCGGCGGCCCGCTCGGCGGCCACGGCCGGATCGTCGGTGGTCAGCAGCTCAATCACTGTCACCGGATCGCCGATGCGGCCCACGGCGTTGAGGCGCGGCCCGAGGGCAAAGCCGATAGCCTCGGGCTTGAGGTCGCTTCGACCGGCCAGGCCCGAGGCGGCAAGCAGGGCCTGCACCCCGGTATTGGACGAGCCGGGGATTTTCGCAAGTCCCGAGAGCACCCAGGTGCGGTTGACCCCTACCAAAGGTGCCAGGTCGGCCACGGTTCCCAGGGTAAACAGTTCCAGCAGACAATCGGCGAGGCCGGTTCTCCCCAGACGTCGGGCCAGTTCTTTTGCCAGCACGTAGGCTACCCCCACCCCGGCCAGGGCCGCGTAGGGCGAAGTTTTGGGAATCATCTTGGGGTTGAGAATGGCGTCGGCGGGGGGCAGGCGCTCGGGCAGGTCGTGGTGGTCGGTGATGATGACGCCCATGCCCAATTCCACTGCCCGGGCGATGGGCACGTAGGCGGAGATGCCGTTGTCTACCGTCAAAATCAGCCCAATGCCCCGGTCATAGAAGGCTTCGACGATGCGCAGGTTGATGCCGTAGCCTTCCTGCAGGCGGCTTGGGATCGCATAGTCGATGCGTCCCCCCAGGCTGCGCACCGCCCGGAGCAGCAGCGCCGTGCTGGTCATGCCATCGCAGTCGTAATCGCCGCAAATTGCGATCGCCGTGCCCGCCTCGATGGCTTGCGCCAGCAGATCGAGCGCCCGGGGCAGTTGGTCGAACGCTTCACCGGGTTCGGGCAACACCCAGCTTTGGGGGGTAAGAAAACGCTCCGCCACTTCGCAGGTGGTGAGGCCGCGGTTGAGGAGCACCTGGGCGATCAGCGGCGAGAGGCCGAACGCCTCGGCCAGTTGCCGGGCCTGCACCGGATCTTCTTGAGCAATCCGCCAGCGCTGTTTGGGGAGCATTGAAGGACAAACGTACTGGCAAAGATCTTAGCGGACGTGGTCCTCTCAGCCAACGGTCGCCACCGCTGGACGATACAAAAGGCAGGGCTTCCATCGAAGCTGCCCTGCCGGTATTGAAACGGGGTATTAAAGTGCGCGGTGCAACGGGGCACCACTAGCTAGATCGATAGGGATCAAACGTTATCGATCGTCCGGTGGGCCTGGTCTTTGAGATCTTCTTTCTTGTGCTCAGCCGAGGCTTCCACCTGCTTGGCCTTACCCTCAAGCTCCAGCTTCGGATCGTCGGTCAGGTCGCCCCAGGCTTCCTGAGCCTTGCCTTGCACATCCTTGGCAGTCGCTTCGACACGTTTGTCAATTCCCATACATTCCTCCCGCGATGTGAATTGTTTGACTCGACTTGCGTCGCTACATCTATATTTGGTAAACACTGGGTTAACCGCCTCTACCTGTGGACACGTTGCATGCTACGCAAAAAGAGAGGTTGAGCAGCGCCGCTCTAGGCGACAGCGCACGGATACTGGTGGCGAGCAACCTCACCTGGTTCCCGATCGCGGATGACCCGGCGGTGCGCATCGTCCCTGACCTGTTTGTGGTCTTCGGTCGCCCGGTGGGCTCGCGCGGGGCATACTACCAGTGGCAGGAGGACCATATCGCCCCCCAGGTGGTCTTCGAACTGGTCTCGCCGGTCGAATCGCTCACCCAGGCGGCCAAAGAATTTGCCTTTTACGATCGCCACGGCGTCGAGGAGTACTGTCTCTACGACCCGCTCAAAGAGGACATTTGCGGCTGGTTGCGCTATGAGAAGCGGCTGGAAGTGATCGATCCTCTGCAAGGCTGGCGGATAAGCTCTAAAATTGTCCCGTAGGTGTGTCCGGCTAGGATTTTATGGATCATTCCCCGGAGTTTATGAAACTGGTGGCCGACGCCAAAACCCGCGTGCGCGAATGCAAGATTGCCGAGGTGCGCGAGCGGCAGGCGCGGGGCGAAAATTTTCACCTGGTGGATGTGCGCGAAGATTCTGAATGGCAGGCGGGGCATATTCCCGGTGCCAGACATATCGGCAAAGGCGTGATCGAACGCGACATCGAACAGGCGATCCCCGAGCGCGACGCACCGATGGTGCTCTATTGCGGCGGCGGCTACCGCTCGGCGTTGGCGGCGGACACCCTGCAAAAAATGGGCTACACCGCAGTCGTCTCGATGGACGGCGGCCTGCGCGGCTGGCGCGAGGCGGGCTATCCGCAACAGAGGCCCTGAAGGCTTATTCTTGAACAACCGCCCGCTGCGGGATAAGCTTTTGGCCTCAGGAACTGTTCGGCCGTCGCCTCGTCAGTAGGCTGTGCCCCCTCGCTCAAGCCCGGTCGGGAGTTGACAATGTTCCGAACTCTCTTTTTTCTTGCTCTGCTTGCCCTGCCGCCCGGTGCAGCTTTGGCCGCCGAAGCTGGTGACATCGACGGCGACGGCCGCGTCGATGCCGGGGACATCCAGGCTATCGATGCCTACCTTGAAGGTGCTGTCGTCCTGCAGGACAGCCAGATAGCCAGTGCTGACGCCGACGGGGACGGCAAGATCACCCGGCGCGACCGCGACCTGCTCAAGCGCCGCGTCGATGGGGTGGCCCTCAAGGGTGAGGCCCGCGTAGGCGACGGCGGCGGTAGCAAGATCGATCTCACCAGTGCCGACAGCGGTGTGGTCACCGACAAGGAAACCGGCCGGCCCCTCGCCGGGGTGGACGTGTCGCTTCCTGACGAGGGGATCACCGTGCGCACCGACAGCGAGGGCCGCTTCAAGCTGCCCAAGGCGACCGGCGGCAAGATCCTCACCGCCAAGGCCAACAACTACGCGCCTTTTTCGCTCTCGGCGGCCACCGGTTCCCCCGGCGGCGGTTTCAACCTGGAGCTGGAGCGCCTGTCTCCCAGACTGCAGGTCATCGACGACGAATTGCACCACCTGGGCGACGACCGCTTCGGCAGCGGTTCGGCCAACGCCACCGATTTTCGCCTGCGCGCCGAGGGCATCGCCTACGTGCGCACTTTCACCCTCAAAAACCAGCCCACCGGCGATATGACCTTGCGCATCGGCTCGGTGATTGGCCTCGATACGCCCCAGTCCGCCGCCGCCGGTCAGACCCAGGTGGCCTTCTTCGGCACCGAGCAGGACGGCCTGCGCGTCTACCTCAACGGCAATATGATCAAACAAATCTACGTCAACGGCGACAATATCCCCATCAAGTTGCCCCGCTGGCTGCTCAACTCCGGCAAGAACGAACTGCGCATCGAGACCCACGCCTTCAACCAGCCCGCCTTCATGTCCGCCGGGGGATTGGCGGGTTTGTTGGGTGCCTTCGGCATCGGCGGCATGGGCATGCTGGCCGGCTCCGGCATCGTCGATCACGACGATATCGAATTTGCCCACTTAGTACTCGAGGACAGCGCCGGCCGATCCCAGGAATTTGGCTCCCGCGGCCGGGTCTACGGCGGTGAGACTCCCCGCGGCGGCGAGGTCTACACCCCGCAAGTGCGTCCGTGACCTTACCCGCTGCGGGGCGGCCCGGGATGGCCGACTTTGAGCAGGTGGAGATCACCAGCCGCGAGCAGTGGCGGGCGTGGCTTGCAGCGAACCACGCGCGCACCGGGAGCATCTGGCTGATCACCTACAAAAAGCGCAGCGGCCTGCCCCACGTGTCCTACGATGCGGTGGTGGAGGAAGCCCTCTGCTTCGGCTGGATCGACAGCCGCCCCGGTAAACTCGACGAGCAGCGCACGATGCTGTTGCTCTCGCCGCGCCGTCCGGGAAGTCCCTGGTCAAAGATCAACAAAGAGCGGGTGGAGCGGCTGATTGCCCGGGGATTGATGGGCGCGGCAGGAACGGCAAAAATCGAGCAGGCCCGCTCGGACGGCTCCTGGTCGGTTCTTGACGAGGTCGAAGCGCTGGTGATCCCGGCGGATCTGGCAGCAGCGCTGGCGCAAAATCTGCAGGCAGCGCACTACTTCGAAGCGTTTAGCCCCTCGTCTAAAAAAGGTACATTGCAGTGGATCCAAAGCGCTAAACGGGGGGAGACCCGCCAGAAGCGTATTCGTGAAACCGTCGCACTGGCTGCAAACAACATCAAAGCAATACCGCAGTAATTCTCCAGCCAGACGCGACTTTTTGAGTACAGCGACCAGATGCTGAGGCCGACAGGTATACTCATAAATTTGCTCCTCAAAACGTTCAGGTATCCTGATCCGTCAGACATGGGTGAAACGTTAGTGTCTAGTGGGCTGAAACGCCCTGCCTTCGTTGAAAAGTCCCAATGTGACAGATTCAGAGATTGGAGGAAAGCGGTTTCTAAAAGTTAGCCAGGTGAGTGGCAGACCGCTTCGAGGCGATGACCGTCGGGATCGATAACGAAGGCGGCGTAGTAGTTGGGGTGGTAGTGGGGGCGCGGTCCCGGCGGGCCGTCGTCTTTGCCTCCAGTCGCCAGGGCGGCCCGATAAAAAGCATCGACATGGGTGCGGCTGTTGGCCTGGAAAGCCAGGTGGTTGCCCTGGACAGCCTGGATGGCCGCTTCGGGTTGGTGATGCAACCAGAAAACCGGGCGTCCGTTCGGCCCGTAGGCGGCTCCTTTGGGAAAGCGAAAGGCGCGCAGGTAGCCCAGGGGAGCCAAAGCCCCATCGTAAAAGGCGACGCTCGCCTCCAGATCCCGGATGCCGACGGAGATGTGATCGAACATGGGTACTCCTAATTTTCTGCGCGGACGAGACTGGTGCGCAGTTGGGCCTCCAGTTGCGCTTCGCTTTCAATGGGCTCTAAGCAGCGCAGACCCTCGCACACTAACGCCACAGCCGGTTTGACATCGACCGCTTTGAAGACAGCCGTCGGCCAGTAGCCGCGCAGCAAATCGGCGATGCGCACCGGATCGGTCTGCACCAGCACCTGGTTGCGGTACCAGTCGTAGCCCGCCAACAGCGACGGGCTCGCGCGGGGAACTTCATCTAGGATCCGGGCAAATTGTCGCAGCAGCGCCTCGGCCGCCTCCAGGTAAGCAGGTTCGTCGGTGAGTAAAAATAGTCGCACCAGGTTGGCGGCGGCGAGCCCGTTGGCCGCCGGGGTGGCGCTGTCTTGAAAGTCCTTTTCGCGGATGAGCAAATCGGGACCGGCCGGAGCGCTGAAGTAACCGCCCATTTTTAGATCCCGAAGCCGCTCGTCCATCTGTTGCTGCAGGGCGCGAGCTGCCTCCAGCCATTCGCCCTGCTGGGTGCTCACGTACAGATCGATCAGGGCTTTGATGAAGCAGGCGTAGTCCTCCGCGCGCGCCGGAATGGCCGGTTCGCCGTCGTAGTTGATGCGATAGAATTCGCCCCGCGCGCGCTGGTGCTCCAGGATGAAGCGCGCGGCGCCCATGGCCGTCTCGCGGTACTCCGGCCGCCCAAAGACATCGGCGGCGCGGTTGAGACCTGCGATCATCAGTGCGTTCCAGGAGACAATGAGCTTGGTGTCGGTGGCGGCGGGCACCCGGCGGCTGCGCACCGCAAAAAGTTTTGCCAGGGCCGTTTCGACCACCGGCGCGAGCACATCGCCGCTGCGGCGCTGCAGTACGGTTGTGCGGCCTTCGAAGTTGCCCTCGGCAGAAACAAAAAAGGCCGATTCCAGGGCAGCCAGTTCCTCGCCACTCAAAATCACCTGCAACTCGGCAGCGCCCCAGACATAAAATTTGCCTTCCTCGCCCTCAGAATCGGCGTCCTGGGCGGCGTAGAAGTAGCCCCGCGCGTCGGTCATCTCGCGCAGCAACCAGCGGTGGGTAAATGCGACTGCCCGCTCAAAAGCCGGAGTGTGCAGCCCCGAGGCCCACAGATCGCTCAAAAACTCGACAATCTGGCCGTTGTCGTAGAGCATCTTCTCGAAGTGGGGCACCGTCCAGGTGCCGTCCACGGTGTAGCGGTGGAAGCCGCCCCCGACATGATCGAAGATGCCGCCGGTGGCCAGGTCTTCGCCCCGCTCGCAGGCACTCTGGGCCAGTTCCGCCTCCAGAAACCGGCCCATGCGCAGGGCAAACCCGGCGTGGGGGATCATCGGGAAGCTCGGACCCATCCCCTCGCGGGCAAGCAGGGCACGCATCGGAGGAACGGCCCGCCGCAATGGGTCCGCCGGCAGTTCTAAGAGCGGTTGCAGGCGGGTGGCCGCTTCGAGGGCGCCCAGCATCCGCTCCTTGTGATCGGCCAGCCGCTCGCGCTGGCCGCAGTAATAGCCGTGGATGGCTTCGAGCACCCGCAAGAAGCCGGGGCGGCCGTAGCGATCCTGCACCGGAAAGTAGGTGCCGCCATAAAAAGGCACCAGATCGCCGGGGGTGAGAAAAATATTGAGCGGCCAGCCCCCCTGCTGGTTCATCAACTGCAGCGCCTGCATGTAGATCGCATCGATGTCGGGCCGTTCCTCACGGTCGACTTTAATGGCTACGAAGTTCGTATTCATGAATCCCGCGATTTCGGGATCGGAAAATGCTTCGTTCTCCATCACCGTGCACCAGTGGCAGCTCGAATAACCGATCGAGACAAATAACGGCTTGTCCTCGTGCTCGGCTTTGGCTAGCGCCTCCGGCCCCCAGGGCAGCCAGTCGATCGGGTTGTAGGCGTGCTTGCGCAGATACAGCGACTTTTCGTGCAGCAGGCGATTGGGTGTGGCTGGTGTGCTCATGGATAATCCGCAGGTGTCAGGTGTCAGGTATCAGGCGCCTTCTGGCGCCTGATACCTTCAAGCTACACCGCGAGGGCGTTGGCGGCAGGCTCGATGTTGCGCAGCACCAGGGCGGGGGCCGTCCGCTTGGCAAGGCCCGTGAGCACCGCACCGGGGCCGATTTCCACCAGCTCGGTGATCCCTGAATCGGCCATGTACAAGATCGTCTCGCGCCAGCGCACCGGATGATCGATCTGCCGGCGCAGCAGCGCACGCATCGAGGCGACGTCGCTCACCGGCAGGGTCGGATCGGCGTTGAACAGCACCGGGATGTGCGCCGGATGCAACTCGGCTCTGGCAAGCACGGCAGCAAATTCGGCGGCGGCCGGAGCCATCAAAGGCGAATGAAAGGCGCCGCTCACCGCAAGCGGGATCACCCGTTTGGCCCGGATGGCCGCAGAAACCTCCGCCACGCGCTCCGGCTCGCCGGAGATGACCACTTGCATCGGGTTGTTGTCATTGGCAATCACCACCCCGGGCCGCTCGGCGCACAGTTGTTCGAGTTTGTCGCGATCGAAACCGACGATGGCGCTCATCGCCCCGGCCTGCTGGGCGTCCATCAGCCGGGCGCGCTCAGCCACCAGTTCCAGACCCGTCTCAAAATCGAAGACCCCTGCCGCCCACAACGCCGCGTACTCGCCCAGCGAATGGCCCGCCACCAGTGCCGGCTCGCCAAGTTCGCCCTGCTTGCGCGCGCGCCGGGCGAGGGCCACGCAGACGGTAAAGAGAGCAGGCTGGGTGTAGAGGGTCCGGTCGAGGCGCTCCTGTGGCCCGGCGCACACCGCCGCCACCGACCAGCCCAAGATCCCAGATGCCCGCTCAAACAGTGCGGCCGTGTCGGGATGACCGCTCAGCGCATCGGCCATCCCAACGACCTGCGAACCTTGCCCTGGAAAGATCCAGGCTGTCGCCATAACAATCCCTCGTTTTATTCACAAGGGACCATCCTAACCTGTTTGCGATCCCCGCGTCTAACGCTAGCGCGCGGTGAGGCGCAGCGCCTTGTCGAGGCGCACCAGGATGAACTCGTTGTCGTCGGCTACCTCCGGCGTGCGGCCGACGCTGCCGGGGAAGTTGTTGTCGTTGGCCACCAACAGCAGGCGCGGGGCGATGGGCAGCACGCTCTCGATGGTCACAAACGGAAAGGTGAACGTGCCGTTGGTGGTGCCGTTGCCCCCGACGTTGTTGGGATCGGGGATATTCAGCAGGTCCACCACCAGTTCCTTCTCGACGAAGCCCTGGCTGTCGAGTTTGCGAAGGTCGATCTTGTAAATGCGCTTGAACTGGGCAGGGTCGGCAAAGGCCGGGTTATTGGGGTCGCCCTGCTTGCCGTCGCGCTCGATCACCAGGAACTCGCTGTCGTTGATGGCGGTCAATTCGCCGATCGCCTGGCCCGACTCGGTGGTGTTCTCCATGCGGTAGAAGAAAATTTTGCCGGTGTAGGTTTTGGTGGCCAGGTCGAATTCGTTGATGATAAGGCGGTTGCGGTCGGGATCCTCGATTAGGGGGCCTTCGAGCAGCGCGTAGAGCTTGTCGCCGCTCGCGTTGAGAGCAAGGCCCTCGAAGCCGCGCGAGCCGCCCAGGTTGGGGGTGGCCCCATTTAACAGCGGATTGTCGGGCGATTGGACCAGCGGATTGGTGCCGAAGCCCGCGAAGTTGGGAAGGGCTACCGGCGCATCGAGCAGTTCGCCGGTGGCCGAAAAGTGCAGCAAAAAGGGTCCAAACTCCTCGCCCACCCAGAAGGTACCGTCTGGGACTTTGCGGAAAGATTCGAGGTCAAAATCCGCCCCGGTCAAAAGCCGATTGTTCTTGATACCCGGATCGACGGGGATGGTGCTGGTGGGATAGTAAGTGGCCTGCTCCGCCACGATCGCGAAGCCTGCCTTTGCAGCCGGATCTTGGAGCTGCAGCCACGTGGCGAAGTCAAAGGCCGGCAGCAGCGCGCCCGTGGCCAGCTCCACCGGAAAGACCCGGCCGCTGCCGCCTGTGGCAGTCTTGAAGTCGGGCCGCAGACCATAGGAGCGCAGCAGGTAATCGGCGGAGTTGCTCTTGGCACCAAAGCCGTTGTCGGAGAGCACCCGATAGGTGCCCGGCACGGGACCTGCGATCACCGAGGAAACGCCCTGGACGGGCTGGCGAAACAGATACGGGGCGACGATGCCGTTGCCGCCGGTGGTGAACTGGCCGGAGGTGGGACCGAAGGCGTAGGTCTCGGCAGGCAGCACCGCCCGGCCCACCAGTTCGGTCGCTCCGGCGGCACCAGCGGGCGCTCCTGCGACGCAGACCGCGAGGAGCATGCCGATCGTTGTATTTTTCATTGCGCTTTGCACCCAAACAAAACGCCGCCCACTGTACAATGCCCCCGGTATCGTGCCGTTAAGCCGGGGTTATCGGCCGGTTATCGGCTGGCGGTCCGTTGCTGTTCGGGCTGCAAGGGGTATAATCGCCAGCGTTCGCGGCCTGCCGAGTGAGGAGGAGCCTGCTATGCCCAGCAACTATTTGGTGAAGATCTTGCTTGCCGTCGCGGCGGTGGGTGCCTTCGCACTCGAACCCGCCACCGCCCAGATTCCGATTCCGACCCAGATTCCTAACCCTTTCCAGGGCACCGCCGCCGTCACCCCGGAGGCGGTGCGCAAGGTGCTGCAGGCGGTGGAGGCGGCGGGCCAATCCAAAAATATCGACGAAGTGCTCAAATACGTCGCCCCCTTTGCCACGCTCGAATCGACCCTCGAAGGCATCGGCTACTCCCAGACGACGCGGGTGATAGGCAAAGAGCAGATCCGCGCCCGCCTGCTCGAATCGTTGGAGCGCCTCCAGAGTTCCGAGTATCTCGACAAAGAACAAAAAATCGACATCATCGACAACGGCCAAGCAGCCATCGTCAGCAACGACACGATCGTTGGCGCCACGCTCAAAGATGGTCGACGCTTGATCATCAATGGTCGCGACACCTACGTGCTTGGGCAGGTGGGGGGACAGTTGATGCTCACCGCGGGCGTCAGTTCCCGCAGTGCCGATGTGCGCCCGGCGGCGGATAAACCGGCATCCAAATAATTACCCGCCAGAACCGGACACGAGCTTGGCAAGATCTGGCAGTTGCTTGAGCGCCTGCACCGTGCCGCCGCCCAACTGCCAGTTCTGGACGCTGCCGGTGTTGTAGAGCAGTTGCACCTGCAGTGTGCGGTTGGGCAGCTGGGCGATCGCCATTTTGACCGGGGTGAGATCGAAGCGGGTGCTGCCGGTGCTGCAGTCGACTTCCGGAAAGTACGTGCCCGGATCGGCGATGTAGCCTCCCCAGAAGCCGCCGTAAGGCCCAAAGCCCACCGGACCGACGACGGCAGGCGGAATGTACCTAGGCGGGCTCACCTCCACCTGACGGGCGCGCTTGGCGGCCAACACCTGGGTGATGCGCACCCGCGGTTGGTTGGCATCGAGCAGGATCATCTCGGTGAGGGTCGCCTGTTCGTTGGCGATGTCGCGCTCTTCGACGCAGTAGCGCACGGCGACTTCGAGGACGTTCTGGGTGGGAATGTCTACCCAGAGGCTCGAAAACCGCAGTTTCGGCTGGCTCGGGTTGAAGTCCTTGTCTTTGACTAAGTAGGCGGGGCCAACCGTGAACATCTGGCTGAAGGGGCCGTTTCTGGTGGCGACAGCCTCCTCGGTGGCGGTCGGTTGGGCCAGCACCGTGCGGGTCTCGATGGCGCAGCTAAGGATCGCTGCGCAAGCGAGGGCGGGGGGAAGGATTTTGAACATCGGGGCTCTCCTGGCAGTGCGTGCACAAGATTAGCCCGGACTTGTCCCCTTGCAAAGCGACTTTAGCGGGCGACGCCCGTGGCGCGGGCAGCCTGCTGCACGGCGGCCGAAACCGCCACAACCACGCGCCGGTCGAACACGCTCGGGATAATCGATTCGGGCGCAATTTCGTCGGGGCTCACCAGGGCGGCGATAGCCCGCGCGGCGGCCATCTTCATCGCCAAATTCACCCGGCGCGCGCGGCAGTCGAGGGCACCCCGGAAGATCCCCGGAAAAGCGAGCACGTTGTTGATCTGGTTGGGATAGTCGCTGCGGCCGGTGGCCATCACCGCCACCACCCCTTCGGCTTCTTCAGGCAAGATTTCGGGTACCGGGTTGGCCATGGCGAAGACCACCGGCTCGCCCGCCATGCTCCGTACCATCGCGCGGCTGACCACACCCCCTTTGCTCACCCCTAAAAACACATCCGCCCCCTGTATGGCATCGGCCAGGGTGCCGGTCTGCTCGACGGCGACCGCACGCTTCTCGGCATTCAAGTCGGCGCGCCCGGCGCTCACGATGCCGTGGGAATCGCACATCACGATCGCCCGCGCCCCGGCGGCGGTGAGCAACTGGTGAATGGCGATCCCCGCCGCCCCCGCCCCGTTGATGACGATGCGCACCGATGCGAGGGACTTGTCCACCAGCTGGAGGGCGTTTTCGAGGGCGGCGAGCACGACGATGGCCGTGCCGTGCTGATCGTCGTGAAAAACCGGGATGTCGAGCCGCTCCTGCAATAGGCGCTCGACTTCGAAGCAGCGCGGGGCGCTGATGTCTTCGAGGTTGATGCCGCCGAAGACGGTGCTCATACGCACGGCGGTCTCGACGATTTCATCGACATTCTGGGTGCTCAGGCAGACCGGAAAGGCGTCGATATTGGCGAATTCTTTGAACAACAGCGCCTTACCTTCCATGACCGGCAACGCCCCGGCTGGGCCGATGTCGCCCAGCCCCAGGACCGCTGAGCCGTCGGTGAGGACCGCCACGGTGTTGCGCTTGATGGTCAGTTCATAGACCCGCTCCGGCTCGCGGGCAATGGCCATGCAGATGCGCCCAACGCCGGGAGTGTAGGCCATCGCCAGATCCGAGCGCGTTCTTAGCGGAATTTTGCTGACGATCTGAATCTTGCCGCCCTGGTGGATCTGAAACGTTCGGTCGTCCACCTGCAGCAGCTTCAATTCAGGAATGGCGCTCACCCGCTCGGCGATCGCGTGGGCGTGCTCCTCGCTGGTGGCGTCGACTACCAGATCGCGCACGGTGTAGGCGCGCTCCTGCTCAATCAGCTCGATGTCGCCGATGTTGCCGCCCGCTGCGCCGATGGCGGCGGTTGCCTTGGCAAGCATCCCCGGCTGGTTCGGCAGGTGCAGGCGCAGCGTCAGGCTGAAGCTGGAATTGGGCGTAATCTGAGTCATGGGCGCCGCAAAACGAGACGTTCAAGTATAGCCTGCGCCGATCTGCCCTTCCCACGGCCGACCGGCAGTGGAAAGATCTCCCCGAACTGGGAACAAAAAATCTAATTCACGTCATAATATTTAACGTATCGTTGCCAAAAAGGTATCGAATGCTTCGTAAATCCTTGCTCAGTGTCTCACTGGGCCTGCCCGTGCTGCTCGGCGCCTTCGCCCCCGCCGCTTTTGCCGGCGATATCGTCGACACGGCTGTCAAAGCCGGCGATTTTAAGACGTTGGTGACTGCCCTGCAGGCCACCGGTCTTGACAAGACCTTGAAGACCAAAGGTCCTTTCACGGTCTTCGCACCCACCGACGAAGCCTTCAAGAAGCTGCCGCCCGGCACGCTCGATGCCCTGCTTAAAGACAAAGCCAAGCTGACGAAGATCCTCACCTACCACGTCGTCTCAGGCAAGGTGCTCTCCTCCGCCCTCAAGCCCGGCTCGGTGAAAACCGTCGAGGGCGCCCCGGTGAAGGTGCAAATCGAAGGCGGCAAAGTCGAAGTGAACGAAGCCTACGTGACCAAGGCCGACGTCGCCGCCGACAACGGTGTCATTCACGTCATCGACTCGGTGCTGCTGCCCCCTGAAGGCGGCGCCATGAAGGGCAGCAACTAAGCTTGCAGACTTTCAAACCGCTCTGGGGCGCGGTTTGCCCGCGCCCTTTTTGCCGGGCATCAAGGCACTTTGTAGCCCGAGACGCGCAGGCGAAGTTGCCCCTCTCTGGGGTCGCGCTCGAAGACGAAGACGCCGGTTTCTTTTTCGCCGCCGGCCAAAAAGTCGATTTCTTGCTCGGCAACTTCACGGCTGCCTTCCGCCGAGCGCAGTTCGGCCTCTACGCGCACCGCTTCCGCCGTCTGGCCGCCTTGATTTTCGACTGCGAAGGGCACGTAAAATTGTCCGCCGGCGGAGCGCACCGCCCCGGCGGGGGCCGCCACGAGGACCGCCGCTTTGCCGTTCAGGGCAATCCAGTCATAGATGACCAATCCCACCAGCCCGGCGAGGATGGCAACGCACAGTCCGAAGCTGACTTGCTCGGCCAAAGTACGCTTCGGTGCGTTCACACCACCAACCTTCCGGCGGCGCCGCCGATCGTGGCAGGCAGTCCCAAAAGCAGCGTGTGGCTCAGCCACAACTGCCACAGGTCGTCGAAGGCAAGGCGATCAAAAAACCACAGCATCGCAGCGGCGATCGCCAGCGAAACCAGGTAGGAAAACACCGTCTCGCTGAGGGGTTGCTGAAACAGGCCCTGTTGGCGGGCGCGCTTTTTTTGATCGGCAAAGTCCGCCTCGAAGACAATCCCATAGGAGATCAAAAGCGAAGCCAGGACGATCAGCAACAGCCAGGGTGGCGAGGTGGCGGCGGCCAGCATCGAGATCTCGTCGGTCGGGGCGATGTTGAAGGCGATGAACACCGCGCCGATGGCCGTAAAACCGAGATCAGTAAGGGTGATGTTCAGAGCGTCCTGGTTATCCTGGTCGGGATCTTGACTGGTGCCCTCGTCGCTGTCGGTGCGCAGCAGCAAATTGGCCAGCGCGACGCCCATCGTAAACGGGACACCCTCGAAGACGACTTTGCCCAATGCTTCTCCCAGGGCCGTCTGCGGGGTGATCTCGCGCAGGAGCACCAGCATCAGCAGGGAGCAGATAGTACCCAGGGCCATCGCTTCGACGCTGTCGCGCAGGGCGTCCTCGACGCGCACGTCTCTGGTGGAGCGAAAACCGGCGGTGCGGTTCAGCAGAAAGACCACGCCAAAGGTAAGCGCCAGGACCGCCGGCAGCCGGGGTGGACCGATCCAGGCCCCAATCCACCAGACTTCCATGGTGTAAAGCAGTGGGATACCGAATAGAAAGCCGCCGCACGCCCCGCGGACGATGTCGTCGAGTTCCTGTTTCCATGCCTGGAGGTTGCCCACGGTGGCGCCCGACTCCCGATCCACCCCAACAGTAAAGAATCAGGCGCGCATCCCTCTCTGCCGGGAGAAAGACCTGCGAACAAGCGACGCGATATAATGCCTGTCTTTAAGGGACACGCTTGTGAGCCTGCAGTCGTTGCTTGCCCCGTTTATCGTGCCCCCGGGCAAAAAGATTTCCCTCGCCAAAGATTATGACCCCGACTACCACGCCGACTACTTGACCAAAGAAGACGCCCAGGAGCAACTGCGCGAGGGCATCGAACGGCTGGCCAAATTTCAGGACATGCTCTACGCCCAGAACACCTACGCGCTGCTCATCGTGTTGCAGGCGATGGACGCCGCCGGCAAAGACGGCGTCATCAAGCACGTCATGTCCGGTCTCAATCCCCAGGGCTGCCAGGTGTTCAGCTTCAAAGCGCCCTCTTCTGAGGAACTGGATCACGACTATCTGTGGCGCTCGTTCAAGGCCCTGCCGGAGCGGGGGCGCATCGGCATATTTAACCGTTCCTACTACGAAGAGACATTGGTGGTGCGGGTCCACCCCGAGCTGTTGCAGGCCCAGCAGTTGCCCGCCGCCATGAAGGACAAGCGCATCTGGAAGCGCCGCTTCGAAGAGATCAACGCCTTCGAGGAATACCTGGTTCACAACGGCATCGTCGTGCTGAAGTTCTTCTTGCACGTCTCCAAAGACGAACAGAAAAAACGCTTTCTAGAGCGCATCGACCGCCCCGAGAAAAACTGGAAATTCTCCCTGGCCGACGCCAACGAGCGCAAGTACTGGGACGACTACATGCAAGCCTACGAAGACCTCTTCAACCACACCAGCACCGAGTGGGCGCCCTGGCACATCATTCCGGCCGATCGCAAATGGTTTACGCGCCTGGCGGTGGCGGGCACCATCTATTCAAAGCTGGCCGAACTGGATTTGCACTACCCGAATGTGAGCGAAGCGCGCAAGCGCGAACTGGCGAAAGTGCGCGAAGTGCTCGAAAACGAGGTCTGATCTGCTTCAGCTTTGCCGGTGGACGAGCGCGGCGCGCGCCTGGGCGAGCGGTTTGATCACCATCTGATCGATATTGACGTGGGGCGGCAGACTTACCACCCAGCGCACTGCCTCGGCGATATCCGCCGCCGTCAAGGGCTCCATGCCGGCGTAAACCGCTTTGGCCCGCTCGGCATCCCCCGCGAAGCGCACCAGACTAAATTCGGTTTCCACCAGTCCCGGATCGATCTCGCTGATGCGAATCGGTTTACCCAGCCACTCCAGGCGCATCGTGTCGTTGATGGCACGTACGGCGTGCTTGACGGCGGTATAACCGCCGCCGCCCACATAGGTTTCCAGGCCCGCAATGCTGCCGATATTGACCACATGGGCGGAACCGGAAGCTTCGAGGCGGCCGAAGAGCGCTTTGCTCACCCGCACCAGCCCGAGCACGTTGGTCTGATACATCAATAGCCACCGCTGCTCGTCCATCTCGACGATGCGGTCGAGCCCCAGGGCTCCCCCGGCATTATTGACCAGCACATGCACCCGATCGGGCAGGTGGGCGGCGAAGGCATCGACACTCGCCTGGTCGGTCACATCGAGGGCCAGGGGAATACAGCCCGCCTCCCGCGCCAGAGTTTCCAGCCGCTCGACGCGCCGGGCGCCGGTATAGACCGCAAAACCCTCGGCCGCCAGCACTCGGGCAGTCGCTGCACCGATGCCCGCCGACGCCCCCGTCACTACTGCTACGCGCCTGGACCCCATGTTGCACTCCTTGAAATTTTGCAGCGATATAGTCGTATCCCGCCGGGGGTACCGGTGTTTTATGCTACAGTGTAGGCCGTCATTGCATGCATAAGGAAGCGCAGACATGGCCCTTCGACTAGGTGACAAGGTACCGGACTTCACCCAGGAGTCCACCGAAGGCCTGATCCAGTTCTACGACTGGGCAGGGGACAGTTGGGTG
Source organism: Aphanocapsa lilacina HA4352-LM1 (assembly GCA_019359725.1). Taxonomy (GTDB): domain Bacteria; phylum Cyanobacteriota; class Cyanobacteriia; order Gloeobacterales; family Gloeobacteraceae; genus Gloeobacter; species Gloeobacter lilacinus. The sequence goes on along the minus strand of JAHHGR010000001.1, from coordinate 68,956 downwards.
GTCCTTTTTTCTCACCCCAAAGATTTTACGCCCGTGTGCACCACCGAACTCGGTGAGGTGGCCAAGCTCAAGCCCGAATTCGCCAAACGCAACGTCAAGGTGATTGCCCTGAGCGTCGACGATGTCGATTCCCACAAAGGCTGGGCTCAGGACATCGAGGAGACCCAGGGGGCGGCCTTGAATTTTCCGGTGCTCGCCGACGCCGATCGCAAGGTGAGCGACCTCTACGACATGATCCACCCCAACGCCAACGACACCCTGACGGTGCGCTCGGTGTTCGTGATCGACCCCAACCGGAAACTGCGCCTGACGCTCACCTACCCGGCGAGCACCGGCCGCAATTTCGACGAACTGCTGCGGGTGATCGACTCGCTGCAACTGACCGACAACTACTCGGTGGCCACCCCGGCCAACTGGCAGGACGGCGAGGACTGTGTGATTGTCCCGTCGCTCAAGGACGAAGCGGTGCTCAAAGAAAAGTTCCCCAAGGGCTACACCGTCGTCAAGCCCTACCTGCGCATGACCCCGCAGCCGAATAAATAGACACCCGCGACCCGCGGACGATGGGGCAGACGAATGCCGTCTGCCCCATTGTTTTGGATTGCAACGGCCAGCCTGAGTAATCAGAGCACCAAACGCAAGGAAAATATAACAAAAGATAATCAAATGAATAACAAATCATAGAATCCACTTACCAATAAACGGTGATAAGCTTTGTGGTGTCGGCAACAGGGATAGCCAACCGGCGCGGAGCATGGACCAACTGGGCGCTTGAAGGCGGTCTGGAGCATCGTTCGACAGACCGCCCGAGGCAAGCCCCGTCCGCGCGCCGGGTTCAATCCAGTACTGAAAGCTGGCATTCACGCGCAGTTCATGCAGGTCACGGGATCTGCAGCGGTTTTGCGCATCTTTTGCATTGCAGGAGGTCCACGTGTCCTATACGAAGACGCAAGCCAAAGCGGGTTATCAAGCAGGGGTCAAGGACTATCGCCTGACCTACTACACCCCGGACTACACGCCTAAGGACACCGATGTCCTGGCGGCGTTCCGCGTCACCCCGCAGCCGGGGGTACCGATCGAGGAAGCCGGCGCCGCCGTGGCCGCCGAATCTTCCACCGGTACCTGGACGACGGTCTGGACCGACGGCCTCACCGAACTGGACCGCTACAAGGGCCGCTGCTACGATATCGAGCCGGTGCCGGGCGAAGACAACCAGTGGATCTGCTATATCGCCTACCCGCTCGACCTGTTCGAAGAAGGCTCGGTCACCAACGTGCTCACCTCGCTGGTGGGCAACGTCTTCGGCTTCAAGGCGCTGCGCGCTTTGCGCCTAGAGGACATCCGCTTTCCCATCGCCCTGGTGAAGACTTACCAGGGGCCGCCCCACGGCATCGTCGTCGAGCGCGACAAAATCAACAAGTACGGCCGTCCGCTCCTGGGCTGCACGATCAAGCCCAAATTGGGCCTTTCGGCCAAGAATTACGGCCGCGCCGTCTACGAGTGCCTGCGCGGCGGCCTGGATTTTACCAAAGACGACGAGAACATCAATTCGCAGCCCTTCATGCGCTGGCGCGACCGCTTCTTGTTCGTGCAGGATGCGATTACCAAGTCCCAGGCGGAGACCGGTGAAATCAAGGGCCACTACCTCAACTGCACCGCCGGCACCTGTGAAGAGATGATGGAGCGCGCCGAGTTCGCCAAAGAACTCAAGACGCCCATCATCATGCACGACTATCTGACCGGGGGCTTCACCGCCAACACGACCCTGGCCAAGTGGTGCCGCCGCAACGGCATTCTGCTGCACATCCACCGGGCGATGCACGCCGTCATCGACCGCCAGAAGAACCACGGCATCCACTTCCGGGTGCTCGCCAAGTGCCTGCGCCTGTCGGGGGGCGACCACATCCACACCGGCACGGTGGTGGGCAAGCTCGAAGGTGAGCGCGCCTCGACGATGGGCTTTGTCGATTTGCTGCGCGAGGAGCACGTCGAGCGCGACCTTTCGCGCGGCATCTACTTCACCCAGGACTGGGCCTCGATGCCGGGGGTGATGGCGGTCGCCTCGGGCGGCATCCACGTCTGGCACATGCCGGCATTGCTCGACATCTTCGGCGACGACGCCGTGCTGCAGTTCGGCGGCGGCACCCTGGGTCACCCCTGGGGCAATGCGCCGGGGGCCACGGCCAACCGCGTCGCCCTCGAAGCCTGTGTCAAGGCCCGCAACGAAGGCCGCGACCTGATGCGCGAGGCGGGTGACATCATCCGCGAAGCGGCGCGCTGGAGCCCCGAGTTGGCGGCGGCCTGCGAGCTGTGGAAGGAAATCAAGTTCGAGTACGAGGCGGTCGACAAACTCTAGTGCGCCCCCGCGACGCCCGGACGCGTCCTATGGATCTCAAGACGATCACCAAGGCCACAGGAAAAGTGCTGGTAAGCTACCTCACCTACCAGGCCGTCCGGGTTGTCCTCGACCAGTTGCGCGAGACCGACCCCCAGCGGGCCATCTGGTTCAACCAGTTCTCCGCCGCCAAGACGCTGCAGGATGGCGAAATCTACCTGCGCGAACTGGCCCCCGCCGATCCGTCCCTCGCCCTGCGCGTCATGGCCGTGCGCGAGCACCTCGCCGAGCAGGTGGCCGACTTTCTGCCGGAGCTGGTGAGAACCGGCGTGCAGCAGTCGAACATGGATCACCGCCGCCAGTACATCGAGCGCACCCTGCGGCTGGAGTCCCCCGCCGAATCCGAGGCGGAAACACCCAACGATTGATTCATTTACGGAGTCCCATCCCATGCAAACGCTGCCCAAGAAAAAGTTCTACGAGACAATGTCCTATCTGCCGCCGCTCACCGACGCGGAGATAGCCAAGCAAATCCAGTACATGCTCGACAAAGGCTATATCCCCTGCGTCGAATTCAACGAGACGAGCGAGCCCACGATGGTCTACTGGACGATGTGGAAACTGCCGCTGTTTTCGGTACGCTCTCCCCAGGAAGTGCTCAGCGAAGTGAACGCCTGCCGCTCGTCCTACCCCGGCTGCTTCATCCGGGTGATCGGCTTCGACAATATCCGCCAGTGCCAGACGATGAGCTTCATCGTCTACAAGCCCTAGGCCCGAGCCCGATGTCTGCGCCCGCCGCGACCGGTATTGGTGGCGGCGGGCTCCTATTTTGTCTGCTACCGTGCTTTGGCCATGAGCGAATTTTCAAAATCCGAACCGACCGGTGCCCCGATCGACATTGCCGCAGCCCTTGAACAACTGCGGCGCAAGGAGGGCGACTGGGTGGAGTGGGGGCAGATCCTCCAGCAACTGCACGCGGCCAACCAAGATCCGCAAAGCATCTTCGAAGCCACCGGCTTCGAGCCAAGCCGCCAGAACCTCTTTGTCGTGGGTGCCCAGGTCTGGGCGGGCCTGCAGAGCGTCGGGACTGCCCAGGAGGTGCTTTCTCACTTTCGCCGCGAAGGCAGCAACGTGCTCTACGAGTTGCGCGTGCTGGGCCGCCAGGAGCGCCAGGCGGCGGCGGAACTGGCCCTGGCGCGCAAGCTCGACCCGGACGGAGCGCGGGAGGTGGCCAAGGCGATCAAAGACCTCGCCCACACCGGTCCCTTACCCGAGGGGTTTACCCGCCACCCCGGCGACGCGGTGGCCTGCCGCTGCTGGCAACTCGCCCGCCAGACCACCGACCTGCGCGAGCGCACGCAACTGATCGCCAAGGGCCTTGCCTTTGCCCACAGCGAAACCGCCCGCGTCCAACTTGAAAAACTGCTGGTCGACTTTACCGCTCCCAAAGTTCCGCCTGCTCCCCGTTTGCCCTTCTACCGGCTCGAAGACAGCGAGGAGTTGCCGCGCATCTTGCCGATGGCGAGCGGATTACCCCTGGGGGAAGCCGATTTCAAAGCCCTGCCCTGGCCTGAAGAAGTTGGACCCTTTCGCGCGGTGGCGGGCGAGGGCGGTTGGGTGGCTATGCCCGGCTATCAGATCGTCCGCAGCGCCGAGGCGCCCATCGCGATTGCCACCACCACCGACCAACTGCCCGGGGGCGACACCGCGGAGCCGGTGCTGGTGGTGGTTGACCGTGAAGCGCGCACGTGGTGCGACGACAGCTACTTCTTGGTGACGGGCGAACCGGGCCAACTGCAACTGGCCTGGTTCGCCGAGGCACCCGAGGTACCGCTGTTCGGTCAGGTGATTGTCGTGCTCAGACCCAAGCGCATCCTGGATGAAGAATTTACCAAAGATCCGTGGCAGCTGGACGAGTAATGAGCCCTGACCTGCCAAGCTGGGGCTTTCCAACGAAAGCACGGGGGGGCAGCCAACGAAAAATCAACGTTTCACCCGTACTTGATAGATTAGAGTTAGCGGCCGATCGGCATACCCGCCCTCGACTGCCCGAAATTTACAGGTCGGCTTTGAGATCCTCTTTGCGCCCGATATCTTGTTTGTCCAAAACAGGCAAACCAAGTACTCTCTTCAGCCCGAACCACCTGATGCGCAGCTTCCAAAACTTGCTGCTTTCCATACCGGAAATCACAGCCTTCAAGCCATCCACGTAGACCCAGGATTGGTCGAGCTGGCGCCGCAGCCGCCCGGTCTCCTCTTCGGCCTGGGCCAACTGATGGCGTAGTTGCTGCAACTCTCGCTGGCGTAGTTGCTGGACTTGCTGCAACTCTTGCTGGAGTTGTTCTGACTCTTGCTGGAGTTGTTCTGACTCTTGCTGCAACTCCCGCTGGAGTTGTTTTGATTCTTGCCCTGTCAAGGTATTCTGTCGCGTGCAGCCAACGGAGTTCAGCACATGCCTTCTAGCCCACCAAGGCAGGCTCTCAAGGAGCGGCTTGATACCGGCCATATAGTTTCTAAAACCATTGGTGGTTCGGCTGAACCCTCCCTCTCGATGTCTGTAAAGAAACAAAAAATCCGGTATCGTATCCAATGTGTAACCTTCGACCACAAGTTTTGCGAGCAATTCCCAGTCTTCGTGGTTAACGTCCCGACTTTCTCTGAAACCCCCCAGGGCGAGAAAGGTCGATTTTTCAATGATGAAATTGGTATCACCAAAATAGTTCTCATAAAAACTCGCTTCCGCACAAGCACCGATCGGATAATACGCAAACCTATACTCTTTCAAGAAAGGGCTCTGAAATTCACCAAAACCTCGAGAGTAACAAGTCAAGCAATCCGCCCTGGATTTCTCCATAGCCCAAACCATGCGCTCCAGCATGGCAGTTTCAGCTGCGTTGTCCGCGTCCATAAAGACGATGTATTGGCCCGTAGCCTGAGCCACTGCACAATTTCTGGCACTGCCCGGACCACCGTTCTCCTTGGCCAAAAAAAGCCAGTGGCGATTACGGTACTTATCCTGCATTTGTGAAAAGGTGCGCAGCGAGGAAGCATCTGTAGAACCGTCGTCCACGACGATCACTTCAAAATTCCTGTAGGTTTGACGCTCGATCGACTCAAGTAGGTCGGGCAAGTACTCACCACAGTTGTAATAAGGAACACAGATGGATACCTTAGGCTCCAATTGCCCAGCTTCATCTGCCAATACAACCAGATTTTTTTTGTGAACTGCCAACTGTTCGCAAAACTGCCTCCAAACAGTTCTTGCCCTTCGCGAGGAGTAAGCTTTGTTCAGGGGGGGAAGGCCCTGTAACAGGCACTCCCGAAGCTTGGCTGCAAAGGCTTTTGGATTGGGAGAAAACAGGCGGGAGGAATCTGCGAACATCTCCGGTATTCCTCCGGTGTTCGCAGCAATAATATTGATATTGAGCTCGATGGACTCAATTACGGCAAAGGGCAGGTTGTCCGAGAGCGAGGGCGTGACCACCAGGGCGTTGGCATGCCTGCAGAGGAAGTTTAGGGCTTCCGGTTGGGAATAATCGGTCAAGATGTCGAACTCGTAGACATCAAGGTACCCGGCCAAAAACAGGGGAATTGCTACTTTCGCCTCGCCAAGGTGCGTCAGACCGTTTTTGCCCAAGAAAGTCAATCTAATGTGTTTACTTGCCGTTCTCAACTCAGGAGCGAGCAGTTGTAAAGCCCTGAGGTAGACCTCCAGCCCTTTGCGAGTTTCAAGTCGACCAAAAAAAACAATGTGCTGCCCATCGAATTCGGCCTCGATCGGATCTAATTCGGTCTCAAACAGGTAGGGCAAAATTTTTCTGTTATGATTGATCTTCCAGCCGCGTTCCTCGGCCCATTCAAACATATAATTGCTTGGGCTAATGGCATGATCCGCAAATTCGAGACAGTACCTTTCTGCATAGTCAATTAGCAGATCGTCCGTTGATTGTTTTGGGAGTTGTTGCATACCTTCCCGGATCCACTCCGAAGAACTGTGGGTCATACAGACGAGGGTAGTCCTCTCGAAAGCTTGGCCGGTTCGCTTCGCTTGAATAGAGGCGAAGCCATTGGCATGCCAGTCCTGAAAATAGCAGACATCAAAATGTTGCTCACTCAGCCATCTATAAATACGTTGAGAACGTTCCACGAACCACTGATTTGCTCCACAGGTGGGACCGTTGAACAGGCAGGCGAGATCCGTACTCCAAACAAAATCGATTCCAAAGTTGGACTTATAGTAATCCCGCCAAGACGCCGACGTTCCAGTTTCAAAAATTGAGGTAAACAGAATTGTTACGTCCTGTTTCATCTCCAAAGCCAAAAACTTCGCCAGATAAAAACAGTGGGTGCCTATGCCGCCGTTTTTGATGGGGCCGATGATATCGGGTGTCACTATACAGGACTTTAGAATTTCCAGATTCATACACATTGTCCCCTTCGCTAGTCACGCAAAAATTTAGCCGACTACGATGAACGTTCCAATAGCAGTGTAAAGGCATTGTTGCCCCATGTATGGGCCGACTCTTGAACCCTCAATCCAACGGATTCGCACATTGCAGACAAGGCTTGGGCAGTAGGAAGCCACCACCAAGGGCCAAAATCATCCGGACGGTAATCCACCCTATCGGTGAGGCCAAAAGCACGGACCTCGAAGCCAGTCCAGTACTGTTTCAAAATTTCAAATTCTCTGTGATCTAGGGCAGGCACGAAGATAACGCCGGAGGGCGGTATAACATAACGTCCCTTCTCATTTTCGATTACACTTTGGGTAATCGCTGAAGTCAGTACTAAATATTTGCGGGTTATGTTGCGCAGTGAAATTAAAACCTGAAGCGGATTAATGTGATGGTACAGCACGCCCGCGCAGTGAATAGCATCGAACAGTATGTCGGGATGAGAATATTGTAGCTTGCACACGTCCTCGACAATGCATTGATAATCCGTAATCCCAAAGCCAACCATGCGCTCACGAAATTTATCCCAGAGTTCGGAACCCTCCAATGTAATGTCAATCATGGTCAAAGATGTTGCCCCATACCTATGGGCCACCGATATTTTCTCATAGACAGTGCCCCATAATCCGCCAACGTCAGCAAAAGTCATTCCACTGACAACGCGAGAGATGTACTCGTCCCGAACGTCCACGTAGCTCATTGCCCACTAACCTCTTCTCGCCAAAACTTTTCTCGTTCTCGACCTGACCGTTCGCAATTTCCAAAGTCTGCTGTTTTCCATACTCCGGATAGTCCTCAGTTCGCATTCGAGTTGTTCTTGCAGATCCGTCTTCAGTTTATCCAAATGGTCTCGATCTGATTGAAGAATTTCCACGGACTTCCGAGCTTGTTCCAATTGATCGTTTAAGTAATCCTTGCCCTGTTGCAACTGGCCGTTCCAGGCTTCCAACTCGCTGCAGCGGGCTTCAAGATAATCCTTGCCCTGTTGCAACTGGCCGTTCCAGGCTTCCAACTCGCTGCAGCGGGCTTCAAGATAATCCTTGCCCTGTTGCAACTGGCCGTTCCAGGCTTCCAACTCGTCGTAGCGGGCTTCAAGATAATCCTTGCCCTGTTGCAACTGGCCGTTCCAGGCTTCCAACTCGCTGCAGCGGGCTTCAAGATAATCCTTGCCCTGTTGCAACTGGCCGTTCCAGGCTTCCAACTCGTCGTAGCGGGCCTGCTGAAAAATTCTGTCCTTTTGCAGTTGCTCGATCTGACTTTGAAGTCGTTGATTCTGTGCATTTGCCTGCAGCACCTGGGCCTGGGTTTGCTGGAGCTTGCTCTGCAACCATTCTCTGGCCTCCTGGACAGATGCCAATAAATTTTGAAGCCGCTCCGGTCGGGCGTGAATTTGGCTGTGCAACGTTTCCACTTCGTGGATGTAACCGTTTTGCAAGCTGCCAATGGAATAGCTCCGCAAGTAGCTGGGAAGCTGCCAAAGCACATCCGGATCGGGTCTATGGTATACGGGTTCAACGTCTCCCCGCCATGCCACTCCCATAATCTGCATCGTTTGGTAGATCATGGTTTTCCAGCCCTTCTGCCTCAGGTAGTGCAGCCCCTCCGCCACATCGGGAGCCGCTAGATCATGAAACAGAATGAGTGCGTCGCTCTCTGCATACCGCTCGCACACAACGGCATCCCCGAGTGGGCCAGGGGCATCGTGGTTGCCGTCTATAAAGATAAGCGCCCACTTGCGTGCACCCCCGGCAACCAGTTCCTCGACTTTGTCAGGGCTGCAACCTTCGACAAGACGCGTCGAATCCAGAACGCCGGCCATCGCCAGCGAATCGCTGACGCTTGTGTAAAATTCTGCCCTCCCCAACAGCGGGTCGATGATGTCCAATTCGACCTTGGCCAAAGCCATGTGACACGCAGACCAGCCCATCCAGCAACCAATCTCCAGAGCTTTCTTGCCGGAAAATTTAAGCGCGGTATTGTAAAGGATGTGAACTTCGTCCCTGTTGAGAAAACCAACATGCGGGTAACGCCGGTCCACGTACCAATTGTGAGGAATTTCACGACGCAAATAGGGCCAGGGACAGGTGACGGGATCCCCAACCACCATGTTGGGAAAGCAGTGGTCGACTCGAACAGATTGAAGGCCAGGACATATATAGTCTTTTTTTAGAGCCATGTCGGTTGAACTCTCCGTTCGCTATCTTCGGTGCCGTCTATAGATTGTGTGTTCCCAGAAGGTCACAGGGGATTATCAGTGTTCCTCAGAGAATATGTCAATAGCAAAATTGTGAGGGTGGCGCCCCGTTGTTGCCCTGTGTCGACGCGATTGGTCCGAGTCGATCGCATCTGAGCAAAGAACACATAGCGCCCGCCAGCGATGAATTTTGAGACTTGCGTTTCTCAGTCACGACGCTGCAAAGGCAATTTCTTGCGATATCGCGGACAAACGAAGTCAGCAATCCTGAAATTTAACCGTCGAGCGGGTTGCAGCCCAAGGCTTACAGCCAGATGAGCGCGACACCCCTGCAGGCCAGATCAATTCTCCGCAGGCAAAAGCCGCCAGCCCCAAGTCCTCGAACTTCTTTTAGAGGGTCTTCCCCGGGGGGTAGGAGGACTGTGTCGGAAGCGCGGCCAAGCTGATGGTGCAGTTGGGTGTCTACTGCGTGGGAGCCAGCCAACGGGCCGGCCAGGCTCTCGCCAAAGCCGGGGACCGCCTCGGCAGGCCATCCGCCCGTCGCATTGCGCACCGAAAAACGGCGACAGGTTCTGCGCGTAGGGGCGCAATGGTCGCAGCAAAATCGGTTCGTTGACCACCGGCTGCGCGCCGGGAAGAGCCTGCCCCTTCAGCAGCAGGGTGTTGGCGTGCGCACAATCAATCCACGCGCATCGGGTTTGCCGTGCCTGTGCAATCTCCTGGCGTCGCTGCCGAAATTCGGCCAGCAGCCAAGCGCCAGAAGGGCACAATGCCTGCGCCCTCATACCCGCACAGCTACTTGCGCCTGTTCTGAGAGCCTGCTGGACATCACTTTCTTGAGTGCGGCCAGAGCGCATCCTGACTTGTAACACTCGTAGAGTCACGCCATTTTTACTTTCCGGATCTCTAAAACAACTTGACGCTGCAGTCCACTGGGACTAACCTATGCAATAATGACTTCCTGTTCGAGATTGACTGCACATAAATATGACCGATGGTATAGAGCTTAGAGTGCATGGCTTATCGGGCGATTTGCACCGCCTACCAGGTGAGAACTTCTCCATCCATTTTCGGCACGATATCGTCCAACTATTGGGTGATCCCCAGACTTCAAAAGTGGCGGTGCTCGTCACCAGTGAGTACGAAGGCATTTATAAAAATGGTGGCATCGGTACATACTATAGAGCCCTGAGTGAGATGCTTGCCGCCGAAGGCTGGTATGTCATCTTAGTACTGTGCTTTGCCCAAGAACACTTTACCGGCACATCGGATCTTGCTGCTGTCAAGCATGTTTTTTCTGCCAACGCCGTTGAGCAGGTTCTTCACCTTCGACCCATGCACCACGAGATCCTCCATGACCTGCGCTACAACGAAACGGATCAGCAGGGTTTTGGCTGTTTGCTGCTGCTGCAGGCTCTCATTGCCCACTTCCAAGGGGCTGCGGTTTACGTCGAATTTCCGGAGATGCTGGGCTTTGGTTTCTACACAGTTCAAGCCAAGCGGGCGGGTTTGCTCGGACCCAAGTGCATTGTTGCCATCACACTCCACAGCGGGTGTGAATGGTTGTACGAAGCCCAGGACAAGTATCTCGAGGAAAATATTGACTGGTTCTGGTCCGTCTGCCACCGAGAACAGATCTCCTTCGAGCAGGCCGACCTCGCCTTTTTTCCATCACAGTCTCTAAAAATGAAATTGGAAAGCTACAGCTGGCATACGGATCACGCTGTGCACATGCCAAATTTTGTCCCAGTGGTGCACTCGCCGGTTCGGCAGGAAAGCTGCGGATCGGAGATTCCCAAAGGAAAAGTACCTTTAGTCTTTTTCGGTCGATTGGAGGACCGCAAAGGCTTGTTTGTCTTTGTCCAGGCAATCAAGCTCCTACCCTCTGTTTTGAGGGATACCCTCCACATTTTGTTCGTTGGCAAAGTTGTGCAATTGCAATCCTCCCAGTTTAGCCATCTCGACAGCCGCCAGTACATAGAGCAGGAACTGTCAGGCGTGGCCTCCTTTGAGATTTACACGGATCTCTACAGTCGAGAGGCCATCCAGTTTGTCGCTTCCCTGCCGGAACCGCTTGTCTGCTTGGCGAGCCCCCAGGAAAATTTTCCCAATAGCAGCCTGGAGATGGGGCAGTTGCCTATCCGATTGGTCATCTCCGATACGGGCGGTTTTCAGGAGACTTTGCAGCTAATTAGCCGTTCGGCATCTGTCTACTGGTTCAAACCCAAAAGCGCCCAATCACTCTGCCAGACACTCACGCGCGCCCTGACCGATTCGCCGCAAACTATCGAATCCGCCGACACAGCCTATCTGAAGCAAATCAATCGTGAGTTGCTCGAGCGCAAGATGGGGTGTATCGACCGAGCGCTGTTGGAAGTCAAACACGCGATTGATAGTGTGCAGCCCATCGTCACCATTGCCATCCTCCCTCGGCAGTCCGGCGTCTATCTGCTGGACTGCCTTGCCAGTGTCGAGGCTCAGACCTATTGCAACAGGCAGGTCGTTATATTTTGCACAACCCAGGCCACACAGCCGCTGCAGCAAGTTTTGGAGCAGGCTGGAAGCTTGTATCCCAACTGCAAATTCGTCCACCTCGACTGCGACGATGCCGTTTTGGAGGTCTGCAAATCGCTGCTGAAGGCCGAACGGAACGGTTATTTCCTCGCCCTCGATGCGGACGACATTCTCAAGCCCTTCGCCATCGAGAGCCTGATTCTAGCTGCGAAGCGGGTGGATGCCGCAGTGGTCGCAAGCCCCGTCCCGCAGGGCAGCCATACCACCAGTGCCAGTTTTGCCGGTGGTTCGTTGCCGGGTATTCTCAATATGCCGGCCTCCGGCCCCGGCCGGTGTCTGGCTTCTGTCCAGTTTCTCAAACGCCTCGGTCGGACCCGGGGCACGGACATCCGGGCCTGCAGCCGGGAGCTTATCGCTGCAGCCACAGCCACAGGCGAAGTTAGCCTCTACTTTCCCTTTGCCCTGTGCGAACGCAAGCAGCCGCTGGTGCCGCCGCCGCAGTGGTACTTGTCGGGGCAAGCGCAATTTCAGCTGGAGCAATTGCTCGCGCAGGTGCCTGCCTCCGCCTGGCCCAAGCGCCAGATTCATCTGCTGGTCTCCGCCGTGCGCCAGCTGCTGCAGCTTTCAGCCAGCTTGCGCCTGCAGCTGCAGCAGGCAAAGGAGCAGGCGCAGCTGCAGAGTGAGCAATTCCAATCAAAAGTTCAACAGATACAAGCTAGTGCCCCTGCCCAGCCGACACCCCTGCCGCCCCCACCCGACAACACCCTTCACCTGGCCAAGATCGAACAACTGGAGATCGAGATTGCCGCTATGCAAAGCAGCAAGTTCTGGAAGCTGCGCTCCCGGTGGTTCAAATTGAAAAAGCACCTGGGACTGGCCGTAGACGAATAGGACCCGGCTCACCGCGGCCCGCGCGCCAGGCGATACCGAGATTGAATTGGCTTTTGCACAACTTTGATCAAGGTCTTATAATGCTTACGCCCCCGCAAACCACACAGACAAGCCTGAAATGTATGGCCGATAGCGACTACCCGATCATCTGGCCTGCGATCGAAGAGGAAATTGCCCCATTCTTGAAGTATTGCCGAGGAATCGTGCTCAATGCCGGCTCCGGCTGGCGGGCGGTCCAGTTGGGCCAGAAGCATCTCAGCATCGATATTGTTCCTGACAGCCGTCCGAATGTGATCGCCGATCTGCACGGTTTACCCCTACGCAACGATTGTGTCGATACGGTGGTGAGCATCGCTGTGCTGGAGCACACCCGCTTTCCATGGGTGGTGGCACAGGAGTTTTACCGGGTCCTGCGCCCGGGCGGCATGGGAGTGATTGCCGTCCCTTTTTTGCAACCTCAGCACAGTTCTCCGCACGACTACGTCCGCTTCACAGAAAGCGGATTGGTGGAATTGATGAGGTACGCCGGGTTCGAAGTGGTTGAGACCGCTCATGTCCATCATTTTGGCCAGACGATTGCCTGGCTTTTGTGGGAGTATCTGGAAGCCAACCGGCCCCACGGCTGCCTGCGTCCCCTATGGCTGCGGTTCATCCGCGCGCTCTCACAGGGCCAGTTGCTCAGGGGTAACAGCCCCAATACCCACAACACCCACTACGCAGTCGTCGTGAAGCCGGGGGGAGCAAGTACACCGCCAAGCTGCTATCGACAGGCCATCGAAAGTGCCGAAGGGGATTGGTTCTATCCACTGCTGGCCTGTCCGCGGAGCCACCAGCCGCTTCTTCGCGATGGCCAAGCGCTCGTCTCGGCAGATCGCCAGTGGCTTTACCCCTTTCAAGAGGGCCGCCCCCAAGTGCTCCACGCTGTGGAGGCGGCTTCTACAATCTGTCAGGAAAGATATTGATGAATACAAGTGGATGGCAGGCCGGTGCGGGCTGCAGCGAATGGACCCCGACCTTCCAGGCGTCCTGGGACAAGGCCGGCGACAGCAGCAGGCCGGAGAAGATCGCCATACTCGCCACCAGCGAGTACGAAGGCATCTATAAAAATGGTGGTGTCGGAACGTATTACAAAACCTTGAGCGAACAGCTGGCCGCCCAGGGCTGGCATGTCGTTCTGCTGCTTTGCGGGGTCTCGCAGACGTTTGGCGGCGGGTCTACTCTGCCTGCGGTCCGGCGCATCTACTCTACCCGGGAGGCAGAGCAGGTGCTGGTTCTCCAGCCGGTGCACGAAGCGCTCCTGGCGGCTTTCAAACCAGATGTCGTGCGCGAAGAGAGCTTTCGCTGTCTGCTGTTTGTCCAGGCAATTGTCCATTGCTTTGCGAACGCGCCGATATTCGTCGAGTTCCCGGAGATGATGGCCCTCGGGTTTGACACCATCCAGGCGAAGCGGGCGCGGTTGCTGCCTAAGACCTGCACAGTGGCCGTTACCCTGCATGGTGGACACGAATGGGTCTGCGAAGCGAACGAGCGCTTCGACGATCAGAACCTGGATTATTTCTGGCAGGTGAGTGCCTGCCAGCAGTACACGTTCGAGAATGCGGACCTGCCCTACTTTCCTTCGTACTACCTGCGCGACCGGGTCGCCAGTTACGGTTGGCGAACGGAGCGCGGCATTCATCTGCCCTACTGTGCTCCCATCGTTCGTTTGAGTGGCCCACCCGTGTCGGCCGGGGAACCCATGGGGATCGGCCGCAGACCGCTGGTCTTTTTTGGGCGGCTTGAAGAGCGAAAAGGGCTCTGTACGTTCGTCGAGGCGCTCAAAATGCTCGACGAGCAAATCCGGCAGCAACTGCACGTTTTCTTTGTCGGCAAATCTGTCTTTTTGAACTCCCCGGAGCTGGTCAACCGCACAAGCGATGAGTACATTGAGGAGCAACTTGCCGGTGTTGTGAGCTTTTCTATCCACTCCGATTTTTTCAGTAACCAGGCCATCCGCTTCATCCACGCGCTGGAGCACCCGCTCATCGTTCTGGCAAGCCACCAAGAAAACTTTCCCAACACGGCTTTGGAGATGGGGCAGTTGCCCGTGCAACTCATCGTCTCCGACACCGGCGGCTTCCGAGAAACCCTGGGGCTTTTAGGGCGCTCGCAAGGAGTGCACTGGTTCTCACCCAAAGACTCGCGCTCGCTGGCTCGAGCCGCCAAACTGGCGCTGGCCGAAGCGGCACCGGTGCAGGACATCCCGGATGCGGTCAGATTGCAGCAGCTCAACGAGAGCCTGACGCAGCAGAAATTGCAGCACATTGCGCAGGCCGGTGCCCGACCTGCTGCCCTGCTGCAGGATCATGACGCTACCGTCAGTGCCCTCGTCCTCTGCCGGGAGGGCAGCTCGGAACTGCTCGCCTGCCTCCGGAGCCTGGAGATCCAGACCCAGAAGCTGCAGGCGGTAGCCGTTCTGCTTGCGGGTCCAGTGGACAAAGATTTTCAAGCGCAGCTTGACACTCTGCCCCGAGACAAGTACACCTTCTTGCACTCGCCGGTGATGACAGCAACCGGGACACAGTGCCGCGACTGGTTCGCGCGCACCGGCAGCACCCATCTGCTGGTGATCGCAGCTTCAGACCAGCTGTTGCCTGGCGCGCTCGAGGTGCTGCTGAGCGCAGCTGTCTCCGCTCAGGCGGTCTTCAGCCCGGCGCTCGCTCAAGCGAGCGCCGGGCTGAAGACCGCCAATGTGATTCCCGTTTCTCTCAACGGCCTGCTGCGGGCGGTGGAGCTTGCCTATCCCTGCGGCCTCTACGAGCGCCGTCTAGTCGAAGCGCTCGCGCCGCTGGTGGCAGAAGGCCCCGCCGCCGGCCTGGAATGGCTGGCAGGAGCCGTTGCCGGCGGCGCGCAGATCGCTCATTATCCCTACCCGCTCTACACTTGCGGCCGGGCACCCACAGCGGAGCCGGGGGCGGTTCTTTCGGTGAGGGAGCAGTTTTTTCTGCGCACCTGCCTGGCCCGCCTGCCTGTTCAAAAATGGTCGCCCCGCGAATTCTTTTTGCTGTTGACGGCTTGGCAGCAGTTGGTGACTTCTCAAAAATCGGCGGCAGAGCAGTTACAAAGTAACTATCGCGAGCTGGAGAGAGCCTGGAAGTACGTGCACAGCTTGCAGGAATTCTATGCCGACCTGAAGCAGCAGGCCCTGGTCGAGCGCGAAGGATTGCAGACAGCAATTGCCGCCATGGAAAGCAGCAAGTTCTGGAAGCTGCGTGGGCAATGGTTGCGGCTCAAGAAACTTTTGAGACCGACATGGCAACCCCCCCCCCGCAGATAATCGCGGGTGAGACCCTGCGCGTCGCGTCGCTGAGCACCTGGGATCTCCAGGGAGGAGCCGCCCGGGCTGCCTACCGGTTGCATCGGGGATTGCTGCAGCTGGGCCAGGAGGCGACGCTCCATGTCCACATTCGGCACTCCGACGACCCGAGCACGCGGGCTGTCGTGCCGCTGGAAGCTTCTGAGCAACTGGAGACGCTCGACAATTTGGCCCGGGTGCAGGCGTACTACGTCGATCACAACCGGACGGACCTGTCCAATACGATCTTTACGCTGCCCTACCCTGGCGTCGATCTCAGCAGCGTGGCCGCCATTACCTGCGCTGATATTTTGCACCTGCACTGGGTGGCTCGCTGGCAGTCGCCCGTAACCCTGAGGAAGCTTGTCGAAGCACATCGCAAGCCGGTATTCTGGACCCTCCACGACATGTGGGCTTTCACCGGCGGCTGTCATTTCTCGGCAGGATGCGAGGGCTATCGCGAGCATTGCCGCAACTGCCCACAACTGCGCGACGATCCTTATCAGTTGCCGGCCATGCTGCTGCAGGACAAAATCGACTTTCTAGACGGCAAAAATTTTGTCGTGGTCGCCCCCAGCCGGTGGCTGGCCGATTGCGCAAGAGCAAGTACATTTTTTGCCCACAGCCGTATCGAGGTCATCCCCTATGCCCTCGATACGGCCGTCTTCGCTCCCGTCGCTAAGGCGGAGGCGAAAGCCGCCCTCGGCCTGGAGGCGCACTCTCAAGTGATTCTCTTTGGCGCCCACAACTGCACCGAGCGCCGCAAGGGTTTCTCCGAGATGATCGCAGCTTTGCGTCTACTTTTGCAGCAGCCGCAATTCTACGAACGCATCGAAAACCAGACCCTTCGGCTTTTGTGTTTTGGTTATATCGGCTCTTTGGATCTGGCGGATCTGCCGGTGGTGCACCTGGGCGAAATCCGCTCCGACGACGAACTGCGGCGCATTTATTCTGCGGCCGACTTGTTTTGTTTGCCGTCGCTGGAAGATAACCTGCCAAACACGCTGCTGGAAGCGATGGCCTGCGCCACGGCCGTCATTGCCTTTGCTGCGGGAGGCACCCTCGATGTGCTGCAAGATCGCGTGCACGGTCGGTTGGTGCCGGTAGGCGATGTGCAGGCCCTGGCTAGAACCCTCGGCGAGTGCCTGCAAGATCTCCAACTGGCCGAGTACGGCCGGCAGGGCCGCCGACTGATCGAGGCGCACTACGCGGGGACGACGGAGGCGGCCCGGTATCTTGAGCTGTATCGCGACGTGCTTTTAGATCAGCCGCGATCGGTTTTACAGACCACTACAGCCGCGCGGGATTCAGCAATCCAGGCGGCAGTGGAGACCACCAGCGGCCCGCCTTTCGCCGCGATGGCCACACAGGTGCAGTCCGCCTGCCTGAAGCTGGAGGTGCAGGATCTGCGCTCGCAGCTCGAGAAGACCCGGCAGCAACTGCGTGAGACCCAGCAGGAACTGGAGGCGACCCGGAAGGATTACTGGGATTCGCAAGGTCTGCTGTGGCAGACGCGGGGAGAGCTCGACCGGAGCCAGTATGCTCGGCAGGCGCTGCAACAACAAATCGCAGGCATGGAAAGCAGTAAATTCTGGCAGCTGCGCAACTCCTGGTTTGAGCTGAAAAATAAGTTGGGGATGGACACCGATCTGCCTCCAGGCGTTGAGGAGCAAAAGTAAAGAACCGTGAGACGCCCTGGGCTGCCCGGCCGCTGAGCAACACCGGCGATGGGGCACCCGGTGCGCCATGGCTTGCCGAGGATGCAGGTGATAAAGTGTTACCGCCCATAGGCGCACGCCATGCTGGATGAGCGACTCGTCAAGATTATCGAAGACAACGCCGAGGCGCGCTTGAAGCTCACCTCGCTGCTCGAACGGGTCACCGCCGAGCCGCCCAAGGCGCACGGCAGCGCCATGGATGTGATCATCACCCCCAACGAGGTGAACAGCCGCCACGGCACCGGGGTGCTCATCGACCGGCTGTTCGGCCATTGCCCGGATGTCCTTTCGATCCGCTCGCGCAATATCTATGGCGGCGAACAACGCTTTGGGGCGGTAGATCTGTGCCTTTCCCACCCGGAAGGGACGCGCCTGCAGGCGTTTTACAATGTCATGCGCGTCCTGGCGGGTATCGAACCGCGGCGCATCCTGTGCGTTCCTTATTACATCGAAGACGTGATGACGGCCCTGGCGATCAAAGAACTGTTCGACGTGCCGCTCGCGGTCTGGGTGATGGACGACCAGAACATCTCGGTGCAGACGATCCCGGACGGACTGATGGGAGAGCTGTTGCGCAAGTCCGGCCTGCGGCTGGCCATCTCGCCCGAACTGCAGCGGGCCTACCAGGCCAAATATGACCTGCCCATGCACTTTGTGCCCCCCGTCGTCCCCGATGCCCTGCTGTCGCGCGAGGCGCGGCTACCCGCACCAGATAGCGCCGAGGCCCGCATCGGGGCAATCATCGGCAACATCTGGAGCGATCGCTGGCTGGCGATGTTGCGCCAGACGGTGCGCAGCACCGGGATCCAGGTCCACTGGTATTGGACGGGCGGCTCCTGGCTCGACCGGGAGCAGACCGACCGCGCCACCCTCAAACGCGACGGCATCTTGCTCAAACCGCCCATCCCGACCGAAGCAGCCCTGGTGGACGATCTGCGCGGCCGGATGTTTACGGTGGTCCCCTCCGGGACGCTCGATGCGTTCGACGACAACCCGGCCATCTCCCGGTTGAGCCTTCCCAGCCGCATCGTGTTCATTCTGGCCACGACCAACACCCCGATTATTGTGCTGGGAAGCCCCGAGACTGCCGCCGCCCGCTTTGTCACCCAGTGCGGCATCGGTGTGGTGAGCGCCTACGAACCGGCGAGTTTTCGCCGGGCGGTCGAGCGGGTCACAGAGCCCGCCACCCAGCGCAGCTTGCGCGAGAACGCCGCGAGGCTCGCCCCCGCCTTTGCCGCCCGGGGCACCGACGAGTGGATCTGGGGGTCGCTCGCCGTCGGCCGCCCCAGCGACGATCGCTTTGCCCGTTTGGGTACGGCGGGTGGGTGATGGACAGATTGTCCGGGCCAGGTGTGAAACAGGAGCGCGGGATGGTTTCGTTTCTGGGCAGAATCAAAACGATCAAAGATCTGTTCTTAGATAAGCTCGACAGCATCCTCGAACGGGTCGAGGCCATCGAAGCCGCCGCGAATACGACGCTCGAGAGCGTGACGACTTCGCTGGAGGCAAGCACCTATCTAGTCGACAGCCAGAGCCGCGAGAGTCTCGATCAGGAGATGTTCCTTCAAAAAATTTCGGCCTTTCAGGCCTTTCAGGCCGAGGCGCAGCACAAGCAAGCCGAGCGTCTGGCCGCCTCGCTGGAGCAACTGGCCGCGGGCCAGCACCAACTGTTGGGAGCGCCGGCGGAGCGGCTGAAACCGGGGGACACCCCCATCGTCGTCCGCCTGGCGGATGCGCCCCGGCCGGCGCTGGCGCTTATTGCCCATTTGTACAGTTTTCTGCCTGCGCGCACAGCGGCGGTGGCCGCCAAAGCCGACAACGATGCGGCGACGTTTTTGCAGGAGGCGGGTTTTGCCCTCGAAGTGCTGAGCGCACCGCCGCTGGCGAAGACCGCTGTGGGTCTGGTGCGGGTGGCTCTGGAGGCGAGCGCCCTGCCGCTGCTGCAGGATTTTGGTGAGCTAGGTTGTGCCGTGGTGGCCTGTGAATACGGCGACAAACCGGTTTTGGACTGGGAATTGGGCGAGCAGGTGGCCCAGATGCGCAGGCGGGGTTACCACTGGCACATCGTGCTCTATACCACCGGTACCGACGACGGGACTTCTTTTTACTGCAACCGGAGCCTCGCGATCGAGAAGGCGCGGGAGGCCGTGCTGTTCTTTCGGGAGCACCCGCTGTTCGCGCAGGCCCACGATTGGTGTCGGGCGGTGCTGCCTGCCACTTACTTGCGCTGAGTTATCACTGGGCGATTTCGTCCCAGCGCTCGGTGTGCAGCACCACGCGGTAGTAAGGGAGCGTACCGGGGATCTCGATGCGCTCGGTGCTCTGGATCACCTGTTGGGCCTTGTCCGGGTCCGCCGACACCTCGACGCGCAGGCTATGATCCCCGCGAAAGACCCGCTTTTTGAGCAGGCTGCGGCCGTAGGTCCGGTCGATGTCGAAGGTGCGCTCGTTGAGGTGCTGCCCGGCGAGGTGGCGGTCGATGCTCCGCCTGTGCTCTTCGGCCAATGGCAGGCTTTCCAGCCAGTCTTCGAGGTCGATGGTGCTCTGGCGCACCGCCGCGTCGACGGCCTGGCGCAGTTGTTCGCCCTGCCCGGGTGGCAGTATCGACTTGAGATCGTTGTAGGCGCCCATCAGTCCCTTGAAGAGCCGGTCGGTGCGCCCACGGGCATCCAGGGCGAGCTTCGCCCCGAGCAGACCTTCGACAAAGAACTTCGCCACCGGCACCTCGGTGGGCACGCGCGTCTGGCGGTCGAGCAGGAGCATGTCGTACTCGGCGTGGCGCGGCTCCAGGGGCTGCACGAAGGCGCACTTTTGCAGCTTTTCGCGCTCGCTGGGCAACACGTCGCTTTCGAGGGCAAGCCGCACGTAGCGTCTGCCGGTGGCTGCCTCGCGCTCGACGACGTGGCGAAATACCTGGGAAGGGTCCATCTTCAGCAGGGCCAGAAACCGGGGGACTTCGGGCCGCCCGCTGTCGGTATAAAACCCCGCCACCAGTACCCCCGGCGAGATGCTGCGGTTGCGTCGGATAATTTCGGCCAGTTGCCCAGCCAGTTTGCCCGAGCCGCCGATGAGATCTAGACCCTCGTGCAGCATCGCCCGGCACAGAGCGAACGTCGGACAGCTGTTATCCGCTTCGAAGCGGCCTGCCCCAGCCACCGGGTCCTGCAGCGAGTTGCGGATGTGGTGGCCGAAGTATTCGACCAGACGGTCGGCGCCGTCGAGGGGCACATCGCGTTCGGAGAAAACGACGTTGTCGCGGTGCGGGTCCACCACGTGGATGACCAGTTGCTGAACGCGAACCTCACCCGGGTAGCGCATCGAACCTGGCCCCTGTCCACAGCAATTAGAACGATTATCCCCCGTGCACCCAAAAAAAGTAGCCGCGCACTTCGGTGCACGGCTAGGGCAAGGAGTGGACTGCAGTCATAAGTTCTACTCAGGAGTTCAGCCACCGAAACACAGCCTGCAGGAGAGCCTGAACACCCAGTCCTCCATGGGAGGCTTTCGCCAATGGACTCATGGCCACCAATCGCCGAGAATATCCGCCAGCGCATAGGGACATTGTTCCGGGAAAGCGTCGTCCGGTAGCTTCGTCTCCCGACCGGCATCCCGGCAGGCGCGGCGATAAGCTTTGTCGATCCATTCGGGGGTAAGCAACTGATGCAGACTCGGCATATCGTTGAGGGCGTCCTCGGCGTTGCCCCGCTCCCGGATGAGCGTCTCCTCCCAGGAAGTGGAGCGCTTCTCGGGCTGATACTGCCATTTGAGCAGATGATGCAATATCAGTTTGAGGGAACTGATCAGTGCGTCCTGCCGCTTGCCAGGATGATGCCGCCGCCCAGCACCCGTTCGCCTGCGTACCAGACGGCGGCCTGGCCGGGGGAGATGGCAAACTGGGGCGCGTCGTCGAAGACAATGCGCGCTCCGCGAGCGGTCAAAGGCATAATCGTCGCTTGCACGGGCTGGGAGCGGTAGCGCACCTGGACTTCGGCCTGGATGGGCGCCTCGGGTTCGGCCATCGAGACCCAGTTGACCGGACCCACCGTACACTCGCAAGCCGTCGCCTCCTCGCGCGCTCCGACCACGACGCGGTTGTTGGCGGCATCGACGGCGACCACGTAGAGCGGGTAAGGGGCAGCGACCCCAAGACCCCGGCGCTGGCCGACGGTGTAGTGGTGGGCGCCGTCGTGTTCGCCCAGGATTTTGCCGCTGGTATCGACGATCTCGCCGCGGCGGGTCTCGATGTGGGCATTCAGGAAGCTGCGCATCGAACCGGCCGCCTCCACCAGACACAGATCCATGCTCTCGGGCTTGTGGGCGACGCTGAGGCCCAATTCGGCAGCCAGCGCGCGGGTCTGGTCCTTGGTCATCTCGCCCAGAGGAAAGACGGCACTGGCCAGCTGCTCCTGGCTCAGGTCGTAGAGAAAGTAAGACTGATCTTTTGTGCGATCGACAGCGCGCGCCAGCCAACGGCGACCCGTCCGGTCATCGAAGCCCGTGCGGGCGTAGTGGCCGGTGGCCAGGGTGCCGATCCCCAGTTTGCGGCGGGCATACTCGAGCAGTAGGCCGAATTTGAGTTCTTTGTTGCAGCGCGAACAGGGAAGCGGTGTGACTCCGCCCTGATAACCTTCCACCAGAAAATCGACGATCGTCTCTTCGAACTGTTGGCGGATATCGACGATGTGGTGGGGAATATCCAACTGTTCGCACACGCGCGCGGCATCTTTCATGCCGTCCGAGCAGCACGAACCTTTGCCGCGCATCAACCAGAGGGTGACACCGCAGACGCGGTAACCCTGCTTGCGCACAAGGGCAGCGGCTACGGAGCTATCGACACCTCCCGACAGGGCAGCGACAATCTTGGGACTGGAAGTCATGGATTGGAGATCCGGGTATCAGCTTCCAGTATGTCATTGCAACGCGTGGCTCTTGAAGGCTGCGACGCCACGCGTTGCAGCGTCACCTGCAACATCAGGTGACGCTAATCATCACCTCGGCCTTGCCGGGTTTGTCCACCGATCCAGCCGCTTCGCGGGTGACCAGCAATTGTGAAACGACAGAACTGTAAAGTCCCGGCGGCACCTCCAGGCGGGCGACGGCGGTGCCTTTGGTGTCGGTTTTGAACTCGCCGCAGGTAAGCGGTTCGCCGTCCACGATCGCCCAGAGGTGGTAGGTTTGGCCGGGTGCGGAGGCGGGCAGGTTCTGGATGGCGACCAGGGCGGTGCGTCGGTCGAGGTCCATGACGATGCTGCCGGAGGCGGCGGTGGTGGCCCCGGTGCCCCGCAATGCAAACAGACGGGTATTGGGCTGCTGCAGCAGCTGCACCAGATCGGCGGTGGTGGAAAGCTCGTGGCGCAAACGCAGGCTGTCGATGCCCAGGGCCAGCACCAGCACCGCCGCGGCCGCGGCGGCAACGGGACGCCAGGGGAGGACGGTCAACTGTGGGCGGGGCCGATCCGCCTGGGGCGGGGCGGCATCCATGGCGGCGAGGATGGCCGATTCGAGCCCGGCGGGAGGCTCGGCTGCAACGCCGTAAGGGAGCAAATCGCGCACACGGCGCAACCTTTCGACCTCGGCGGCGGCGGCGGGATCGCGGGCAATGAGCGACTGAACAGTGCTTGTCTGCTCGGGATTGAGCTGCTCGAGCACGTAATCAACCAGCAAAGCCTGGTGTTCTTCGGGCGGTTGTGGACCACTCATGACAGGGGGCTACTCGCTAAGGGGATGCCCGTCGCCCGCCCGGTCCGCCACAGGGTGACGGCGGAAGCCGGGGCGTTTGCCGGAGTATCAGTGCCCGGCGCGGCAAAACGGTTCAATGGACATGTACTCATTCTGTACGCCCCGGCCCGGGGGTTGGATCGTCCGTGGGCGGGACTCTGGGCGTCTCGCCGCTCCCTTTGCGGTAGACGGCGCACAGGCGGCTGGGATTGCTGATCCGCGCTTTGAACATAAAGTTGGGCGGTACGTTGATGAGTACGTAGTCGCTGGAGTGAAAGTACAGCTCAAACGCGCGGGCCATGCCGTGGGGCGTCTCGAAGCTGTAGGGCACCGGCTGGAAGACCAGTTCGGTAAACATCACCGCGGTGCACTCGGCCGCCCGGCGAATCTGCTCGCAAAAAGCTGCACCGTGCAACAGGGTGAACAGGGTTTGCTGCGCTTCGGGATCCAGCTCGAAAGTTCCGTCGAAGCGCATCGGGCGGATAGCGGCCATAGACGCTCGGGCACTGTTGGGTTGACGACACCGTTATCTTGCCATCGCATCACACCCCGGGCCAATCAGTGCGCGGAGCCCCGGCGCTGACGGGCCGCTTCAAATAACAGCAGTGCGCCGCTGACAGCCACATTGAGCGATTCGACTCCGGGGGCGAGGGGAATGCCCACGCGCTCAGGGAGGCATCGGCGCAACGGTTCGCTGAGGCCCTGCCCTTCGCTGCCCAACACAAAGGCCGTGGGCCGACACAGGTCGCACTCCCAGAGCGACCGGCCGGCCCCTGCGTCGGCGGCGAGCACCTGTACGCCCCGGCGCGCCAGATCCGCAACGCACGCGCTCAAATCCGGGACACTCAGCGGCGGCGAGCGAAACCACAGCCCGGCGCTCGCGCGCAGCACCTTCGGATGATCCGGATCGACGCTGTCGGCGCTCAGCACCAGACCGTCGGCCCCCACCGCCGTGCAACTGCGCACCAGCGTGCCGACGTTGCCGGGATCTTGCAGCCGCTCACCCAGTACCAACAGCGAAACGTCGCGCTCCAGCAGCGGGCGCCAGGCGTCTGCGCGGCGGCGCACAGCGGCGACGACCCCGCTCGGATGGACGGTATCGGCAAGTGCTGCGATAACGGCGGGTGCGACCATCTCGTAGCGGCCGGCTCTACCGCTCAGGACGGTATGCAGTTGCGGGTGCTCCGCGCTCCAGACCGCCGTGGCGCAGATGACATCTAGATCCCATCCACCCTCCAGCGCTGCGGCCACCGGATGGGTTCCCTCCACCAGAAACAACCCCTGCGCCTGGCGCTCCCTGGCCGAGTGCAGCTTTCGCAGTTGTTTGATGAGGGGATTTTGTAGGCTGGTGAGCATCGAAGCGTCGGCCGGGGCGTTTCTACTGTACCGAGGGTACAAGCGCAAAAGTGCTGCCGAAGACGAAGATGGTGGAGCGGCCCGGCACCCTGGGCCAAGGAGACGCATGCTCGAACGAGTCGTCGAGATCGTCGGGTCGCTGGGCTATCTGGGCATTGCAGGGCTGATGTTCCTGGAGACCATCGTGCCCCCAATTCCTTCAGAGGCGATTTTGCCTCTGGCCGGTTTCGCAGTAGCGCGGGGGGAGTTGCACCTAGCTGGGGTAGTGGCGGCGGGGGCGGTGGGGGCATTGCTGGGGGCGCTTCCCTGGTACTATCTGGGTCGGCGGGTGGGCTTTGGGCGCCTCGGTAAATGGGCCGACCGCTACGGCCGCTGGTCCGGCCTCTCAGCAGCGGTTGTCGAACGGGCCAATCGTTGGTTTGCAAGGCGCGGTGTCCTTGCGGTCTTCGTCTGCCGGTTGGTTCCGGGAATTCGCACCTGGATATCGCTGCCGGCGGGGGCAGCCCGGATGCCCCTGGCGAAATTTGCCCTGTACTCGGGTGCCGGCACGCTGCTGTGGACGCTGCTGCTGGTTTGGGCCGGGTTTTTGTTGGGGAGCAATTACCTCCGGGTGGGGCAGTATCTGGGTCCCGCCGGCAATGCGGTGCTCATCGGGGTGTGCGCGGTGCTTGTCTGGCGGCTTGCGGGCCGGTCTGCAAAACCTCGAAGTTGAAGTTATCGAAGCGGAAGGTAGCGTCCGGTCCGTTGCCGGTGAAAGCTACAAGGCCGGCGTGGGCGGTGGCGGAACCGGCAAAGAATACCCCGGCAGCGGACGGCTGGAAGGTCTTCGTAAGCGCCACCGCTGGAGTCACATCCGAATTGAGCCGGTAGCCGGGTCAGCGTGCAAAAACAGATCGAGCGTCCGGATGCTGGCCCACTCCAGACCCTTCACTTCACCAATCTTGGTGCTGAGGCCGTTTTGCTCCTGGTTGAACAGCAAGCTCAGACCAGCCGTGCCGTTGTAGACGATCACCAGCCGCACACAGGACCGTCAACAGTCCGCTGCCGCGAATAAAACGGATTGGAATCGCTGGAGGGAGGAATGCACTATAAGTCATAGTTTTTCTCACCGAATGTGATCACATGCGATCCGCTGGGCACCCTTATTCGTTGCCCAGCACACGACCAAAGTCAGTCGCCGCTACAAACTAGCCGGCCCGGTCGCAACTCTCTACAAAAAGCTCGTTGCCGGTGTGCCAAAGATTATGCCTGAATTGCAGCGGCCGGTCCCTCGGCGAAGATGACCCCCTGCTTGAGCGCCACCAACCAGCCGCACGCCTCCAGATAGGAGCGGACGCGCCGGGCTTTGAGACCCAGGTGCTCGGGGGTGACGTTCAGGCGGGTGGTGTTCTCCTCGACGGCGAGCAACACCGGCGGGTTCGCCCGGTCCATCAGGGCGAGCAGCCCTGCTCCACCGCAGCAGTCGACGGGGCTGACGACGACATCGACCGCCGCCGCCCCAATGTCCTGCGGCAGCGCTTCGGCACCTTTGATAAATTGCGGTGCGCGCGCAAGACCGGCCAGCACGCAGGGCAAAAAAGTCGGACCCAGCACTTCGGCAGCCACGCGCGGGTGCACCGGAGCGGGGGCCGGTTCGTAGTCGAAGGCGGGGGCGTGGGCGGCCGGAAGCCGCAGGTGGCGCACCACCAGGTGGCTGATCACCGCCTCCACCCCGCCTACCGGATCGACACCGTCGCCCGAGCGGTAGTCAGTATCGTCACTTTCAGGACAGCGCGACACAACAGCAATCGCCTCTGCCCCGCAAGCCGCCAGACGCCGGGCGGCGGCCAGCAAACGCCCCGGATGGCGCAGGGTGCCCCAGGCGGTGCCGGTGGCACCCACGCAAATTTCGACCCCAAGCGATCCTTCAGTTGTGCAGTGGCCCAGGATGTCAATTCCGAGAGTGTAGCGTGCCGCCTCCACTGCGTGCAGGTGCTGCTGACGCTGGGATGCGGATAGATCCGCATCCAGCACCACCCCCACCCGGTTGCGGTGCACAGGCCGCAGACGCCATTCGTCTTTGCAGAAGCGGTCGAGGCCGTAACCTTCGACGTAGAGGGCGTTGGTGAGTGGATAGCTGAGCTGAGCACCATTGAGCGCATTCGGGTGGGCAATCAAACAGTCGGCCGCCCCCGCAAGCAACCGGGCCACCGGAATCGCGTCCCCGGCAAAACCGCCCACCGCAGCGCCGACGCCGGTGGGCACGAGCAACAAAACCACCAGCGGCTTCACGCTCCGACGACGACCGCCTCGACGCGCACCGGTCCGCCCGCCTCGTCCGCCTCGACGATTGCCCAGCGCAGAGGTTCACCGTGCACTTGCAGAGCCTGCTCGACCTGGGGCGAAAGGGCCTGATCGCGGTCGAGTTCGATTTCCGCTTCGATGTACTGGACACACATAGACGCTCCCGGTCACTGGTGCTGTCATTATCGGCGAGGCGATCGGCCTCGGCAACGGCTGTGGCAAAATTGCGGGAGTCTTCAGAGCAATCCGCGATGCCCATCGCCCTGTTGAGCGTTTCCGATAAGACCGGTCTGGTCGACTTTGCCCGCGCCCTGGTGACGGAATTTGAATACCAGTTGGTCAGCTCCGGCGGTACCGCCCGGGCGCTTGCCGAGGCAGGCATTCCGGTGCAGGAAGTGGGCAATTTTACCGGTGCCGCCGAGATACTGGGCGGGCGGGTCAAGACGCTGCACCCCAAGATCCACGGCGGCATCCTGGCGCGCCGCGACCAGGATGCGGACCGGCGCGACCTGCAGACCTACGCTATCGCTCCTATCGATCTGGTGGTGGTCAATCTCTATCCGTTCGAGCAAGACCCGCGCATCGAGCAAATCGATGTGGGCGGCCCGACGATGGTGCGCGCCGCCGCCAAGAACCACGCCTTTGTGACCGTGCTGGTCTCTGTCGGTCAGTACGAGGGGTGTCTGGCCGAATTGCGCCGCAACCGCGGAGTGACGACGCTGCCTTTTCGCGCCGCCTGTGCCGCCGCCGCTTTTGCGCGCACCGCCGCCTACGATCGGGCGATCGCCGGGTGGTTCGCCGGTGCCGAACCGGTCCTGGGCGAGCGGCTGGGCCTTGAACTGGAGCGGATGCAGCCTTTGCGCTACGGCGAGAATCCCCACCAGGCCGCCGCCTGGTACCGCCACGGCCCGCCGACGGGCTGGAGTACGGGGCGCATCCTCCAGGGCAAGGCCCTCAGCTTCAACAACCTCATCGACCTGGAGGCTAGCCGACGGCTGGTGGCCGAATTTGACGACACCCCGGCGGCGGTGATTATCAAGCACACCAACCCCTGCGGGGTAGCGGCCGACGCCACGATTGCCGAAGCCTACCGCCGCGCCTTTGAAGCCGACAGCGTCTCCGCCTTTGGCGGCATCGTCGCCCTCAACCGGCCCTGCGACGCACCGACCGCCGCGCTGTTGGCGCAAACGTTTCTCGAGTGCATCGTCGCGCCTGCCTTCACTGCGGAGGCATTGGCTTTGCTGGAGTGCAAGAAAAACCTGCGCCTGCTGGAACTGGCAGACCTGACCACCCCACCGGTGTTTGACATCAAACCGATAAGCGGTGGCTTTTTGATCCAGCAGGTGGACCTGCCGGTGCGCGCCGAAGATTGGCAAGTAGTGACCGAGGCGGTGCCGGACGATGCCCAAATGGCTGAATTGTTATTTGCCTGGAAAGTCTGCAAGCACGTCAAATCGAACGCCATCGTCGTGAGCCGTCTGCACCAGACGCTGGGGGTCGGCGCCGGTCAGATGAACCGGGTAGGATCCGCCCAACTGGCCCTCGCCCAGGCGGGCGAGAAAGCGCGGGGGGCAGTACTTGCGAGCGACGGCTTTTTCCCGTTCGATGACACCGTGCGCGCCGCCGCCGAGCGGGGCATCCGCGCCATCGTCCAGCCCGGAGGCAGCCTGCGCGACGACGATTCGATCCGCGCCTGCAACGAACTCGGGGTGGCGATGGTCTTGACCGGCGAACGGCATTTTTTGCATTGATCGCCAGTACGACCGCGAGGAGCTGACCGGCAGGAACGGGGTGACGGTCCAGGTCCATGCCATCATGGGCGAAAGTTCAGGCTTGCCGGGGTTCACGATGTTCGATTCGCCCTCCTGCCTACCCACCGCCGACGAACTGCCCGACTCGGACGACACCCCCGTGGATAACGAGCTGCAAGATCTCATCCCCGGGTTGCTCAAGTTGCTGCTCGCTTCGATCTGGGCTGAGCGCTGGGACTGGTTCTGGGGCACGGATATGGGTATCTACTTCGACCCCGAGGATGTACCGGTAGTCCCTGACGGCTTTCTGGTTCTCGGTGTACCGCGGGTCAAAGACGAGAATTTGCGCAGAAGTTATGTGCTCTGGGAAGCGCAAGTGGCGCCGATTCTGACCCTCGAAGTGGTTTCTCGGCGGCGGCGGGGCGAGTACTACCAGAAAAAACTGGACTACGCGGCCCTCGGGGTGCGCTACTACGCCACCTACAACGCGCTGCGCCGGGCTAATGAGGAGTCTAAACTGCGCCAGCAGGCCCAAGGCCAACTGGAAACCCTCCGGCGGCGTTTGCAGGAACTGGGCATCGATCCGGACGGCTGAAAACCTGGCTGGGCAGCACTTATTACCCTGACCCCTGACACCTGCTCTAGAGTTTACAGGGGTAGCGCATCAGGATGGGCTTCACCTCGCTGGTGGTGAAAAAATGACCCTCGTTGCCGTCGGTGGCGAGCGCTTCACCCTGGGGCTCCTTCTCCAGCGCAATCGCCTCCGGCGCCCGGGCTAACAGTTGCTCCCAGTTCTCAGCCGCGCCGCGCTGCCAGCGAAAGGCCGTGAAATAACTGCGCAGCATCAAGATCTTGCCGTCCGGGCTTATCGACGCACCGCTCAGCAAATTGTCACCGATTTCGCGCTCGCTCAAATCGAGGCGCGCAATCGGCTTCAGAACCGTCTCAGCTGGAGTGAGGCTACGGGCGTAGACGCGGCTGAGGCCGGAAAACTCTTTGGTAAAAAGCACAAGTTGGCGGTTCTGCTCGTCGTAGACGAGCGCCTCGGCGTCGGCGGGCCGGTCAGGATAGCGCAACGGTAAGGCGAGCAGCACCTCGGCTTTGCCGCTGACGGGCTCCGGCTCGCGCACGACGTATATGGCCAGATCCTGGCGCTTGAGGGCATTATTGCCGATATCGCCAATAAATAGACAGCGGCCATTCCCGTCTGGACAGCGGCCCGCCGCCAGGTCTTCCCAGTCGACATTATTTGCCCCGGCGACGCTCACTTTGCCTTTCAACTTGCTTGAGTCATCCACAGCGTACAGATGCGCTCCGTCCCCCGAATCGTTGATGAACCACCAGAAATTGCCGGAACCACCGCGTACCATGCCGGAGACTTCTGCTAGGAGGGGCACGGGCAGTTGGGCTATCACCTGCGGCTGGCAGGCGGAACGGGCGGGGGCGGCGAGCAATGCCCAGATGGTCGCAGCGATGAGCCTGAGCGGGACGCGCATGCTTCTACTGTAGACCTGACCGCGAAAATCAATCGGACTACAGCCGGGCACTGCCCAGCAGCTCGTCTCTGAAGATCGTGATGTGGCGCCCCATCCGCTCGGCGGCCTGCTGCGCCTCGCGCCGCCCGATGCAATCGACCACCGCCACCAGCAGGTCGATCGCCCCAGGTAGGGTCTGCAGGCGCTGCTGGGTAGCATACCAACAACACAAACGCCGCATGTGGCCCGCGAGCCGCTCGAGCGCTTCGCTCAAAAAGGCGTTGTGGGCGGCGACGACTATCAGTTGATGGGCTTGCTCGTCTAGAGCCAATAAACCCAGATCGTCGAGGCCCGGGTGGCGCTCCTGCGCTGTGCACGCCCAGGCGTGCAGCCGGTCGAGTTCAAGCGGCGCGGCGCGCTCGGCGGCCAAGCGCACAGCAAAGGTCTCCAACTGGAGGTACAACTCGTAGAGTTTGCGCAAGTCGGAAAGGTTGAGGTCGGCGACGATGGTGCCGCGCCGGGGCAAGATCACCACTAGATTCTCGAACGACAGGCGAATGAGCGCTTCGCGCACGGGGGTGCGCCCCAAGCTGAGCCGTTCACACAATTGAGTTTCGTCGATGAATGAGGCCGGGGCCAAATCTAGGGCGATGATTTGCTCGCGGATAGCGTGGTAAGCCTCCTGGCTGCGCGTGGCGGGGGTGTGGATGACTTTGGCGCTTAGGAGCGAGTCTGGGATCATGGCGGCGGCACTGCCCTTTTTCTCAAGGGTACGCGCTGCAGTCGGGCAATCCCCGTCGGCCGCGGCTGCAGGACAATTGACTTTGATATATGACTGATATATCTTTGCGGTAACTGAGCCCGCGAGGTCGATGTGGATTGGTTGGACGCCTCTCAAGCCGCCCCTCCGGCGACGCTGGAGCCGACGTTGCCCGGCTATACCTACCTGAGCGACGCATTTTACGCCCGCGAGCGCGAGGATCTCTTTTTCAAAGAATGGATGTGCGTGGGGCGCGAGGAGGATCTGAGCGCTGCGGGAGACTTCGTGCAACTCGATGTGCAGGGCCAGAGCGTACTGATTGTGCGCAGCAACGATGGTACCCTGCGGGGGTTTTATAACGTCTGCCGCCACCGCGGCTGCGCGCTTGCGATGGATGCGGCGGCCAAGCCCTTCAAAAGCGACCAACCCGGTCCGAGCGGACGCTTTGCAGGGGCCATTCGGTGCCCCTATCATGGCTGGACTTACGATCTCGAAGGTCGGCTGCGCTGCGCACCGCATCTGCAGGACAGTCTCGACCAGGCAGCGTTTTCGCTCTATCCGGTGGGCGTCTCGCTCTGGGGCGGGTTCGTCTTTGTGAATCTCTCACCTGCCGAGGCCCAGGCGCGCGGCTACACGCTCGCAGTGCAGCTGGCGGGTGAAATCGCCTACTCGCGGCGTTACCCGCTTGCCGAATTGCGACTAGGGCGTCGCCTGGTCTACGACGTGCAGGCGAACTGGAAAGTGATCGTCGAGAATTACAACGAGTGTTACCACTGCGCCATCGTCCATCCCGAACTGTGCGCAGTCGTGCCGGCGTTTCGCGAAAATGGCGGTTTTGGACTCGATTGGGCCGACGGCGTACCCCACAAGGCGGGGGCGTCCACTTTCACCTTCTCAGGAACAACCGACCGTGCGCCTTTTGCCGGGCTTGACGAGCACGAGCGCACCAGGCACAAAGCACAGCTCATCTTTCCGAACTTGCTGGTCTCCCTCGCCTGCGACCATGTCGCCGCCTTTGTGCTCTGGCCCCAAAGCCCAGGACACACCCGGATCGTCTGCGACTTGCTGTTCGATCCGGGCGAAATGGCCAGACCCGGTTTCGATCCTGCTGACGCCGCCGAATTCTGGGATTGCATCAACCTTCAGGACTGGCGGGTGTGCGAAGGAGTGCAGCGCGGCATGGGCGCCCGGGTCTTCAAGCGGGGGTACTACGCGCCGATGGAAGATCTGGCGGCCGATGTGCGCCGCTATATCGCGGCAAAATTGGGAGAGGTCAAGCCATGAAGCACCACGAGATCATCGTGCTGGGCTGCGGCGGTCTGGGCAGCGCCGCGCTCTACTGGTTGGCCCGCGCCGGGGCAGATGTGCTCGGGCTCGAACAATTTCACCACGGACACGAATTCGGCGGCAGCCACGACCATTCGCGCATCATTCGGCTTTCCTATGACGCGTCTGAGTACGCGCGCCTTGCCCCGTACACCTACACCTGCTGGTCGCAGGTGGAACAAGAATCCGGGGTAAAGCTGGTGTATCGCACCGGTGGCCTCGACATCAGCCCGGTGGAGGCGGGGGTGCGGCCGGAGGTGCAGGACATCGCTGAGACGATGCGCGCGACGGGAATACCCTTCGAGGAGTGGACCCCTGCCCAGACCATGCGCCACTTCCCGCAGTTCAAGCTGCCGGAGAATGTGCGGGTGATCTACCAGGCCGACAGCGGTCTGGTGGATGCGCGCAAAGGCACCCAGGTGCACGCGCTGCTGGCCCGCGCCCGCGGGGCCGCTTTGCGGGAGGAGGTGCGGGTACGGGCAGTGCACCCCCTGAAGGACAGCGTGCAGGTGGTGACCGACACTGAGACGTTTTGGTGCAACAAACTGGTAGTCACAGCGGGTGCCTGGCTAGCCGGCATCCTCGCCGATTTGGGCCGTCCTTTGCCCATCACCGTGACCCGCGAGCAGGTCACCTACTTCAAGACTCCCCATCTGCGCGATTTTGCCGTCGGCCGCTTCCCTGTCTGGCTGTGGTATGGCAACCGGGAGCACTGCTTTTACGGGTTTCCGGTCTACGGCGAAGTGGCCGTCAAGGCTGCTGAGGATATCGGCGGCCAGCCTACGACCCCCCAGACCCGCGGCTTCGAGAAGGACGAACGCAGCGATGCGAGCCTGCGCAGCTTTTTGGGCCGATTTTTGCCCACGATGCTCGGTCCCGAACTTTATACTAAGACTTGCCTATATGACATGGTCGCGGATCGGGGGTTTATTCTCGATGCAATCCCCGGTCACGAGAATATTCTGGTGGCCCACGGCGCGGCCCATGCTTTTAAGTTTGCTTCGCTCATCGGGCGGATCATGGCTGATCTGGCCCTCGAAGGGCGTACCGGCTACGATATCGGCGCCTTCCGCTTCGACCGCCCGGCGCTGAGCGATCCGCACTGCAAGCCGGTTTTCAAAATTCAAAACCGACCGCTCACCGACTGGGGTGGGCGGGGCGAAGGCGACCGCGCCCTGCTCACCGGGGTATCCGTGTGAACCACACATTGCCCCGGAGCATCGGCTTTCGCGAGCTGCTGGTGTTTTTGCTGCTGACCGGTTTCGCGGCGCGCTTCATCGCGAGCGCCGCGACGCTGGGACCGAGTGCCCTGGTCATCTGGTTTTTGGGCTGTGCGGTCTTCTATGTGCCGCTGGCTTTGTGCGTCGTCGAGCTTTCCTCGCGCTATCCGCAGGAGGGTGGGCTCTACGTCTGGAGCAAACAGGCCTTCGGCGACTACGTCGGCTATTTGACGGGCTGGGCCTATTGGACGAGCAACCTCATCTACTTCCCGGCCGTGCTCTATTTCACCGCCGGCAATGCCCTGTTTATTGGAGGATGGCAGTCGTTCAACGAAAGCCAACCCTACTTCATCGTTTTCTCGCTGCTGGGGTTGGGACTGGCAACCGCCATCAACGTGCGCGGCCTGAAGATTGGCAGATGGCTCTTCGGTTTTGGCGCACTGAGTTCCTGGGGTACGGCGCTGACGCTGGTCGTTTTGGGAGGCATTGTCGCCTTTCGCTTTGGAGCGGCCACGTCCTTTACCTGGGAAAGCCTGGTCCCCGCTACCGGTTGGAAGGACCTCGTCCTCTGGTCGGCGGTCGCTTTTGCTTTGTGTGGAGCGGAAGCCGTTGCGGTGATGGGCGATGAGATTCGCGACTCCCGCAAAAACCTGCCCCGGGCGATGCTCCTGGCCGGGATATTGATCACAGCCACCTACATGCTCGGCACCGTCGGCCTGCTGGTCGCCCTGCCTGTGGGCGAAATCAGCAACATCCAGGGGCTGATGCAGGCTGTCACCGCGGTCACCGAGCGGCTCGGGCTGTGGGGTGTCAGTCCGGCTGTCGCGTTGATGATTACGATTACGGGCCTCGGACAGGTCGGGGCTTGGCTTGCCACCGTCTCCCGGCTGCCCTTCGTGGCCGGAGTGGATCACTTTTTACCCCCCGCTTTTGCCCGACTGCATCCGCGTTGGCAAACCCCCCATGTGGCGCTCTGGTTCCAGGCGGCGGTTGCTGCCGTTTTTGTCTTTCTCGGACAGTTGGGAACCTCCGTCAAAGGGGCCTACGACGTGCTGCTCAGCATGGGCGTCATTTCCGCCTTCGTACCCTATCTGTTGATGTTTGCGGCGTTGATTCGACTGCAGCGCCTGCCCGCCGGCCCCGAAATCGTCCGACCGCCCGGTGGCAAAGCTGTGTCGGTGGGGGTGGGGGTCATCGGATTGTTGAGCACGGCCGCTTCGATGGTCCTTGCCGCCCTCCCCCCCGAAAGCGAGCCGAACCCGTGGCTTTCGGCTGCAAAAGTGGTTGTCCCGACGCTGATCTTGCTGAGTGTCGGCTCGCTGCTCTATAGGTTCGGCAAAAGGAACAAGCCGGCTCGATCGGCGCTGAGCGGCAAGGCGCTCTTGCCGTGAGCACCCACGCAACTGACGGAAGGATCGCGAAGGTGATGGAAGAAGCTCCCCAAAAAACGGCTGTTCCCTGCGGGCGTCTATCTAGAACGGTCGTAACAACGGCCCTGACGGCGACCCTGCTGATTTCGCTGCCGCAACTTGGCGGTGCCCGGGAGCCTCCCCCGGCTCCCTACAAAGTCGAGCAAAGCGAGATTGCCGTGGCCATGGCCGACGGTGTGCGGCTCTGGGGGTGCCTCACCAAACCTGTCGCCGCGAAAGCTGGTGAGCGCTTTCCGGCGTTGCTCACCCTCGATCCGTATTCGGGAGGATGCGCCAAGCGCCGAACAGACTACACCGCACTGGCAGGCCAGGGTTACGCCACAGCCTACTTTCACGTGCGCGGCACCGGGCGCAGCGCGGGGCGCTTTCCGTCGCGCGAATATTCAGAAGCAGAACTGCAGGACGCGGTCGCCCTCATCGACTGGCTTTCCGGACAACCCTGGTCGACGGGGCGCGTCGGCATGTTCGGAGCCTCCTGGAGCGGCTTCAATGCGATCCAAGTAGCGATGCGCCGCCCACCTGCTCTAAAGGCGATCATCCCCTCCGTCGCCACCGAGGATATCTACCACGAGGATGTTCATTTTGCCGACGGCATCTTGCGCTTCGACGACTACAACATGCTGGCGGATCTGTCGCTGATTACCAGCCCACCGTCCGCCGACCCGCTCGATGAAGGCACCCTTAAAAACCGCTTCGACCAGACGCCCTGGAGCCTGGTGTACTTGCGACAGCAGCGCGACGGCGATTTTTGGCGGCGGCACATCCGGCTCGATGCCAACCCGCAAGCGCTGACAGTTCCGGTATTGATGATCGGCGGCTGGTACGACGGTTACCGGACAAGCATCGACCGCGCCCTGCGCCACCTGCGCACACCCGCCAAAGCGATCGTCGGCCCCTGGGATCACAGCAACGAACAGCCGCCGCCTGCGGCCAACCTCGAGCGCGAGGCATTGCGCTGGTGGGATTACTGGCTCAAGGACCAGCCCACCGGGGTACTGGAAGATCCCCAACTGATCGCCTACATGCGGCGGCCTCATCTACCGGGGCCGAAGCCGGGGCCAATCCCCGGCGAATGGCGGCAGTTTGCGAAGTGGCCACCCGCCGATCTGAGCGAGCGGCGGTATTTTCTCAGCAAGGATCGGCGGCTGGCCACCGAACCGACCGCCCCCGCCACCCATACCCTGCGCTACGTTCCCTCCGGGGGCATCCAGGCGGGCATCTGGTGGGGCGACCCGATGCCCGATCAGCGCGGAGCCGATGCCCACAGCTTGGTGTACGAATCGGAACCTGTGGGCGGCGAGGTGCACACCCTGGGCAGGCCGACCGCGACGTTGCGCGCCTCGGCAAGCGCCGTGCACGCCAACTGGTACGTGCGCCTTTCGGATGTGGCCCCGGACGGTACGGTCACTTTGATCACCGGCGGCGCCCTCAACGGTACCCACCGCAATGCCCCGACCGCACCCGAGCCGCTCGTTCCCGGCCAAACCTATACCCTGGAGGTACCCCTGCACTTCACCTCGTGGATCTTTGAACCCGGGCACCGTCTGCGCGTCGCTGTCTCCAACGCCCTGTGGCCGATGTTCTGGCCCACCCCCTATCCGATGACGACAGCGCTGGAAGTCGGCTCCCTGCAAGGATCGAGCCTGACCCTGCCGGTGATCCCCCCGGCCAACTTGCAGGCTGCCTGGGTGGCCGCTTCGCTTGCCAGTGCAAACGTTGCGACCGGCAAGCCGTCTGCACCACCCGCATCAAATTCAAATAAGGAAAACGACTGGATTGGTCCGGCCCGCATCGAGCGCGACGAGGTGTCCGGGAGCACGACTGTTTCCTACACGATTGCCAGGGCCCCTGGAGCAGGAGCCATCACTGTGCAGTACCGCCTCGAGGACACCCACCCGGAGCGAGCCGGCCTGGTGGGCACCTGCACGGAGCGCTTCACCGTAGATGGCCGCACCACCGAGTGGCGGGGACGCACCGAGATTGCCAGTGACCTCACGACCTTCCACTACCGCCACCACCGGCAGTTGCTGCGCGACGGCACCGTGGTTCGCGAGCGCACCTGGCAGGAAGCCGTACCGCGCGACGGCCAGTAAAAGTTTATACACCGGCAACCAGAGGAAATTTCGCAAGATGGCCAAGCACGGATTTTCCAGACGGGTCTTCACCACCGGGGCGCTGAGCCTGCTGACGTGCATTCCGGGCCGCACTGCCGCCCGGGGCGAAACCGGCAGCGATGCGGCGCTGCTTGGCCGGATTGCCGAGGGGGCGTGGCGATTCAAGCTCGAAAACGATTACGCTCTGCGCCTGAAGTACGGCGAAACCATCGTAAAGCTGCCGGATCTGACTTTTGCCGAAGTGCTGCGCGAGGCTCGCTTTGGCGAGGGCATCCAGGAGCAGTTGCAGCGGGTGGACCCCGCGAAGCTCGACCACCAGGACTGGCTCACCTACAGCGTCGTGCGCTGGCAAGCCGAGCAGAGTGCCAGGCAAGCGGAGTGGTTCTGGTACCGCTTTCAGGTCACCCCCTCCGGCGGCGGGCTGACGGACCTGGAGCGTATTTTTTCTGGCTACCGATTTGCGGAGGCGGGTGACGCCGAGGGCTATCTGGCGCTGCTGGAGCAGTACGGCGGCCTGTTTGCCGCCGTGCGCGCCAACCTGGCTGAGCAGGCCGCTAAGGGCATCGTCCTGCCGCAAGCAAGCCTCAAGCTCGCCACCAACTACATCCGATCTTTCATCGTGCCTCCGGAGGAACATCCATTTCAGGTGGCCGAGGCGCGGCTTGCCCACTTGCCCAAAGCCCGGAGGCGGGCTTTGCAAGCACAAGTGACCCAAATGATTGCTCGGCGAATCAGCCCCGTCTGCGCGGATTTGCTCGCATTTGTGTCTGGGGATTACGCGCGACGCGCTCCGGAGGCGGTCGGTCTCATTTACTATCCTGGCGGCGAGGGGGCGTACCGGGCGCTGGTGCGCTACCACACAGGGCTGGAGCTTTCCCCCGAACAAATCCACCGAATCGGCCTGGGCGAGGTGGACCGCCTCGAAGGGCGCCTGGCAAAGGTGCGGCGGCAGGTGGGCTTTGTGGGTACCCGTGCGGATTTCCATCGACAGTTGCGCAAAGA
This sequence comes from Aphanocapsa lilacina HA4352-LM1, assembly GCA_019359725.1. GTDB lineage: Bacteria > Cyanobacteriota > Cyanobacteriia > Gloeobacterales > Gloeobacteraceae > Gloeobacter > Gloeobacter lilacinus. The sequence continues at coordinate 31,081 of JAHHGR010000001.1, read as the reverse complement.
CCCAAGATTCTATGCGAAGACGCCCGAGGAGTTGGGCGAGCGCTTGTTGCTGGCCGTCCGGGCCATCGAAGCGCAGATCCCGGCCTACTTCGAGAAGTTTCCCAAGGCTCCCTACGCCGTCAAACGTCTGAATTTGGAGCTTGAAGCAGGGAGCACCTGGGGATACTACCAGGATCCGACTGCCGCGGATCCCAAAGGCTACTACCTGTACAACGGCGCCGAACTCGATGAGAAACCGACCTACGGCCTCGCTTCGCTCATCTACCACGAACTGATCCCCGGCCACCACTTTCAAGTATGTCTGCAGGCGGAGAATGCTGACATTCCCCTCTGGCGGCGCGACTTTACCGCCACCGCCTATACCGAGGGCTGGGCCGAGTACGCCGCGAGCCTGGCGGAGCAGATGGGCATGTACAGTGATCCCTACTTGCTCTACGGCCGCCTGCTCGACGATTTGTTCATGTCGGCACGGCTGGTGGTCGACACCGGCATGAACGTCCTCGGCTGGTCGCGCGAGCGGGCGAGCGGCTATTTGGAGGAAAACTCGCTGCTCGCGCCCTCCGAGATCCGCTCGGAGACGCTGCGCTACGCGGTCGGCTCCCCCGGCCAGGCGCTTGCTTATAAATTGGGCCACCTCAAAATCGCGCAGCTGCAGGATTTGGCCCGGATGCGCCTGGGGGCGGCCTTCGACATCCGCCGCTTTCACAGCGCCGTGCTTGAAAGCGGCGAGTTGCCCCTAGCCACCCTGGAGCGGCATATCGCGCGGTTCATCGACCAAGAAACACTCCTGTCCCCAGCGGGGCCAACGCCGTGAAGGCATGGGCAACCAGGGTGATGGCCGCGATTGCCTATCTGGGGATGCTCCTGGTGGATCTGCCTGCCGCCTCTGCCCAGGCGGCGCCGGACACAGTGATCTGGCAGACGACCTGTCGCTTTAAACTCCCGGATGAACCGCGGCTGAAGTGTGGAATATTTTATGTCCTGGAGGATCGCTCCAAACCGCAGGGCCGGATGTTGCAGTTGCCGGTGTACGTGCTGCCCGCCCTGGATGCCCCGGCAGCACCCGACCCGCTCGCGGTGATCGTGGGCGGTGGGCGCATGAGCGCCACTGCGAGCCTGCCTCTGTACGCCGCCAGTCGCCCTTTGCGCAAGAACCGCGACTTGGTGCTGCTGGAGGTACGCGGTACGGGGGTGGCACAGCCGTCTCTCACCTGTGGCGGTGCCGACATCGAAGACATTCCGGCCCTGCGCCGGTGCTTCGCCGAGTACACCCGCCAGGGCGTCGACCTCGAGCGGTACGACGACGCGCACGTCGCGGCCGATTTTGCCCATTTGCGCCAGGCGCTCGGTTACGCAAGCTGGAACCTGTACGGCCTTTCGCAGGGTACCTTCACGCTGTGGACTCTGCTGCGCAACGCCTCCGCAGGGGTGCGCAGCGCCATCTTCGACTCGCCCTTTCCCCCGAACGCCGACAGCTACCGTCAGATCGAGCTGGATCTCAATGCGCTGGGCAGCCTCTTTACTGCCTGTAGCCGAGATACGGCCTGCAACAGCCGGTATCCAAAACTGCAGGAGCGCTATAACCGCCTGACTGAGCGGGTGGCGCGCACCCCGGTGCAGGTGGCGGGAAGGAAAATAGATGCCTACGCACTGCACGACATCGTCTCCGGCGCGCAGTCGAATACCGATCGGATCGGGCGGATCCCGGCTGCTGTGGATGCAGCGGCGCGTGGTCAATGGCGACGCTTTTTGCGGTTGCTACCACCCGCACACCGCCGCTATCCGTTGCCCGTGGGCTTTCCCAAAGACCGCCTTCAGGCTGTGGGTCCGTTTTTGAGTTCTACCTGCCGGGAGGATGTACCGTTTCGCTCACCGCCGCAGAGCCCCCTCAGCCTGCAGCAGCGGTGGGCAAAGCCTGTTGTCGCCGCCGCCCGGCAAATCTGGGAAATCCAGCGCACCGCCTGCGAACAAGCCTGGAAGGTACGTCCCGCCCCCGCCAGTTTCCACGAACCGGTACGCAGCGCCGTTGCGACCCTGATCCTCTATGGGGAATTCGATGCGATTACCCCGCGTGCCTGGGCGGAGCTTGGCGCCCAGGGGATGGCACGCTCGACTGTCCTCGCGGTGCCTGCCACTGGCCACGCCGTCATCCACCGGGAATGTCCCACCCAGTTGATGGGCCACTTCCTGGACAACCCGACAGGACCGTTTGACACGGGCTGCCTGGCGCGGATGCCCCCGATCCGGTGGGCATTGTTCCTGCCGGATGGACTAGCGTCGCCGAATCGCCACCACGCAGGGTTTGGGCGGGCCGCCGTCGGGGCTCGGGAAATTGCTGCCGGACGGGAGCGAGCGCGTCTGCACGAAGGTGCGTTTGCCGTCGGCGCTCAGTAATTCGTACTCGGTCTCAGGCCGGGTAGCGCCGTTTTTGCGCCAGCCGCCCCCCTCGCCAGGGTGCTGGACCGCCAGAAAAAGCGTTCGGCCGTCGCTGGTAAAAGTCGGGCCGGTCAGTTCGCACTCCACCGGACCGGTGGCGAAAGGTAGGGCCGCACCCGCCTTGGCCCCGTCGGTGGCCATAAACCACAGCGTGTTGCTGCCAAAGAGGCCACTGGTGGCACTGGCGCGGGCGTTGGTCCGGTTCGGGACCGGCTGGTTCTGATTGCCGATATCCGAGCAGATCCAGAGGTTGGCCTGACTGTCGAAGCAGAGGTTGTCGGGAAAGGCGAAGCCCGCCCCGCCCGCGGCAATCTCGCCGGAGGAGACAAAGGTCTTCCAGCGAAAGCGCAACGCCGCCGGGTCGTTTGCCTCCTCAAACAGACGGTAAATAGCGCCGTGGGGCGGTTTGTCGCGCTTGTCCTCGGTCTTAAAGGCGGTCACAAAGATGCGTTCATCCGGGCCGCCCTCGGGACTCGCCGCTCCAGAGGTATAGGCGACAAAGACCGAACCGTCGGTGGGATGAATTTCGAGATCCTCCGGGCGCGCGGTGGGAGTGCCGCCCACGGCGTTTGCCGCCAAAAAGGCGTCGATGAGCACGGCCCCTTCACTCTCGTAAAGATCGCCGAGGGTTTTATAGCGCTCTTTGAAGGCCGCCACCTGCTCCGGCGTATCCACCGCCACCGGTCCGCCGGCGGGCCGGTTGGGCAGGAGCACCCGGCCGCCCGCGGCGTAGGCGGGGTCGGCCGGATCAACGGGGGTGGCAAGCACCAAAGGTACCCACTCGCCGGTGCCGTCGGGCCGGTAGCGGGCGACGTAGAGCGTTCCTTCGGCAAGCAGGGTGCGATTGGCGGCACCGGCGGCGGTGCGGTAGGGCTGGCGGCTCACAAATTTCCAGGTATGACCGCCGGTGCGATCGTCGCCCATGTAGCAGGCAAGCGGCTTGCCCTCGACCGCGCGGACGGCGACATTCTCGTGGCGGAAGCGACCCAGGGCAGTCCGTTTGACCGGGACGGCCTCCGGGCGGCGCGGGTCGATTTCGACCACCCAGCCGTACTTGTTGGGCGCAAGCCCGAGGATCGCCCCGGCAAAATCGCCGAAACTGGCCGGGTCGAAGCCGACCTTGGCAGCCACCGGCACGCCCCGGCTATCGACGGCGTCGGGCACCTGGGATTGAAAATTTTCTTCGCAGCTGAGCACCGTCCCCCAGGGGGTCACTCCGCCGGAGCAGTTGGCGAAGGTGCCGACGATCCGTTTGCCGAGGCCGTCTTTGCCCGCTGCAAGCACCGCGGCGGCCGGTCCATCCGCATCGAGGAGCCGCTCGGGTTTATCGAGTCCCTCGATGCCTGAGACGCGGCGGTTGTACTTGCTGCCTTTGACGACCTGGTAGCGGCCGGACGGGTCGCGGCGCAGGTGCACGATGGAACCCCCCTGCTCGTAGAGCACGGCTTTTGCCAGGGCGCGCTTTTGTTCGTCATCGAGGCTGCCGGCCTGGGTGCGCAGCACTGCCTCGCCCGGCAAGGGTTTGCCAATCACACTGTTGTAAGTGTCAAGCCAGGGCTTCTCGCTCACGTATTCGTGGTTGACCCACAGCAAGCCCTCGCTATCGTCCGCACTCAGGGGTAAAAAGGCGGTGAAGTCGTTGTTGTAGCCGAAGTGGTCGGCCGGATCGGCGAACACCCGATCGCCCCAGGCGACCACGACCTCGTAGCGGTACTCGCGCGGCACGACCAGGGCATCTTTGACTTCGAAACGGGTCAATTCCCCAAAGGTGGGCGCCGTCGGTGCCGGCACCGCCACGGGGGTGAATCCCGGCAGTTTGCCCGCGCCGGGCACGAACGCTTTGCGGGCGGCTTCGGCTGGCACGGGCAGAAGGGTGGCAGCCCCGGCGGCGGCGAGAAACTCAAGAAAATCGCGGCGTTGCATCACACTGTCCATCAAAGTCCTTACGCCTTCTCAGGATAGTCAACAAAGGCCGGTGCTGTTAAGTTTTCTAAAACACCTGCGCAGCCACGACTCCATACCCGTGCTCCAGCGCGAGGGGCGCTAACGCAACCAGGCGAGCCACTTCTCGGTAAAGGGTCTCAGCCGTTCAAGCGCGCGCGACTCGTAAGTATCGGCCACTTTGCGGAGGATTTCCGCCTGGGTTGGGTAGGGATGAATGACCTGCGAGAGTGTAGCGAGACCCTTGCCTACTACCATCGCCAAGGTGATTTCGGAGATCATCTCCCCCGCGTGGCGGGCTACCAGCGTCGCTCCGAGGATCTTGTCGCTACCTTGCTTGAGAAGCACAGTGATAAAGCCATCCTCCTCGCCGTCCGTGAGGGCACGGTCCGACTCGGCAAGCGGCAGGTGGATAGTGTCGAAGGCGATGCCCCGCTCGCGCGCCTCGTCCTCCGATAGACCGATGTGGGCCACCTCGGGGTCGGTGTAGGTGCACCAGGGCATGGTGAGGGCACTCGCTTTTTTGCGGCCGAGGACGAGGGTTCCCCCGAACAGGGCGTTTTCGAGGGCGATGCGGGCGGAAGCTTCGGCAGCGTGGGTAAACTTCCACGGCAGGCAAATATCGCCACAGGCATAAATGCGGGGATTGCTGGTGCGCAACCGGTCGTCCACCTCGACGCCGCCTTTGCCGTAGCGCACCCCAGCCGCTTCGAGGCCAAGTCCTTCGACGTTGGGAACACGCCCAGCCGCAAGCAAGATCTCCTCGCAGGCAACCCTATCGCCCCCCGCCAGATGCACGGTTTTGACGCTGCCCTCGCGACTTACCTTCTCGATTCGGGCCTTGGTGAGCACCCGCACCCCGTCGCGCTCTAGGGCACAGCCTACGATCCGAGAGGTCTCGGGGTCTTCGCGGTCGAGCACGCGCTCGTTTTTGTGCAGCAGCGCCACCTGCGACCCGAGACGGGCAAAGCTCTGGGCCAGTTCGCAGCCGATCGGACCGCCGCCGATCACCACCAGCCGCTCCGGCCGCTCGGTGAGGGAGAATACCGTCTCGTTGGTGAGGCAGCCCGCTTCCGCCAGGCCCGCAATCTCGGGTCTGGCCGCCCGGCCGCCGGTGGCGACGATGGCGCGCCTGAAACGCAACTCCACCTCGCCCACCCGCACTGTGTCCGGACCGGTGAAGCGCGCCGCCCCCAAAAACACGTCGACGCCCCAATTTTTGAAGCGCTCCGCCGCATCGTGGGGGCTGATATCGGCGCGCACCCGCCGGAGGCGCTCCATCACCGCGCCGAAGTCAGCTTCGACATTACCGTGCACCCGGATGCCGTAGCGGTGGGCGTCCTTGACATCGGCCATCGCCCGGGCGGAGCGGATAAGCGCCTTGGAGGGCACGCATCCGGCCACCAGACAATCACCCCCCAGCAGGTGACGTTCCACCAGCGCGACTTTGCCTCCCAACAGCGCCGCGCCCCCCGCACTCACCAACCCCGCTGTGCCGCCTCCGACCACCACCAGGTTGTAGCGCCCAGCGGGCTTCGGGTTGACCCAGCCGGGCGGATGGGTGTGGGCCACAAGCCGCACATTGTGGGCGTCCATGGGTGCCACGCCGATCGGCTGTTCGCTCATCGCTCGACCCGAAAGATTGACTTCATTCTATGAAACGGATCCGCTCACCCGCCCCGCCGCGGCCACCAGACCCATCGCAGCTCCGATAAGTACGAGCCAGGCGGAGTTCCATCCCCAGCGCACCAGCAGCACAGCACTCAAAGCGGCGAGCACAGCGGTGGGAATATCGACAATCGCTGCCCCCGCAAGCTCGAAGGTGACCGCCGCCATCAGCGCCAACGAGGCAACGTTCAGGCCATCCAGGAAAGCCCTGGCCGATGGGGAACGGCCGATGCGCGGCGCAAACCAACCGGCGAGGGCCACGAAGATAAACGCGGGCAGAAAGATCCCCAATGTAGCCACGGCCGCGCCGGGCGCCCCGCCCAGCAGGTAGCCCACGAAGGTAGCGGTGGTGAACACCGGCCCTGGGGTGAATTGGCCCACCGCCACCGCATCGAGCAGTTGCACTTCGCTGAGCCAGCCGGTCTTCTCCACCAGTTCGGTGCGCAAAAACGCGAGCAGCACGTAGCCGCTGCCAAAAAGCACGCTGCCGATTTTCAAGAAGATCAAAAACAGAGGCCACAGTCCGACGGCCGTTCCTGCGACCGCAGGAGCAGCGGCGAGCGGGGCAACAAGCGGCCAGGGAGCCAGTTGCAACAATTTTTGCGGTGTACCCAACCGGCGGGCGGCGGTCACCAGCCCCCCCGCCGCAAACAGCAGCACCAGTTCGTCAACGCCAGCCAGGCTGAGGGCCGTCGCCGCCACCGCCAGGGCAATCAGCAGGGGCGTTTTGAGCACCGTCCGCCCCAGCCGCCAGAGCGCCTGGCCGACTATGGCGATGATTACCGGTTTGATGCCGTAAAAGGCCGCTTCCACCTGTGGGAGCGTACCGAACTGGACATACACCCAGGCGAGTATTCCGACGATCAAAGCCGCCGGCAGGATAAAGCAGACCCCCGCCACCACCAACCCCGGCCCGCCGGCCCGCACAAGACCGATATGGATGGCCATCTCGGTCGAATTAGGACCGGGCAGCAAGTTAGTGATCCCAAGCAAATCGACGAATGCTTCGCGCGTGAGCCAGCGCCGTCGCCGGACGACTTCGTCCTCCATCATGGCGATGTGGGCGGCCGGTCCCCCGAAGGCAGTCACCCCCAGGCGCAAAAACAGCACGGCCAGTTCGCTCAGGGAGGTCTTCTGCACGTTGCTCACAGCAAGTTTGGAAACGTACACCTACCAGGTTGCCCGCTTACCCCGGTTTCCGACAAGCTCGTGCGATACAAAAAAGCGGCCCGACTGCCGCCGGGCCGCTGGTCTTGGGATTGTCCGTCCCGCAGAATTAGTACTCCTCGTCGTGATCCGGGTGACCAATCTTGCTGAGATCCAGAATTGGCGACGGTGGTGCCTTTGCCGACCACCAGGCGGCCGGTGATCAGCGGCCTGCCCGGGATTTGCAGCCGCACCAGATACGCGCCCGGTTTGACATCGCGCAACCAGTCCTGGCCGTACTGAATCGGTGCTGGTCTGCTTGGGCGGATTGCTCAGGAGCGTCACCTTGGCGTCGGTAAAGACCGTGTTCTCTATCGTTTGGAATACCCGCTGGAACTGGCCTGGTAGAAATTGAGCAAGGTCGAATCGCCCACCGGCAGCCAATCGCGCGCCCCGCCGCCCAAAATCACATCGGGCGGCTGGGTGAGCGTCCTGAGGGAGCGGTAACCGGTAATCGGTTGGGCCGCGCTGCCGGTCGGGCCGTTGTCGGTGTAGTAGTCGATAAACTGCTGGGCAATCGCGGTGCGCGCCGAGCGCGCCCGGGAGTGGGCCGCTTCCGAGGCGCCCGTGGCGTCGGTGACGAAGGCGTCGCTTACCACTCCAGTCGCCCAGCCGTGGTTGCGCTTCATGTACTCCCAAAGGGTCTCGATGCGCGGGTTGTCCAATGTTCTCCTTGAGCGCGAAGGGGGCCACGGTGTAAGTGTTCTGAATGGTGTAGTCGGTACCACTGTCGCAGACAGTGCACCGAGGACATGTATCCATTGCAAACGCTTCATCGCGCAAAACTCCTAAGAAAAACAAAGCCAGATGCGCATAGTAATCGATTGCTGCTTGCGAAGATTGGAGCAAAAACTAACAGATACTAATCGCTTTCAGCCTTTAGAGAACGCAGAATCAAAACTATGCGATTGGAGCCATATCGAAGTGAATCTCATCCAAACCTAATCGTAATTGCGGTAGATTAATGAATAATTAAGATTTTTAAACTTCTTGATTTGGCGCTCAACCTAGAATGAAAACCGGTCTCGATACTGCACTTTGAGCGGTCGGTCCGATAATAGAAGTGAGTTTGTGTGTAGGAGTTCGTGGGTGGCCAGGCTGGTAAAACGGCGGCGATTTATCGTGCAGGTGTTGACAGCGGGCAGCGCACTGGCGTGGGGGGGGGCTGCTCATCTGTCGTCGGCTTCAAGCCCCAGCACTATTCGCATTCCCGGCGAAGGGGTGATCATCGAAGCCTATCGGGCTTTACCGGTGGGGCGGCCCCGGGCCGCTGTGTTGCTGGTGCCCGAGGAGGCCGGATTGAACGCCTTTATCGCCGGGGTGGCGGCAGAACTGGCCACCTTGGGCTTTGCGGTGCTGGTCCCGGATCTCTACTCGCGGCTCGGGGGAACGGCGGCCCTCAGCCCCAACCCGGCGGCGGCCCTCGAAAAACTCAACGACAGCCTGATTGCCCGGGACCTCGACTTGAGCTTTGCGTACCTAGAAAAGTTGCTCGGTCCGCAGGGCAAGATTGCCATTCTCGGTTTCGGCTGGGGGGGCAGCAAGGCCCTCACCTACGCCACCGAGAACCCCGACATCGCGGCGGTGGCGGTTTTCTATGCTCCCAACCCCGAACCGGTGGGCCGCGTGCTCAACCTGGAAATGCCGTTGCTGGGAAATTATGCGGCCCTCGACGAGGAAGTCACCTCCAAGCTTCCGGAGTTGGAAGCCGCTCTCACCAAGGCGGGCAAGACTTACGACTTCAAGATCTACCCGGGTGTGCGCGCCGGTTTTTTTGACGCGGCGCTTGCTGGACCCGCCGGGGCGGCAGCCTCCCGCGACGCCTGGGAGCGGACGGTGCAGTTTTTGAAGCACACCCTCGCCGCTCAATAGCTGTGAAAAAAGCCGGGGTGGCCCCGGCTGTCGAATCGGTGCTCCAATGCGGACGCTATCGGGCCGGAGTATCCAGCGTCTTCTCGGCGTCGATCCAGTACTTCTGGTGCGCCCAGCCGGCCACCAGCATGTGAATGAGAAACACCACCGACACGTCGTCGAGTTGTCCCACCAGCGGCACAAAGTCGGGGACGAAATCGACCGGCAGCAGAAAATAGACCGCGCTCAGGACGAGGGGCGCGAACTTGAGCGGTGCCGGAATCTGCGCGCTGCGATAAAACCGCCCGATGCGGCCAATCGTCTGCCACCAGTCGCGCGGGGTCGCCGGAAGGTATTTCATGGGGAGGTACCCTCTCAAAAAAGACTAAATCCAATTTAGCAAAAACTGTCAATCTACATGATGCGCAAGTTGGCAAATCCGTTGAGATTCGAGTGCAGCTGCTACTCGTGTTCGAGATCGCCCACGATCAGCACATCGAGGTTGCGCACCCGGCGGACCACCTGTTCGATCACACATCCATGGAGAAGCTTTTCCCAGCGCGAACGGCGCGATTCACCCATCACCAGCAGGGTGACGCCCTGTTCGCGGGCCAGAGCGTCAATCTGCTCGGGGATTTGATGGGCGGCGGCGGTGCGCTCGACAAAGATGCCGCCCAGTTGGCGCGCGAGGCTGTCCAGGCGCTCGACGGCCTGCGCGGTCGGCCCGTCGTCGTGCGCGCCGATGTGGGCGACCACCAGCGATGCACCCAGGCGGCTGGCAATGCGCGCCCCCCGCCGGATGAGTTGCTCGGCATTCGGGCGCAGATTGATGCAGACCAGCACACAGCCGCCTGGCCCGTTTGCGGCTTCTTCGAGTTTGCGCGTGGTGCAGTCGTCGGCCACTTCCCGCAGAGCCAGTTCGCGCAGAGCCGACAGATTTTCGGGGCGGAAGAAATTGGCAAGAGCCTGCTCGACTTTAGACTGGGCGTAGATTTTGCCCTCGCGCAGCCGCTGAGTGAGTTCGCCGGTGGGCAGATCCACCAGCACGACTTCGTCGGCCGCCTCGACCACCAGATCCGGCAGGGTCTCGCGGACTTTGACGCCGGTGGTGCGTTCGACGAGGGTATTGAGGCTTTCGAGGTGCTGAATGTTGAGGGTGGAGACCACATCGATGCCGGCGGCAAGCAGCATCTCCACGTCCTGGAAACGCTTGGTGTTGCCGGCAGCCGCGATATTGGTGTGGGCCAACTCGTCGACGAGCACGACGGCCGGACGGCGCTGCAGCACTGCCTCGACGTCCAGTTCAAAAAACGTGCGCCCCTGATAGCTCATTGCACGCTTGGGCACCACCTCCAGATCCTGGATGAGAGCCGCCGTCTCGGCGCGGCCGTGGGTCTCGATCACCCCGCAGACGACGTCGATGCCGCTGGCTTGCAGCTGGTGGGCTTCCTGAAGCATCGCGAAGGTTTTGCCGACACCGGGTGCGGCGCCCAGATAAATTTTGTGCCGACCGCAGCCGTGGGCACGGCGAGAGTCCGCGCCTACCAGCAAACAGCCGACAGCGAAGGGCGGCTGGGCGACGACCGAAGTCGGTGGGCCGACCATCGACGACTCGGCCTCTCCCACAATCAGCACGTCGATGTTGCTAGTGGTGCGCAGCAGCCTATTGATCACCGAGCCGCGCACCAGTTCTTCAGCGGGGGAGCGCAACGACTCGCCGACGATCACCTGGGTGATGTTTTTTTGCAGAGCAAAGTCGATCAGGGCCCCTGCCACATCGCGGTTTTGCAGCTGCACAAATTCGCCCGCCGCCGCCTCGGTGGCCGCGCGGTGCTCCTGCAAGGTGTGCGCTTCGGGGGGAGCGAGCGGCCTACCCGTCTCGACGTAGGCCACGAACAATTCGGCGTCGAGCCGCTCGGCAATGCGCGCCCCGCGGCGGATGAGCCGGGCGGAAGCCGGATTGGTGCTCACCGCCGCGAGCACCCGTTCGCGCACCCCCGCCGGACCTGCCACGCCGTTCTTGCCCGACAGGATGTCGGCGTCGACCACCTCCGCCACCGCCCGCAGGGCCAGTTCACGCAGGTAGACCAGGGTACTGCGGCGCAAAAAAGGGCTGCTGGGAGGAATGTACCTGGCCCCGCGCTGCAGCCGCTCCAGGACCGCCTCCGGGCTCGCATCGACCAGTTGCACCTCCTCAGCGCTGCGCAACAGCCGGTCGGGCACCGTCTCGTGCACAACCGCCCCAATCAGACGTCCGGCGGCCTCGGCGACGCTTTCGAGGTGCTGGATGTTCATGGCGCTCATCACGCTCACGCCGGCATCGAGCAGCACCTCCACATCTTCGTAGCGCTTGCGGTGGCGGCTGCCGGGGGCATTGGTGTGGGCCAATTCATCGATGAGCACCGTGGCCGGCCGCCGCTGCAAAATCGCCTCCAGATCGAGTTCTAGGATCGTGATGCCCTGATAATCGACCTGTCGAGGTGCAATCACTTCGAGAGCCGCAAGCAACGCCTCGGTATCGGGGCGGCCGTGGGTCTCCACCCAGCCGACCACCAAATCGACGCCGCGGCGGCGCAGCCCACGGGCTTCCTGGAGCATGCGCACGGTTTTGCCCACCCCGGGCGCGTAGCCCAGATACAGCTTCAGGCGGCCCCGCGACAGCTGCATCAGCTCGTGCAGCAACGACTGGGGATCGGGACGGTCTTCATCCGGGCGAAACATGGCAACCCACGGTCAAGGAGGAGCAATCAATCCCTTTTCAAGGGCCAAAACAACGGCCTGGGTGCGGTCGACCGCCCCAAGTTTGCGCAGGATGGCGTGCACGTGCACCCGCACGGTGCCGCTGGAGATGTGCAGTTGCCGGCCGATCTCGGGGTTGCTGGCTCCCCGGGCAATCCACCGCAGCACCTCCTTTTCCCGTTCGGTGACGGTGCCCGGCGAGGCGCCGGGAGCCGGGGCCAGGGCGCTGCGCACCTGGGCGAGTACTTTCGCGTCGAACCAGCCGTTGCCAGCGCTGACTTCGCGGATGACCGTCAGCAGATGCTCCGGCGAGATACCCTTCAGGCAGTAACCGTCCGCACCTTTCTGTAAAATCGCCTGCACCAGATTCGCTTCTTCGCGCGAGGTGAGCACCAGCACCCGCACTTCGGGGTACTCCCGCTTGAGGCGCTCCAGCGTCCTTTGCCCTCCGATCCCCGGCAGGCTGAGATCGAGCAGCACCAGCCGCGGTTGCAGACGGCCCACCAGATCCAAAGCCGATTCGCCGTCCTCCGCCTCGCCCATCAGCTGCAGCTCCGGTTGGTTGCGCAGAAACAGAGCAAGCCCCATGCGAAAGAGCGGGTCGTCCTCGACCAACAACACGGTGATCGGTTCGCTCACAGCTGCACCTCCGCCCCCGCCGTCGGCGCGGGCAAGGCCACGGCGAACAGGCATCCCCCCCCGGGCCGGTTGACCGCCCAGATCCGCCCGCCGTGCGCTTCGACGATCTGCCTGGATAGGTACAACCCCAGGCCGGTGCCGGGGATATGGCGGGTGTTGTCGGACTGGTAGAACCGATCAAAGATGCGCCGGATGTCCGTGGGCGGGATGCCCGAGCCGGTATCCTCCACCAGCAGCCGCACCTCTGCTGCCGCCTGCAGCAGCCGCACTATCACCCGCCCCCCGCGCGGCGTGTGGTTGATAGCGTTGCCCACCAGATTCGCCACCACCCGGCCCAGTTGCAAACCGTCCACCGCCAGGTGCACGCCTTCGGCTCCTTCGTAGACCAGTTCAATCTGGCGGCTTAAGGCCAGATCCTGCAGTTCCACAATCTGCTCGGCGCACAACTCGTCGATATTTCTCACCTGCCGGTCGAGTTTCGGACCTGAAAGGCGGTTGCGGTAGATGGCAAGCAGCGTGTCCACCAGGGCCAGCAATTTGTGGTTGCTTTTGAGCAATGTCTCGATCACCCCCTGTTGCTGGGGAGTGATAGCCCCAAACTGTTCCTGGCCGAAAAATTGCAGCGTCTGCTGGGCGCCCAGCAGCGGCGTCTTGAGATCGTGGGTGAGGGTTGCGACAAAGTCGGACTGGGCGCGCGAAAGCTCCTCTTCGGTCTGCAGGGCGGCCTTCTGGCGCGCCGCCTCCTCCTGGATCCGCCGGTACTGGAGTCCCAAGTAGGCCACCGTCAGCAGCGCGGCGACGGTGATCAACCGGTCGACCACCGCGACGCTGCTCGCGAGCGCCTGCCGGGGAAAGACCAGATTGAGCAGCGTGAGCGCCACGCTCAGCGCCGTCACGAATGCCGTGCTGCGCCGGTCCAAAAACCAGTTGGCAAGCAGGATCGGTCCGACGTAAAGGTAGCCAAAAATGTACTCCGGTTCGGTCGTAAATTCGAGAACCATGATGAAGGCGAACATCGAAGCGATGTAGGCCGTGATCGGTCTGAAGGGAAAAACGCGCTTTGGCATGGTGGGCCAACAGCCGACGGGCAAAATTAGTCGCATCCACAGTTTATCAAATTTTACGTTTTTAACTCTGCCAAGCGGGCCTATATCGTTCGTTATATACCACCTGTTTAACTGCATGTATCGGTAGTCCAAACTGTCGACTAATCCCTTGCCTGTGCATTGCGCTTGGGCGTCAATAGAAGTGTCCAGGCATCGAGAGCAATCGTGGAGAGACCTCTGATGGAACAGCCTTATGCTGTCTGCGGCGCCCTTGCGTTATGGCTCGGCTACCTGTACTGGATAGTGAACAACCCCAAAGAATAGTTCGTAAGAGCGAGTCAACATGAGTGGACCTTTGATCCTGCTGCTGCTGATAACCCTGGGATTGGCGGCGTATTTGCTGCTGGTCATGGTCAAGCCCGAGTGGTTCTAACCGAGGAATGTTTCGATGAGCGAAGGTCTATTGCAAATTGGGGCGACGCTGGTCCTGATGGTGGCTATCGTGCCCTTTTTTGGTGCCTACATGGCCCGTGTCTTTCAGGGTCAGTCTACCTGGCTGGACGCCGTGTTCGTTCCGCTGGAGGGGTTGGTGTTCCGGTTGGGCGGCGTGGAACCCGAGCGGCAGATGGATTGGTGGGAGTACGCCCGGGCAGTGCTTGTCAGCAACATCGCCATGTTCGTGCCGGTCTTTGCCGTGCTGCTGTTCCAGGGCAGCCTGCCGCTCAATCCGAACAATATTCCCGGCATGTCCTGGGATCTGGCGCTGCACACGGCCATCTCTTTTTTGACCAACACCAACCAGCAGCACTACTCGGGCGAGACCGGCGCCAGTCACTTCGCCCAGATGGTCTGCTTTCAATATCTGATGTTCACCTCGGCAGCCACGGGTTTGTCGGTGGGCATCGCTTTTATTCGGGGTGTGCTGGGTAGGCCCCTGGGCAACTTCTACGTCGATCTCACCCGTTCTATTTCGCGGGTGTTGATGCCCGTTGCGGGCGTCTTTGCGGTGGTGCTGTTGTCGCAGGGGGTACCTCAGAGTCTTTCCGGGATCGCCGAGGCCGGGCTTGTCGAGCCGTACCAAACGACCACCGACGGCAAGACGGAGACGGTGACGACCCAGAAGCTGCTCACCGGGCCGTTCGCCTCGATGGAGAGCATCAAGGAACTGGGTGAAAACGGCGGCGGCTCCTACGGCATCAACTCCGCCCACCCCTATGAGAACCCGAACCCGCTGACCAACTTGCTTGAGATTTTGCTGTTGCTGGCGGTGCCCACGTCGTTGATTTATACCTTCGGGGTGATGGCCGGCAATACAAAGCAGGGCTGGGTGCTGTTCGGTATGATCTTTTTGTTGTTTGCCGGCCTGACGGGTACGGCCGCTGTGAGCGAGTACTTCGGCAATCCCGCCGTCAACGCCCTGCTGGGCTCGGCCAATGCCAACTTCGAAGGGCAGGAGGTGCGCTTCGGCTGGGCGCAGTCGGCGCTGTACGCCACCGCTACCACCTCCACCATGACGGGCGCCGTCAACGCCATGCACGATTCGCTGACGCCCCTGGCCGGGGGAGTGGCGCTGTTCAACATGTGCCTGCAGGTCATCTGGGGCGGGCAGGGCACCGGCATTGCCTACATCCTGGTGTTTTTGATCATTGCGGTGTTTCTCACCGGTTTGATGGTGGGCCGCACCCCCGAGATTTTCGGCCGCAAAATCGAGCAGCGGGAGGTGGCCCTGGCCAGCATCATCTTCCTGGTCCACCCGATCATCATTCTGATACCGACCGCGCTGGCGGTGGGTATCCCGGGGATCGCGGCCAACTCCAACCCGCTCTATCACGGGTTGTCGCAGGTGCTCTACGAGTACGCGAGTGCGGCGGCCAACAACGGTTCCGGCTTCGAGGGGCTGGGGGACAATACCCCCTGGTGGAACCTCAGCGCTTCGGTGGTGCTGTTGGCGGGCCGCTACTTGCCCATCGTCGCCCTGTTGGCCCTCGCGGGCGGTCTGCAGCGCAAGGTGCCCGTGCCGGAAACCCCCGGCACCCTGCGCACCGACACGGTGCTGTTCGGCACGGTGACCGCGGGCACGATCGTGATTCTGGGGGCGCTGACCTTTTTTCCGGCCTTTGCGCTGGGTCCGATTGCCGAGTACTTTGCCAACCTCGCCGGTAAGACCTTTTAGGAGCCTCTCATGCAAGTGCGCAACAAACCTGTCCGTCCGGTCGACGCCGCCGTCCGCTCGGATCTCAAGCGGCGCAAGGTGGACCAGTCAGGGCTGTACAGCCGGGCGATTGCCGAGGCGTTCGTCAAACTCAATCCTCTGACGCTCTACAAGAACCCGGTGATGTTCGTGGTGCTGGTGGGCACGGTGATCACCTTGGCTCTCACCGTCAACCCGGACCTGTTCGGCGATCTGCCGGACAGCACCCGATTGCTCAATGGGCTGATCACCGCCATCTTGTTTTTGACGGTGTTGTTCGGCAACTTCGCCGAGGCGGTGGCCGAGGGCCGCGGCAAGGCCCAGGCCGACGCCCTGCGCCGCACCCGCCAGGACACCTCCGCCCGGCGGGTGCTCCCCGACGGCCGCACCGAGGAGGTCTTTTCCACCCAACTGCGCAAAGGGGACGTCATCCAGGTGGTGGCGGGCGATCTGATTGCGGCCGACGGCGAAGTGCTCGAAGGGGTGGCCTCGGTGGACGAATCGGCGATCACCGGCGAATCGGCCCCGGTGATCAAAGAGCCCGGTTCGGACGTGGCGAGCACCGTCACCGGCGGCACCCGCATCCTCTCCGACGCACTGCTGGTGCGGGTCAGCTCCAACCCGGGCGAAGCGTTCATCGACCGGATGATCGCGCTGGTGGAGGGGGCCCGCCGTCAGAAGACCCCCAACGAGATCGCCCTCACCGTGCTGCTGGCGGTGCTCACGCTCATTTTTCTCATCGTGGTGGCTACCATCCCGCCGATGGCGAACTTCGTCGGCGCCCCGGTGAGCATCGCAGCCCTGGTCGGTCTGCTGGTGGCGCTCATCCCCACCACGATCGGCGGACTGCTCTCGGCCATCGGCATCGCCGGCATGGACCGGGTGGCCCAGTTCAACGTGATCGCCACCAGCGGCAAGGCGGTGGAGGCAGCGGGCGACGTGGGCACGCTCATCCTCGACAAGACCGGTACGATCACCCTGGGCAACCGGCTGGCGGACGAGTTCATCCCCGTGGGCGGCCACAGCCTCGGGCGTTTGGCGCAGGCGGCCTGGGCCGCTTCGATCTTCGACACCACCCCGGAGGGCAAGTCGGTGATCAAGCTTGCCACGGCCCAGGGGGCGGCGGGCGGCTACGATCCGCAGGGGGCCGCCGGGATCGAATTCACCGCCCAGACGCGCATGAGCGGTACCGATTTTGGCGACGGCCGCCGCGTGCGCAAAGGCGCCGTCGATGCCGTCAAGCGCTACGTCCAGGCGCAAGGCGGTGCGGCGGGTTCTGCAGAGCTCGACGGTGCGGTTGAACGGGTCTCGCGCCTTGGGGGCACACCGCTTGCGGTGAGCGACGGCACCGAGATTTTTGGGATCATCTACCTCAAGGACATCGTCAAGCCCGGTATCCGCGAGCGCTTCGAGGAATTGCGGCGCATGGGCATCCGGACGATCATGCTCACCGGCGACAACCGGATCACCGCCTCGGTGATTGCCGGTGAGGCGGGGGTGGACGACTTTATTGCCGAAGCCACCCCCGAGGACAAAATCCGGGTCATCCGCGAGAGCCAGGAGCAGGGCAAGTTGGTGGCGATGACCGGCGACGGCACCAACGACGCACCGGCTCTGGCGCAGGCGGACGTGGGCGTTGCCATGAACTCCGGCACCCAGGCCGCCAAGGAAGCCGCCAACATGGTCGACCTCGACTCGGACCCGACCAAACTCATCGACGTAGTCACCATCGGCAAGCAACTGCTCATCACCCGCGGCGCGCTGACCACCTTCAGCATCGCCAACGACGTCTCGAAGTACTTCGCCCTCATCCCGGCGATGTTCGCCGCCGCCGGGATCGGTGCGCTCAACATCATGGCCCTCACCAGTCCCCAGTCGGCCATCCTCTCGGCGCTCATCTTCAATGCCCTGATCATCCCTGCCCTCATCCCGCTGGCGCTGCGGGGGGTCGAATTTCGCCCCTTGAGCGCCGACCGGTTGCTGACCCGCAATATCCTTATCTACGGATTGGGGGGCCTGGTGGTGCCGTTTGTGGGCATCAAGCTCATCGATATCGTCGTCACCGCCGTCGGCCTCGCCTAACCAGGAGCCTTCACCATGTCCACGTTCAAAGAAATCGGCACCGCCGCCCGCATGGCCATCTTCTTCTGGATCGCCTGCGGCCTGGCCTACCCGCTCATCTTCACGGGCTTCGCCCAGGTGGCCTTTCCCGATCAGGCCAACGGGTCGCTGGTGCGCAACGCCCAGAATCAGGTGATCGGCTCGTCGCTTATCGGCCAGAAGTTCACTTCCGTGCGCTACTTCCACGGTCGGCCCAGCAGTATCGACTACAAAGCGGAGGCGAGCGGTGCGAGCCTACTCGCTCCCACCAACAAAGTCCTCATCGAGCGGGTCAAGGCCGATGCCGCAGCGTTTGAGGCCCAAAACGGCACCAAACCAACCATCGATCTGGTGACCACTCCCGCTTCCGGTCTCGATCCGCACATTACCCCGGCCGGGGCGGCCGTGCAGATTGCACGGGTCTCCAGAGCCCGCAACCTTGCTCCCGAGCAGGTTCGAAAGCTCGTGTCGCAGTACACGGAGGGCCGCTTCCTCGGCATCTTCGGCGAGCCACGCGTCAACGTGCTGGCCCTCAATCTCGCCCTCGACGGAATTCGGCAATGAAATCCCTTGAAATGTATGCCACCGCTGATTTTGACAGCCTGCGGCGAGAGCTGAACCTGCGGCAGCCGGCTCCGGCACTGGTGCGCGTCTCGGTTCTCCATCCTGTTTGCGCTGCAGATTGGCAGACTCTGCCTTTACCTCTCACCTGCCGGGTGTTATGTGTGTTGCGCCAACAGCAGGTGATCGAAGCGGAATCGTCGCTGCCGCTTGAACCGGGAGACTGGATAGTGGCTGTCGCTGCTTTGCCGGCCTACGGGCCGATGCTGGAGGCTGCGCTGGGCGATTGGTTGCGGCGGGAGCGCCGCAGATGCTCGTTAGAATAGCGGCAAGTTCCTGGAACCTATGTCCAGGAGGGGTCTTCCATGGTTCGCCTACCGTCTCGCCTGTTGACGCTGGAGGAGTTTCTGCAGTTGCCGGAAACCGAACCTGCTAGTGAATATATCGACGGCCGAGTCCTGCAAAAACCGATGCCACAAGGTAAACACAGTGCTATCCAGACTGAACTCGCGGCTGCGGTAAGTGGGGTTCTCAGATCCAGGCGCATCGCACGGGCTTTCTCTGAACTGCGATGTACTTTCGGTGGACGGTCCACTGTGCCGGATATCTCTGTGTTCGTTTGGGAGCGAATTGCCCGCGACGAACGAGGCGCGGTTGCCAACATCTTCTGGATGGCCCCGGATTGGACTGTCGAGATCCTCTCGCCCGATCAAAGCCAAACCCGAGTGGTAAAAAACATTCTTCACTGCCTCAAACACGGTACCCAGATGGGCTGGCTCATCGATCCCGACGAGCAAACGGTGTTTGTTTACCGGCCGGGTCAACTGCCGGAGGCGTTCGAAGAGCCTGAAGTGCGTTTGCCTGTGCCCGCATTTGCCGAGCAATTCTCACTCACCGTGGGCGAGTTGTTCGCCTGGCTGCAAGACTGAAGCGGTCCCGAGCGCAATCACCAGCGGACATCCCAACCGGGGGTGGCGCAAGACCAGTGTCTGCAAGCCGAAACCCGTCTCGATCCATTCCGCGGTGAGGACGATGTCGGGTGGGCCGACTACGAGCAATTTTCCGTCTTTCAGCAGCGCAAGGCGATCCGCGTATTGGGCCGCCAGGTTGAGATCATGGAGGACGGTTATGACGGCCGCTCCTTGGCGGGCAAAGCCCCGCGCCACAACCAGAGTGCCGTGCTGGTGGGTGAGATCGAGGCTTGCGGTCGGTTCGTCGAGTAGCAGGTAGCGGGGCGAATCGGGGGGTGCTTCCCAGATCTGCGCCAGGACGCGGGCCAGTTGCACCCGTTGCCTTTCTCCTCCCGAGAGCGTCGGGTAAAGCCGTTCGGTCAAGTGAGCGACCCCGGCCGCCGCCATCGCCTCACGGGCGATGTGCCGGTCGCGCTCCCCTTCGAGGCCGCGGCTGTGGGGCGTGCGGCCCATCAGCACCACCTCGAAGGCGCGAAAGGCAAAGGCCAGGGTCGAACTCTGGGGCAGGACGGCGCGCACGCAAGCCCGCTCGCGGGCGGGCCAATCCGCCAGGGGTTTGCCCGCCATGGAGACGCTGCCCCGCGTGGGCCGGATTTCACCCGCGAGGGTCTTGAGCAACGTCGATTTGCCGGCGCCGTTGGGGCCGATGATAGCGATCACCTCGCCAGGAATCGCTTCCAGGCTCACCTGCTCCAGCAGCCACCGTCCTCCAAGGTGCACACCGACTCCCTCAGCTTTGAGCATCAGCCCCATCCCTGCGAGCGATCCCGCAGCAGCAGCCACAGAAAGAAGGGCGCCCCGAGAGCGGCGGTGAGAATGCCGATGGGCAACTCCGCCGGGGCGACGACGGTCCGGCACAGCCAGTCCGCTCCGATGAGCAGCGACGCCCCCAGTAAGCTCGCGTCGATGAGCAGATGACGGTGGTCCGGTCCTGACAAGAGTCTCAACAGGTGTGGCACGGCCAGACCCACAAAGCCGATGATTCCCGAGACCGAGACGGCCGCGCCGACCGCGAGGGCCGTAAGCACGATCGCCGCCGCCTTCACCCGCTCGCTGTCGATCCCCAGATGGCCCGCCTCCGCTTCGCCGAGCAAAAAGGCGTTGAGAGGCCGGGCGAGGGTGGGCAGCAGCACCATGGCCGCGAGCAGCGGCGGGGCCACCCCCGCCAGTGCGTTCCACGTGGCACCCCCGAGGCTGCCCAGGCTCCAGAAAGTGATACTGCGCAGTTGGGCGTCGGTGGCGACAAAGGTCAAAAGCCCCGTACCCGCCCCCGCCAGCGCGTTGACGGCAATCCCGGCCAGCAACATCGTGGCCACGCTGGTGCGCCCCTCTGCGCTCGAAAGACGATAGACCAGCAGTGTCGTGACCAGTCCCCCCACAAAGGCGGCAACCGGCAGGGTAAACGGCCCCGCAAGGCTCCCGGTTCCCAGGACGATCGCTCCCACCGCCGCGAGCGCCGCACCGCTTGAGACGCCGATGAGCCCGGGATCGGCGAGGGGGTTGCGAAACAAGCCTTGCATCGCTGCCCCGGCCACAGCCAGCGCCGCGCCTACCAGCGCCCCGAGCAGCACCCGCGGCAGCCGCACGGCGAGCAGCACCGCCTCCTGCTGCGGTTCGAACGCCCAGGGCAGTGCCACACCGATTTGCCCTGCCAGGATCGCCGCCACCTGGGTGGGGGCGATAGCCACTGCCCCGTTGCCCACAGCGAAGAGCACCAGAGCGACAAGCACTCCAACCAGGCCCAGGCGCGTCGCACCCGTGCGCAATGCCCGGCGGCCGTCGCCGGTGAGCGGAAAATCGGCCTCGCTCACACCTTGGATCCCACCGGGGATCTCAGCTGCCGGCTCAGATCGCGCACGGCCTGAGCGAGGCGCGGCCCGAAGCCCAACAAGTACAGATCGTCCATCGCCACCACCCGCTTGTTTTTGAGCGCAGGGGTGAGCGCCAGGCCCGGCAGTTGGGCCAGACCCTCGACGCCCCCGACACTCGCCAATCCCGCCGCGGGAACCAGCACGACATCGGGAGCCGCCGCCACCGCCGCTTCGGCGGTGAGGGGCTTGTAGCCTTCGTAGCCGTCCACAGCATTAGTCGCCCCCGCCAGGTTGAGCATCGCATCGGCGGCATTATCCCGTCCGGCCACCATCAGCGTGTTTGCCCCTCGTGCGTACAAAAAGAGCACCCTGGGCCGGACGCGCTGCCGGGCGATCTCACCCCGGGCAGCAGCCAGGTCTTTGCGCAATCCGGCAACCAGCGCTCCCCCACGCTCGGTGCGGTCCACCGCCCTGGCAACAGCCCGGATCTTCGCCTCCACTCCCGCCGGGGTGTGCTCGCTGCTGGGGATGACGGCAAGCTTGACCCCCGCCGCTTTGAGCTGGTCGAGGGCAGCGGGCGGGCCTGCTTCTTCAGTCGCTAAAATCAGCGTGGGTTTGAGCGAAAGCACCCCTTCGGCGGACACCTGGCGCTGATAGCCCACCTGGGGCAAACGGGCCGCCGCCGCAGGATAGGTGCTCGAAGTGTCCACGCCCACCAGCTGTGCACCGGCATCGAGCGCGTAGACGATCTCGGTGATCGATCCACCCAGGGCTACGATCCGGGATGCGGAAGGCTTCTCAGCCGCCCGACCAGCACAAACCACAGCCAGCAGGGCCAGCAACGCGAAGCCCAACCCCTTCCAGGCCGGCATTTTCCCCATCGAGTAACCTCCACCCGCGCCGACCCGCTTCGAGGGGGCGCTATCGTGCAGCGTAACCTATCAAGAATCAATGTCAACTAGGGGACGACCTTGCCACCTTGCTTAGGCGCGGGCACTTCCAGGAAGAATCGGCACGATCCGCTGTGCAGCTGAAGACAGTTGCAACCGTTCCGATTCGCTTGCGGTGCGCGGTCCTGGGAATTGCCCCTTGAATTTTGGTACCCTGGGGCAAAATTACTTTTGTCGTCGAGGTTCCAGGGGCCATGAAACATTTGCGGGGTCTGTCCCTTCTGTGCGCGGCTGTGAGCGGTTTTGCCGCCGCCGGCACTCTGCTTGCTGTCCCGGCGATGGCCGAATTGCCGCCGCTTATCCCGCGCGAGGTGCTCTTCGGCAACCCCGAGCGCACCAGTCCCAAGCTCTCCCCCGACGGCAAGCGCCTCGCTTGGTTGGCCCCCGACACGAACAACGTTCTGCAGGTGTGGGTCAAGACCGTCGGCAAGAACGACGACAAAGTGGTCACCGCCGACAAAAAGCGCGGCATCCGCTTTTTCACCTGGGCCTACAACAACCGCACGCTCATCTACCAGCAAGATCTCGACGGCGACGAGAACTTTCACCTCTATGGCGTCGAACTGCCCGCCGCTCAGGTGCGCGACTTTACGCCGTTTAAAGGAGTGCGCGCCGGGATTGCAGCGATCGATCCCGCCTACCCGGATGGGGTGCTCATCTCGCTCAACCAGCGCAATCCGCAGCTTTTTGACATCTATCGCCTTGATCTAAAGACCGGCGAGTTGAAGCTTGACACCGAGAACCCCGGCGATGTGTTGAGTTGGGGCGCCGATGCCAAACTGGCCGTCCGCGCCGCCCAGGTCAAGACTCCGGATGGCGGCACTGAAATTCGCATCCGCGACAGTGCCAAAGCTCCCTGGAAAAGCTGGCTCAAAGCCGGGCCGACGGAGATTCTGGAATTTGTCGATTTTACCGCCGACGGCCAATCCGCCGTCTTGCGCTCCTCGCTGGGTTCAGACACCGCCCGCGTCGTGCTCAAAGGCATCAACAAAAAAAACGACAAGGTGCTCGCCGCCGATGCGCGCGTCGATGCCAAAAGCGTGCTCATCCAGCCCAGGACGCGCCTGGTGCAGGCGGTCTCCTTTGCCCCCGGCCGCACCGAATGGAAGATAGTTTCCCCGTCGGTCGAGGCCGATTTTGCTGCCCTCGAAAAAGTTTTCGACGGCGACTTCGCCGTCGTCAACCGCAACGCCGACGACAGTACGTGGCTGGTGGCCTTCACCTCCGATCGGGGCTCGGTGCGCTACTACACCTGGAACCGCAGGACCAAAAAAGCGGCGTTGCTGCTCGTGCAGCAGCCCAAACTCGAAGGATTGCCGCTGGCCAAGATGGAGCCGGTGACCATCACCGCCCGCGACGGCCTCAAACTGAACGCCTATCTCACAACTCCGGTCGGCGTGCCGGCGCGCAAATTGCCGATGGTGCTGTTCGTCCACGGCGGTCCCTGGAGCCGTGACGACTGGGGGTACGACCCTTACGCGCAGTGGTTCGCCAACCGGGGCTATGCCGTGCTGCAGGTCAACTTCCGCGGCTCCACCGGCTACGGCAAGAACTTCCTCAACGCCGGCAACCGCCAGTGGGGCCTCAAGATGCACGAGGATCTGATCGACGCGGTCAACTGGGCAGCCGGTACCCTGGGGCTCGCCGACCCCAAAAAAGTGGCGATCTACGGCGGCTCCTACGGCGGCTATGCCGCCCTAGCAGGTCTGGCTTTTACCCCGGAAGTCTTCGCCTGCGGCGTCGATATCGTCGGTCCTTCCAATATCAAGACCCTCATCAATTCGATCCCGCCTTACTGGAAGACGTTTCGCTCCGAGTTGGACCTGCGCGTTGGCAATGTCGACGATCCCAGGGACGCGGAGTTGATCAAAAACGCTTCGCCGCTCTTTAAAGCCGATCAAATCCGCAGGCCGCTGTTGATTGGCCAGGGTGCCAACGACCCGCGCGTCAAACAGGCCGAATCGGAGCAGATCGTCGAGGCGATCGAGAAAAACGGCGGGCAGGTCACTTACGTGGTCTACCCCGACGAGGGCCACGGTTTCGCCCGACCCGAAAACCGCATCGACTTCAACGCCCGCGCCGAGAAGTTCCTGGCCGACTGTTTGGGGGGCCGCTCCGAACCGATGCCCAGCGACCCTATCGCCGGCGCTACCGCCGTGGTCAAGCAGATCGGCCCCAAGGCTTCTTCTGCCGCTCCTTAGACTTTCAGCAGCGAACATCACCATAAAAAACAACCCCGCTCCGGCTTCCAGGTGGCGGATCTCGAACGCATTGAAGTGGTCACCGGCGGAGCGACGCTGCGCTACGGCTCCGGCGCGGTGGGCAGCGTCATCAACTTGATCACCGAGACCCCGAAGGGGCCGCCCAAGCTGACGCTCTCCTACGAAGCCGGAAGCACGGGTTTTCGCGCTACCTGGCCAAGTACGGCGGAGGGGACGACCTTCCGGGTCGGCGGGCGCTTCGAGATTGGCGGTTAAGGGCCTCCCGACAGCCCCCGGCAACGAGTGCCGGGGGCTGTCTGCTGTAAGTCCTTTACAAGCGGCCAGAAGTTGATAAAGTGGCGCCAGCGATCCCGGCTCTCCGCGAGGAGCAAAAAAGATGAACCCAGCATTTTTTGTGTCGGTGGTCCTGGCGGGCTGGGCGGGCAGCAGCGGGATCGCCCGCGCCCAGCAGACGCCCCCGGAGGTGAATCTGCGCGTCGAGCGCGACGCGGCGACAGGCCAGAAAGCGCGCGACGCAGTGGTCGAAAACTGGCGGTTGCCCGCAAAGATTTATCAGGATATCACCGCCCGCGTGCAGGCCACGGTGCTGCTGAGCGGTGCGCTGGTCAAGCCGCAAATCACCCTCGAAGGGCTCAGCGGCGACGAGCGCGAGCGCACCCTCCGCAGCCTGGAGGAAGCAATTGGCCGCACGGTCGTCCCGCTGCCCCCCGGCGAGGTCGAATTTATGATCCTCAGCCGGGCCAGTTCGTTTGAGGCGGACTGCTTTCCGCTCAAAATCTACGTGAGCACCGCGATGAAGGACAGTCCCGAGCCGGTGCCTGCCACCACGATTAGCGGCCTGCGGCAGGGGGCCTTGCGCTGGAACCAGCGCCTGCGCCGGACAACCGGCGGGGAGCCCATCGACGCCTTCGTGCTGGTGGACAATCCCGATCAGGCCCATGTGCGCGTCGAAGCCTACGAGGACTACCCCGAGTACAGCAACTACTTCGTCGATCCCCAAAGTCGCCAGGTGACCGTGCGCGTGCCGATTCGCGAACTGCGATCGGGGCTTTTTGCCAGCGGCTTTCGCTGGTGGCACCCGGAGGTGGTGACTTTGCAGACGCTGTTCCAGCTTGGCCGACTGCTCAATTTGGAACTGTCCGAGGAGCAGGGCAACGTGCTTTTTCCGGGCACCCGCCGCTTCCTGGCCACCCGCCCGCCCCTGGGCGTCACCGGGAACTACGCCGCGCGCGCCCTGCTGCAAAACGATCACATCGAGGCCGACGGCCGCACCGACCGCTCGGCCAGCGACAGCCAGATTCAGCAGGTGCTCGACACCGTCCGCAAGCACGCCTGTTCTACTTCAGCGGCCACACCGGCCCCCACCGACTCCCGCGAGCCCCTCTCGGCGCCATGAACATTTCACGCATTTCCTGCTTGATCCCCGTCCTGCTCGCCACCTGGTTGGGCACAGCCGGGACCGTCCCCGCCGCCGATTCCGGCGGTTTTTTGATCGACCCCGCCGCCCAGCAGGTCCACCAAGTAGATCTTGAGACCGGCAAGGTTCTCGGACAACTGGCGGTGCCGGTGGCGGACGTCTACCACAACGCCGTGCGCACCCGCGAAGGGCAGTTGCTGGTGGCCGGCCACAGCACCCTCAGCGTCCTGGACGGCACCACCGGCAAACTGGTCGCCACCGTGCCGCTGCCGGAGGCGGTGGTGCCGGACGAACGGGCGAACCGGCCCAAAAAAGACGATGGCCTGCCCAGGGAGAAACTGCCGGTGCTGCAGCGCGCCGCCGCCGCGCAGTGGCGCCTGTTTGGCCTCGACTACGAGCAGCGCACGGGGCTTGCCTATCTGGGGGTACAAGATCCGGAATCGCACACGATTATCTACCGCTTCGAGCCGAAAACCCGCCAGTTCGCCGTGCTCTCGACCTTCGCAGGGGTAGGGCGGCTTGCGGATCTGGCGGTAGCGGGCGACGGGTTGCGGTTGTACGTCGCGGCGGTGGAGTTGCTGCCGGAGCCGGCCGGGCGGATCTATCCCATCAACCCGCTTTCCGGCGAGCGCGGTGCGGCGCTGCCGGTGGCCTTCGATCCGCGCCAGACGCAGATGAGCTTGAGCACCGACGGCAATCTGCTCTACCTGATTGCCGCCGACCGGAGCGTCATCGTCGTCAATACCCGCTCCAACGCCGCCATCCGCCGCCTGCGCGTGGGCGGCGAACTGGAAAAAAATGCCCGCATCGCGCGGGTGCTGCCCGCCGCCGACAACCGCCACCTGTGGATCCTCTACGACCGGGGGCTGCTCCTGTGGGATCCGTTCAAGGGCAAGGCGGTGCGCAAACGAATCCTCGCTGCCCCACCGCGCGACGTGTTCATGCCCCCCGACTCGCTGCAGCTGTGGACGCTCCACGGAGGGCTTGCGGGTCAGAATACCCACCTGCGCCGCTGGGACACCGTGGCTGCGGAGTTGCCGCAAATTGGCAAGTTCGACGGACCGGCCGGGGCGAGCCGCCTGTTGCTGCCGGTGAACGCCGCCGCGCTGCCGCCCACGGCCGCGCTGCCGAAGGTGGCCGTCGTCGGCTTCGAGACCGGCCAGGCCCGCGCCGGGGGCCGCTTCCCGAACGTGTCGGAGGTGGTGGCGGGCAGTCTGCTGCGCACCCGCCGCTTTGAGATTGTGCCGCCGCTGCAGATTAATACGGTCCTCGACACCCTCGCCCTCAGTCCCGATCAGTTGCGCACAGGCGACCCGGAGGCGGTGCGCCAGGTCGCCTCGCTGCTCGGTGCCGATTATGTGCTGGTGGGCGAGCCGCTGCGCGTCGGGATGCCCGATCGCACCCTCGAGCGGTTGGCGGGGTTGTGGAATCCCTACGTGCCCTTCGTGCTCTCGCAGTTGCAGTCGCCCACGGTCGTTGCCCGGGCGGAGGCTTTTGACCGCGACGGCCGTTCGACCTGGAAGGCGGAAGTCTCCAACCGCGACGACCCGTTTTTGAGCGGCAAAGTCGACAGCACCATGCTGGGCAATGCCCTGGTGATTACCGCCCAGGACGTGGCCAACCAGTTTTCTAAGGGCGCCCTGGCCGAAAACGGCAAGCCCGGCGCCGACCTGCCGCCCATCGCCCGCCACGAATCGCTCGCGTCCATCCACCGGATCGCCCTGTTGGGGCCGGACTCGGCACTTTATAACGAAAAGGCCAACCGGGCGGAGAGCCTCGGGCAGGTGCTCGCCGAAAAACTAACCAACTTGGGTTGGGAGGTGAGCGACCCGGACGCCTCTTTTGCCCGCCTCGCCGAACTGGGAATCGAACCTGCCCAGTTGCTCACCAGCGACCCGAAGTTGCTCGCGCGCACCCTCGGGGTGGACGCGGTCATGCTCGGCCTGGTGCGCAGCAGCACCTACGTGAGCGGCGGATTCTTGGGTCTCAGCCAGGGGGCCGCCGCCGAGGTGGTCCTGCAGTTCGAACTGATCGACCAGCAGGGGCGGCGCCTCTGGAAGGACATCCAGGTGCGCACGCTGCCTACCGGCCTCAAGGACAACGGTGCGGCCCTGATGCAGGCCACCAGCGCCATTGTCGAGCGCCTTTCCCAGGGTCTTGCCGCCGATACCGGAGGCACCCCGCGCAAGCTCAGCCCCTGAGGGCTACTCCACCGCCTCCGGCCTGAGGGTCGGAAAGGCGATCACATCGCGGATGCTCGGGCTGTCGGTGAGCAGCATCACCAGCCGATCGATACCGATGCCGACCCCGCCGGTGGGAGGCAAGCCGTGTTCGATGGCGGTCACAAAATCCTCGTCGAAGGGGTGCGCCTCTAGATCTCCCGCCGCCTTCGCGCTGGCCTGGGTCTCCAGGCGGGCGCGCTGGTCGACTGGGTCATTGAGTTCTGAAAAACCGTCGGCGGTCTCGCGGCCATTGATATACAGCTCGAAGCGCTCGACCATGTCCGGCACCGAGCGGTGGGCCTTGGCAAGGGGCGAAATTTCGACCGGATAGTCGAGCACGAAGGTGGGCTGGGTGAGCTGCGTCTCGCACTTTTCTTCGAACAGCTGGTAGAGAATCTGGCCGACCGAGGCCCCCGCGGGTACCTCGACACCGACTTCTTCGGCAAGGCGGGCCGCCTTCTCGGCGTCGCGCAACCCGGCCAGGGCTACCCCGGTCATCTCCGCGACCAGATCGAACATGGTGATCCGCCGAAACGGCGCGCCTAGGTCGATGGTGTTGCCCTCGCAGACCAGCGCGGTGGCGCCGAGCACTTTTTGGGCCACCGCGCGCAGCAGCGTTTCGACCAGGTTCATGATGTCGAAATAATCGCTGTAGGCTTCGTAGATTTCGACCGTTGTAAATTCGGGGTTGTGGCGCGTCGAGATGCCTTCGTTGCGAAAGATTCGCCCCAGTTCGTAGACTTTTTCAAACCCGCCCACCACCAGCCGCTTCAGGTGCAATTCGGTGGCGATGCGTAGGAACATATCGAGACCGAGGGCGTTGTGGTGGGTGGTGAAGGGACGGGCCGCCGCACCGCCCGCCTCGGTCTGCAGGACCGGCGTCTCGATTTCCAGAAAGCCCCGCTCATCGAGAAAGCGGCGAATTTCGCGCACGACGAGGGCGCGCTTGCGAAAAGTCTCGCGCACGCCGGGGTTGGCAATCAGGTCCAGGTAGCGCTGGCGGTAGCGCTTCTGGACGTCGGCGAGGCCATAGTACTCGGAGGGCAAAGGCAAAATCGACTTGCACAACAGCTCATACTCGTGGACGTAGACCGACAGTTCGCCGCGCTCGGTGCGGCGAATCGTGCCGTGCGCCCCGATAAAATCGCCCGTGTCGGTGAGCTTGTCGAGCCACTTGAAGGCGTCGGCCCCCATGCTCTCGCGGATGCGCTTCTTGTCGAAATAAAGCTGGATGGTGCCCGAATCGTCCTGCAGGCCAAAAAAGGCGACGCTGCCCAACACGCGCCGGGCGACGATGCGGCCCGCCACCGAGACGGCATCTTCGACTTGCTGACCGTTTTCGAGATTTTGATATTTCGTCTGCAAATCCCCTGCCATGTGCGTGCGCTCGTAGCGGTACGGGTAGGGATTTTGGTTGTGGACGCGCCACTGCTCGGCCTTCTCCAGGCGCGTGCGGCGCAAATCTTCCTCGGCCATGCTTCTCTCCGGCGTTCCCAGAGATTTATCGTAGCGTCTTCCGCCAGTAGCGCCGGTCGGTCTATGCCCTAAGTTTTACGCCGTCGGCCACCAAGCCAGGTTGAGGTGGACCCATAGGCTTGGACAGTTTTGAGGCATCGATTAAGGTATGCCTGCTCTTGAGTGTGCCGTCGTGATCACCAGTTTAGGGAGCAGAGGCATTGCCTATCGAGTTGTCCAAAAACCCGGGTCCACTTCACTATTGGCCGCGCTGGTCACTTTCCGGGTTTTTTCGCACCGGTTGCAGCCGGTTGCTTTTTAATCCATGTAAGCGTTGTCGTAAATTGCTGCAGGATCATCACGACGATTTGCTTGGCATCGACGCCTTTGAAGCCGCGCTCGGGGGGCATGAACATCTGCAGCACCCGGCCGGGGGACTTGACCTCGTTGTAGGCGATCGTCTTGCGGCCTTCGAGGTTGCCCTCGTCGAAATAGATGCTAAATGTCTTGTTGCCGTTATCCCAAGTGGCGGTAAAGTCGGCCTCCCCGGCGGCGAGTGCGACATCGGCCGCCCCTTCTGCCTTCATACGCTTTTCGAGTAGCGGCAGGATATCTTCCTGGATGTACTGCGGCAGCGGTTTGGTCGGGGCGTCGCCGGGTTTGGGTCGGGCGGGCCGGGCTGGAACCTCACCGCCCTCGGCGGGTGCTGGAGCTTCGGCGGCAACACCTTCTGCACTCGCAGCGGCGGGCCGGGGGCGCGGCGGGCGCGGCTTAGAGGCGGGCGCTTCCCCATCAGGGGCCGGGGTGGCATCCGCCGCCTTGGTGTCGGTGGGGCTTTCGGGAGTCGGGGTGGCGGCGGCCTCGGCGGGCGGCGGCGCCTGATTCTCTTCCGGCATGGCGATTTGGTGGTTTGGTGACCCAGTGTTCATTGTGGACGCGATTGTCGCGGCGAGGCAAGGGCTGTTAGTCTCAACTACTGAAGACCAAGCCCCAAAGGCCCCGGATGCAGCTGGATTTTGTCTCTGTCG
Source organism: Aphanocapsa lilacina HA4352-LM1 (assembly GCA_019359725.1). Taxonomy (GTDB): domain Bacteria; phylum Cyanobacteriota; class Cyanobacteriia; order Gloeobacterales; family Gloeobacteraceae; genus Gloeobacter; species Gloeobacter lilacinus. The sequence continues at coordinate 627 of JAHHGR010000001.1, read as the reverse complement.
AAGAATTTTATTTCGCCCTCACCCTCGACACGCGGCTGCTGTACGAGTGGCACGACACGACCCTCGTCGAGCAGGTGGGCTTGAAGCTCAAAGCCTGCTACGAAGAACCTTCCACCGTCGCCGCCGCCCGCCAGAACACTTTTAACTACGTATTTCGGGTTGTGGGCGATTTGCCTGCAAACACACTCATCGAGGTACTCGACTGGGGAGAACACCTGCGCCTCAACAGCAACTACGGCTTGGAGCGCACCCCCGGCGGCAAAGTCAATCGCCTGCCCGCCTACGAGGACCGCCCTCAATTTGCTGCGGCTGTCGCTTCCACCCTCGCGCAGTTGCTGAAGATTCCACTGAGGGCAAACTGATTTGTCGCACTCAAGCAAGAGAGTATGAGAGGACAAAGCTAGCGCCGAGCAGTCAAGAGCGATTTGTAAACAGGCCAGAGCAGAGCAAGTGTAACTGAGAGCATACCGACGAAGATTGCCGTGGTGCGCAAGTTAAACCGCCGATTCAAAAATGAAGTGCAACGCTTGAGAGCCTTCCGCTGAGGGACTCATAGAGGTATCCTGACGTTTACTACGACAACCAGGAACCCCTATGAGCTTCAGCCAGCTTACCCTACTAGAGCGT